>CAVGQQ010000014.1:0-63847 GCA_963631525.1 bacterium
GTCTTTTCTCTTTACCTCGATAAATCCTTTCACTTCCTTGCCCCCTTCATCTTTTCCTCGATTCTATTAATACCCCATCTGACGGGGATACCGCCGACTCCGCAGTAGTATGGAACGGCACACGAAGGCCTATGCAGTAATACGCAACCATAACAGCCTCCTTCGCTTCCGTGTTTCTGACATTCCTCCTTCACTTCCTTCAGCGTCACCTCATGGTCGAAAGAGGGGAGCTTCTTCAATATCTCCCAATAAGCGTCCATTTTTCCTTCGAGATAGATATTTCCGTCACAGGTGTCCCCTTTGGGGAGCGTGTTCTCAATTTCCTCAGCGGATTTCTTCAGATATTTTTCAATTGTCACTTTCTTGTCTCCTCCATGTGCTTCTCCTCTTCGTATTTCATGCGTCTCCCCATCTCCTTGATATCCCAGATTCTCGGACAGCCGAAGCGACACGCATCAACTACGGAACATCTGGAACACGATTCATGGGTCTTGCAGAACTCCTTGAACTCCCCCAGCGTTACCTCGTAGCCGAAGGAGGGAAGCTCTCGGAGCAAATCGTCCAGAGCGTCATAATAGCCGTCCCAATATCCATTGTCATAAGCGTCCGGATGCTTTTCACAGCAATTTTTCTCAGCGTCCTCAATCCGCTTATTAAGCCATTCTTCAATCGTCATTTCTTTGTCTCCTTAATACGTTTCTGAATTTCGTCTACATCAAGTTCACAGAACGGATATCCGCCGCAATACCAATCATCATTAAGGAAGCACATTTCATTCCACGGGCATTCGGGGCAAAAATTCTTTCTGTCTTTCTTGCAAGACTCAACAAATTCCCTCAGCGTTACCTCATGGTCGAGTTTTAAAACCTCTTCCTTTATCACTCGTAGCAACTTTATCGCAAGCTGACGAGATATAAATTCCATGAAATCGCCGGGATTTTTATACTCTTCTGTTTCAGCTATTTTGATTTCATTGTCAAAGTATTCTTCAAGCGTCATTTTTGTCCTCCTTACTACCGTACTTAACTCCAAGTACGAATCCAATTGCTACCAAACAAAGTGCAATAATAATGACGGCTAATACCATATCAGCCTACCGAAACGATAATACACGGTACCCAATACTTCTCGGAATCAGCCAGCTTTTTCTTGACCCATTCTTCTTCTGTTAAGGCTGTATAATCGTAGTCCAACTCCGAAACGTCACCTTCCTCGTACGCATCGTAGAGCCTGTCTTCTAAAACATCTCTCTCAGTGATTACATACTCGTCGTTCCATTCCCTGCTGTTAAAAACCTCTCCGACTACTATCTTCATGTCGTCTGTGTAAAAACTGTCATAGTTTTCATTTGCACATTCGAAGACAACAGGGAGATTCGGATGCTCCATCATCACCTTTCTCAGCTTCTCTGCATTGTTGTTTGTCTCAAAGAAAAACCATTCATCCATGTTTTTTATTCTCCTTTATGCTTTTGTATTTCATCGATGCAACTGGGTCTGTTTCGTACCAATGAGCCTCTTTAACTCGGTCTACCCAGTCACAAATGTGTGTTGACCTCAGCCACCATTGACCTACTTCTCCATCGACTTGCCAGTCACTTTCAATCCAGTTCACTCCAAGATCACTGAGGTCTGCATCGTTTGCATTCTGCTTTGCCTCTTTCAGCGTCTCCGGTTCAAAGGCTTGGTCTTCTGTTCGATAATACACTGTACAAGTTCTCTTTAGTGTGTAATAACCTTTCTTTGCCATATTCTTCTCCTTGTTATTAGCCCGCTTTTGTTTCGGTGGTTTTCTTTATTGATACGACTCGTTTATATCTAGTGGTTTTCTCTTTTGGTACAACACGCTTACCCTATTCGGCTTTCTTCTGAGCGCACGGCTCGCTTCACATCATGTGTCTTACTCTATTATTGCGGCCCGTTTCCTTGCATCGGTTTTCTCTGATTTTGTGACTCGTTTTCCTGCATCGGATTTCTTCTAAATTGCGGCTCGTTTCCATGCGTAGGATTCCTTCCAATCTGTGACTCACTCCTTATAATGGTTTCCTGTGTCTAGTATGACACACTATACCATTCTAATCAATAATAAATATTGAGGAGAATGGTATAGATTCACACTTTCGAGCATGGGATTTCTTTATAGAACTGGTTCGCTTTTCAACCGTGGGTTTATTAAATCGCCTTGTGACTCGCTCGTTTCCATTGGTGTTCTCGAATGTACTGGCTCGTTTGCGACAAATGGTTTCCTCCCTTAATACGACTCGCTTATTTCCATTGGGTTTCTCTTAAAACATGGACCGCTTGTAAGGGCATGGTTTTCTACCGTCCTATGACTCGCTTTATTCGTATGGTTTTCTTCCGTTCATTGACTCGCTAAACTCCATTGGTTTTCTTGCAGAAAATGGCTCGCTCTATCTGGTTGGATTAATTTATCTGATAGACTCGCTTTTATTTAAAGTTCTCATATTCTATAATGGCTCGCTTGAATGCAGTGGTTTTCTTAACTCGGTAGACTCGCTTCCCTATTTAGGTTTACTTCGTGATATTAGCCCGCTCATGTTAATCGTGTTAGTGTTTTCCGTAGACTCGCTTTAATATTCTCTTGTGTTTTATTATCCATCATGACTCGCTTGAAACCATTTGTTTACTTGATAACCGAGGCTCGTTTCTCCATATCGGATTACTCAGAAGACTTCAACTCGTTTAATTTCTATGGGTTACTTAGACAGCCGACTCGCTCGACAAACGTGGTTTTCTTTCCATATACAGCTCGCTTACTTCTAGTGGTTTTCTTCCGAACAGTGGCTAGCTTAAGAAAAATGGTTTTCTAGCCCATCATGACTCGCTTCCCTGCTTTGGTTTACTTCCAGACAATGGCCCGCTTCGCACCAACGGTTTTCTCTGGGAGACAAGACTCGCTCGAACTGCATGGTTTTCTTTGCAGCTCTGACTCGTTCATCTTGATAGTGTTTATTCAAGTTATAATCTCGCTTTCTAACATTGTTTTCTTCGTATGATATGGCTCGCTCCAGATCAATGGGTCTTTTTTGTTTGATTAGCCCGCTTGTATTCTATGTTCTCCTTTATAAGTTCCGGCTCGTTTATGTATTCTGGGTTCATAAGTAGAAATGACTCGCTTCCAACAAATGGTTTTATCTTGATTCATGGCTCGCTCCTTGTATGTGGTTTACTTTAAAGATATGACTCGTTTACGATGCTTGGTTTCCTCCTAGATGCCGGCTCGCTTTCTATTCTTGTGTTTTTCTTCGCAAACAAAGGCTCGCTTTTTTTAACTGGTTCTCTCATTTCTTCAGACTCGCTTGCAACTACCGGGTTTCTTAAAAGAGGTGACTCGCTTTACCTATGAGGTCTTCTTTAAGTTATCAGCCCGCTTCTTGACAATGGTTTTACTGTTGAACGTTGGCTCGCTTCTAGGAGATGGTTTCCTTACGGATCTTGACTCGCTTCTCTATCAATGGTTCTCTTTCAGCATACGACTCGCTAGTCTTATACGGTTTTCTTTTTGTCTCAGTCGACTCGCTTTGAGTACAAGGGTTTCTTTAGGCTTGAGGCCCGCTTGGAGGCAATGGTTTTCTTTTTCCTCTTGCATATTGACAGGTAAGGGTTATTAGCCCTCACCTGTGTAAAGTATATCACACCATCAAATTAATTGGAATAGTTGTGGTGAACAATTCCCATCTTTTCTTCGGCGTACGGTACTCTTGTCTCAAGTCCATACAGCGGTCTGACGAATGCGTAGTAGTCTGCAAGGAACTGCTTAATCATCTTTCTGATGGCCGCCCTGTGGATATGTGCCTTTGTTGCATCCTTCCACTTCGGGTTCGTGTTGTAGAAGTTCTTTGCCCCTTCGTAAATCTTCGTGTACTTCGGGTTCTTTGCCATCATGAGCTGTGTGGCAATTTTTCCGGCTACTGCCATTTTGAGGTACTTGTTGTACGGGAGGACATATCCACTTGTGGGCCTATCCCCTCTTACCATGTCACCGGTAACAGTAATACTACCATCCTTCTCCTTCTTCTTGCCGAGAACCATACCGGAGTTCATTCCAGCGTACTGCCATATCTTGCTGACTGTCTCTGCCTTATACGGGTCTATCTCTGAAATGAGGATAGCTGCCATCTTGGGGCCGATACCCTTAATGTCTTTGAAGTACAGTTTCCATTCCTTTGTCTGCTTGACCTTCTCCTCGAGTCTCTTTGTGAGCTTGTCTTCAATTGCCATTGTATCTCCGAAGAGGTCTACATTCTCGAGAATGGAATCAGCCGTCACGTCCGGTGCGTTTTCGTCTGCATCCTTCTGGTCTGTGCCGTCTGCCTTCTTCTTCAGTCTGTTACCTGTTCTAATACGGAGGTTCTGGTAATCATCGATTGTTCTCAGAATTGTTCTGATTTCGGAGCGATACTTGTTAAGAGTAACTGTTTCTTCTGCTGTGATTGTTGTGTTTTCCATTGTGTTGTCCTTTTCGATTGTTGTGTTGTTTGTTGTGTTTTTCATTTATGTTGTTCCTTTATTTTGTTTCAAGTGATTTAAGTCTTGTTCTGAGCGAATCAAGTTCTGAGCGAATCAGCCGCCTCTCTTCCCGCATCTGGTCCATCTTCAGTTCAAGTCTGGACCATGTGATGGTTGAGAAGATCATAAAACCGATACATAAAACAGGTACCAATGTGATTGCTATGAGTTCTATCATCTTTCCTTCAGTACCTCTTTCAAGTCGTCCACTTCCCAAGTGTAAGGGTGTGAGTGAAAGATTACGTTCCACTTACACTGGCCTTTTTTGTCGTTGTGGTACTTGCAACCGTAGCAGGTAACTTGCTCGCTACAGAATTTGTGTACCTCTTCCAAGTGTTCAATTGCTGTCATTCCTTGCCTCCATTATCCTTTCCGTCAATTCGGTTATGGTATCTTCAAGCAACATCTTCGGGTCCTCTGCGAATATGAAGTCACCAGTCGGTACTTTCTTCATTTCCGAGTAAGTTTCGTCGAAGATTCTAATCTTCAGTGTGTTCGGGTCCGGTAGGGACTTGATGGTTATATTGAGTCCCAGTGGCTCCAAGTCTGCCCTAATGAGTGTCATTAGAGCGAAGGCTATTCCGTTAATGAACTCTTCCGTTCTTAGTGTGAGGTCGTGTCGTTCTCTCAGCTTGTCTCTCTTGAAGTAGAAGAGAGGCTGAAAGACAAGGCGTTCACTCTTATTGAGCCTAAACCTCGTAGTTCTCGATTCTTCTAATCTGTCGTGCAATTTTCTGCTCCTTAATCTCGTCGATATCTTTCTTGGAAATACCGAAGAGGTACTTAATCTGTTCCAACATGATTTCCGTGTCGGCTATCTCTTTGATGAAGGCTATGTCAATGCCTTCCCGTCGAATGGAATGGGAGGCTTCTACTGAAAGCTCTCCGCATTCCTCCATCAGTTGCCGTAGCTGTTCCTGTTTGCCGTAGGTGTCAGCTATTCGTTTTAGTCTTGCGTCCATTCTCGCTCCAGAATATTTTGAATGTTCCTCCGCCCCGCTGCATTCTGTCAGTCTTCGGGTGGTAGAAGTCCAAATCGTTCATCAATCGAAGTCTTGCGTTTTTGTACAGGAGGTACTTGGTGACTCCTCTATATCAAGTACCGTCCTTGAAGTCACATCTGATTACCCACATAGTTTCCTCTAAATGAACCGCCATCAAGCTCTACGACTCCCTTTGACCTCTCGAGGATTCTGTCTACCGTCTTGAAGTCGATGCCTCTCTTGCCGAGTTCGTCGGGTCCGTAGTTGGAAGTGAAGAGGGTACACTTGTTGTTTCTGTTCCTCTCCTCAATGAGTTCGTACAGGTTCTCGTTCCTCCAGTTCGTGTAACCGTTGTCACCAGAGAGGTTGCTTGCTCCTACATCATCGAGAATCAGTACGTCTGCCGTGAGGAAGAAGGAATAACCGAACCAGCCATTCGAGTCGTACTTCTTTGACTTGTCTCTGCAGAAGTTGATAAAGTCCTTCTCGTTAATGAAGGCACACAGCACACCTTTCTCGAGGAGAGCGTTACGAACACAAGCCATGAGCGTCGTCTTGCCAGTTCCGGCTGATTTCGAGTACAGAAAAAATCCGTATCCCTTCTGAAGAGAGATATTGATATTCTTTACGAAGTTCTGACATACTCCTAAAGCGTAGTTGTAGGATATGTTGTTCGTCGGAGGTAACTCTTCGAAGTGTTTACCTGCATAAGCACTTCCGAGGAGACCTTTGAGAAAGTCGCAGTCATACACCATCATAAAGTGTTTCTGTTCTTCCTCTGCCGATTTTGCAAGCGTGGCTGATACCTCACACGGACACAGTCCTGCAACATTCTGTTTAATCGGCCACCAGCATTCTTCATCGAAGATTTCAATATACTGTCTGTGTCTCTTTGTTGTTCCACACTTTGTACAGACAATGTACTCACCATCATCGGTGATCTTTTCGTTCTCTTTTAGTTTGTAGTTCTCAACCGAGAGAGTGTTGGGTAATCCCATGACTTCTTTAAAAATGTCGTTCATACGTTTTCCTCCTTATACGAACAATTCATCAAGCGGTACACCGTTATCTCTTCTGAGGGTATTCGGGTTAAACTGAGGCGAATTCTGGAAAGACTGCTTTCGAGGAGTCTGATTCAGGTATTTCTCGAACTTCGGGCTAAACAATGTATCTGGAGTTAGATACTGTTCCATATCTGTACCTAACCAGTCAGAACACTTTGTATCTATGACTTTCTTAAAGTCTTCGAAAGTGTACTTCTCTCTGAATCTAGCTCTGATAAGTGTCTGTGTCTTTGAAGTGTTAGGTCTGTAATGCTTACCTGTCTTTTCATTCAAGTAATCGATTATTTCACTGAAAGGCAGTTTTTCTTTGGTATATTGTATATCGTTAGATATACATATACTTTCTTCTATATTACCCTCTATATTTCCCTTTATATTACTGGGTAAAGATTCTTTACGACCCTCGGTAAGATTTTTTCCTACCCCAGTAAAGAAATTTGACTGGTAGGCAATTTTGGGAACTCTATCAAGATTAACTGAGTATCTGTTGAAGTAGACACCCTGTATGTTGTCTTGCCTCTTTTTGATAAGCCCCTTACTCTCGAGTCCATTCAAGGCTGCCATAGCTGTCGGCTTTGAGATATTCAGAGTCTCCATAAGATACTTTGTGCTTCCTTTGTACTCTGTCTCTCCGTCCTGCGAGAATCCGAATATGATTGCGTAAGTGTGCAATTCATTTCCGGTCAGTCCGAGTTGCGTCGCCATCCATCTGGAGACGACATAGTAACTGTTGTCGTTCATTCTTTTACCTCTTCCTCCATCTTTGTATAAGCCTCCTCGATTTCCTCCCAGCTTGCCTCGCTGAAGATGCACATTCCCTTTGTCTGAAGAGCGCAATCCTTATTGCAGATATGCTTATCGCAATACGCTTTACACTTCTCAAGATCTATCAGCATTACTTATCCTCCTTGCTGTGCAATTTATCAGCCGTCGCCTGTGCAAAGGCATTTACTACTGTTAGTGTCACGAAGTAGTTGTTGTAATGGTTGCCGCTTATAGTCAGCTCCTCCTTACAAGCAACCAGACCTTTCATCATCAGCCTTGCCAGACAACTTCTAACCGTCGATTCTTCGATGTTTAAGACGTTTGCAAAGTATTTCGACTGACTGAGCGGCCTGTCTTCTGTCGTGTTCTTCAGTCCTCCGAATACAGCGGCGAAGACAAGCGCATCGTTTCCTGTCAACTTGAACTTGTTGAGCATCCAGCCGTGGACTCTCAACTCTTCCCAGTCTCTCATTAAAAGAACTCCTCTCCGAAGACATACTCTCGTATTGCCTTGTCGGTTAATTTGTAGATTCTCAGCGGGTACTTCCCTCTGAAATATCGTTTGTGTTCTGACAGATATCCTTCCCTCTCCAAGCGGGCTAATACGTCACGGTACTTTTCAATCTTGAATATCTGAGGGTACATACGTCTCAGTCCTCCGGAAGTAGATAACCTTTCCGGATAACCCTCCAGTTCATTCTTTCTGATAAGTGCCAGAACCACCGCTTCGGAGAAGTCATGGTCTTCTGCGAATCCTAAATCAATGGGAAGTATCCTTCTCATGGACTTCCACCTTCAGTGATTTCCCTTCATACAGATGGGCCACCACCTCTTCCAAAACTCTTGCCTTCTCCGCTGTCTGAAAGCCTTTGACTGTAAGTGCTATGCTCCAGACAGAGAGAATGACACCTATTCCACAGAGAATGTAGTAAAGC
Source organism: bacterium (assembly GCA_963631525.1). Classification (GTDB taxonomy): domain Bacteria; phylum Bacillota; class Clostridia; order Lachnospirales; family Lachnospiraceae; genus Coprococcus_C. The sequence goes on from CAVGQQ010000014.1 coordinate 8,277, forward strand.
AAGCCTTTCCCTCCTTTTCAGCCTTCTTCAAAGCCATCTCGAACAGAGTGTTGACTCTCCAATCAACCAATTCGTTAATGCGGGCTGATAACAATAAGAGGCCCGTTATTAACCCATACCAGATAATCAAGCTCATTCGAGTTCCTTAATCCTCCTCTTATACTCCTCGTTCCTTTCGTTCCAGTACACTTTTCCTTTCTTTCCGGTTACTTTGTACTGGTCCTCCGGATAGAGTTTAGCCAGAGCCTCCTCGTCACCTTTTGAAGCCATCATCATGTTCTCCAGACGTTCCACTCTCTTGATTCCGATTCTTCTGACCAGACGTACACGGTACTCAAGATAGTTGCCGTCCTTATAACAGTTGCATGACACACACTGAGGCCACACGTTGTCCGGCTCATTACACGTTGCTTCACAAGTACGGGATATGTAGTGACCGCCCTGCGATTCGCTGAAGGGGATTGTTCTGCCGCAAGATATACAAGTGACTGTACCGTCGGCATTCATTTCCTCGAGTCTTCTCATTCTCTGAAAGTTTCTTAAAGCTCTCTGCTTAATGTTGGAAGGGATAGGCTTTACAGCCTTCCCCTCCTTCTTCTTAGAACGGGATGTCGTCATTTGTGAAGTTCTCCTGTCCGTTTATGGAATTAACGGGAGGCCTCTGCGGTGCCTGCTGATACCCGAAGTTCTGTGGAGCCTGCGACTGATAACCATAGTTCTGCTGCTGTGGCTGCTGCTGATACTGGTTGTTGTACTGCTGCTGACCGTAGTTCTGCTGCGGCTGTGCGGGCTGATTCCCGAGAGGATAAGCATACTGTACCTGTACCTCAGTACGCCAGTTCTTGTTCTGGTCCTGTATATTCCTCAGTTCTCCTCCAATGAGGTATGTTCCTCCCTCGACAAGATTGATAGTTCTGAAGGACGATACGAAGAACATTCTGCTCTTTGTCTCTCCGCTCTGTGTGCTGAAGAATTCAGTGAGCTTGAAGTTTGTCTTCGTCCAATCTTTTCCATTTGAATTTCCGTTCTGATAGGAAATATCCGATACAATACCAACACCACTTACTAACATCTTATTTCTCCTTGTAGTACGTGACCGTTCTTTGTTGCATACTCATAAAGCGAGTCTATGAGTATTTCCATTTCCTCTACCGATGCCTGTTTGACCGACTTCGGTACTATCTCCCCGTTCACAACTTCGTACGGATATCCACGTTTTGTTGCGAACATCTTCACTTCGTCTTTCAGCCAGTTCTTGCTACCTCCACACAATTCTGAAAGCTCTCCCAGCTTTGCATGGAAGAAGGCGTTCTGGTCCGCTGTTCGTTCCATGTAGACTGGTTCAATAGTGATTCGGATCCAACTGGTCTGACCTCTGATTCTTGCCAGTGTCGGCTTCAGTCCGTCGGGGATTCTGATTAACTCCCCCGACGGCTGTTTCCATTCAATCTTCAACATATCGGGTCACTCTTAAAGTTTTCCGGTCCAGAAGATATGAAGTCATTAATCTTCTTAACGTGTTCTGCCGTGAAGTTCGTGGGGAGAATCGGTCCGCCGAAGTTAGAGTTCATCCAGAAGTCCTTCTTCTCGAGTGCCTTCTTTGACTCTTCAGAGTTTCTGTTGTTCATGTCGTAACCGAAGAAGTCGAGAAGGGCAAAGTAAGCAGTCTTGCCATCAGGAGAAGGTGCCTGTTGTACGGGCGGCTGATTCTGTACTGCCTGCTGATTCGGCCATTCCTTAGCCACCTTGTTGCTGTTCGGCTGTTCCTCGACTGCATCGTGTTCTGAGATTCCGAAAGTAGATACGAACAGATACCTTCTAAGGTACGTCATTGAGCCGCCGAGATTCTGAATCTCTGTTGCTCCTTTAATGCCGCAAGTTGCAAGCGGGGCAGGTACCATAATGAACTCTGACGGGCGGTTCATATTCGTGATGGTCATTTCAACTCTGTCCGAGTACCATCTGAAGAGAGTGTTAATCCCTTCCTTGTCGCAAAGGTCCTCGAGTGTGTCCTCGAAGTCTGTAAGCTCCATGTAAGAGTAGTTCGAGAACTTGTTCTTGCCGCTCTTATTCAGAGAGACACTTCTCAGCCCTTTCTTGACTGCGTTAATCTTCTCGTAAATGTTCCTTGTGTCTTCAGCCATTTACTTCTCCTCCCTTGTCGTTGTATGTCTTCGCTGTTGTAGCTTCAAATGCTGCTACCGCATCCTGTCCCTGCTTACACCACGGATAAGCATCACACCATGACTGACACTTCGTCGGGCATGTAGGTCTTTCAAATATCTGATAGCCCTTACCAATCCAGCCTTTTTCTGAGAGGAATTTCTGAGCTTCAGCTACGGAAGAACAGACCTTTGATGCTGTCTTCGCTTCGGGCTTTTTGACTGCAAAAGTCGGTTCGCCCTGCCATCTCTCCTCGAGAGTGCATTCACGTGGATTGTCTTCTGCCAGAGTAGTATTCAGAATCTCTCTGAGCTTGCTCTTGTTCTCGTTAATGAGGTCTTCCTCGAACTTTCTGTCAGAGAGGTCATACATGATAGCCTGTAGCTTGAGAGTCGTTATGTCCTCGAAGTTGGGCGTGCCTTTAACATCTTTCGGGAATGCGTTGATTGTGCCATCAAGCGGGCGGATACCCATGTTGCCCTCAACTAGCCAAGCATAGATATAAAGCTGTTTCTTCCAGTCTACTTCTTCTCCAGACCTAGCCTTGTCTACCTTTGCAAGCTTACAGGTCTTCCAGTCGATAATATGGAACCCCTTACCATCTGCGTAGATACAGTCAACTGCTCCGGAGATATTAACCGGAAATACACCGAAGTCTGTTTCAACTTCCAGCTTTCTAACGAATCTCCTCTCCGTGATACAGTCCTCTTGACCGATAATCAGAGATTCGATAGCCTTGTGCCATGCTGTACCGAGAATTGCATCGATACACTCTTGAGCGTCTTTCACAACCTCGTCACGGTGCTTTCTGTTCAAGATAACTTCCTTAGGGCTTCTTAACAGTTCTGTGACGTAGTACGTGCCGTCCACGGGTGCCGGATGATTGTCGTACAGCATTTTGATTGCCTCGAACATCGGCTTCTGAATTTTTGTCTTGTTTGTAATCGTCATTCGTCTCTACTCTCCTTGTACATCTGACGTCTCTTGTTAATAGGAATGGATAACCATGCCTCCATCTCTCTACGAGTCCACGGCTTTTCACCGCCTTCAGCTTTTTCGATTTCAAAGTTCGGGAACTGAAGAACTGCATTGGGATTGTTCCTGTAAAGGTTCGTTACATTAACCTTCCCGTTGCAGTGGTAGTCGAGATATTCAGCTATCTCCCTCCTCCCGCACATCTGCTCCAGCCGATTCTCCTTGTACTTGTAGACTCGGTCCTTGTTGACGAGGATTTCAGTACCGTCGTCGTTAATTTCAATACTGTTGATTTCCATGCTTTAATAATACCTCCATATCCCATTTTATGCAATAGAAAATTACGATAAATTCAATATTATTATTGCATGGAAGACAATAAATATTGTCGTTTATCGTAAATTATCCTAGAGTAAGATTTTATTTTTGTTGTTGAAATAATTAGTGATACCGATTACACTAGCCGTATGGATAGAGAAGAAGTTGCAAGGCTCTTTTGGAAAAGAATTGAACAGAGACAGTATGAGTTACACTATACTGCCACGTTCATTCAGTCCGAGACTTCAAAGCTGACAGGTAAGACGTACCGACTTACTGAGTCAAAGTGTCGCAACGTCTTACCCGACACTTATACAATCCGAATCCTTGCGGAGATTCTTCAGACTACCACCGACTACCTTTTAGGTTTTATTGATTCCAGCGGAGAGATTACCGCAAAAGAGGCTAAGGTCCTCGAACAATATCGGACCAACAAAAGGGTAAAAACGATAATCGATAACGTGTTAGAGCTTACTTGTTAATGATTTCCTGTAGTTCTGGGAATGTGTACATAATGTATTCACCGTTCTGCAGGCCGCAACCCGAATTGAAGTTCGGGAAGTCGTCGCTCCACAATTCAACATAGCCATATTTTCCGATGCCTGCGAAAGTCTCGAAGACGGCATGGACACTCTGACGGTCCGAGCGGGCTAATCCTCGAATGTAGTCATAAGCCTCTTCTTTTGTCCCAAAGAATGTAAGCCACTTGTTTCCGGAGTCTCCTCTATCAATAGCCCAGCACTTAACGATTTCCATTATCTACCTCCTTTAAACGCTGTAGATAGCTCCGAGATTCAACCCCTGCGGGGCTGATTCCGAGCAAAGTCTATTGAAGTAGTTCCTTGCCATTATTTCCGTCTTGAAGCGTGCCAGTGATATCTTGTCTGTGAAGGTTCCGAGATATACGTCGTACCTCTCCCCAACCTTATCCAGACCAAGATATAAGTGACCTCTCAGTGTTTCTGTGCAGAGTTCTTCATCATCTTCCATTTATTCTTCCTCCAGTTCGCAGAGCATTTCATCTACGATTGAAAAATCTTCATCGACATACTGATCATAGCCGGACCATAACCGGATAAGACAGCCTCTACCATCTACGGGTTCAATCCCTTCGATATCATCGGGGTAGATACCTACGTCCACCCCGTTCTCATGTAAACTAAGAATCTTCATACGTTCTCCTTTCCTATAAGGTAAACTATGTTGTGGTAATAGCTCCTTGCATACGAAAACATTGAGTATGTCTTGAGAGTCAGCTCCCAAGAATCTGTCTCAAGACATACGATAAACTTGTTGTCACACTCGTACATGACAACATCGAGATAGCTGTTATTCAGTTCTCTCAGACGTTTCCTCTTCCTCTCTTTCCACATCTGGTTCCTCCCATATTTCGATGGCATTAGCCACCTTGTTCAGATATGCTTCCGCCATATTTTTTACGAAGTAGAAATTCAGAGTTATGAAGCACTTCCTTACACCCTCTGCTTCTCCTCGCTCCAATCTGACAAAGTAGATAGGTCTACCTCCGCTTGTCGGCTCTTCAAAAAGAACGGCATCCAGATAGCTCTCTGAATGCCTCAATCTGATTCGTTTGAGTTCCGTCATAATACCTCCATGCTGTATTCTTTCTTCTCGATTCTGTACTCGATATGATTACACTCAAGCTCTATGCTGCTCTTGTGTTCCCCCGTCTTCGTTACCCATCTGCAGGGGAAGAGTCTTCCGACGGCTCTGAGAATCTTTCCTTTGTGAATCGTGGCTAATACCTTCTCCCCGAGTTCTCCCCAGCAATTGACAACCATGAACAGAGTCTCCTGTTTAGGTGTCTTCTTTGAATCCAGATAGTACCTGTCGTTCGCAATAGTGAACTTGATAAGTCTCTCGTCAGAAGTAGTTGACTTTGCAACTACCTCCGGTTCATTGATAACTGTTCCTTCCAGAATTAAATTGTTTAACTGATTCATGCTTCATCTCCTTTTCCCTTTATAGTGTCCACAATAATCTTAGTTCTTGCCCAACCGTCTTTGTTCCTCTCACATATCTTCTCGAGAAGTCTTGCGTTTTCGTGAGTGAGTTCGAGCTTATACTTCTTTGTTGCACCTCTTACGGCATAAGCCCACTTTTTGCCAAAACTGTACGACCAGCCATCAATTATTGTGTCGCAATCGATAAAGTGATAGTTCATTCTCTAAACTCCTCCTCCTTCCATCGTTTAAACTCTATCTTCCAGTTGTTTAGAAGGTCTACGAGCGGCACATAACCGTACTCTGCTTTGTAGACCATGTAAGTCCCGTCTTCCGTAAGTTCGACAGGACAGCTCATTTCCCCGTTGGGATTAACAGGACCTTCGGTTAAGCCGAAAGTCTCCGCTAACCATTCGCATATCTTGTTAGACTCTTCTGGGTCCTCGTAGACCCCTAGCTCCATGACGGCTAATACATCTGTGTAAACACCGTTCTTCTCGCTGATATATGGTTTCATTCTTCCTCCTCATACAGAAGGGTAATACAACCCTTCTTATAGATTCTATTCTTGTTTCTGACAAACTGAATACCGAAAGCGTCTTCAATCAACCTCTGCACATTACAGAGGTTCTTCCATGAAGCAATTGAGCGTTCATGCCAGAGCTTGAACATCTCTTCCGTTTCTGCAATTGTAGACTGTCTTACGTCTTCGTCGTGTTCTCTTGCCATCTCCAAGAAGTCGTGCATGGCAAGGTTGAATCTTGACTGTGGTATTCTAATGAATCCTTCCATCTTATGCCTCCTCATAGTTGCGGCTCATATCTTCTTCATAATTCTCTTTGAAGTAATCGTGATATTCGATATTAGCCTCCGAAAAGTAGATAAAGCTCCCGATTACACGAGAGCTTTTCTTTGTTCTTTCTGTGACGGTATACAAATGACCGTCCCAACCAAGTTCGAGAGTTCTTCCGTCCCCCATGTACTGCGTGGCGAATACCTTATTCATAGTCACCTCCTGCTATTGCTCCAATGATTCCATACTGTCCAGAGACAAGGATAGTAAGACATTTCTTGATATGGTTGAATTCCTCTTCCGTAAGGTCATACATAATCTCGTTGCCCTCCATATCTACATCGCAAGGATGGAAGATTGCGATATCACCAACCAACAGGACTTCGCCCTTATCTGAAATGAGTGTAGGCTGAGGATTGTTAAACAGTCCTTCATCATCTACGAGGAAGTCAAACACCATTCCGTCAATCGTTCTGCGGGGAAGATCTGCCGTGTCAATGTTCAGCATCTCTTTTGCTTTGTTAAACCAACCATTGTAAGGGAGGTTGACCATTTTAAGTTCACCGTCAGTAGTGAACACCGCTGCCTTGAAAGTTCCTTCTGCTTTCATTCTGTTTCTCCTTATAAAAAGGACCGCTGTTACACGGTCCCTGTTGTTGTGTTTTTTGTGGGCTTATACCCTTAGTTGTATCTGTATCTACAATTGAGAGGGTCCTTACCATCTCTTACATATCTGGTCTGCATGGCATAGGTACCAATCATCCGGTACTCTCCGAGGCATCTCTTCGCCTCAGAGTAATCCTCAAAGTAATCCTCAGCCTCCCATCCGGTGCCGTGATTTCCGAAAATAACGTAATACTTTGTTGTCATATTGTTCTCCTTCAATAGTGATAGTCGTAAACATCTTCCAGTATGAGGTCATACCGGAAGTTCAAATCGAGTGGTACAATTCCTTGTTCAACACGAGGATTCTGGCCATACCTTGTGGCGTGGCTCATTTCCGAGTAATGGAAGGCTGATACCAACGCATCGAAGAGGTTTATATCCCAAGTCCATTCAAAGGAATCCTCTTCATATTTATTCACTATGACAAAAGACTCCCAAGACCACCTACCGTATCGGTAGTGATACTTGAATCTGAGATAGTCAATCATCCCGTTACCGGAAGGCGTAGGGAAGTAATGCGATTCCTTTGTGTCTTCCAGAGCCTCACCGAGTGAAACGTCGAACTTGTTTTCCTCGTGTTTCAAGTGAGGGTGATTCTCCAGAAAATTCTGAAGTTCAGCTTCGAGGTTCATGCCGTTCAAGATATAGTCGTAAGTTGCCGGTACGAGTTCTGCAAGCTGGTCATAGATACTTTCCTTCTCAGCCTCAGTGAGAGGCTTATTCGAGAATACATACATTCTGCCGTGACTCATATTCTTTTCTCCTTATGTTCTGTAATCAGAGAGTTGATTATGCTTTTGAAGTCCGAGTAAATGCCGATGGGTTTACCGACAATTCCTCTTTCGTTCTCACCAAGGAGAAGATAGCCGTCTCTCCCTTCTTGAATTGCATACCGCTTGCCTTTACAGGTAATATCAAAACATCTGTCACACTTGATATCCGGCATGGTTTTGGTTATGGTGAGAATCAGCTTATTCTGTTTCAAGATTTCAAGGCGGCTGATAACGCTGATTCTGAGATAAGCGAACTCTGCACAAAATTTGTACAGAGCATCTATCTTGTTATCGAGATAGAACGATTCTCCATTTTTCCAGTCTGTCGTCACACACCAAGTCATACTTCCACCTCCTGCGGGGCTAATTCCATCAACAGGTCAGTCACAATAAGAGATACTTCATCTGTAATCTGAGACCTCAATGGATAGAAAAACTGAGGGTCCGGATTATGCCAACCCGTAGTTGAGAACCCTCCGATTTTCTTTGTGATTCTATACCACCCCTTGTGGTGTTCCTCTGTTTCAACTGTTACGGAGATATAATCCCCGTTATCGAATTTGATTGTCATTTCTTCCTCCTACAACCTAACATGATTCTTACTAACATTCTGATTCCTCCAATAAACCAGTTCTTCAAGAGAAACGGGGCTGATACTTTCAACCCCGTTCACAATTAGCGTATTGATAGACCTACTCCAATAGAAAGTAGTTCCCTTAAATCCAGCCCAAACCATCATCGAGCCTCTAAAAGTGAGAGAGGACACTCAATCTCATTCACTTCCGACTTCCATACATGGAAATACTCAATCCCGTCTCTCGTGATGATTCCGGCACATGAGAATCTGTCGCAATTCTTTCCGGTTATTCTCAGATAGTCTGCGACTCTCTTGTACTTCTCCCAAGCCCTCATTTTGTTCGATGAACAGTGTCCATAAGCTCCATAGCTGTCGGAGGGGTAATCCTTCAGTAAACGGTAGATTTCCGAGTTGTACCATCTGTCATAGTATTCTCTGATTTCAAGTGTTGGTTTTTTCATGCTGATATCCTCCTGAGATAATCAATTGTTTCCCTGATTGAGCCGCATCCCTTCACGAGAGAGTTCAATCCCGAGCGTAAAGATTCCACGATATAACCGGATTTAATCCGCATCACAATCGTGCCGTTGACCGTGGTGAATTCATCACCGACCGAAAGAGTTCTTAATCTCTTTTCCATGTTATTCTCCTTTGAGACAATAAAATTCAGCCCTCACTAAAAGCGGGGCTGATACCTAACCGTCTCTATATAAAAGCCTCTCAATTAAGAGAGACTTTCTATAGAATCAGTTCCAGCTAAAATAGTTTTCCTCGTTTTCAAAGAACTCTCTACTGAGATTCATGTAATCATCAGCATCCATAACTGACATACATATCCCACGAATAACGCTTAATCCATAAGTTTCGTCTGTAGAACCCTCAAGAATTGACTTGTTGTAAGACAGTCTGAAGTGCCAGATACCACATTTTTCCCTTGCGACACAGAGGAACCCCGTTTCGGTAGAGACTGTTTCTACATTGTAGACGGGTATTCTCAGCTGCCATCTGTTGTTGCGGAGAAAAGCATCTGCGACAATTGCGTCTCTCTGCGAATCAAAATCCGGATTTATGAGAGAGCCGCTCATAGCCTTCTCCAAATCATCGATAAAGTCTTTGCTGAGAAAGTCAGACCATTCAGCCTGTTCGCAGACTTCCACACCGTTGCAGAGAAGTGCAACATCCGAACTCATAGTTGTTTTTACGCTCAATTTCATTGTGAGCCTCCTTGAATGAATTTGACGGCTTATTCCGTCTATAAAAAACACCCTCCGAAGAGAGTGTTTCGATAGATGGAAAAGGCGGCTTATACCAACTCCCCTTTCTCTGCTTGAAATATTAACCAGTCATATCCATAGCTAGCTTTTTCGTAGCCTTCATCCGTGAAGTCATACAGTTCTTCATGGTGATGATTATCACCTGCGATATACCAGTCTGTAGCAAAGTGAAGATAATCATCTCTCTGTCCAAACCAGTCGTTGTCAATACCTAACTCAATAACCAGAGTTTTCCCGTCAAGTTCAACGGTTTTTGATTCCATTTTAATCTGCATAGTTTTCTCCTTATTTTGTTCATAACAAGCAGCCTCAGAGAGAGGCGGCTTATATCAACAGAATACCTGGCGGATTAGAGGCGGCTTATACCTCACTTATTGTGTAATCACCTTTTAAGCAATCTAATATGTAAGGCACATTGAATCCCTTAACAGTTATAAGGAAATAGCCATGTCTCGTAGGATAGTAGCTTTCAATCCGTCTACCATGTTTGAAAGCGTCAATCTTGTCAGAGTAGGAACAACGGATTTTATATACAACCTCTTTCAGATACATATCCCCCTGGTAAAAAAGGTAAGGTTTACCATGCAATCCATCAAAATTAAATGTAAAACTTTTCCAATCTTTCATAAAACAACCTATAAACAAACAGCCTCATAAAAAGAGGGCTGATAACTAACTTTCATATCGGAAAAACAGATAAACTGAAAAACCGATATCCTGGGGAATAAGGGCATAAAAAAAGAGGGCTTATCGCCCTCAGTTTTTCTTACTTGTTTTTCAATCCGGTAGGACAAGATACAAGTTTAAAGCCCTTAAATGCTTTACAAATTTCCATGAACCTATCAAAGGGCAAGCCCTTAACGATAGTATTCATGAGGTTGTTACAATAACCCTCAGAGTAACTTGTCAGCCTCTCGTAATGGTTAAAGTTCTTATTCTTTTCAGAACAACACGGGACACTTGAAAAGGCACAATTGCCGTTTTCGTCAGAATATACATAGTAGATGCTATTCTTATTCAGTGTCTTTAATAATATAAGTGTTCTTTCACTCTTAGTGAGAGTATACTTAGGATTGAAAACGAGTGTTTCGCCCTCATAGCTAACAGTACAATTCTCACTGTTAAATCTCTCTTCTCTTTCTTTCCTTGCTTTATCCTTAAAAGCCTCGTTATACAGCTTTACAAGACAATTGCAAGGGAAGAGTTTAAGAGAGCGTTTCTCGATTGTCTCTTTATCCATTTTTTCGCCCTTATTAAACTTGTCAGTGAGGGCGGTGATTGTTTCGTTAGTAAGTTTTTTCACTATTGAACAATCATCAGTACCATAGGAAACAGTGTAACCATCAGAATTTTTTTCAAATTTTACTGTTTGATAAAATTCACGGCCGGCCTTGTCCTTGTGGTCTAGAATCTGAATTGCCTTAATTGTGTTTTCTTTCTTTGTCATTTTCTTAATTCCTTATGTAAAAAGATTTCTTGTTACACTTTCCGTTAGTGTAGTACGTTTTTCAGAAGGTTCGTTTATATGTTCTACTCTGAAAAATTTCACCATTTACGCAATAGACAAGACAAGAGGAACACAAACAATTCATGTTTCTATCTCAATTCAGAGACAATCATCACAATACCTATTCCAGGATTGTTCGCCTTGTTCGCCTTGTTATCTACCCTCAGACAATATCAAAGAGTTAACGCCCTTATAATTGTCAGTTTGCCTTTTACCTTGGAAAGCAACCGTAAAACCACGTTAAAGATAAAAAAATCGTAGGGAATAGTTTTCCCGTGACTATATCCTAGCATCTAATAATATAGTGTCAAGCTCTTTAATTCTTTACTATATAAGGATTTACTAACAAATAGAATAGGGTTTTAAAGGTAGGGCAAGGGTCTAAACAGCTACCCCCACCCCGCCGCTCGCTCGCCCAGCAGAATGAATATGGCTCCTCAGCTTACCGTTCACAAAATTCTGGAAAAACCCTTGTGTCACCCATTACACACCGTGCTACACTAAGGCATGATCACATACATCGTTTACGTAATCGTCATGTCAGTAGTTCTCTTACCTTTAACTGACAAGAGCATGAAGCTCTGGAAGAGGATCCTTCTCTCGTTGGGCCTGCTGGTTATAGCCTGTCTTGTTTGGCCTTTGCTATTTTGAGGTATACCTCAATTTCTTAGGGGCAGGGTATCGGAAAAACACGGGAAAATACGGCTCTGGGGTCAAACGAATTGCGGAAAACCTCAATTTTTCGCATTTTTGACAAGAAAAGAGTCCAAAATTTTTGTTTTGGAAATTTCTGGAAAACCCCTTTGGACCGTTTCCGAGGTACCGACCTAAATTTTTTTGTCAAATTTTGAGGTATACCTCAATTTTAGGCCTGTTGAAAAGCCCAAAGTGTCCGGATTTCCCGAGGAAATACTTTTGCTGATTGCGGAATACCTCAAAAACCCCTCTTTTCGACAAGGAGGGTGAGACCGAAAAGAGGGGAATTACAAGGAGTTTTTTATGAAAAAGCCAAAAAGGCTATGAGAGACTGTTGGAGTCGAACCAACCTTCAACGTCCTTGCCGCTCAGACAAGTCTCCCACCAACAACAACGCCTACAATAGCGCATCGCTTTCTGATGGATTTGAACCACCGACCTTTCGGTTAACAGCCGCCTGCTCTACCACTGAGCTAAGAAAGCAGACCCAGAAGGATCATCGTCTCTAGGGGGATGGGTAAGATACTCTTCTCCTTCTGGTAGACCAACCCTTTGCCATCCGTCGGGTTGAGCTTTTGTCTCGGGGGCTGGATTCGAACCAGCGACTTTGCGGGTATGAGCCGCACTTTCTAGCCAACTGAACTACCCCGAACTTTTGTGAGTTCATCTACTGAAACTTCCAGAACCTCAGCAAGCTTCAGAACCCTGTCAAGCTGCGGAGAGTTCTTATAACTTTTAGCATGAGTCAGACTGACACGGTCTATCCCGCTTTCTCTTGCAAGCCTTGACCATGAGTAGCCCCGCTCTTCACGGAGTTCGTCTACATTCTGCCAGAAAGTCTCAGAAGAATTACTCATGTGTCTAACATAACACGGTGATTGAATAAAATCAATAATTTATTGTTTGAAATCAAGAATAGTGTTACATTTTACACATGGAAGAAATTGCAGTAGTTCCACGCTCCGACGGAAAGAAGAGATATTTGGACAAACCGATTACAGAACAGGAGAAGATTTTCTGTGACCAGATTATCAGCGGCCACTCAAGAACTGACGCTCTAATCACAGCCGGATATTTCATCAATCCGGATTTGTCCGACAAGAAGGTCCGAACGAAGATGCGCAACAAAGGCGTATCCTTGATGAACAAAGTCGGTGTCACTGTCTACATTCAGAAGAACAAAGACAAGATTTACATTACCGAAGATCTCGACACCGCAAAACTCAAAAGACACATTTACGAAATCGCAATGGGAAATGCCAAAGGGGAATTTTTCGACCGGAAGGGAATCTGCCATGAATGCGCTCCTTCTTTCGGGGACCAGATAGCTGCGGCTAATGCCTTTATCAAGATGAACGAAATCGACAGAAAGAATCAGCTCAAAGGAATCAAGACAGTTACCAACGACCAGATACAGGTCAGCAAGGTACAGGGTCTCTTGGATAAGTATAAATTCAATAAGCCCGCTGCCATCGATGAAGGCATAGACGTTAACTTCACTGAACTCCCGACTAAAGAGGAGGCCGAGAAAGCTATAGCCATCGGAAAGATTATATGATTATCTGCGACCCGAAAGACCCCTTTACTCAAGACGATGTTAACGAATACCTCGAAGGCATCAGAAACTTACTAGCCGAAGCTACCAAGAACGGGACCCTCGATACTGTCGAGCGGGAACTGTGCAAGTCTGACCTTTATTATCTAGGCTTGTTCATTTTCAGCATCCAGAAGATGTACTCCGAAGAAGTAAACGGAGAAACCTACTTTCATCCGTGGATTTTCAACCGCTGTCGAGAGGTTGAGGCTAATCCCAATTTCAATATTGATATCTGGGCCAGAGAGCATTTCAAGTCTACAATCATCACCTTCTTATTGAGTGTCCAGAATATCCTAAACAATCCGCAGGTCACGATTGGTATCATTTCATATAACCAAGGCATGGCGGCTACTTTCGTCAGACAGATCAGGCAGGGCCTCGAGAATCCTCGATTGAAAGAGCTTTTTCCGGATGTTATCCCCAATGGTTTAAAGAAAGGCGTTTACGATTATACTGATGAAGCCGGAAACAGAGTCGAGAGAAAGTACAGATGGTCCGATGAAGGCTTCGATGTTATCAGAAAGGACAACTCGAACAAGGAGTACACCTGTTCGGGGTACGGGCTTGTCACCGGACAGCCGACGGGACACCACTTCGACATTCTTGTTTACGATGATACCGTCACGCCGGACTCTGTTAGAACTCAGCAGCAGATTGATACGACATTAACTCAGTGGCAGAACTCATTGAACTGTGGAAGTGGTGAAGGAGCCATCTATCGGATAGTCGGTACGAGATACCACAAGTTCGACCCGTACTTTCATATGATGAACCCGATGTATAAAACGAAGGGCATCATGGGTGGCTCGAGATTTAACATGAGAATCAAGCCCGCACGCTTGAGTGATGGAACTACCGTACTTTACTCGAAGGACTATATAGATAATAAGGAAGCAACAATGGTCGGCTTCGTCTTTGCCGCCCAGATGATGTGTAACCCGCAGGAGGCTGGTTCATTCCGATTCCTAGACGAGTGGGTAGTAAGGGAGCCTTATGAGGAAATTTATCAGAACCGTTCTTTGTATAATTGGTATATTATCGTTGACCCAGCTAATACTCAAAACAGTAAGTCCGACTACACTGCAATGGTTGTCGTCGGAACTCGGGCGGATCGTAAATACGTACTTGCCGACGCTGTTTACGACAAACTGAATCTGTCCCAGAGATGCGAGAAACTTTTCGAGAAGGTTCAGAAGTGGACAGTCGGAAGTAAACTACCCACAGTGTGGTACGAACAGTCCGGTCTTTCGACGGATATGTTCATCATCAATGAACTCAGAAAAGAGAAACAGTTCTACTTCCCGATTAAGGCGGCTACTACAAGACCGAAACTTGTTTTGGACGACCGAATGTCTCCTTCCGGTATGAAGATGAAGGAGGCTAGAATCATGGCTCTCGAACCTCTCTTCAGAGGATTGAGGATTGTCATAGCTGATAAGTGTCCTTACGTCACCGTTGAAGGCATGGCAATTGATATATTCGCCAAGTTCCTCGAAGAGGAATACTCCAACTGGCCGTTCAGTGACCACGACGACTTCCTTGATGCCCTTTCGAGAATTGCTGATGCCGAAACCGGAGCAAGCATGATATTCCCTTCAGTGAGAAGAATCGAATACGTAAGGCCCATCAGAAGGGAAATAGACCCATACGCTTTACCGGATAAGCACTACATACCTTATTAATTAAGTGTTGTAAAACTGTTTTTTTCGTTCTAATATATTGATTAGAAGCAACAGAGTATTGTAGGAAGACCAATGAGAGTAGAGCATCCGGAAGACAGCAAGAAAATAGAGACTATCATTGAAGCGTTTAATTACGAGAAAACGCTGAGAGATAAGTCTGACCCTCTTCGTTTCGAAGCTATGTCTCTTTTAGGTCATAGAACTAAGTCCTTATCGGCCTGCGACGATTCTCCGGTTGAGGATATGCGTCTTTTCGAGGGGGAAGATGCTAAAGCCATTGAAACTTTGGAGAGCGGATTCAATTCGGCTCTTATGAGTCAGAATTCAAAGTGGTTCGCCTGCAATATTGTTCCTCGGCTCTACAGAATGGGTCAGAGTCCTATCGAGGACCTTGAGTACACTTCCTATGTTGAAAAGGCAATGATGGACGAGTTCGCAACCTCGAATATGTACGCCTCTTCCAAACTGGCAAGTAAGGACGCAATAATCGGCGGCTATTCCTGTCAGCTTGTACAGGAAGACGAAACAAGGCACAGGACTTTTTATGACACTCTCGTTCCGTGGAGATGCTGGTTTAACCACGACCGCTATTACAACTGGGACACGTTCTTCTATAAATATACGCTGAACGGGTATGAGATGTTGGAGAGGTTCCCGAATCTTTCTGACACTCTCCGTAAACAGTGTATTCAAGGCCGCTCAAGTGCAAGATACGGAATGCTCTTCGCCATTGTTGACAGAAAGAAGATGTTCGGTTCAGACGGACAGCCCATTTCGTTCCTTGTCGGCAAGAACATGAAATATGCGGCCCTTCAGATTGCTATGGACACACAGGAGATAGTCGAAGAATCCGGCTACAACGATTTCCCTGTTGTAATTCATACTTGGGAACAGATTTCAGACTCGCATTACGGCGTAGGTATTCCCATGAAGTACATAGCAGAGTTCAGAAGACTTCACTCTATTGCCTATGAATCCGGAGTCGCATTTGCGAAGATTAACCATAAGGCATGGAATGTCCCCGAAGGCATCAAGGAAACCTTCTCTGACGAGCCTTACGCAAGAAACTATTTTACTTCTCAGAACGACATTCCACAGCCGATGGATAAAGACCCCGATATCAAGTCGATTCAAGAGTATTACATGAATCAAGTCGATATCATAAGGCGCATTTGTTACAACGACTACATGAACTTCCTTACGACTCACGACTCTGTTTACACGGCGACACAGGTAAATCAGATTAAGTCGGAGTCTCTTGCTCAGATAGCCCCGCTTTCGGACAACGTTCTCAATCAGAAACTTCTTCCGATTCTCAAGCTTACTTATGTAAATATGCTCAACAACGGAAGAATCACCAGACCGGACCACGGTGTGATGGCTGATTTCGATCAGAACGGAGAGCCGAAGAACGCAGTCAGATTCTCCTTTGTTTCTGCTATGTCGGACCAGCTGATGATGTACACACAGTCGAATGCTGCTCAGTACATAGCCGATCTGGGGGCCGCTTATGTGAATATCACACAGGACCGGACTCTTATGAGCAAGAACTTCAAGGTCAGCAACATTCTCAAGGTAGCCGCAAAGGCAGCCGGAGCAGACGCAGACTTCATTATGACTGATGAAGAGACAAAGAAGATCGAAGAGGAACAGGCGAAGGCAGCACAGCAACAGCAGCAGATGGCCCTTCTCCAGCAGGCAAGTGAAATAGACCGCAACGAAGCGGGAGCATCAAATCTTAATAACGCACAGGGAATGAGGTAATGATTTTAGACGCATTCAGAAGACGAAAGAAAATGTTAAACGACGATGCGATTAAACACAGAGACAGAGTGAGATGTGTTTACTCGTCACCGGAAGGACAGAAGGAACTGTTCAACCTAATCTTGGATTGCGGGCTTCTAGAGACAATAGACGAATCTCGTTTAGCCACAAGGAATTTCGCAATTAAAAAAATGGAGGAGATTGGCATTCTAGACGAGAACGTTATAAGGGGGCTGATAAAGTCCTATTTCGAGAGCAACCCTAGAATCTGGGAGCTTGTCGAAAGCAACAATTATGCAAAACAAGTCAGCGAGAGAGCTGATATATAGGAGATATAAATGGCACTTAATGAAAATGCTCAGAACGTCGATTCAGCTAACACTGGTTCCCAGAATCAGACGCAAAGTTCATCGGAAATGAAGAAGCCTTGGATGAAGACTCTTGGCAAAGAGTATTGGCAGAATGAGGACCTAGCACAGTACGATTCGTTAGGTGATGCGATTGGTAGTCTGTTGAAGAGACCGAAGGCAAAGGAAGTCCCCGATAGCTACGGGTACGGCGATGCTGACGAACTCTTCAAGAAGGGCGGCCTCACTAAAGAGGAGGCTGATAGCATCGAAGCCTATTATCAGAAGAAGATTCCGGCACGTTCCACACAGAAGGAAATCTTCGGTGAAGAGTTTGACACTCAGAATCGTCTGTATTCCAAAGCAGTAGACGCTTTAGGTAAGGACTTGAGTGAAGATATCAAGAATAACGGTTTGGATAAGGATCCTACATTCGTCAAGATGATGGCAAGAGTCGGTAAGGAACTCGGAGGCAGCACTTTCTATACCTCTAACACGGATGGAAAGCCTGCTGAAGTTAATTATATACGCAACATTCTTGCAAAAAATTTTGGTAATTAGGAGATAAAATTATGCCAAACAAAGACTTTTACAGCAGCCTTAGTTATCCGACAATGGCAGACTATGTCAATCCGGAAAACGAAAAAGGACTTGCTATTATCGATGAGGTTCGGTACGAATCCAACTTCCTCACCCATGCGATGATGAAGCCAACGAATGACGGCATGAGAGAAAGGTTCACAAGAAAATCAGAACTCTACCACAGGCCGTATGTCATGTCACTTGATGAACATTACACACCGAGTTCCATTAAGACCGGAGATACCCAGAATGAATTCGGCACCATGAGAATTGGTGACAGAATTCAGTGGGAAACAAGACAGTCGGTCTATGTTTCTCAGGAAGATAAGGCTCGCCAGAGGGAACGTGAAATGAGGAAGGCCATCGACTCAATGGTCGACATGAAGCAGGAGAGAATGCTTTATGCTCGCTCACAGGAAGATGATAATATCTCTACAGAAGAAGCAGGCAAGAGCATACCCGGTCTTTTCTCTAAGCTTGAAAACATTTACACTCTCGACGACATAAACACTCTCTACGACCATCTCGAGAGAAGGGAAAATCCCTTTGAGAACGTTGGGGAACATCTGGTTACTCTCTCCAACTACTCTTCGACGAGAACCCAAGCTGATACATCGAAGTATTATGAGGAAAACGATGTATGGACTTCCATTATCGGTGTAGCATTCGGCGAAGAGGGTGTCATTACAGTATTCCCGAGTGCAATCAAAGGAAATGCTGGTGGAGGTTTCAGTATGGACTTCAAGAGTGATATTGAAGCGAGGGACAATGAAGGTAAGTATTACACTTACGACAGAGTCAACTTTGAGGCTTATTTCGGAATCGGAGTCCTTAATAGATATTGCCTTCTGGGCCTCAGAAACATCTTCCTTGGCCACAGCAAGAAGAATGCAATCTTTGAGGAGATGGAATCTGTTGAAGATAACCTTATTGAACTCAAGGACCTCTTTGATGCCGGACAAACTGGGTACTCTATGGCTTTCTACTGCTCGCCGAGACTTGTTAAGCAGATGGAAAAGTACCAAAAAGAAAAGTATCCTGCTTACCAAGCAGTCACAGGCTCAAGGGAATTTGATGGTAAGAACCCGAGAAAGAGGCCCAAGTCAATTCAGATTACATCTGATATCACGCTCTTCTCCGACCCGTGTTTCCTTACGAATGAGAAGTTTATATCTGGGAAGATTTCCGACGTCTGCACACTTTAAGGGAGGTGAAAAATGAATTATTTAAGTAACTATACTTTTGGTACCAAGGCTCTCGAACTCACTGCCCTTACGACATCAGCTCCTATTTACGCGGGGCAGTATAACAAAAATGGCGTTAACTACTCGGAGACAGCAAAGACTGCTACTGCTGTCGATATGTCTGAATTTAAGGGAAACCTTAAAAACAGATACACGATCCGCCTTGAGCTTGTTAAAAAGCTCGTAGGGACAGGACTTACATATATTGATGTGACGTTCTACTACCTCGAGACGGAAGATGCCGATGAAGGCAAAGAGGTTACTAAGGTTTTTGTCCGTGTTCCGGTTACATCACTTAATGACGCCACAAACACACCCATTGAAATAGGGATCCCCTCTTTCAAGTGTGGGCGGTTTATCCGCATGGGCCTTGAAACGGATGCTACGGCTATTACAGCAGGAGCAATTGTCTGCGCCGTAGAGCCGTCTGGACTCTAAACCCATTTCTCCTTTGTGGGATTAAGATTTTGGGCGGCTCTCTAATGTCGCAGAGGGTCGCCCTTTTTAAAGAGGTGGTTATGTCAGTAAGAGAAACGATTTACAAGAAAGCTCTCGGTATTCTTCAGATGGATTATGATGATATGACGAGAGATGATGGCAGAGTCAAAGAGAAGGAATATTGCGAAGACAGCATCGAGACGGCTTGTTACTCTGCTATGGCTGGTGGTAACTATTACTGGCTTATAGAATCTTGTGACTGTACCAGCCGCCTCTATGATTGGTACGACAAAATAACAGGTCTCAAGTACAACGGCACACCGGAAGACACTACGAACTACGAGGAACGCCCTAGAACGTTTCACGGCTTTACATTCGGTTACTCAGCACCTTCCGATATGTACAAGTTCCATCTTGCTGACGGAAAGAAGAATATAGGATACGCCCGCAAAGGCAAGGAAATCTACTTCCTGCAGGACGTAAAATCCTTCGACTACATCAAGAATATTATCTCCGAACTTGACGAGGAATCTTGGGATTACCCAGCACCATTTACAGATTTAATCGCTGCTATGCTTGCAGTAGCAATTGCGCCAATGGTAGCCCCAGAAGGCACTTTTGGTCAGAATGCGACTACAAAAATGCAGATAGCGGCTGCCGCTTGCTCTGATATTAACAATGCGGCTTATAACGAATACAGACCTAATCCGAAGGAGTATCTACAGTGATTGCACAGGTAAACGGATTCAGATACGGAGAGATTTCCAGAAAACAAGCAGGTAGATATGCAGAAGACGGATATCAGCAGGGCTGTTTTCAGTTCAAGAATGCAATGACTATGTACGATACGGGTATGACCAGAAGGTACCCGCTTCGTCCGGCCATTCAGTGTGAAGATACAGAGATTTACACCATTCACCCGTTCAGAATCTCCGACACTGACAATTACCTTTTAGGCTTTGGCAGAGACACAAAGACAACCACAGAAACAGACTCAGAAGGTAATACTACAACAAAGACTGAGCCGCAGAATGTTATCGTAGTCTACGGCTGGCAAGACGGCTTATTCCAAGAGATTCAGAGAATACACGATGGTTCTTCTCCGATGTTTGCAATTGACAGCAACAATACTTTACGAGCCGCCGCCCTCTCTGAGGAAGTCTGCAAGGGAATGAGGTTTGCTCAATACTATACGAGAATGTACGTTGTTTCCCATGAGTTCAGAACAATGTACATCGAGAAGTCCGGAGACACACTGTCTGCCCAGATTCCCGATTTCGTGTTCAATAAGGACTCGATGAATACTGTTTACTTTATCAAGAGCGATACAGCCTCTTCCGGCAAGGTTCTCTTTAAGAAAGACAACAAATACTACGAAGATATAAATTTTACGACTGAACACGTACAAGCTACTGGTGAAATATACGAGGTGGCTAATAACTCTTACGTTTCCGCTTATAACGATTACGAGGCTGGAAATGAAGAGTTGAACTATGTAGCGGGTACTTATCCTAATGTAGTGGCTATCATCAATGACTCTCTTTATCTGGCTAACACGAAGGATAAACCTTCGGCTATCTGGAAGAGCAGGACTATCGGCTCCTCTCAGTGGATAGGTAATGACGAGGCTTATTCCGCAGACTCAATGCACGACTTCACTCAGTTCCAAGTAGTAGCTACTGAAGAAACGAAACTCAAAGATTCGGATGAATGGCCACAGACTGCTGAGACTGGCTACTATGAAACTGAAAACGCACAGGAAACATGGTACGTTCCGAATACAAACTATGGGACAAAACTCAAGAGGGAGCAGCAGTACTGGCTGGCTAATGGCAGAGATTGCAACTGGTTCAAGGATTCCAATATGTCCGAAAGATATACATGGAATGATTCTTCCGGACAGCCTACAGCGAAGTACGATAAGAACGGCAACCTTCACTATTACGTCGGAAGTACAGAGACGGAACTCTGGTGTACGTCACAGAGGGAAACTTATCCGTTCCCTACAAGTTTCAGCATTTCGGCGATAATGGCTACAGATTATAAGTGGACCAAACCGGACGGTTCCACATATGTTCCGGCTAATAACGAGGCTACTAACCCTGTCAAGAAGCCTCTCTATGACTATGACCTCACGGACGCTGATAAGCTCTATGAAACAGAGACTACTGTTGACTTCGTAACCACAGATTCTTGCGGTGTCAGAATGGAACTGAACACGGGGGCTAATGACGAAGTAAGATTCATTACAGCCGGATGCGGTAAGATAATCGTAGGTATCTCCACTTGTGAGAAGACTCTCCCAGCTGATTTCAGTGCAGTCTCCAATCTCTATTCGTCACACTACTCTGACTATGGTTCACTTGCTATTGAGCCGATTAAACTCGGAAGGTCCTTCTTCTTCTTCCAGACAGGAAGAAAGATAAGGGAACTCTACCTCTCCGACGGGTACATGGAAGATGCTGACGTAACAGCTCTTAACCATGATATTTTCGACGACGAGGTGGTTGATACCGTCGGAAAGAACACACCGGATCCTTCGCTCTATTCAGTGCTTGCAAATGGAGAAATCGTACAGGTGACATACGACAGGAACGGCGGTCTGAACTCTTTTGCAAGGTGGGATAATCCGTACTTCGAGTTTAAGTCAGTCGCTTGCATGAGAAGAAATGACAAGGAAACCCTCTACACATTGGTTAAGCGTGAAGGCAAGTATTACATCTGTTACTTCTATGAGCCGAATGACACGGAGATGGGTGAGAACATCTACATTGACAAGCTCTTTGAGGGAGACGACGGCTCATTCCAGTACACCACGTTCGTTGAGACAGTGTACGCTGAAGTGTACGACGGGGCTAATACCTTCGGAAGGTTTAAGAAAGCAAAGACTATGTACATAAGACCCTATCACTGTGGTCATATCATGGTAGGAAATGATACCCGTCAGTTGAACAAGACAAACGTATCTTTAAAAGACGCAGACTACACAATCAACGTTTCCGGAACAATGGAGAAGAACTTCTCAATGAAACTTCAGTCAGTGGAAAGTGAACCGATGACAATTCTGGCAATAGCATGGGAGGCATAATATGGCAGTAGATTATACAAAACACTCAGCGTACACGACCTCTAAAAATACTTTTACAGATTTGCAGAAGAATGCAAAGGCAAAGGACGATGCCGCTTATGCTCAATCTATTTGGTCCGGTGCCCTTTCCGGTGCCTCATTAGGTGCTACGATTGGTGAAGCCACAGTTATAGGTATACCTTTTGGAATGTTTCTTGGTGCTATTGTTGGAGCTATGGGCGGCGGTATTACTGGAGCTATTGCTGGCAATCCAAACGAAAAACAGGCTTATTCCGATATCAACTCAAATATAACTAGTAACCTCCTATCCGCAAGAGAACAGCAGAAGTCTCGTAATGAGCAAATAGTAAATGCGAACTACCTTATAAACTCAACAAGGTCCTCTTTTGAGTCTACATACGGCAAAGGTGCCTTCAGTATGCTGGAGTCTACAATCCAGTCTCTTCTTGATATGGACAAGACTACAGCGGGACAGATGAAAATATCGGAACTTCTAGGCAACTTGGATTCCGACTCAATCATCGGGCAGATTGAAACTCGTATTCTCAACACTTCCCTTCTTGCAGAAGAACCAGTCAAGAACGAAAGTGGAATTGCTTTGAAAGCACCAGACGGAACTTACTCTTACGCCCCGACTGGTGGAAGGATTAATCAGAGTACTCTTGAGGCACTGAACTCTTCATATATCAGTTTATCGGATTTGGGAAACCAGTATGTTTCCTACCTGTATGAATCGATTCTTAACGGAGATAACGAGATAGCTGATTCGGCTAATCAACTCTCCAAACAGGAATCTTACGCAATACAGGAACTCGACCAGAACATTGCTGAACTCTCTATTTCCAATCAGCAGAAGTTTGCAGAACTTTTCCTTAACCAGAGGAGTTCAAACATTTCCAACGCTCAGGAACTTGGTGAAACACAGGCATCAGCCGGAGCTAGTGGAATCAAAGCAAGTAAGGCATCGAGAACCAGTGCAAATGCACAGAAATTGCAGGCTGATATCGCAAATGCAAGTTATGGAATCATGCTTAATTCCTATAAGAAGTCTCTCGAGTCCAGTATAAAGAGCAATCAGTTGAGCAGAGCGCAGGTCTATTATTCTTACAGACAGCAGATGAACTCTTTAAAGAGACAGACAATCAATGCTTACAACCAGAGCATGAACGAATATCTTCACGGTGGTACTACGCAGGCTCTCACAATTGGTAACGCCGAAACGGAGATTGATACCTACATGGCTGGCGCACAAGCTGGAAAGGACTTCCTCACTGAACGTGGACAGGAAGTATCAGCTACTTACACTCAAGTATATACGACCGATACAGCTACAAGATAAAGGAGTAAATAATGGCAGACGCATTTACAACAGTAATGAGTAATCTCGACACACTAAGACAGAAGAGTGTCCAGTACGAGAGTGACGCAAAGCAGATTAATGCAAACACCGTCGGTACGATAATGGAAGATGGTGCAAAGCTGGCTAAAACCCTTTATACGCAGAAAGTCGAAGAGGATATGACTAAGCTTCAGAATTACCTTAACGAAGAAGAGGCAAAAGGTACTTTCAACTGGATTGGTGGTATAGAAGAAAACGGAGTCGAATATGACCCCGAAGGAATCTATAACAATTACGTCAATGCGGCTAATACTTGGATAAGTGAGAACTCAAAAGGTCTTTCTACTCTAGGACTGAAGAAGAGTGCTAATTCCTATCTTGAAGGTTTGAAGGCAAGCATTTACAGCAATACAAGAAGTTCTAATTATGACGCTGTGCAGCAGAACTCAAAGAGCAGCGTAGCACAGCTCACAAGCACATCATTTGACCCTCTTAATGAAAACGGCCTCAATCTGAAGGTTGCGGCGGCTTATTCCGATTACTCTACTATTGATGATTTATCAAATGTCACGACATACGGAATCAACGAAGACGTAGCAAAGTATAAGGAGCTTATGGCACGTTATAAAGACGGTACGGCTTCGGAATACGACATTACTCAACTCGCAGATATCTCCTTTACGATTCAGTTTAAGCTCAGTTCAATAATTGCGGGAGAGAGCGATTACTATTACGAGAACTACACATCAAAGGATTTTGACGATGCTCTCATGCAGTTTCATGTTGCACAGGCTGTAAAAGCTGCCGCTTCTGGTGTATCTGACGAGTACATTAAAGCTGGTGGAGATACGGACGTAATAACTCTTGCTAAATACAACTTTGAATCCGACGCGAAGAATAACGGTCTTGTTATTGGAAAAGATGAAAACGGAAACGAGATTCGTATCACAGCAGCAGAGATGGGGGATACGGTATTCAATACTGCTGTCACTGAATACAGCAACACTCTGACTATACAGGCGGCTAATGCCTTAAAAGTACAGACCGATGCTTTAGAGAATGCTACTGCCGCCGTAAAAGAAGATTGGTCCTCTCTTAATGGTAGTCTTCCCTACACTTCCGTTGACGATTATGTAGAAGCTCTTATGGCAAAAGATGGGAATCTTAATAAAGAGTATGCGACGACAATTGTTAAGCAAAACGCTACTCTTGTAAATGAATTTACAGCGAATGCTAAAGCTGAAACCGCCCGTGTAGCAGTAGAAAAATACGTTAGCGGCGTAGATGATGAATCACTTTATGTTTATCTCGAAGAGAATGGACTATTATTCACCGCCTCAGTAACTTGGGGATGGGGAGATCTCCATACGAGAAAGGACGACAATTTATCTTTCACGACTACTTATGATGATTATAAGAATGGTAAGAATATGTCTGACGATGAAATTCGTGTTTTACTATTCAGAAATAGTGATACCGCTTCTACAACTGGAACATCATATCCTACCAATCTTTTTGCGGAAGAGGAAGTCTATCAAGCAGACAGAAGCAGGGCTATAACAAAGAATATTGAAAAACTCACTGACCTTGCGATAAAAACTATTACTGACGG
This sequence comes from bacterium, assembly GCA_963631525.1. GTDB lineage: Bacteria > Bacillota > Clostridia > Lachnospirales > Lachnospiraceae > Coprococcus_C. The sequence continues at coordinate 33,676 of CAVGQQ010000014.1, forward strand.
TGCAGGGACAATTGATAGTCTGTACGAGGAAAACGGGTTTGACTCGAAACAAAATACTGAGTTTACGGCTGTCGTTAATGAGATAATGGCTGACGAGAAAATGTCCGACTACATTACAGCCTATCCTGATGCGGGAAGGGAAATCGTAAAAGCTAAGTGGACTATGGAGAGTTCTACCGCCTCGGAAACAGAAGTCGAAGAGGCCACGAAGGCTTATAACGAGTATGTTGCAAAAGCTCAAGTTAGAGCAAACAATGAAGAATATGTCACGCTTGCTGAAAAGTATCTGACTGCTTCCGAAGAAGAAAAGAAGGAAATTGAAGAGAATGCTGCTGAAGATGGTACTATTACTTTTATAACTTCTCTTGGCGAAGATACAAATTTGGGTTCTAAGATTAGAAAAGAAGCTATTGTTGATGGCAAAATTGATAGAGATAAGCTGGCTGATATCCTTAATAAGTGGAATGGAGAAGCTACTTCTCTTGAATCGTCATACAAAACCGAGGATGGAGCTACTACTCTTGAGAGGTCGCAGGACTACTACGCAAAAAGAGATTGGCAGGCTTACTCTGATGCTCTTGCCAAAGGTGCTATAAATGGAGAAGAGGGAGTAGAGAGTGAACTGGAAAGCGCCGGATTTAAGTTGGACGACCCCAATTACAATGCGCTTCAGAGCCTTTGGAAGAATCTGGACCCGACTATTAAGAGGGCTATAGAGAAAGACAAAACCGGAAAGACTGCTCAAAGAGTAATGAACAACCTTTACGGAGCAGTTTATGGTACGGTTGACGAAGATGATGCCGAAGCTGTCCTTACAGAGATTAAGAATAAGCAAGAAGTTTACGAAAGCAATGAGAGAGCATTCGGTATTCTTGATGTTTGGATTGAGCCGGAGGCTTATACTGAAGAAGAGAGAAAAGAGGCGGAAAGAGAAGCAGTTGAAGAGGGTCTTGTAGATTTCCTCTCGAATACTCTCGGAATGAATTCACTTACAGATCTTACTGACGACGATATGAGCAACGAGGTGAGAATGGCTTACGAGGCTATGAAAGCTGAGGCCATAGCAAAAGGAATCGAGTGGGATTACGACCATGCGAAGAACGCTATCTTACAGATTCTCTCTGATAAGAACTATAGCATTGAGGCTTCAAGGGCTTTAACGCAATCTGAGATATATGATAAGGCCGCCTCTTATTATACTGGCAAGAATACTAAAGTTTTCTCTAATGAGGCCGTCAGTTTACTTTCAGCAGGACTGACAATTGAAGAAGTGGAGAAGGAGCTTGAGAAGAAGTATCCTTCCTCCTATAACAGAAAACTCTACAATACCTTTTTTGCTTATTTAAAAGGTGATGAGGAACTTCAGAAGGCTCTTGTTGGAGCTGATGAAGATACGATTAACGACGTTGTGGCGGCTGTTACAAACATTGTAAATTCGACAGATACAAGCCTTTCTGGGCAGTCTTACAAAATGGCATCCGAATCCATTATCTCTTCTTTAAAGACAAGCTACAGTAACAAGCAGGCTAATATCAAAATTGGCAAGGAATTAGCCCCGCTTTATGATGCAAACGCAACTCGAGAGGATAAGATCAAAGCCGAACAGTACATGAAGGATAACAACCTTTATACCCTTTATGAGAATGAAGAATTTAAAACTTTCGTACAGGAGTATGCAAAAGAAAAAGGAATCTCTGTCTCGGAGGCAATTACATACGGCCTCGAAGACCTCGGATTAGACACCTTCGGAAAAGAATCATTTACGGGTTTTACCGAAGACCTCACATCAGAAAACCGTGTTTACAATTGGACAAAATCTAAAACATGGGACGAAACGCAAGAAGCAAATGCTCTGAACGAGAATTATCCGGCGAAAAAGGAAGAACTTATTTCTGTTTTATCTGGGAATACAGTAGCCAATGTCTCTTTCGAAGATTATGCAGACTTACAAAGCGTTAAAGATTCCATTGAGGGCGACGAATATCTAATGGAGGCTTGTTCTGCAAAAGATAGTGATGGTAAAAATCTATACGATGTTGCAGCTATAGTGAATGCTCAGTACATCATAAATAACTATCCGGATAACACCGAAAATAAAGAGGCTATAAAAGAAGCTAAAGCATATATAAAGCAAGTGCAGGCTGATGTATATCTAAAGAATGACTATAACCTTATATCTTTGGGGTATGCCTTCGAGAACGGGTATGACGAAACGAAGAAAACAGGTTATTCCGACGTTTATACAAAATCACTCGAAAGGCAGATATATGCGTCTATGGTTGATAATAATGGACAGCAAACATATGAGAACGTTCTTATCACATTAAGAAAACTTGATGAAGCCGGAATATCTTATGATGATTTCGAGAAAGAGTGGGATTCTGTAACTGCCGAAGATGTTGAGACAATGGATTGGTCTACATTTTACTCTCTTATGAGCAAGCTCGATAAACCGCTAGAGAAGTTAGCAAGAAGAAGGTATTCGAGTTTTGAGTATAATTATAAAGATACAGAATCTATGTCCTCCGTTTTGTATTCTGAAGGTGCAACAAATGAAGAAGTGCTTGGTTACGAGCACGATGATTCTTATGCAAAAATGAGTGATACAGCACTTCGGGATATGGTTTATGCGACAGGATTAGCCGCATTTGGTGAAGATTATGAGGGATGGAATCCAACCGATAGACTTCTTGAAACAGGAGCAGTAGGCTCACCCGCTTATTATGATATCTGCTCAAAAGTGGCATCTGCGACAACTGAAGAAGAAAGGGACAATTACATAAACGTCGAAGCACCAAAGGTCCTTACTGCAGAGGCTATAAAAGAAATCAAAGAAATGTCCTCGATTTCATTAGCTGTACGACAGGCAGAAATACCAGGCTATGAAGAATACGATTTCTGGGAATCTGTTGCTAAAAGAGCGGAAGGTTCTACTTTTGCAACTCTCGAAAAAGCCGACAACCTTGATGATTACAAAGAAATGGTTGGTTTTAGTGACGTTTACAATGCCAGAATTCAAGAAGCGGTTAGAGATTACGAAAACTCGACAGATAAAGCGGCAGCAGCAAAGCAGTTCGGAGAAACACTTGAAGAAATCGAATTGGGTACCATTAATTCTTATTTTCTAGAAGAAATAAGAAAGCAGCAAGATTATGAGTCGAGAGAAGCCGGAATTGCCAGTGCAAATTCTTCTCTGAGTACAAAAAAGTTTAACATTATTTCCGAATTCGATACAAAAACGACTTCATCGACAAAAACTGATAAGCGGCAAGAGAATGCTAATGATTTCTTTGACACCTTCTCTTCTGAGGTTGACCAGATTTCTGCTCAGTGCAGTACAAATGACTTTGATACTGAGTCGATAATCTACGAGTGGGCTAATGGCACGAATTACCTTTCGTCAGATACGGAGAACCTTCTTTGCGGAAAACTTATGGACCCAGACTGTAAGGGGAAAAAACGTGCTGGATATATGTATCAACTTGGTCTCGAGTTATTGGGCTATCCACTTGATGGTTTAACACCTAGCTCGTTTGACGATGATTACGACTACGCCTCTTTAACGGTGTATGATGCTATTGAAAAATTAGACGAAGTTGATGCTATTAGACTCGAGAAGCTGGTAGTTAATCTGTATGATAAGTTTGATACTTTAAGCACATATAATGGACTTGGATATGGCACAACATATCGTCTCGATGTTAATGGGCAGATAGTCGATGCAACTTACGGAGAGACTACTAAACAAAACGGAACCTTTATTGGTACAAGAGACGAACAGGAGGTAAACCTTACGCTCTACTCAAATCAGACAAAAATAGGTGATAAGGTTAATGCCGTTTTTGACACCTATTCAAAAGGCGGAGGTATCATAGATTCGAATGCTTTCATAAAATATAATACACCAAGAGATACGGCTGTTTTGTTATGTTCGACTTATAATACTGAAAAGAGTAAGGCCTATAGTGTCAAGGATTATTCGACTGCAAGTGAAATGGCTGTTGATGCGGCATTTTACTCACAGCATGAACTTACGTCCGTAACTGACTACAATAGGAGCAGCCCTTATACAACAAAATGGAAGGTGCAGGAGATAACCGGAGAGGAAATTGCCGAGAGATACCGCAAGCTCATTATTGCCGGTGACGCAGATGCTGCGATAATGTATTTGTCACAGTTCAGTGAAGGAATGCAGAAATATGTATCGCATTACGTGCAATATGGAAATTCCTCAAAGTAACAAAATATCAGTCGATTATATTGGTCAAAGTGGTATAATGTATTGTATCTAAGGAGATATAATACATGGCCTTTGACCTTTTTGAGAAGAAAACAAGTCTTGTCGATACTACAAGTGGAAGTCGTTTAGCTGATATAAGGTACACAGAGAAGAATAAGCCCGCCGTAACTGAAGGGCTTGTTTCCGCAAAAGAAGCCGAGGCAACACAACAGGCATCAAATGATTATCTTCAGAAGAGATATACCACTTCAGACTGGAATAATGCTCTTTCAGAAAGGTTAAACGAGAGGGAATATATAGCCAATCTTTACAGAAAATTCTATTCGGAAGGCTCATACACTGACTCTAACGGAAATCTGATAAGCGGTCTCGATCCTTACGACTATGCGGATAGAGTTCAATTTGCGCAGTATCTTCACGAGCTTTTTCCGGAACTCTCGGTTGATTACTTTATGCAGAATGCGGAATCTTTTCTCAAAGAAGCTACTGGTGTCAAATCCGATATTAAGACCTATGGCGACCACATCAGTAATGTTTGGAATGCTTCATGGCAGAACTTCGGTACCTCGCTAGAGAATCTTGGTAATTATGTTTACTATGGCATTAACGGCGGATTCGGCACGCAGGCATGGGAGAATAAAAAACAGGAATTAGCCGAAAAAAGAGCTACAAGCGGGGCTAATTACAGAAAAGACCTCGGAGATGAAAAGTACGACTCTCTTATTCAGAAGATGATATCCGGCACAGTGGAGCAGTCTCCTCAGATAGCTCTGATGTTAGCTCAGACTCTCCTTACTGGCGGTGCCGCTGGAATTAACGGTTACAGGGCAGCGAAGAAACTTATAACAAAGACTGCCGCAGATAGCGCAGTCGGCAAGGCAAGGACCGCCGGACGCATATTAAATTTCTTTGTCTCCGGCATGACCGAAGCAGGCGGTGCTATGCAAGAGTGCTATCAAAATGGATTTTCAGACAATACGGCAACTGCTGTCGGATTAATTGTCGGACTCTTTACTGGGTGTCTCGAGACATTTGGTGACGAAACATTACTTAAACCTCTCAATGATGCGGTCGATACTGTACTCAAATTAAAGGGAACAAAACAAGTAGTACACGAAGCAACACAGTCATTTGGAAAATGGCTTGCTTCTGCCGCTGTAGATGCTGCGAAAAATGTTGGTGCATCCATGATTACCGAGCCAGCAGAAGAAGTAACAGAACTCGCTGTTAGTACACTCGTAACAAATATCGCCGCATCTGTTGAAAGAAATAACGGAAGACAAGTAACCGGAGACAAAGACTGGGATGAATTTTGGGAAGAAGCAAAAGATACAGCCGTTCAGACAATGCTTTCCACGCCACTTATGACGCTTGGAGGTAACTTTGTTGGAACGGCAGTAGAAGGTCTTCTCGGACAAGGTTCAATGCAATGGACACCGTCTTCATACATGAACAGAGAAGGAGCCACCGACATAAGAGGAAATGCTACCGTTGTTCCTGCATCTATTACGGTAAACAACAACTTAAAGGATGCTGAGAACGGCAAGGCTAATCCTATTAAGGGTTATACCGTAGGCCACTATTTCTTCGTCGATGGCGAAGTTACGCCCAAACAGAGCGACCTACTCCTTAACGGTAAGAATGTTATCTACACGAAGGAAGATGAAACAACAAGGTATGCTAAAGATAATGCAGAAACTCTTTTGAAATATGGAATAAATTCAGAGGTGACCTTAACAGCGGACCAAGCTGATTCCTATCTTGCCTCTATGGAGCTTGAGAAGAAACTCGACTCCTACACTTATGTCAAAAACCACAAAATCAAAGCCAGTGAATACAGTGAGTTTAATGACGGAGCTAATTCCCTTTACATCAAAGTCAAAGATTCTGGAGAAACCATTAAGATTAATATCGGAGAAGAAAACTCCGGCAATCTCTCCGGACTCAAGGATCTCACGGGTGTAGAGTATAAGAAGTTTGAAGAAGAAGACTTTGTAAAACCGGAAGATGTGAAGACTACGAAAAAGAAAAAGGAATCAGCCGCCCCGAAACGGGAGCAGACTCAACAGGCCAAAGAAGAAACAGTCGCACAGCCTCCGGAGAGCGAAGACGATTGGGACGTTTTCAAAGGTACCGCACAGGAAAATGTTAAGCCAGACGACAAGGCATATCTTGAGTCTGTTAAGAACAAGGAGAAACCCGAAAGCCTTCGCAAAGAGCAGACAGCAAAATCCTTCGATTCTAAAGCCAAGTTAGACAGCGGTTACAGAGCGGAGAGTCACGAATACTATAACGAGGACGGTGAACTCGAAACAAAAGACATAAACAATGCCAGAACCGTCAAAATGACAGACAAGAATGGCAACTCTTCGTTTGTCAGAATCGATAACCTTAACACTGAGAACTTCAAGAAGATTCTCACACTCGCTGACGATTTCGGTAAGAATCCTCTCGATTTACAGCAGAAAAAGAACTACGCCGAAAAGGTTGTAAAGCAGAAGAACGAGGCTATGGAGACTGCCGGAATCGAAAAGTCTTCCACAGAACCAGTTCGGAGAGTCAAAGATACTCAGATTACTACTCAATCAAACGATAGCTCTGCCCAGCAGAATACTACAGAACAAGCAGTAGAAACTACTCCAGAGAATACTGTTTCTCAAGAGCAGACTCAGACAACAGAAGCTACAACTGAAGCAACGGAAATGCAGCAGACTCAAGAGACGACTACAGAAACGACTACAGAAGAAGCTCAGACAACAGATGCAGAGACTACTGCACAGCCCGAAACTACGGCAGAGAAAACAGAAGAGAAGACTGAAGAAAAGGCAGCTGATACCGTAGAAGAAACTGTCACTGAACCAGAACTTGATGAAGCTACTGAGACTCTTCAGAAAGACAGGGGAATCGAGAGAGAGCCAGCCCGTGGTATCGCTCTGCTCGCAAAAGGATTAAAGGACCTCTTTAAAGCTATTGGACACGAGATAGATTACAAGAAGGCCGTGTCCCATCTTAACGTAAGTACACTTGCAAATGCGAAGATTCTCAAAGATAGAATAAGCGTCTTCCTTGATTTAATCGTAGACCACCCTTACGGAAAGGAACTCTTCAAAGAAGTCTACGGTGATAAGAGAATAACGAAGAAGGCAAGGGCTGAATTCAAAGAGGAGATTAACAACGTCCTTTATGGAAGAAAGTCTAATCTTGACGAGTCGGCTTATACCAAACTCGAGAAGTTGATTAAGCCTACTCTCGCAACTGTTATCAACCAAAGTGAACTAACAGCCGAAGAACAGAGACTTGCTGAAGAACTAAAACAGGAAGAAGTAAAGAGGACAGAAGAGAATTCCCTCAAAAAGGCAAAGGAGGAGGAGGCGAAGCTCACTAAAGAGGAGAAAAAACAGGCCAAAAAGAAAGCGAAGGAAGACGTTGAAGCTGAGACTCTGGACAAGCATCAGAAGTCTCTCAGAAACTCTGCCTACTGGCTTGCCCGTGGTGCCTACGAGTACTGGCTGAACCAGAGCTTAATTGAAACGAAGAATGACCCGAATAGAAAAGAGCGTCTTCAAAAGGTGGCTAATACCTATAAAGAATGGCTCGATAAGATTGCAAGGGGAGATTACAACACAGCCCTTCAGTTTGTTTCAACTCTCGAAGCAAGAAGAGCAGAAGAACTTGTAAAGAAGTATGGGGACTTTGAGTTTGAAGTTGACTCAAAAGACGGCAAGAAAAAGAGGAAGCTTAACCAGTCTGACCTAAAGTACGGTGAAGAGCATAACGCTGACGAGACAGTCGAAGAGAGAACAGAAAAGAAAATGACAGCAAGAGAAGCTGCCCTCAAAGAGGCGGTCAATGCTGCCATGAAGTTCTATGCCGAAAACAGGCAGGTTCGTACTGTCGGGGAAGTACAGTACACAGCTATCACGGCTTATCAGCTCAACAAAATGAACCTTGCTCTCTCCGGAAAGATAAACGAGGAAATCGATACTATCGTCAATGACATTCTCAGTTATACGCCCGTATGGAGCAAAAGACAGATAATCGTTGACGATAATGATGAACCAGTTCTCGATAAAGATGGCAACTATCAGTACGAGACTGTATCGGCAGGAGTAGCCGACGCAAAGTATATCAGTGACCTATTCGCTTATCTTGAGGGAATCATCGAGGCGGCTGATACCGATATTCCGAATACTATTGCAAGTAAGACTGATGATATTACAGTAACAGATGCAGAAAACAGAGAAGCACAGGCAAAGGTTGCAGTAAAGGAACTCAGACCTCTAGTAGCCTTCGCTATCCTTTCGGACCTTGAAAGAAACTCTCAAGTAGGAACACTTGATAACCTCTTACAGCAGATAGGTAACAACGGATTCCATGATAAAATTGAAAACGTTTTCTCTGATATAAGACTGCATCACGACTGGTTGCTTAATCCTTCGTCTATTGGTGCAATTCAGAATATCCTTACTTCCGACTTTACTACTCGTCAGAATGGTGTAGCTCCAGAGAAACTGAAAGAACAGAAGCTTACTCCATCGCTCTCACAGATTCAGTCCCGTACGGTTGATACCTCTCGTTATGCTTCTTCCTTTATGTTTGATACTACTAAAGGACAGTATTACATAGATGCAAAGAATGCTTATAACGAACTCGTCGAGGTGTTATCAGCCGCCCAAGGTGAGAATCCGGACATGGCTGAGATTAGAAAGAATGCACAACTCGGTGCCATCTTTCTCTCCTCTCTTAGTGACGATTTACAGGACTCGTTTGTCCGCAAGTCGATAACTGCCGACAGAAAAACTCTGAGAGCATCACTAACGGCTGATACCAATGAATCGCTCTTCAGACTCTTCTTTACTACAGCAGAATCTGCACAGACTGTTGATGATAGTGCAAGAGGTGCTACACTTCCGCAGAGCGCAAAGATTCTCCTCTCTCCTTATGCAAATGCCTCCACTCTAAAGCATGAACCTATCCATGTTATCTGGAATCTTGACCCGTCTATCAGAGAAAGAGCAAAAGTTGAGTATAAAGCATATTTTGAAGAGGATCCCGACGGAGTCCAGATTCGTGCCGTAGTCGAGAAGAACCCAGATAGATTTGGTGGTTATTCGGCTGACGATATTGTCAGAGGTCTCAAGAGGCTTACGGAAGAAGACTTCGATTATCTTAACGAGACGGACCCCGAAGAAGCTCTTGCTTATATGTTTGAGGCTTATGACGAGAAGAGGGACCTTGTTGAATACTCTGATGGCATTAAGGGTATCATGGAGAAGATTGCAAAGTTCCTTCATACGGTGGCTGATAAGATACAGAAATTCTTCGGTATCGATATCCTTCATGAAACGAACAATAAGATATTCTCTCCTATCTTTGCAGACCAATCAGAGTATGAAAAGTTCTCTGAACAGGCAGCTACACAGGATATGGACCTTGCTCAGTTTGACAGACCATTCACGAGGACATTGGCCATGTCGAACGATGGTAGTGTTAGAGTTCTGAATACAGACAGAGGGTTAATGATAACGCACGGTATCTCTATCCGAAATTTTAGAAAGGTCCTCAGCAGGGGCGGTAGAATGTCTACACCCTCATTGGCTATTGCGGAACCACTTAATATTCCAAGTTATGGTGGAGCGGGGGTAACTTTTATTGGAAATAAAGATATGGCTCAACGTTACATTGAGTCGGGATGGGTAATTACAGCTGGAGGAACTGGAAATCACCCTAAAACTACACATATCAATTCTCCTTTTGGTGATAACGCACTTATCAGAGCAAAAACAATCAATGAAATGCTTACAAACATTTCGAACTTCTTTCACGAAATTAACAATGCTTATGATATCTATAGCGGTTCTTACATAGATGAATCACTACGAAAAAAAGAAGTTATGCCTCGTTTTACGGAAATAGAAGATTCATTTAAGTCTGCTAGAATAGAAACCGAAAACGAAGCGATTAATCTTATAAAAGAAACTGTTCAGAAGCTCGTAGACTATAAAAATGAAGGAGAATCTGAAGAGGAGATTCGGAACATATCGAACATTGTCTCTGAAGCATCTGGTGGCCTCTCGTCATTTGATACCTATTTTGAAAACATTTCTGCAATTTACGGGCCGATTTCGTCCAGTCCAGATCGCACCTATCTTGTTGAAGATGATGGAGGGTCTATCGCAGTGGCAGATGACGGCCGCTTCTTAGAGGACACTCCGGAAGACGTTACAGTTTTTCTGAAAAGGAGATTTGAAGGGCGGAATTACAGTAAATTAAATTCGTTGGAAGATGCACGCCGCCCACGCAGTTATGGCCGTTCTTACTTCGAGGCTAAACCACAAGAAACTGTAACCTTTTCTGATTTCCAAGTCGCTTTGGTCCAAACGGCCGATCTTGCTCTCTTTGAGGAAATAAGAAAAGCTCTCGAGCCGTTTGGCCTGCCTGTATATCGATATGGAGAACTCTCTCTCAATAAGGGGTACAACAGTTTAGTTTCCAGTGTAAAAGGCCAAGCAGAACAACTCAAATTCCAGACTATGGCTTCAGCGGTCCAAGAGGTATTAGCCGACTCTAAATCCGGAGAAGAGAAAAAACAGAAAATGACTCAGTACGAAGAGCTGGTCTATAAGTATGCAACAAATCCTGCGGTCGATACCCTCAAAACAGTTGAAACATGGAGAAAGGAGAATAACGGATTCTTTGCAGATAAGGATTCTATCTCTGCTCTCAGAGCTAAACTTGAGAGTAATGGCTTATTTCATAATGTAGATATACAGACGGAATTAACCGCCGAAATGAAGGACGAAATCAAAGAGTCTGTTACAAAGCGCATCGCCTACTCTACTGAGGACTACTTAGCATGGGGAAAGAAGTTGGGAACCATCGGTGAGAAGATTCACGATAAGGAGCAGAACTCTGTATTCGTCAAAGAAGCACTCTATGACCTCTTTGGTTACAAGGAAGTCACGATTAATGGCAAGAAAGTAATCAAGCCTACAGGACTCATTTCCAAGATTCTCTCTAACGTAAAGAGAAGTGCCTCTACAAAGGAGAACTGGCTCGATTCTCTTGCTCTGTCTATCATTGATAGAAGAAACGAAATGCTGAAGAACGGAGAGCTTGTTGTCACTGACTATGAGGCGGCTCATAACCTTAAACCTCTTCGTGCCGATGTAATCTATAAGCTCTTAGACAAAGGTAACTGGACTGCATCCGATACTAAAAAGAACAGAAATACTCTCAAAGGCAACAAGAGTTATGACTCTCTGGTATTCGATATCAACAGCATGGATATCTCTGTAGCAGATATCGAGAACTTTATCAGAGTGCTTACAGTCAAGTCTGGCAACACTTACCTCCCCTTCACTGCGCAGGTTGGTGTCGAAGGTTTTGGTATGGCATTAGAAGGCCCTCTTGTTACTCTTCTGAACTATGCTCATGTCTCCGATGATATAAACAAAAACAAGTTCCAAGCTAACTCTCTGGATAATACTGACGAAGACTTTTTGAAGGCGGCTTATAACAACATGAAGGGATTAGCCGGAAATTCCATAGACTCAAGTATCTACCTCTTGGACAAATCCAATAGGGACCTTATCTATGCAATCATGCAGCTTAAAAGAGAAGGACTTCTCACGGGTATCTACGGGCTTGATGTGACAGCCGAAGAGTTTAAGAAGAACTTCCTAGACGCAATTGATGACCTTGTGGAAGAGGCTGAGAAGAATGCTCAGAAAGTTGAGACTCTAAAATCTGCAGTTAATATCGACTCTTACGATGCTACTGCAAGATTCATAAACGATGTTCAGAACCTTCTTAACAGACAGGCAAAAATCGTCAATAAGGTTGTCGGCCAGAGCGGACTCTCTGAAAACGAGGTCAACAAACTCTTAAAGCAGGTCGAAGATTTGCAGGCCGAAATGAAGACCCGTGAAGAGAAGTTTAACGAGGAAGTTAAGAACGGAATTGACGAGGCTACAAACGAAGAACTTGTTAAGCTTAAGAACGAGATTGCTAGCAAAGACGTTACTATTGCAGACCTACTCAAGAAGAACGACGAACTCAAGAAGGAGGCAAAGAACAGTGCAAGCAATATTCTTTCGAAGAAACTTCATCTTACTTCTGAGCAGATTAAGAACATGGACGGAGACACGACGAAACTCATTGAGGCTTACAATAAGGAAATTGAGGCCCTTAACAACAAAATCAACGGTTGGAAGACGGCTAATACAAACTCGAAGGCAAAGGTTGCAGAACTCGAAGAGAGAGTTAAGCAGAACTTGAACATAGCTAATTCCATGAAGGAGGACTTCAATAAGGCTAGTGTTCTTCCGCTGTTCGAGAATACGAAGAAGAACATGAAGCATCTAGTCTCAAGAGCCACAAATGATGTTCAGCAGAAGCTCGATGCTCTTATGGACGCTATCTACAAGCCCATAAGTGCAGGTGATGTTAGAAGAATCGATGTACGCAAAGCTCTAAAGTTTGATGATGTTTTTAAGAGCGGAACTGCTATAGACGAGGCGGCTGATAACTATCTCCAGTATAGAGAAGATGCTAATAAGCTCGCCAATTGGGTTGCCAGTGTAATGCTCCAGAAGAGTGAGAATGGTAATGCTCCATTCGTAGCAAAAACTCTGGACCAACTCACAGCCGGACAGCTTGCCGAACTTCACGGATTAATCTCTAATGTTGTGAACGACTCCAGAAAGTATTACAAAGAGGCTAACCAAAAGGAAGTTAAGTATCACAGCCAGTGGAGAAAGAATATAGCACAGGAATTCCTTGCTTATGCTCAATCTTCCGGAATCAATATCTTTGAACTCGGCGAAGACGACTCGATCGGCATCAACGATTCAAAGAGTAATAAGCTTAAATCCATGCTTGCTGAACTTATTGAAGACTTCAGAATCCAGTCTGCAAAATACCGCAACAACTACCCGACACTTTATGCTTATCTCTTTGGAGGCGTAGACCATGAAGGTAATGTCTGGGGAGGATTGAACGAGGCGCAGAACGGGCTTATTAACCAAGTGCAGAAGAGGACAGCGGAGATAAATTCTATCCTTATCAATGAGTTCTCCAACTCGAAGTTCTTTAAAGGTAAGCTTACGGAAAAGAATCTTCAGTCCAACCTTAATGCAGTCAAGAACGGTTATAAAACTCAACTTAAAGAAACAGAGTTTACTGACGAAGACAGGCAGGCTACCGGACTTAAAATCGAAAAGGTAATGAAAGGCAAATCCTTCGAGTATGTAGTCTCTGTAGATGAAGATAACAAGTCTGCTATGAGGGAAGTAGCAAGATGGCAGGGTAATATTGATAAAGAGAGAAGGGAGGCACAGGATAAGTACGATAAGTACAATGCAAAGTATCAGCCCGCCCAAAACGCTCTCAATGCCGCAAAGATTGCTCATGACAACATCAAGGCGGCTGATAACACTACTCAGAAGCAACTTGACGATGCTCAAGCTGCTGTAGAGAAAGCCCAGAAACACTTCGATAATGTTGAAGCTAAAATGAATGAAGCTACAAAAGCATTAGAAAGACTTCAAGGCAGCGGTACAAGACCTAATGCGAACACAAATAAGTATACTACACAGGAACTTCTCGGAATCTATCTTATTGCAAGGCAGAAGGGGGGACTGGACCGCCTTATCTATGCTACTCGTTTGTACACTGACGAGAATGTAGGAATCGCCGGAAGTAGTATCACAAATAACCTTTCGGTAGGCAATGTAATCGACGTTATCAAGATGGTCGAAGAGGACCCACAGTTCGAGCCGCTGAAGCACATGGCAGACAAGATTTCCGAAATCGTATCTCAGAGATTTGAGGAAGTCAGAGATACCAGATTCTTTATCTCAAAGGGAACTGATTACATCGAAAGTGTTGATGATTATTTCGGATTCTTCGTAGAGGAAGGAGACTTTGATTATGGACCGGATCTCGATCTCGATCTCGAACTTGCGAAGGCCGAAGGAAGTGTTAATACGAATGCTAAAGCTGGTGACTCTATGGTTAAGAAACGTACTGGTGCCTATGGATTGAACCTTAGAGCATTGGAAACAGCGAAGACTCAGATTTACAGGCAGGAATACTATATCAACTTCGGAAAGAAGATTGAGAACATCAAGGACCTTATAAGAGACGAAGCATTCCAGTCAAACGTAAAGATAGCTGAAGGAAGAGAAGCTGGAAGAAGGGATATAAGGGAACTTGTAGAGTTTACTAACGCTCTCGGGAATTCGGCAAAGACTGTCCGTGAAGGTGCGTTTGCCGACGTAGCTAGGCTTATTACAAACAACACGGCAGCTAGTGCCATGATGTTCAGAGCTACAACAATTCTTATTCAGATACCAACTCTTCTCGTAAGTATGAGAGAGAAGCATATTGGAATTAAAGGCGTTCTCAAAGGCATGGCAAGAGCATTTAATGACGATTCTATTAACCGCCTTTCTCCTCAAATGAGAGACAGGATGAACGGCTATATCAAGTCGATTAAGGAGACTAATAATCTCGGTTCAATTATCGGTAGTCAGAAGCTTGAGAAGATAATCAACACAACACAGGGCATCGGATTGAAGGGTCTCGAAATTGTTGATAACTATGTAGCTGAAGCTATGTGGTATGCTTACTATGACGGCGTACAGGAAGAGTTCAGAGAGCAAGGCAAAGATAAAAACCTCACAGCAGAAGAGTTTGAAACACTCTGTGCAAATGAAGCTACTCAGAGGGTTATGGATATTACTCCGGTGCAACAGGCAAAGGATAACGCATTCATGTACAACAATAAGAATGCCTTTGTAAGGAATCTCCTTCTGTTCACGAACCAGAGTGCGAAGATGCTGAATATGTTTATTAATGATGCCGACGATATCAAACATCACAAGGGTAACAGAGTTTACTACGTGAAGCGACTTTTCAAGACTATTGGTGTGGCGACGATGATTTCCCTCATGAACGGACTTATCAAAGGAACACTCTTCAAGAAAACGAAAGACGACGATGATGATGAAGCAGAAATCCACCTCCTCTCGAATGTCTTCTCAACCCTCGTTGAAGGTGCAACTGACTACATACCGTTCTGGGACACTATCTTCCCGTCCTCTTATGGTGAGACTACTATTGTTACAAGTCTGGATAACTTCAGAAAGGTACTCTTTAAGGATGCAGACGAGAGGACAGAGAATCAGATGGCAAATGCTTGCGCTTATCTCATAAGGGATGTAGCTACTCTGAGTGGATTACCTTCTGCAGAAGGTATGGCTTTCTATAGAGGTTTTGCATACGGAGAACCTTTTAACGCAGGCTATCTGTATAACAATACTATTGGAGAACTCTTTGGAGGTGACAACTAATGAGTAACAGAATTAACCAGCAGACTAATGTAATAACAGCAGGGAAATTTGTAAAAATAGGGACGGATTCGGTATCAGCCCGCTCGAAGCTGAAAAACGTCCTTTCCTCCTACGTCCAGTTACAGAACACACTCGGGACGGCTGATGTGCAGAAAATGTTACTGGACAACAAGATAACTCCGGAAGAGAAGGTAACTTTGAAAGAGAGATGGGATAGCCTTTCGGCGGCTTATTCCTCTCTCCTCTCTGCTTTACAGGATAACGGACTAGAAGGTATGACGGGAGTAACTGAGTTAAGGAACTACTACTCTTCTCTTTATGTAAACATACAGAACTTATTAGCAGATATGGATTCGGAATCAGCCGCCCCGTCCAATTTCCAGTCTAACTTCGATGCCTTCAATCAGCAGCTAACCATAGTCTCGCAGGCTTATGCAAATGTGGCTTATCGTGTAAACGAGTTCAAAGTGCAACTCACGGCTAACCACTACTACCTCGGAGAAGGAGAGACGGCTGATATTAAAGCAGAGCTATACAAAGGTATAACGAAATACTCCGGTACAGACTATAAATCAATCATGGACACGATTGAATGGACTGTTACCGGAGCTACCGTATGGTCTGAGGCTTCGGACGAAGATGGTAATCCTCTAGTCAAGATTCCTTATGAGAACTTCGAGAACGAGGTCCATATCTCGGCTACTGTCCAGATGACTTACGAAGAACTTTCTTGAGTATGTCTTCAGCGGAACGTTTATCGTAGCAAGATCTCCACTGACGATGGCCCATTAATTCCTCTACTTGCTCACGGTCCATCTTTTTTGCTACATTGGTCATAAATGTTGTTCTCAGAGCGTATGGAGGTCGGTTTGTTGTGTTTATTCCGATAGCCTCCATGCGCTCTTTGAATACCTTCCTGCTGTACGAATTAAGTATCAGCCCGCCGTTCTCCGTGGTAAACAACAGCCCTTCACCCTTCTGAGCTATCAATCTTCTCACGAGTTTTCCGGTTCTCTCAGTGAGGATTCCTATTCTGTATCTGCATCCGTGTTCTGAGGTCTTGATTGAGTTCTGTATCTTCTTCGTGTAAGAGTCTACGGATTTCGTCGTATAGATACCGTTCTGCTCCTCGATATACCCTTCGGCGGTTAATGCTGCAATCTCCGCAGGCCTCCAGCCAGTGTCCCTCATAACCATATAGTAAGTAGCCCACATGAGATTCCCCCAGACTGCAAAGAGTTCTATATCGTTCTCCGGAAACATGACGGCTAATTCCTCTTCCGTAAATGGTTCTCTTCCTTCAAAGGTCTCTTTGTTTTTGATTACAGCTTTACAAGGGTTGACTGTTATCAGTCCGCAATACACCGCATAGTCCATAATCGTAGACAGACAGTTAATCACCTTCTTCTTTGAGCTTGCGTTCAAAGGTCTGTGTATGCCCTTCATCTCGAGGTACCACCATTGTATAGATTTTGTATCAATTTTATATAACGGTGTGTCTCCGAATTTCGGTAAGATATAAGCGTGTAACCTGTAGTTATGAAGGTGCCACCATGATTCATGCTCGTATCTTCCAGTCAGTTTCTGGAGGTGTCTGAACGAACCTTCGGACTCGTCTGTGAAGAAGTTTTCAGCGAACTTCCTCAGTGTCATTTCGTCTTTCGGCTTCTGTTGATAGTACCAGTCTCTTGCCTCTCCAAAGGTCTTTTTGCCCGTGGATTTCCATTTTCCTTCACCGATTTTATAAAGAATCGGTTTGTTTCTGCCATTGGCTCTAAATTTAACTTCTTCCATAAAATTAGTGTAGATGGGTTATGAGATAAAATCAATACAATATTTACTCTAACCAATATTTTAAAGGCTTACAAAGGGTGTAAGTCTTTATGGTATAAGAGAATAAATTTTTGACAGTTTGCCCGGAACGGGTATTCTTCTTGAGGAGACTACAATAAATTCATTGGTGAGTGAACAGTAAATATTGTACTTTATTCAGTGTTGTTCAGAAGCAATTTTGTATGTACTTTTAAGCAATACCACTCTAAAATTAGGGTATGGCTACTATATACTCTAATGGAATTGTTGTTACAAAAAGGGCGGCTTATACAAACAAGACAACAACTTACTACGCTCTCTCGCAGGACACAACTTGTCCGGATAAGACTGAGTTCACAGAAGAACAGAAAGAGATTACTCTCGACTGGCCGTACTTGTGGGCTTATACCGAAACATTTTATTCTGACGGTAACTCTAGTAGTAGTACCCCAACAATCATAAGCAAATACGGCAGAGGTGAACCCGCTGTCGGTGCTATCCTCTCGAGTGAGTCCGTTATCCTTCCTTGCAATAGGTCCGGAATTATAAATGGAACAGATTTCAACGTCTCGATTTCGGTTGTACAGGTCTATGAAGATGTATCTACGCCCTTCACGCTGGCTGATACCTTAACAAAAGGAACGTATAACTTCTCCTTCTCAGCTAACTCTATCAGTAACCTCATTCAGTCCGGTGTAGCCATAGTTGGACAAGATGGTACTCAAATGACGGCTGATACCGCATACGTTTATGTGACTATTAAGTACATGGATTTGTATGGTACAACAGGTACCATCGATAAGACTATTAACATAGTAAGGTCTGTAGACTCGGCAACAGTAGAAGGTGTCTACACGAGTATAGACAACACAAAAGATTCAATCGGTCTCTCGGTCTATAAAGATGGTGATGGTAACACCAGTTTTAAACTTGCCGGAGTAGAAGTAGGTTCATCGAAGTCTGATAAGGGATATGTAAAACTTGAAGGCGACTCTATCCTCATGGAAGGAAGTGTTACAGCCGAAAGTATCGATGTAGATTCAGTTTTCGCTCAAGAGATAGTTATACAAGACGACTACAAAGACGGTGAAGGATTATCGCACAGCGGTTCTATTCGTTCGGCGGCTTATACCAAAGACGGAGAGAACACAACAAACTCAGACGGATTCTATCTCAACTCAAAAGGTACCCTAAAAGCCGTAAATGCTGACTTTACGAATATCAAAATCAACGGAGGAGAAATACAAGGCGACGATAACCCCCTCAATACGAGGCAGACAGATGAAGCTGGAAATTCTTACGAAGGCAAAGCTGGCATATCCGGATATAAGAAAAAGAGCGATGTATATAATTATGCGAATACGAATGCAAATACAATATATGATTTAGATTTGATAGTCGGAGATGTTTCTTACTCTAAACTCACTTTTAACGGCAACACATATCAAGTCGCAAATCTTCAGCCGGAAGTATATACAAGCTTCTCACTGAAAAATTCTTGGCAGACAGATAGCAGTATATACGCCTATATTACACTGAACATAAACGATGGTAATGCTTTATCTGCACCTAAAGTAATAACCGTAAACTTTGCATATCTGCCAATGTATCAACTCCTTTCAGATGGTACACAGAGATATATTCGTTCCGAATATGATGGGTATAGAATAAATTTCTCAGACGGTACTTCCGATTCTTCAAATATGGGCGATGGATTTGTAGGAAGGCTTGTCCGCTATTCCTCTCCAGACGATGTTCAACGTATTACAGAAACTATAACAGTACCGGCAGGTGCAGTATCTTTAACTTTCAGAACTCAAAGAGTGTCGTCTTATGACTGGTGTGATTCGGCAGTATGGACGGCAAGCGACAATAGCCGCTTTGATTTCACTTTGAAGGAATCCCTTTCTGGAGTCATTATAAAGAAAGGCAGTACAGTCTCATACTTATCCACCTTCTTCTCTGGGCTTTCAGATTATCTGTATCAGCCCGCTTGGAGCGGCACCTCCTTTGACTCTCTCGGTTCTTACGATGATTATAGTTCGTTCGGCGGCTTATCTCTGAAAACGAAGTCTGGTGATACTTATACGTATTCTGATTATTCAACAGCTTTTCTTGTAAACGTCACCGGCATAACAATAAATGGGAGTGCTGTAAGCGGAGATGCAGTCTGTAGTTTCACGGGTACAGAGATTTCTATTACTCAGAGTGGTACTACCCTTCTTTACCTTACAACTCAGTCTTGCGTATTAACCTCGGCTTATCCCACATTCTCTTTTACAGCTATCGCACAGGATAGAGGCGTTTATGTTGATGATCTTTACCCTCGACTGGACAGCAACAAAAACTATAAGGGAGCAGGGAATCTCGGAGGCCTTGGACAAGAGTTCAACAATCTCTATGCAAATCATGTCCACACTTCAGACATTCCTCATGATGTAAAGTTTGGTACGGGTTCTAAAGTTATTGTCGGACAAGATAACGAATCCGGTTATGTAAACATTTATAACGTAGACCAAGGTTCCAGTGCTATTTTGTGGCATCTGGACGCATGGCACAACCAATTTAGGTTTGTACGTAACGGTTCTACTGTTCCAGCTTATGTGGATTCTGACGGAATGCACGGAACGTTTAAAGGAACAGTAAGAGGCACAGTATATGGTGCAAAATTTACGGGGACTATTCTCTATCCCAATTCAAAAGCCAACAGTACTGCTTACTCAGCAACCTCCTACACGATAGATTCTGTTTTAAATTATGAATGGATAACGATTCTCGGCGGAGTTAAATATACTCGTGCAGTAGCAACTTTCCATAGCTCCGAATACTCAACATGGTGCAACTCGAATTATCGACTTGTACTTTCGTCAGATGCTGAGTATATCTCTTTCTACTTCAATTCCCCCACATCAATTGTTATTAAAGATAAGAGTAGTTCAATAACGGACTTCAAAATCATTGGCTACAAATAAAAAGGAAAATATATGGACACAGCAATAGGAACTAGATTTGAACATTTGACTTCAGAAGAAATTAGGGAATTAGCCCCAATTCTCAATGAACTCGGAGACAGATACCTCCACACCTACGAAGACGGTTCTTCAGAGATTAAGGCTAATCCTGTAATCGTCGAGACGCCCGAAGAGGAGATATGGAGGCTTAAACGTTATCTCGCCTCCACAGACTACACTGTAATCAAGTGTATAGAGAGAGGCCTTTCGGTGGCTGATACCTATCCGGAAGTTTATCAAAAGAGAGAAGAAGCTAGAGAGAGAATTAATGAGTTAGAGGTATTAGCCGCCGCTAACAAGGAGACGCAATGACATACAAACTAAAAGACGGGAGAGTATCAGCCTACTATGGAGATACTGACGTTACACTGGAATTAGCCGGAATTTCCAACGGTACGGAAGTTCAGTTCCGAAAGAACGCAGAAGACACTTGGAACGTAACCATCGAGAACGGAGAGGTTGCCATACCGAACGAGTTCTTTAATGGTACGTACTCGAAGATTATCTTCTATGTGACCGACGGGGCTAATACCATAGGAAAGGGTTCTATTGATGTTATACCTAGAACTTTCCCTTCTGATTACAGTTATGAGCCGACAAAAATCAGAACGTATGAAGACATACTTGCTGAAATGAAAGGCTATGACGACTCAGCTAAAGAGACTCTTACTGAAGTTAAGAAGATTGAGGATAAGGTTGACGACGTTAATATCAATATGAAACGTGCCGAAGATGCGGCTAATAACGCAGAAGCCTCAGCTAAAAGTGCCTCCGAATCTCTTCAATCAGTACAGCAGGAAGCTGAAGACGTAGATAATGCGGGAACAAAAGCCTTACAGGATATCTCAGATGCAAAGGACTCAGCCCTTTCCTTCATTACGACACAGGAAACAATCAGTAAGAAGGCGGTTCGAGAGTTAGGTAACTCAATCATCTCGGGGCTTGATTCTCAGAACGATACAATCCTTGATAATATTTCACAAGCTAAAAAAGACTCGGTGGACGCTGTGCAGAAGGCTCAGACTGCTGCCGAAGAATCTATCTCTTCGAAGCAGTCTATTGCCGTGAAGGCTGTTGAAAAAGCTCAGTCTGATGCAGTCAACAAAATCAGTGAAGACCAGACGGCAGCAGTACAGGCGATTGATACAGCTAAGAACTCGGCGGTCGAAGCGGTAAACAGTAACAAAGATACCATTCTCAGCGACATGGGCGATAAGCTCTCTGCGGTCACAACGGCTGGTTCTAATGCTGTCACAGCTATTCAGCAACAGGAGAGTACGTCTTTACAGAACATCACAAATAAGGAGACGACTGTTGTTAACGAAATGACGGAACTCAAGAAGGCAGCAAGCGACTCGGCTGATGCGGCGGCGGCTAGTGCAAAGGCGGCTGGTACCTCGGAATCCAACGCCTCTAAGTCGGCTTCAGATGCGGCTGATACCCTTGAAGAGTGTAACAACATTAAGACAGAGATGGACGGACAACTTAGTGCATTGACAGCCTTTACGGTCGTCGATGGTGAACTTTGCATAATTTATTATGAATAATAGGAGAAAGTAATGGAACAGATCACTAAACCCATTATCAAAGACTCGACTGGACAGCAAATTGTTGAGGTCCTTAGGGAAGTGAAGACTGCTATTGCATCCAGCAAGGCAGCCGAAGCAACGACTTGGAAAGAGGTGCAGGCTAATATCAGAAACGGCCTTGGTCCTACACTCTATCCGGTTGGTACAAAATTTGTCGTTTACAAGTTTGACGACGGAGCTACCAAAGGAAGTACAGCGGCGAAGTACACACTCGATGTAACTGACCACAACAAGCACTTCCTTTTAAGGCATGGAGAGAAGACGGCTAATTATTCAATGACCCTTCAGTTCCATGAACTCATTAATGGAGCGAAGCAGTTCGATGCAGTTGAAGACCAGTACGGACTCTCTCTCGACACCTCAGTAGTATCATGGAAGACCTACTACTCTGACACAGCCGGAACTAAAGTCGAATCACCAACAGGTAGCCCGAAGGATAACGGCTACTATGAGCAGAACGATACCTCTACTTATAGACGTAGCTCTTATGGCTCGAACAACTGGAGGCACAGCGGCATAAGGAAGTGGCTAAATGCAAGTCCTACAGTTGCGGCTGGTTCATGGTGGACGAAGACAACAGCTTGCGACAAGATATCGTCTCTTGCTTCTTATCTTCCGTTCCAAGCAATGCTCGCAGACGACGCAAGCGGCTCACCGTGTACTCTTCTCGACGTTATCGGGCCTGTTACGATTAACACAATCTTGAATACAATCAAGAATCCGGATAACTCGGACTACTACCTCGATGCAGACGCAAACGGCAACTATGCAGTCGCATCAAGACTCTCGTACGACACTACGGAAGACACATTCTTCCTCCCATCTACGAAGGAGATTCATTGCGGAACGTATAACGAAACGAATGGCGTACTGCTCGAATACTATGACAAGTTCTCAGACTATTCCTCGCCGATTAGCGCATGGGGTAACACGGACACGAATCTTCTGAAGCATTATCAGAATAGCAGCTCGTCCGCGCGTTGGTGGTTGCGGTCGGCTCGTACGTCGTATTCGAATTACGTCATGACTGTGTATTCCGGTGGTAACGTCAGCGACAACAGCGCTTGCTATAGTTATGGGGCGGCTCCGCTTTGTGTAATCTATTAAAATCCATGCCGAAGCCGTAGGCCGTTAGGCACGAAGGCGTAGGCATAATATGAGGTAATCCATAATGTCCACGGATAAGTCTAAACGCAGAAAATCATTACTGAAGGCTCAAGTTCTCTCGATTGACCTACTCAAGAAAACGATTGATGTTTGTTCAAGTAAGAATAACTTCCCGATTCGCAAGAGATGGGCCATACCGAGCGATTTGTATCTTGAAGCAAGAGAATTTACTGTCCATCTACAGCAGGCTAATAACATAAAAGTTACCGATGCTGAGACGGCGGAAGAAAGACTCAAGCACGACGCAATAGCCGCAGACCATCTCGAGAGGTACGTAATTCTTCAGAATACTGCCGTCTTGGCTTATCCGTTAGGCGCACAGGTTATAGACTCTTGGGACGAAATCCTATTTGAAGCTGATGAACTGTTCCATAAATGGTACAAGGCGGAAAAGGAGAGGTATCAAGAGTATTTATGATAAGGGCAACAGTTGTGTACTCGTCCACGAATTGGTGGTTGCGGTCGGCTAATACGTCGAATTCGAATAACGTCATGAATGTGAATTCCGATGGTAACGTCAACAACAACAACGCTTACAATAGTAATGGGGCGGCTCCGCTTTGGTTCAAAGTATTTTTATTCAGATATCGAGTATTTTCTCTGCGGAGATTGAAAGCTGGAATACAAGAAAACAAAGGAACTGTTGTCCTTGCCCGATGGGTGAATTGTAACGGGATAGCCTCTAAGGTCTACGGACATAGAGAAAAAGCACCGTGGCAGGCGGCTAATAACTGCCTGCCGAATATGTAGGAATATGGACAAGATTAAGGAAAGAATATGTAGTGTTCACAATCTCGACAAGGCGTTTAAAAAACGTAAGACTTGCCGTATGTGGAAACCGTCCGTGATGGACTACTATCTCCACATGAACAGGTATAATCATGTTCTTCATAAGCAATTAGAATGCGGCTCATACAAAGTGAAGCCCGTATACTGCTTTAAAATATGTGACCCGAAACCTAGAGATATACAGGCCCCGCATCTTATTGACGGAATCATACAGTCAAGCACAAATGCGAACTATCTCAATGATAGACTTCGCACCGTTTTTCTAGCAGAAAACTGTGCTTGCCAGAAAGGTAAAGGAACAGACTATGCAAGGGAACTCTTAAAAGAACAGCTACGAAGATATTATCGCAAATACGGAAGAGATGGTGTTGTCTGGAAGATAGACCTAAAGAGCTTCTTTGCCTCAATTGATGGCGACGCTCTTCATAAGATAAATGTTAAATACGTCAACAACGATTGGGTTGTCAACTTCATTGAACAATGGGGCGTACCGCAAGGAACTAAAGGTCTAGGACTAGGGGCAGAGACTAATCAAACTGAATCCTGTCTTTCGTTACACCCGATTGATACATTCTTCAAAACCGTAATGGGCTGTAAGTACCTTGTAAGATATCAAGACGACATTATGATTATCCTCAAAGACAAGAATGAGGTTCATAGAATACAAGCCCGCTTAATTGAGGAGCTTTCAAAGTACAAACTCACTCTTAACAAGAAGAAAACACAAATATACAAGCTCAGTGATTGGTATGCCTTCCTAGGGTTCAGATTCACTGTTACTGAGACAGGCAAAGTTCTAATGAAAATCAAGGAAGAGAACGTTAAGCATGAACGCAGAAAACTGGTTCATCAAGCAAGAATCTTTCTCCCTTCCGATGAAATTGCTAACTCGTTTACTTGTTGGAAGGCTAATGCCTCCAAAGGAAATAATTATTATACCGTAAAGAATATGGAGAGATTTGCTATGCAGGTTATTCAAAGTCAAAGAGAAGTTGAGAAGAAGATTGAATCCTCTCAAGCTCTAATCGAGAAACTCAATGCTACAGTTGAGTATTTAGCTATGATGGCCGATGTGGATATCAGCCAGCCCGAAGAAAGGAAGGAGGTTCCGAATGTTTGAAAAGATTAAAGACTTATACCTCAGAGGCCTTTGGAACAAGGCATGGGTCAGAAACGCTGTAGTTAAGGGCAAAATCACGACGGAAGAGTATGAACTCATTGTCGGCGAAGCGTACTGACTGGTATGAGATAATACCACTACCGGACGGCTTATACCTCTTCTTGATAGAAGATATAGTCGTCGGTAGTGGTAGGTTCTCAACTATTAATGAAGCTGAAGATTATATGCTTTACCATTATGAGGAACTAAGGTATCAGCCCGCTTTTACCTCCTCATAGCTCTCTTGTCGGTCAACAATTCCCTCTTTAGGTAGTCCAGTGTCCTCTCTGACAGAGCCGGATCAAGTACCTGTCTGTAGGTCCTTCCCTGTTCGCATACATCGTCCAGACAGAACGTCCTGCACAAAACTGCACCGTTCAACCTCTCGGCTACTTCTACAGCCTCGTCGTAGGTTGTAAACACTACGTCCCTCTTTCCATCTTTTTCGACCAGCACACCGTTAAGCTGCATCATGTTCTTTCTGAATTCTAGGTCCATCGGGAACATATCGGGGTCCATTACTTCTACAGCCTGTTCCAACAAACGGTACTCAATCATTTTGTACGGCTTATCAAAACTGACAGCTACGAAATACCCTTCTCCATTGAAACGATTAACGAACTCGACTAACTCACTTCTTCTTTTAAATGTTACTTTCATAAAAACTCCTTTCTGAATAATACCATGAAAAAGACCGATTGAGAGATTTGTTTACACCCTCCCGTTAATCTCGTATCAGCCCGCATTTAATAACGAATAATGTAAATGTGCCTTTACACTATTGGAGTATCAAATGCTAAAACAAACAGCTATTCAGAACGGATATACTGACAGAAAACTTCTCGAAGTATTGGATTTAATCAAAGACAGACTCACTTATCTGCTGGTGATGGAATGTTTATGTGAAGGACACCTAAACGAAGAGACGGCTAAAGCCCGTATAAATGCCCTCACTTTCGATGGTAAGCCTATGCAAAACTACCTACAAACACACTCAATCACCCCAGATATGGCATACAAAATCATAGACAATACCAACAAAAACAAATGGGACTGTTTCTATGAATTAGCCCGCCGACTTGCTGACTGAATCTCTTGCGCTCTTTTTCCTTTCGAGGAAATTGAGCGTATGAAAATTCATGTCAAATCGGTGGCAAGTCCATGTCATAGACGCTATTTGTCCTAAAATGTCCTATTTTGTCCTATCAATTGTGACATACGATTCACTGTGATTATCTTATTACAGTGTAACAAATTGCACTCTTTATTTTGGCAAATACCGTGTTTATACTTTTTACATGGACGAAAATAAGAAGGCGAACACTCAGAATGGCGACAAGGAAAAGTGGATTAACATTATTGTTAAAATGCTTACTCCCTTGGTGTCTTCTGCCTGTGCATCTATCGCCAAAGTTATTCTCAGTCAATGGAGTTGACATGGCAGAAATACTACTCATTTTAAGCTACATCTGTGCAAAAGAGATGCTTATGTGTATTCCGCTTCTCTTGATTGTGGGATATTTACTCAAGCATTATACGGACGTTCCAAACGGGTATATCCCTTATATCGAGACGAGTATGGGATTAGCCCTCGGCCTCATTTACGGCGGTGTCTTCGTCGGAGGTTTCAACAACGTCGTTCTCTACGGAGGGCAGGGCTGTGTCCTCGGCTTTATCTCCATCACTATCTACGATGCTGTGCATGGAGTCGTTAAACATAATTGTACTTCGGAGGTATCTATGAAGGAAAAGAAAAAGATTAATCTTTGGGAACACAAAGCATTTGTGTACACGCTTGCGTTCCTCGGAGGTGTCTTGATTACTGCCCTCATTAAGTTTATCACGACCGGAGTAGAAGGACTCGTTTATTACCTTGCAAATGAGGCAATTTACTCAGTTCTCACTCTCCTCCTCGTTGATTTCTTACTGAAGGTAAGCCTCGATAAGACATCTATCACATGGCAGTACTGGGTAATGATCGGCCTTATGGTCCTCGCAGTAGTTTCCTATGGTATTGCCTCGACTATGACAACTTGGACTCTTGTGTTCACCTGTCTGATTATCATGGCTGTATTTGTGGCTGGTTCTGCTCTTATCTGCTGCAAGCTGTATAAGCCCGCTGTTAAGAAGAAGGTTGATACAGTCTTCGAGAAGGCTACTAACGATATTATCGATAAGACTGGCCTTACCCGTTCCATCGCAGAAGAAGTTGTCAAATACTTCATCGTTAAGTGAGGAGGAACAGAATGTGCTCAAAAAGACTTTTTATGTGCTTTGTGGTATCGGTCTTGGTATCGGTGTCGGTTATGGCATGGCCTGTCGAAATAACAAAGCCGACAGCGGGAATCTTGGCAAGCTCAAAAGAGACTGTGACCGAATCAACAGCGCAATCGACGGAAACATCAACAGAATCAACAAAATCCTCGAGCGAAACGGAATCCTCGAAGTGGGACAATGTGAGAGTTCTGAGGGGTGAGGATTTGCAGGAGTTTGTAGCAGAATATACGAAACTCACGGTTAATGTTTCAGAGCTTAAAGAAAAGAATGCTAAACTTCTCAAGGAAAAGAAGAGCAAGTTCTTTGCTGACGCTGGCCTCGCTTTCGGTATCAGAGACAAGTCTGTTTCCTACGGATTCGCCGCAGATATCGGTATGAGGTTCGGTTCCTCGGTTATGGCAAAGATTGGAGCTACTTATATGTTTGGTTCTTTCGCTGACCTTACAAACATCAGCTGGAACATAGATTCACTCACGGTATCAGCCACCATCGGCTGGGAGTGGTAAGTCCTTACATTCGTCCTAGAAATACCCCCTCTTTTAACGGAGGGGGTACTCTAATCAACTAACATAAGGAGGTTTTGAAACAAATTTGAAAAACATGGTCGAGTCATTCAAGAGTTATTTCTTGATTCAATTGTATCATATCTTCGGTTATTGCAACAACAACATTTTTGTATTGATTTAGTTCAACAGTCTGGCCTTCATAATAGGCGGCTAATTCCTTATTCTCTGATTCTCTGGTATTAACCGCCTCCATAAGTCTGTAGTTACCTTTCCAACTCTCTAACAGTTCGAAGTCGTACTTATGTAACAGGACTTCATTCTCTGTCCTCTTTGCATCTATATAGATTCCATAAATGACAAGAGCCATGAGTATAATTATGACAAGCCCAATTGCAAACAGGGGTGTAGTTTTCTTCTTCTCTTCATCATCTGTAGTCAATCTTCATAATCTCCGTAACAGTACCGACAAGTGCTTGGTATACAGTATTGTACCGCACGAATGGGCCGCCGACTAGATTATATCCTTTGTTAAGCAAATCAATAATCTCGCCGTAGTCGTTCTTTGCTTCAACTATTCTATAATCCGCACACTTTATAAAGCGTGTCTCCGGTTTGAGGGTATCAGCCGCCTCCGCTTCCATCTTTTCGGGTTCTGCTTTTCCTGTTGGCACGACGGCTAATTCCTCAGTTTCTTTCTTCTTTCTTGACATCTTTCTTCTCCTATTTAAAATCTCTGGGCTAGTTATTTTCAATCCACGCTCTCGTAGGAGCGACTGGGCTAGTTAGAATCGAACTAACATATCAAGAATCAAAATCTCGTGTCTTAACCATTAGACTATAGCCCAAAATCGTTAAGCGGTGCCTCTGTAAACAAAGACAGCATCCTTACCATACTCTTTGCGAATAATCTTACTCGCCTCCTCTCTATTGCTGGCTGATATCGAAATCACTTTCCATTCGTTACCAACCAGTAATAGGAACTGTATGGTCTTCTCTTTCAATCAGCCTCCTCATATACTGCATCGGCTATTTCGTCTCTAAGATTAAAAAGACACTCCATATATCCTTTGGAATTGAAATCATCTTTATCTTTGCCATAGCTTTCCTTGATCTTGTATCGTCCATGTTTTGCGTTGGCTAATTCCTCTGTAATCCATTCGTTTAAACTTGATAGGGGAATATACTTAACGCCTACTAATTTTGTTTCGTTTATTATCTTGATTCTCATGTATCAGCCTCAATAAAATTCCTTTACATACTTACGATATTCTTAGCCTTGACAGTAGGCGAACTCCAACTTCTGAATCACCTTCTGCATCGTCTCTTTGACGTAGATAATCCTCGAGCCTTCTTCGTACCTTATGTGTACAAGGGTTTTGACGGCTGATACCGAATCCGGTAAGGTTACTATCTCAGCCTCTTCTACTAATCTTATATCATCAAGAGGTATAAGAATCTCTCTTTCGTCTTCGTCTTTGTGTAATAGTACATATCTAACAATCATTTCTTCTGTTCTCTCCTTCTGATTTTCGTTATTTTGTTTCTTACACTCTGCATAATGTAATGGTAGTATTTAAGATCTTCCTGTTCCCATGCTTCCATACTTATGAAATCTTCTCCTTTAGCACTGCTATAAAAACCGTCTCCTTTAGCAGTGTGCTGCCCGAACCTTTTTATTCGGTTAGCTAATCTTTCTTCAGCCCACCTCTGACTTTCAGCAGCAAAATCATCGAGTTCTTTCAGCACGTTCATAACTGGGGATATTTCGTCTTTCGCCTCCTTTATTCGAGCTATTACGTCCTCATATTCCTCTTGAATCATTATGTGATACGTTCCTTCTGCGCTGTAACGTTGCCCGAATCCGGTTATCTCTACATTTTCTGTGCCTTGTTTCTCGACGTTGCTGATGAACATAACATTGAGTAGTCGTTTTTTGACTTCGCCGTAAAATTCTATTTCGTGCACCTCAATAAAGCCTTTCATTCAATTGCCTCCTCGATAAGTCTAATAACCTCGTCGTAGGACTGTTCTACACGAATCATGTCGTCTGTTGTATAAATCTCACAGCCTGTTAATTCTTCTTCATGCAGGATTTCCCTCGTTCTTTCGTCTATCTCTTTGTTTGGTTCTCTAATCTGCGTAATATGATTCACGGCAACTAACGCTTTTCCGCATTTCACAATCCTTTTCCCACAACTATAATCTTTGTAGTCTTTTCTCTTTACCTCGATAAATCCTTTCACTTCCTTGCCCCCTTCATCTTTT
>CAVGQQ010000015.1:0-63383 GCA_963631525.1 bacterium
GCTGACAAGTACTAATAGGTCGAGGGCTTATCCTTAGAGGTTTTGAGAACGGAAAGATGGAATGTTAAAGGTTAGGTATATGATCTTTGTATGAAGTTCTGAAGGTACATGTTATATTGTATCTTATATAATCCTCGATAGCTCAATGGTAGAGCACTCGGCTGTTAACCGAGTTGTTGTAGGTTCGAGCCCTACTCGGGGAGTTTTTTTAAGGCCCCATGGTCAAGCGGTTAAGACATCGCCCTTTCACGGCGGTAACACGGGTTCGATTCCCGTTGGGGTCACTGAAAAGGATTCTCAAAAGAGGGTCCTTTTATCTGAATAATCAGATAGATAAATAATACGCCGATGTGGCTCAATTCATTAAGATCAACGAACGAAGTGAGTTGGTCGCAGGCAGAGTAGCTGATTACAAATCAGCTGATAAATATATACGCCGATGTGGCTCAATTGGCAGAGCAGCTGATTTGTAATCAGCAGGTTATCGGTTCGAGTCCGATCATCGGCTTTGTACATTAGATACGAAGCGATAAAGTTTCATATTGATGTATGTTGTGGGTATACAGGTATATCGACAATACGGACGTTTAGCTCAGCTGGTTAGAGCAATCGGCTCATAACCGATCGGTCCCGGGTTCGAGTCCCTGAACGTCCACTTTTGGCCCGGTGGCTCAGCTGGTTAGAGCGCCGCCCTGTCACGGCGGAGGTCGTGGGTTCGAACCCCATCCGGGTCGCTTACAACTGCATAAGCGTTGTTTAAATTTGCCGGCATGGCGGAACTGGCAGACGCACAGGACTTAAAATCCTGCGGGACTAATCTCCCGTACCGGTTCGATTCCGGTTGCCGGCATATAACTTAAACGGTGGAAACCTTGTAGAATCAAGGGCTTCCACCGTTTTTTAATAACTTTTTATTTATCATCTAGCAAATTAGGGGTATTTGAATTCAAAGGAGATAAAATGCTTCGCCCTATTTGCTTTTCCAGAGATTCACGTGCACTTTTGGCAATGTTTCCACCTTGGATAGTGGCATCTGTTGCCTCGGACAGACCTTGCGGGTTTGTGGCTTTCGAAATTGTATTCTTGAACGGTTTTACCGGACCATGCAGCAGTTAATATGTTAGTAAGAGAAGCGTATTGCCTCGGCTCTGTAACGCCAGCGCGTTTCCATTCGTTGGTCATTTCCTTCCGAATATCAATGCCACGCAAACGCTGGGAAATCCATGCTTCGGAATATCCTTTTTTACGATAAGATTCAATTGCACGGTCGATTGCGATTTGAGGATCTATCTCCTCATCGAGTCGTTGTTTTCCTACATATGCAAGCCATTGTTTGAATGGCTCGGCTTTCTTTGATGGTATTGATTGGATGATGCGGAGTAACTGTTCTGTATTGGCAGCATCGGTTTTGTACATTTTACCGTCTTTGCGGGATTTCATTTTCAGTTGGTGACAATTTGTCACCAACTGACTTCCTTCTTCAGAAAGACGTTGTTTTAACTTATTCCAGTACTTTCGACCATCTGCACTATCAGTTAATACCTGACATACATCTACTATGGAAAAATACCATTCTTCTTCTTTGGAATGCCATACTTTTCGCACCTTATCATCAAAGAAAAATACAAGTTCCTGTTCATTAAGTGATGATGTATCAGATACCTCAACCGGAACCGTAGTATTGGTATCATCATCATAAACAAAGAAAAAGAAAATGTTCACCTTCCTTCTTGTAAATTTGTAATAAATTATTTTTCTTTTTTCTTTAATGCCTGCAGCATAGTAAGTGCAGTCTGGATATCTTCAGGAGAAGCATCACATGCGGCGTCAAAAAGAAGGGAGAGGTCCTTGCTATTTGCAATTTGCTCAGCAATATGAATAACTCTTTTACTTAGAAAAGGCTGAACCTCTCTTGTTTCAATAATCAAATTTCCGGGATCAACTTGTAAATAGTTTGCGATGTCTATGATTGTATCTAATTTTGGAACACGGGTTCCAGAACACCAGCCGGATACTGTAGATTTATCATATCCAAGTGCATTTACCAGATCTGCTTGCGACATTTCATTAAAACGTAGATAATATTTTAATAAATGAGCAAATTGATTTTTTGCCATGTGGTTATCTCCTTGTTATAGTTTGATTAAAAAATTAATATAATCATTATACACATAATGAGGATAAATGGCAATCACAAAAATGAAAAAGTTTGCAAAATGTAAACAATATTTTCTTTTGCAAGAAAACAGGGGAAACGATCGGATAATAAAGTGAAGATATCTTTAGACTGATACGGGGGTGAAACAAATTATTACGCAAAAGAATTTTGTAAAAAAATTAAAAAGACGCAACGAAAAGGCTCTGGAGTATGTGATCCGTGAATATGGCGGTTATGTGAAAGCAGCGGTGAACCACAATCTTGCGGGACTTCCAGAGGAAATGGAAGAGTGTATGGATGATGTCTTTCTGGATGTATGGGAGCATATTGATCGGTTTGATGCGGCGAAAGGAAACTTCCGGAACTGGATTATATCGATTGCCCGGTTCCGTTCGATTGACTATCTGCGCAGATACAGCCGGACATGCATGGAAGAGGATGTATCCAATTATGAGAGTGAGCTGGCGAGAAACGACCGGATTGATACATTGGAACAGGAAATATCTTTGGAGACAGAAAAACTTCTGGAAGGGCTGAAGGAAGAAGAACGTCAGATATTGCTTCGCTATTATGCAGAAGAGGATGAGGTGGATGTATTGGCGAAAGAATATGGCGTATCCAACTCTGCGATTTACAGCAAGGTTTCCAGAGCAAAGAAGAAAGTGCGTAAAAATCATGGAAGATTGGAGGAACATGTATGATGGATATATACGAGATTTTGAATCATGTTCATTCGGAGGAAGAATATATTGATTTTTCAGGGGTGGAAGCGGCTGCATGTATTCGGAGAGTGCGGACAAAGCTACAGGATAATCGGAAAAAACATGTGTGGCGGACAATTGCGGCAGCTTTGATCGGTGGTGTGATATTATCAGGTGGAATTGTATATGCAAGCACAGAAGGACTGCTGGATAAATTCTTCCATAATGATCAGACGGAAGAAGTGCCAGAACAGTATGTGGACCGGGAATATATTGAAGAGGATTATCCGAATGGATTGAAGGTTATCACAAATGCAGAGACAAAATTGACATTTGAGATTGAAAAGGCAATCACAACTGGCGATATGGT
Source organism: bacterium (assembly GCA_963631525.1). Taxonomy (GTDB): domain Bacteria; phylum Bacillota; class Clostridia; order Lachnospirales; family Lachnospiraceae; genus Coprococcus_C. The sequence continues at coordinate 3,230 of CAVGQQ010000015.1, forward strand.
AGACGTGATCTGGACAGTGACCTATCCGGATTATGACGCAGAAACGTATGATGTGGATTTCCGGATGCGAGGAGGCGACCTCTATTACGGAGATCAGAAGCTGGAAGAGACATCGTCTCTGATTCTTGGAGAAGAAAGTGATTTGAAAGAAAATCAGCGGATGTACGACAGCATTTACCTGATTCCGGATGGCATGGAGCTCGAGGAGGGCGATGTGCTCACAATGAAATTTGATGGATTAAATGGCGAGACAACGCACATTGATAAATCCGATCCGAAATACGCAGACATGGATGAGGCGGATCTGGAGGCACTGTATTCCGATACCGTTTTGATCGAGGAAGCGGATTGGACGTTAGAATTCGCATTGCAGGAAAGTAAATTTGAGCCGGGCACACTCGATTGCAGCAATTCGGCGAAGATCGTGGAAGCAACGTTAAGCGAGCGGATGCTGAAATTCACAAGTATCGGTGATTTCTCTCTGCATGAGTATATCAAGATTAAGATGAAAGACGGAACGTATATTGGCGGATTTGATTTTGAGGCAGGCGGATCGCAGGATTACGTTCAGGAACGGCAACAGATCGATTTTGTGATCGAATTTACGATGCCGATTGATATCTCACAGGTGGAACTGGTTGTAATTGGAAATGAACGACTGCCAATGAAAGAATAAAACAGATAGAAAATGATAGGAAGACCGCGGATCGAATCGGCGGTCTTTCGTGTTCTTATGATTGAATCCTGACGCAAAAAGTGGTAAAATATAAAAAGTATTTTTGTTACAGGAGGTTGCACGAGTATGGAAAAGAAAAAGGTTAAATTTTTGCATTCTTTGCGATTAAAAATGGTACTTGCGATGGCTTTTTTTGCATTTGTGACGGGAGGTATTGCATGTAGTCTTTTTGTTTCGTCAACAAAGAAGCAAACGAAAAATGAAATGCAGGGGTATATGCTTGATCTTGCAAGGGCATATGGTATGATGCTCAATAATGAGATGGCTACCCATGGAGATTCAGTGCTTTCAAACCAGCATCTTGAAAGTGTTTTTTCTGATGTGCAGGTGCGAGGAGTGGAGAGCAGTTATGCTTTTGTGGTAGCTACTGATGGCACGGTAATCTATCATCCCGATAAGGAGAAGATAGGAAAGCCGGTCGAAAATGAGGTTGTAAAGCAGATGGTAGCTGCGATCGCAAATGGGGAGAAGGTTGCGAATGAAGCTGTTACCTATGAGTTCAAGGGAGAAAAAAAGTATGCAGGTATTTACGTAAATGAAGCTCAGGATTTTATTATTGTCGTAACCGCGGATTATGCAGATATGTTTTCATATATTAAAAAAACAGAGGGGCAGATTATCTATATCGTGCTACTTGAGATTGTTATTGTAGCGACGATAGGATCTTTGTTTGCGTATTTGCTCGTTCGACCAATGAATGAGGTTTCTGAATTGACTGTGAAGGTTGGTAATATGGATTTAACTCCAAACGATAAACAGGCAAAGCTTGCAAAACGTAAGGATGAAATCGGACGTATGGGTCGAAGCCTCGACTATTTGACACAGTCTCTGAAGGGCGTGGTAGAGAATATCAAGGAGAAGAGTGCACAGGTGATGGATGCAGCAAATGTGCTGGATTCGGATGCATCTGAGACATCGACAACGATGGAGCAGGTAGAGCAGGCAGTCAATGATATCGCCGAGGGCGCAACGACACAGGCAGGCGAGACACAGCGTGCCGAAGAGCAGGTTATCGAGATGGGTAACATGGTGCAGGAGACGAGCGACGAGGTAGAGAAGTTGCTTGCATTTGCACAGGATATGCAGGAATGTACATCACAGGCTTCCGATATTTTGCAGGCACTGGAGAAGGTCAATGCACGTGCTGAGGAACATATCGACATTATTGCAGAACAGACAAATACAACCAATGAAGCAGCGATGAAGATCAGCGAGGCAACACACCTGATTACTTCGATTGCGGAGGAGACAAACCTGCTTGCATTAAATGCAAGTATCGAGGCAGCGAGAGCTGGTGAGCAGGGCAAGGGCTTTGGCGTTGTTGCAAGTGAGATCCAGAAGCTGGCAGAGCAGACAAACGAATCAGCAACACATATCGAAGAGATTGTACAGGAACTGCTGCGTGATGCAGAGAAGGCAGTGGAGACGATGTACGGCGTGAAGGAAATCATGCACACACAGAGCGACCATGTGGAGCAGACAGAGAGCGCATTTGAACAGGTACAGTCTGGCGTTGAACAGTCAATTGAGGGAATCAACCGTATTTCCGAACATACAAACCGCTTGAACGAGGCAAGAGAAAATGTGGTTGGTATCGTACAGAACCTGACTGCAATCGCAGAGGCAAATGCGGCTGGTACAGAGCAGACATCCGCATCCGCTACCGAGGTTGGCGCAATTATGGAAGATATCACAGGCAAATCAACTGCGATGCGTCAGGCTGCACAGGAGCTGGATGACGGTATGAATATATTCAAATTATAAATCGACAAGGAGGAACGCGATGTATTTTGAGAAGACAAAAGGCTTCCCTGCTGATTTCTTATGGGGCAGTGCATCTGCCGCATATCAGGTAGAGGGTGCTTGGGATGAAGATGGAAAGGGTATGTCCAACTGGGACAAGTTCGTTCGGATTCCGGGCAAGACATTTCAGGGAACAACGGGTGATAAGGCGGTTGACCATTATCACAGATATAAGGAAGATGTAAAGCTGATGGCAGAGCATGGATTGAAGACATATCGTTTTTCAATCTCATGGCCAAGAATCATTCCGGATGGAAATGGTGCGATCAACGAGAAGGGCTTGCAGTTCTATGATGACCTGATCAATGAGCTGATCGCGAACAACATCGTGCCGATGGTAACGGTGTACCACTGGGATATGCCACAGGCACTTGAAGAGCAGTATCATGGCTGGGAGAGCCGTCAGATCGTAGATGATTTTGTTCGTTATGCAACGACATTATTCGAGCATTTTGGCGATCGTGTCAAGCATTGGATCATCATGAATGAGCAGAATGTATTTACCGGACTTGGCTGGCAGGCAGGTATGCATCCACCAGGAAAGGTTGACGATGACAAGATGTTTTATCAGGTCAATCATCATGCATTTCTGGCACATGCGAAGAGCGTGCTTGCTTTAAAGAAGATGTATCCGGATGCACTGGTAGGTTCATCCTTCGCATATTCACCATCGTACGCATATGACCGTCATCCGGAAAATGCGATGGCGAAAGCCGATTATGATGACCTGAAAAATTATTACTGGATGGATATGTATGCATATGGAAGATATCCACGTGCAGCAATCGCATATCTCGAAAGTCAGGGAATCGCACCACAGATGGAGCCGGGCGATGCTGAGATCTTGAAGGAAGCAGCTGCAAAGGTTGACTTCATGGGTGTGAACTATTACCAGACAACTGTCGTAGAGTACAACCCGATCGATGGTGTGGGAACTTCCCATGAGATGAACACAACGGGTAAGAAGGGAACTGCGAAGGTGCAGGGTGTACCGGGACTGTACAAGAATCCTTCCAATGAATTCCTTCCAACGACTGACTGGGATTGGACGATTGATCCAATGGGTATCCGTATGTGCTGCCGCGAGATCACATCCCGTTACGATCTGCCGATCGTGATTTCCGAAAATGGTCTGGGTGCATTCGATAAGTTCGAGGATGGAAAGATTCATGATCCATACCGTATCGATTACCTGAAGCGTCATATCGAAGAGCTGAAGAAGGCTTGTGATGATGGCTGTCGTGTACTTGCTTACTGTACATGGTCTTATACCGATCTGCTGAGCTGGCTGAATGGCTACCAGAAGCGGTACGGATTTGTCTATGTTGACCGCGAGGAGGACGAGAACAGTGGAACACTGAATCGTTACAAGAAAGACTCCTTCGACTGGTATAAGCATGTGATCGAGACAAACGGTGAGGAATTATAAAAAGCACCAAATCCAACACAATTAAAAATAACAATCCAAAGACTGCAACGTGTCCGCGTTGCAGTCTTTTTTCATGCAAAGGTTTGCGTGCCAATGCTCCCATACTTGCATATAGTATTATTGTAGATAGCCAAATTGCCAAAGAGATTTTATATGCATGATTTTGGGTTGCAAAAATATATACCATTTGTTTCCAAGTTAGAAGTACTAGCATTCTTTAAGCTTTGTAGCAATGCTTGAACACGATGTTCAAGCAAGCTGCCACTGAGCCAAGGAGGGCGAATTGGCAGCGGTTGCGGGAAAAAAGAAGCAAAAAAAAGAATGCGTAGTACTTCTTAGTTGGAATACAAGGTATATATTTGCAACCTCAAATCATGCAGGAGAAAAGTGATGGCAATTTGGCTGACCTATAAAATATTTGGAGGGAACAATATGGCACGCGTATTTATTGGCGTAGGACATGGTGGCACCGACCCCGGCGCCGTCGGCTATCTCGTAGAAAAGGACGTCAATCTGAAGATGGCGAAAGCCTGCTACAACTATCTGCAGGCAAGGGGCGTTGACACGCGCATTTCACGAACGGGGGATGTGACCGACAAGCTGGTATCGAAGATCGACCGCTGCAATGCATTTGCGCCGGATCTCGCGCTGGATATCCACAATAACGCCGGTGGCGGGGATGGCTTCGAGATCTTCCACAGTGTAGTCGGCGGCAAGGGAAAAGTACTTGCGCAGAATATCGAGAAAGAGGTTGTAAAGATCGGGCAGAATAGCCGCGGTTTAAAGACAAAGAAGAATTCCTATGGGCGTGACTATTTCGGGTTTATCCGGAGTACGAAATGTCCAGCGGTCATCTGCGAGGGTGTATTTGTGGATAACAGGGCAGATGCAGCGCAGGCGGATACCGATGCGGAGTGCCGCGCATTTGGGGAGGCGTATGCGCGCGGAATTCTTGCGACACTTGGAATTGCAGATACGGTTGGAAAAAAGAATACAACAACCAAACCGAGTGGCACATCTGGAACCACGACATCTGCACCGACCACTGGTAATACAAGTGGATATAAGGTGAAAGTGACGGCAAATGGTTTGAATATCCGCAAGGATGCGGGAATCGCACATGCAGTAACTGGGGTAATCCGTGACAAGGGTGTCTACACAATCGTGGCGGAAAAAACGGTTTCCGGACAGAAATGGGGAAAGCTGAAAAGCGGTGCTGGCTGGATTTGCCTCGCTTACACGAAAAAATTGTAAGACTTGACAATTAAAATCAAAAATAAAATTTCACAAAGGATTCTCAAGTTGAAAAATAAGTGGTATAATGTACAGCATATGGCGGTCAGAGAGAATTCTGCGTGCCTGAATTAGGAGGATTACAAAAATGGAAAAAAGAGAGTTGGTATATTATCGACTGGATAAGATTGACGGTAAGATCTTAGATATCCTGCAGGGAAATGCAAGAGCATCATTGAAGGAAATCGCGGAGCAGGTATTTCTGTCTCCGACGGCTGTTGGCGCACGTATTGACCGTATGCTGCAGGAGGGCGTGCTGGAAGGATTTACAACGAGACTGAACCCAGAAGCAATGGGACATTATATCAAAGCATTTATCAATCTGGAGGTACAGCCAGAACAGCGCGAAGAGTTCAACGAGTATATCGACGGCGTGTTGAATGTCGTAGAGTGTAACTGTGTGACAGGTGATTTCTCTATGCTAATCGAGGTTCGTTTTCCAACAACAACCGAGCTGGATCATTTCGTAGGTGAGCTGCAGAAGTTCGGTAAGACAAAGACACAGATTGTATTCTCAACATGCGTGAAGCACAGATGCCGGTACTGGAAGGTGGATGGCAGAGATTTTGAGTCTCATGCCAAAGCATCAGAAAATACGGAATCTGAGAAAACAGACAAATAGGCCAATAAACAAAGGATTTTTAAGTGAAAAAAAAAATCACGAAAGAATCTAAAGTTTTTTCTTTACATTTGTTTATTTTGGTATTATAATGTGCCTATCGGTTGAAAGATACCGAAATATTTAATTCCTAGGGGGAAATTTACTATGTCATATGTTGACGAGGTACTCGAGGTAGTACGAAAGAAAAATGCAGATCAGCCGGAATTTTTACAGGCAGTAACAGAAGTACTTGAGTCTCTTAGACCATGTATCGATGCGAACGAGGAATTATACAAGAAGAATGCAATTCTTGAGAGAATTACAGAGCCAGACAGACAGCTCATGTTCCGTGTTCCATGGGTAGATGACAATGGTCAGGTTCAGGTAAATAGAGGTTTCCGTGTACAGTTCAACAATGCAATCGGACCTTACAAGGGTGGTTTGAGACTTCACCCATCAGTAAACCTTGGTATCATCAAGTTCTTAGGTTTTGAGCAGGTATTCAAGAACTCACTTACAACACTTCCAATCGGTGGTGGTAAGGGTGGTTCTGACTTTGATCCAAAGGGCAAGTCAGACCGTGAGATCATGGCATTCTGCCAGAGCTTTATGACAGAGCTTTGCAAATATATCGGCGCAGACGTAGATGTACCTGCTGGTGACATCGGAACAGGCGCAAGAGAGATCGGCTTCATGTTCGGTCAGTACAAGAGAATCCGTGGAATGTTCGAAGGCGTTCTTACAGGTAAGGGACTTACATATGGTGGTTCACTTGCTCGTACAGAAGCTACAGGATATGGTTTGTTATACCTTACAAATGCACTTCTGAAGGATCACGATATCGATATCGCTGGTAAGACTTGTGCAGTATCTGGTGCTGGTAACGTAGCAATCTACGCAATCCAGAAGGCACATCAGCTTGGTGCTAAGTGTGTAACATGTTCTGATTCTACAGGTTGGATCTACGATCCAGAAGGAATCGACGTTGACCTTCTGAAGGAGGTTAAGGAAGTTAAGAGAGCACGTCTTACAGAGTACGCTGCAGCTCGTCCATCTGCTCAGTATCATGAGAAGAAGAACGCAGATGATCACGGTGTATGGTCTGTCAAGTGTGATCTTGCTCTTCCATGTGCAACTCAGAACGAGTTGAACCTTGACGATGCTAAGATGCTTGTAGCAAACGGCGTTATCTCTGTAACAGAGGGTGCTAACATGCCTACAACATTGGAAGCTACAAAGTACCTTCAGGAGAATGGTGTTCTCTTCGTAGGTGGTAAGGCTGCAAATGCAGGTGGTGTTGCTACTTCTGCACTTGAGATGAGCCAGAACTCTGAGAGACTTTCTTGGACATTCGAAGAAGTTGATGGAAAGCTTAAGGGAATCATGGAGACAATCTACGCTAACATTTCTGATGCTGCTAAGAGATACAATGCAACAGTTGGCGGAAACGATGACTATGTAGCTGGTGCTAACATCGCTGGTTTCGAGAAGGTTGTAAACGCTATGCTTGCACAGGGTGTTTGCTAATTCTAAATTTTTAAGATAATAAAGATATTGAGAAGTTCCGTAGACCTAGTGTTTATGGGACTTTTCTCTATGTATAAGACATGTGAATTGTCAGAATATTCATAAATAGAAGAAAATTTGCATTATTTTTGAGCTGTAGAATTTTACGTTGAATTTTACAGCTCATTTTTGTATAATATATAAATAAAAGAATAATATCTAAGAAAGGAAGTTGATTTTATGCCGAATATATTACCTGTATCAGATTTAAGAAATTATAATGAAGTGCTGAAAAATTGCCAAGTCGGAGAACCTGTGTTTTTGACCAAAAATGGTAGAGGTAAGTTTGTGGTTATGGATATGGAAGATTATGAACGTGAAAAGGCGGAAAAGAAACTGCTTATGAAGTTGCAGGAGGCAGAAGAAGCTGTCAAGGATGAAAGTGCTTGGATGAGCTTGGATGAACTTAAGAGATCTGTAGGGGTATAGCTTATGATGAAATTACGGATTAACCCTATTGTCGCAGAGGACTTAAAGAAAATTAAAGAGTATATAGCCGAAGACAATGAAGAAATGGCAGTAAAAACCATTCAGGAGATATATGCCCGATTTGAGAATATACAGCAGTTTCCGTATATGGGAGCTGATCTTGCCAAGAGAGTCAGCTTCCGGACGGATTATAAGTATGTGATTTATGGAAATTATGTAGTGTTGTATAAGATTAGAGACGAGTATGTAGAGATTTACCGGGTGATGAATCGGTATCAGGATATTACAAAGATATTTTAATTAGACGGACGGGATGTTTGCTAATTCTTAGAAAATTTCATATGAACTTTTCAGAGCTGCCTGTTAGGCAGCCTTTTTTATTTTAATGGGAATTCATTTTGGACATTGCTAACACCGGTAATGTAATCAAGGGATACATTATAGTATTTTGCAAGAATTATAATGCTATCAAGAGGAATGCGAGTTTTTCCGGACTCATAATCGCAGTATGTTCTTTGACCAATATGTAATAAATTGGCAATGAACTGTTGAGTGAGATTATTATTTTCTCTTAGCATTCGAATACGTTCGGTATATTTCATGGTAAATCCTCCAATTAAACAGTATAACGAAATTAAAGAATCATATTGACTTTTAGAGTTATAAACTCTAAAATATAGGAAGCAGATATACAGTAACGGAAAGGGGAGTTACAAATGAGCGATTCGATGGGCACGCGAGAAGCGGCAAGAAAGTGGAATGTTTCGCAAGCGACTGTTGCAAGTTGGTGTAGAAAAAAACTAATAGATGGCGCTGATCAAGACAAAAAAGGTAGTCCGTGGCACATTCCTAAGGACGCAGAGCCACCGAGAAAAAATAGAAAATAATATAAGCGGAATACTTCATGTAAATAAAGATTGGGAGGAAGTTGAAATGAGTCAAGAGATAAAAGAAGCAGATCGCGGATGTTTAGGGGAATGGTTGGCTATGCTTGGACATTTGGCAGGATGGGGGTTAATGATGGTAGGTATTCCGTGGACGGCGATAGGTATAGTTGAGGTTGCCGCCGGAAATAAGGAGGGACCATATTTAATTAAGCCCATTTTGTTGCTTATTGGCGGTTTTGTATTAAATTGGCTTACAAAACAATGGGATCATAAGTATGAGAAGATTAATCAGGAACTTTATAGAAAAGCAAAGGAAGAGGAAATAGCCAAACAAAGAAAAAAAGAAGAGGAACTGCGAAGACAAAAGGAGAGGAAAATTGAACGGCTATATAAGAAATGTCTCGATGAAAAAATCAATGATTTTGAAACATCGGCAAATTTGCAAAAGGCGCAATTGATTGCTAAAAGCTTGGGATTAGATGAGTATGAATCGAAATCAAGTTTTGAAAATATGTATACAGAACAAAAAGAAAAACAGAACAAAAAGAAAAACAGAATAAAAAATTACAGGAAGAAAGAACAGAGAAACTACGCGAGTTAAAGGAAAAAGAAAATGAAGAGAAAAAAGAAATAGAAAAGTACAGTGACTTGTTTGGAAGAGAGAAGATTATAAGATATTTTGATGATCTTATGGTTGAACCACAAAAAATTGCAGATAAAGAGGAAGCTTTTCAGAAATATGTGTCAACCTTACCGACTGTGTATAGAGCACTGGCAGACTCAGTAACAACGACGCGCCCACAAAAGAGTGATTGGGCGGTTGCTGGTGGTTTTGCATCTGCAATTGCTGGTCCGGCTGCGGGGTTAGCTGTCGCTAATGATATACAGAATAAAAATGCTCAAAAAGATGCTGAGTATGAGAAAGCAAAAATCCAAGCGGAATTACATAGAGAGGAATTGCGGGATAAAGCGAGAAAAGAACCGGAGAAACTGTTGAAAGAACACGATAGTTCTGCCGCTTACAAAGCATGGGCAGAGCTAGCAAAATATGAACGTATGAAGGAAAAAGCAGAGATATTATTGGTGGAAGAAAGAAATCCAGAAGAGCTTTTGAAAATGTTAAAACCGAAGGTTGTCAAACAGATTGTTTCTGAAACAGGAACAGTGGAGTTAAAAGTATCTGTGCGAGGTAACCAAGATATTATGATATATGAGAATGTAGAATCTGTGATTGATGGATCATTTGAAGTGGTTTTATATGATGAGAATGACAAAAAATGTGGAACTGCGAAGGTGACGCTTCCATACAATGGAGCAATTGGTAATCAGGTTATTCAAGGCTTATGTACAGAAACTCTGCAAACAGAAAGAAAAGAAAAATATAGATGCACATTTGATAAACCAAATTTATGGTTGATTGAGAAAATAGAGGAATATTAAGGTTAATTGTTGGTTGGGGCTGTTGCTTCACGATTTATCAATCGTTAAAGCGGCAGCCCTTTTTTATACTTTGCATGTAAACTGCAAATATACTTCGAGACTATATATTTTGTTCCAATAAGATGAATTCTATGTTAAACTAGAAGCGGTCATTCCAAAGGCGTAAGGAATGGTAGAACGTATGGGGTTGCTTAGAATTTAGAATAAAGCGGGATCTCAGATAGGAGCAAGGTATGAGAAGGAAATATTATTGTGCGATAGTGGTAGCCCTGATGCTTTCCCTTGCAGGGTGTGGGTCAGACAAGCGGGATAATCAAAAGGAACAGGAAAATATCACAACAGAAGCCGGTCAGAAAGAGCAGGATACTGTTACGACAGAACATGAACAAGCGCAGGCGAAGGATGAGAAGCTGACGCTGGAATATGTATGCGAGGAATTCAACATCGACGAATCGGAATTTGATGGCGTTGATTTCGACGCATTTATCAGTTATTACGGACTGACCTACGAGAATATTGGCGAGGGAGATCCGAGATTTCTGCTTAATGATTATAAGGAGTTACAAGATAAAACCGAAATTCCCGATTATGCTGCACTGAAGATTACAACGAACAAATTCCTGCCAGAATATCAGGATCAAATCGAGGCGGTCATCGCGGAACATGTAGAAGGAGACGCGTGCCAGACAACCGTGATTGATTTGAAGCTTGGTAAAGTATTCACTACAAATGGGAGCATCGAGAATCTATCCGTCGATGATATTGTGGGAGATGCGGATGACGCGACGAAGGACGCAATCATCAATAGCGTGAATAATCGAAATATCTGTAGTTGGGAAGCAGAGAACGTAGAGCAGGACTCGGATACCACGGGAACAGAAGCAGGCTGTACGATTATTATAAAAATGTCAGATGATACGTGCTATGGAATTTCTTACAGGTCAGGAAATAGTACCGGAGACATGGACGGGTTTGTAAGTGATATGGAATCGCTGGTGTTAAATTAGAATGGAATCAGAACAATAGAATGGGATTGAAATAAGCTTGAAGAAGCGATTATAAGAGGGGCGCAAATTGAAGAAATTCTATAATACAATGAAAAAGCGAAAGATGGTGTTTCTGATTCTTATGGTTGCAACTGCCCTTATGGTAGGTGCATGTGGGAAGAAAGAGTTAAACACGGTGGTGTACCCGCTTGAATTGTTTGTATCAGGAGATGTTCAAACGCTTTCTGATTCAGATCTAAGACTGTTTGAGCAGAATAATTTGAAATCGTGGGAAGAAAATGGTGAGTGCGAAAGTGCAAGAATCAATTCGGAGCGTAGGATTGAAGTTCAATATACAGATGCCCAGTTGGAAAATGCAAAGAGTAATATGGTTGATGTTTTGAATATGAATCCCTCTGTTGATCTTATGGGAACAGTGGATCTGTCTGTCGGGTATAGCAAAGATTTTACAAGACTGGTTGTGACGGGGCAGGAGAAGGATTTACAAGAGCGGGTACTGTGGTCGCAGGATATAGCCGCTTTGTTATTGCTCCAGATCATGAATGGTGTAAGCTGCGATGATGCACAGGTAGTTCTGGAGCTGAACTATACAGACACGGGGAGACAAGAAGTGAAAGAGTTGAATTGCTATAATTATTAATTTAGGTTAGGAAATGCCCGGTTTGTAAACTGGGCGTTTTCTGGCGTTAAGAGAAGCAGGTTTGGAGGAAAAGCTGGAAAAACGGAGAAATCCCCCAACCGGAAGCTATAGATAAGCAAGCGTATTGGGGGAAAAGTTGGAAAAACGGAGAAATCCCCCAATCGGAAGCTGTTGAGAAGCAAGCAGGTTGGGGGAAAAGTTGGAAAACCGAGGAAATCCCCCAACCGGAAGCTATAGATAAGCAAGCGGATTGGGGGAAAGGTTGGAAAACCGGGAGAATCCCCCAACCGGAAGCTATCAAGAAGCAAGCGGATTGGGGAAAAGTTGGAAAATCGGAGAAATCCCCTAACCGGAAGCTATTAAGAAGCAAGTGGATTGGGGGAAAAGTTGGAAAATCGAGGAAATCCCCCAACCGGAAGCTATAGAGAAGCAAGTTGATTGGGGGAAAAGCTGGAAAACCGGGAGAATCCCCCCAACCGGAAGCTATAGAGAAGCAAGCCGATTGGGGAGAAAACGTAAAACCAGCCACAAAGCCCCAATTGGCTTCGGGCGTGGCGGGGACAGCGGGGCTTTTCGTGCATCATATCTACCACAATCCCCCGCTGTCCATATTGGCAGATTGCTTGATTATTCATGGGAAGTATGATATAAAAAATAAAAGAATATACAGCCTTTTTAATGGTAGTGTTTAAAGGAGCAATTTATGAAAATTAGTAAAAAATATCGGATTATACCATATACAATATTTGCGTTGCTGATTGACCTGTTTGGAAGAATTATGGCAGACAAATTAATGCTCCCTATCAGGTGCGATTCTATAGGGACATTTCTAATATCATATGTTGCAGGTCCGGTATGCGGCGGTGTGGTTGGGTTCACTAATAATATAATATATGGAGTTTTTCAGGAGCAGCAGTCATTATTCTGTATAATAGGTGCTATTATAGGAGTGGCAGTAGGATGTTTTTCCAAAAAAAAATGTTTTGAAAGCCAGTTCAGGACCGTGAATCTTGGAATGGGGATAGCATTGTTTGCTACTGTTATAGCTGTAATTTTTCAAGTTACGATTTATGATGGTTCAATTCAAAATGTCTGGGGAAATCAGGCGGCCCTTATGTGCATTAACAAAGGATATCCCAGACTCGTATCACTTTTTTTCGGACAATTCTGTGTGGAAATTCTTGATAAACTGATAAGCGTTGAGGCTGTATTTTGCATCATCAGACTAGTGAGATTTAAGAGAAAGCAGATGGAACTGCTTAAGGATAATAGGAAAAGAAATAAAGGACGGAGAATAATTGGAGTATTTGCACTTATAGCAGCATTAGGACTGGGCACTGTTACAACAGAGGCATCAGCTGCTGACACAACAGAGACATCAGCTGCTGACACAACAGAGGCATCAGCTGCTGACACAACAGAGACATCAGCTGCTGACACAACACAGACATTAGTTGCTGACGGAAAAACAGACTACGATTCATATCTGCAAAAGATATATACGAATGAGGATGGATTACTGCCAGGTGAGGCAAATGATATAGAACAGACTACGGATGGCAAGCTCTGGATTGCAACATATGCAGGGTTATATAAGTATGATGGTAATAAATTCAAGCTTTTAAATGAACTTCCGACTGTTAAGAGTGTTATTTGCCTTCATACGGATGACGAGGGACGCTTATGGGTAGGAACTAATGATAACGGTATATCAATTGTCATTAATGAACAGGTTGTCAATACAATTGATGAGACAGAAGGGTTGCTTTCAAATTCTATCAAAGATATCACCAGTGATTCATATGGTAATTATTATATAGGTACAGCAGATGGTATGTCTATAGTAACATTAAATGGCGGAGTCAAAGTTGTTAAGAATTATGAACAGATAAAGAATGCCTATCATATGACATCTGACCATAACGGCAATGTAGTGGTTTCAACAGACAGAGGAGAGGTATATTGGCTAAGAAATGGTGAAGTGCTACAATCATATACAGATGCCATACAGCAGGAGGATATCAAAGGGGTCTGCTTTATAGAAGATGGCAGGCTGCTTATGGGGTCTACGTCTGACATAGTATATGAATTTGAAGTGAAGAACGGTTTGCCACAGCTGCAAAGAAAGGAAGAGCTGGACGGTGTAGAAGCGATAAATTCATTTTATGTTACAGACAATGGAAGTGGAGATATATTTGTATGTTCTGACAATGGTATTGCTGTTTTGCATAATAATTATACATACAGCAGGCTTAAGACAGATGAATTTTCCAGCACCATTTATAGTATGCAGATTGATTATCAGGGAAATTTGTGGTTCTGTTCATCAAGAAAAGGACTGCTTAAAATGAGCAAATCCCCATTTCAGGAGCTGTTTCCACAGGTGGGTGTGGAGGCTGACGTAGTTAACACGACGGAGAGGTGGCAGGACTTGCTTTTCTGTGGAACAGATAATGGATTGGTAATTATTAATGAATCAGATAATATAGCAGTCGAAAATGAGATTACGGATATGCTGGCTGATACAAGAATCCGTTGTATAAAAGCGGATAGTAAGGGGAATTTATGGATTGCGACAACCGGACGGGGTATCTGCAGAATTGATGCAGATATACAGGATGGATTTAAAATAAGAATGTTTACAGAAGATGATGGAATATCCGGAATGCGTTTCAGAAGTATTCTGGAGGCACAGGACGGCAGAATCATAGTGTCAGGAGACTATGGAATTACCATCATCAATGGAGATACGGTTGAAAAAGTATATACGGATAGTGATGGATTCACGAATGAAAAAACACTTTGCACGCTTGAATATAAAGGAGCCTTATATGTTGGTTCAGATGGTGGCGGTATCAGTGTTATTAAGGATGGTCAGATAACAGAGCACATTGAGAAAAAAGACGGACTTTCATCTGATGTAATTCTGCGTATGATTTATGAATCGGAGAGTGATGGCATACTGATTGTTACAAGTAATGGACTATGCTATATGGATTCTGATGGAGATGTAAGCTGGCTTGATCGTTTTCCATATAGTAACAACTATGATGTGATCTGCCGGAACGGAACCTGCTGGATTCTTGGAAGTGCGGGCATATATGTTGCTAAAGCTTCGGATCTTATAAGAAATACAAGAACGGAATATCCAATTATGGATACCAAGAAAGGTCTGCGTTCATCTCTGACTGCTAACGCATGGCTTTGCAGGGATGGAGATGAACTGTATCTTTGCAGCGGAACTGGTACGATCAAGATTAATATGTCAAACTACGATATAACGGCTAAGTCTTATCGAATACTTCTTGATTCTATCAATGTAGATGGGACAAAATACAGTATAAGTCGTTCAGATGTATTAAAGATTCCATCTAAAGTTGAGAAAATCACATTTGAACCGGAAATATTAAATTATTCTGTTTATGATCCATATGTAAGTTATTATCTTGAAGGGTATGATTCAGGTGCAACAGAATGTCTGCTGAGTGAGTTTGGACGAATCACATATCCCGACCTCAAATCAGGGCGATATGTTTTCCATATAGCAATCCTTGACGGGCTTGATGGCAGTGTGATGGAAAGTGCAAGCTATACCATAGAAAAAGAGCTTGAAATGTATCAGAATACATGGTTTAGAGCTTATGTGATGTTTATTGTTGGACTTGTGATTGCGTGGATAACCTGGTGTATAACAAGACTGAGGGCACAGAAAACGATATTAAAGCAGCAGTATGAGCTTGAGTATGCACAAAAACAGATTGAGATGAGTAACGAAACGATTCTTTCTATTGCGCGTACGGTAGATGCCAAAGATGCAAATACAAGTCAGCATTCATATCGGGTATCAGAGTACTCGGTTGCGATTGCAAGACGCCTCGGATATCCGGAGAAAAAGTGTGAGAGTCTGCGGCAGATGGCACTGCTGCACGATATTGGTAAGATAGGTATACCAGATGCGATACTTAATAAGCCTGGAAGGTTAACAGATGAAGAATTTGCCATTATGAAAAGTCATGTTGTAAAGGGAGGAGAAATTCTTAAGGATTTCAAAATGATAGAAAATGTAGATTTAGGAGCCCTATATCACCATGAGAAATATGATGGAACGGGATATTGTCATGGTCTCAAGGGTGAGGAAATTCCTATTGAGGCACGAATCATTGGAATTGCAGATGCGTTTGATGCCATGACAGCTAACCGTGTATACCGTAAGCAGTTAGATATTGATTTTGTTATTGGAGAGTTAAAGCGGTGCAGTGGAACACAGTTTGACCCAGAGCTGGTTGAGATTATGCTTTCCCTCATAGACGATGGAACAATTAATGTGACAGCATTATATGAGAAATCAAAGGAGGATGGCGAATATGAATGATAAACATATCTTATGTATTATTACATCGATAGTTATGTGTTTTGTGGCTATAATGTTTTTTAATTCAACGAAATCAGAGAAAAACCTGAAAATAGGATTTATATTTTCCGAAGATGAAACAACACCCTATACAGAGAATTTTATAGATGCAATGGATAGCCTGATTAAAGAGTATGGGGACAGTATAGAGTGTGTTGCCAGATATAATGTGTCGGATGACCAGATTGATGAATTTCTTGAAGAGCTTATAACTGAAGACTGCGATTATATCATAGCAGCGAGCAACGGGTATGAAATAAAAACAAAGGAGGTAGCTGCGGCTCATCCGGACATAGAATTTTGTGTGCCTCTGGGTGATAATGCAAACAAAGGAGAGATACTTCCGAATTATCATACTTGTTCAGGAACTATATATCAGGGAAGATATATATGCGGTGTGATTGCAGGTGAAAAATTGAAAGAGATGATTGCTGATGGAACGATAACATCAGATCAGGCTAAGATAGGATATGTAGCAACATCTCCAAATGCCCAGTCAATATCCGGATATACGGCATTCTATCTCGGAGTACAGTCTGTTGTCCCGGAGGTATCCATGCTTGTAAAATATACATATGAATGGGCCGATTATTATAAAGAAAAACAGACAGCAACGGATCTGATTAATCAGGGCTGTATTATTATATCACAGCATTCCGATACGATTGGACCTGCTGTGGCATGTGAGGAATCGTTGCAGACGATTCCGGTTTATCATGTCGGATATAATCAGAGCATGACAGACATTGCTCCGACCAGCTCTTTAGTAAGCTGTTCGGTTGATTATTCGTACTATTTCAAACAGTCAGTGGAAGCTCTTTTAGATGGGAAAAAGATTGAGGACCGCATTGATGGAGTGACGAATGGACAGGATGCCATGGCGGGGTTAAAAGAAGGCTGGGTGCGTATTTTGGATGTTAACAGAGCCATTCTGCCGGATAATGTTGACGGCATCATAAATGAAACGGTAAATGGGCTGGAGGACGGAACAATTCAGGTGTTTTCGGGTCCGTTCATAGGTGTCAGTCCTGACAATGAAAATGATACCATAGATTTATCTATACCGTATATAGAGAATGAGAAAACCTCAGCCCCTACTTTCCGATATGTCCTTAAGGATGTTATCAAAGTGTTGCAGTAGTCTTTATCTTCCGGGGAAGCTTTTATAACAATATGGTGTGGGAAGTTTTAGTAATTAATATTTCTTGTGTTGCGGCATGGGAAGATGTTATCAAGAAAGAACACGAAAGGGATACACATCCTTCAAGTTATGAGTATGAAAAATATTTCAAGAGGAGTAAATGCCTAATTGCTTTGACACAGATAGCAATTGCTTTGTCGGATAATGATGATAAAGAAGGCTTCATCGGGAGGTTGCTATGTGGCAACTGCGGTATATGGTTCGTATGATTGCCCAGAGGTTTGGGCGCTTCGAAGATATAGAGATAATGATTTGGCGGCTACATGGCATGGTCGGACATTTATTTATATTATGCTATTAGTCCAACTTTGGTAAAATGGTTTGGTCATACAGCATGGTTCCAACGACGGATTTCAAGTATGTTGACCATGAAATGTCAGAGGCTTAAAGTTGGTTAAGGAGACATACAGAAATTCAAATAAATGATCATCCATTTGCGTTAGTCAAACGCCCGGTTGCAAACCGGGCGTTTTTACTATTAAGATAAGCAAGTAGGTTGGGGAAAAGTTGGGAAATCGGAGAAATCCCCCAACCGGAAGCTATAGAGAAGCAAGCGTATTGGGGGAAAAGCTGGAAAACCGGGAGAATCCTCCAACCGGAAGCTATCAAGAAGCAAGCAGGTTGGGGGAAAAGTTGGAAAACCGGGAGAATCCCCCAATCGGAGGCTATCAAGAAGCAAGCGGATTGGGGGAAAAGTTGGAAAAACAGAAAAATCCCCCAACCGGAAGCTATAGAGAAGCAAGTAGGTTGGGGAGAAAACGTAAAACTAGCCACAAAGCCCCAATTGGCTTCGGGCGTGGCGGGGACAGCGGAACTATTCGTGTATCATGTACAGCTTTCTGTGGGGGATGATGGATTCTGTGCAGGGACATTTGCGACAGCCGGCACTTAATGAGCGCATGCGCGAATTTAGTACCGCTGCTCGGAGCAACTAAGCGGAAGCGGTCCCGGAACAGAACCATCACCGCCATAGAAAGCATCCGTGTCGAATATCCCCCGCTGTCAGGGGAAATTCTCTTGTATAATATGCAGAAACCGCATATAATAATAACCGAGTATGCAAACAAAGACTTAAGAGACGAGGTGAATCGATTATGTCATATGTAGAATACGAAAAAGCACAGAAATTAGGACTGAAAGCATTTAAGAATGCGGTTTCCAAGGGCGAGAATGAATACCTTCCGGTTTTGGATGAAATATTAGAGGGCGTGGATATCGTGGGCGAGATGCCACTTGGCATCGTACAGATTCCGCTGGATCGTATCGTGGGAACGAGCAATGTCGGAAGAACATACGCATTTGCGAATAACTTCATGCCACTGCTTGATTATAAGACAGAATTTGGTGCCAAATGGTCGGCACTGTGTGACAGCCAGATCGAGGAGGGCATTCGTGATCCGATCAAGGTTTACGAATATATGAATAAATTCTATGTTGTAGAGGGAAATAAGCGTGTATCCGTGATGAAATATTTCAATGCGGTTACGATTCCGGCACAGGTAACACGGAAGATTCCGAAGAAAACGGATGACTTGCAGGTGAAGATCTATTATGAATTCATGGATTTTTACAAGCTGACAGAGATTAATTACATCTGGTTTTCACAGGAGGGATGCTTCCGACGCCTGTTAGAGCTGACGAGTCCGGATCCCGATGCAGAGTGGACGGATGAGCAGAAGAAAGATTTTGGATCCGCCAATCATCGTTTTTGCGTGTCGTTCCGGGCGCTTGGCGGAGACAAACTGCCGCTTACGACCAGTGATACATTGTTGATCTTTATTGATATTTATGGATATGAAGCCGTGAAGAAGATGACCGAAGCGGAGATGAAGGAGAAGATCAAGCTTCTGTGGGATGAGTTTCTGATCGAGTCCAAGGGCAGGGAAGTGGAACTGCACATGGAACCGACAAAGCTCGGACGTAAGAAGCTGATGGATTATTTCCGAAGCTCGACACCGAAGAAGGTCATGGTGGCGTTTGTGTTCAATAAGGATCCACAGGAATCCGAGTGGCTGTATGGACATGAGCTTGGACGGCTGTACTTAGAGGAGCATTATCCGGATACGATCAAGACATTGAAGGTGCATAATATCGCATCGGAGGAAGAGGCGATATCTGCAATGGAAGATCTGATCGCGATGGGCGTGTCAATCATCTTCACGACGACACCGCAGCTCATTAGTGCGAGCGTGAAGGTGGCGGTCAACCATCCGGAAGTAACCATCATGAACTGCTCGCTGAATACTTCCCACAAGGTTATCAGCACCTATTACGCGAGACTTTATGAAGTGAAATTCCTCGCAGGTATGATCGCAGGTGCATTATCGAAGAATGGAAAGATTGGTTATGTGGCGGACTATCCGATCGTCGGCATGACCGCGAATATCAATGCATTTGCACTTGGTGCGCGCATGGTGAATCCATATGCGAGGGTCTATCTGGAATGGACGACCGTGAAGGGAAATACAAGGGAAAATGTACTCCGTGAATTCGAGGAAAATGGAATCGAGTACATCTCCGATCAGGTTATGATCAAACCGAATTCGCATAACCGTCGGTATGGTTTGTATCATATTCGGGGGGATGAGACGATTAACCTTGCATTTCCACTGTATCAGTGGGGCGAATTCTATGCGAAGCTCATCCAGGGCGTGGTCGATGGAACAATCAAGCAGGATGACGCCGTGAAGGAAAAGGCAATCAACTACTGGTGGGGACTTTCCGCTGGTGTAGTCGATATCATCTGTTCGAACAAGGTGCCGGAGGGCACGAAGCAGTTGGTCGGAATCATTGGCAAGCTGATCCGCGAGAACAGCTTCCATCCGTTCTACGGTGTACTCCGGGCGCAGGATCATACCATTAAGAATGAGGATGAGGAGGTTATGACACCGGAGGAAATCATGCTGATGAACTGGCTGGTGGATAACGTAGAGGGCGAGATTCCAGATGTCGAGGATATGAAGGATGAGGCGAAATCCATTGTTGAGCAGAAGGGTGTCAAGGATGATGCAAAACCAGATGCCGAACAAAAAGAGGTAAAGGACGAGGGCTAAGATAAATGAAGATTTTATTACTTGCAGACGAAGAGTCCAAGTATTATTGGGATTATTTTGAAAAAAGTAAATTAGACGGGATCGATCTGATCGTTTCCTGTGGCGATCTGGCTCCGCAGTTCTTATCTTTCATGGCGACATTTGCGAAGGTGCCAATTTTGTATGTGCATGGCAATCATGATGCCTGTTATGACGAGACGCCACCGGATGGCTGCATCTGTATCGATGATGATGTATATGTGCATGAGGGTGTCCGGATCGCGGGACTTGGTGGAAGCATGTGCTATAATTTCGGGACGTATCAGTTTACCGAGGATGAAATGAAGAAACGTGTACGCAAGCTGCGCAGGAAGATTAAGAAGGCTGGCGGACTCGATATTCTGATCACACATTCGCCGGCATTTGAGTTGAATGACAGTACCGATCTGCCACATACCGGATTTCAAGCGTTTTATCAGATCTTAGATGAGTATGAGCCACTGCTGTTTGCACATGGACACGTGCATATCAATTATGGAAGAGATTTCAAACGGATTTCGGAATACAAGAATACAAAAGTTGTAAATGCGTTTGAAAAATACATCATAGAAATCTGAAAAAACTTGTAGGAAAGTAGTATTTTTGGTATAATTCTAATATATGTGTAAAAACTGACACAGATTAACAGAGATTAGGGAGAGGGATACGATGCAGAATAGATATGATAAGTGCCCGAATTGTATGCAGGCCCTTGGACAAGGCGAAGATGTCTGTCCATATTGCGGGTTTGATGTGAGCGGTTATGAAGAAAAGCCAAACTGCTTGCGTCCGTTTACAGTTTTACAGGGGAAATATATGATCGGCCGTGTGATTGGCATGGGCGGTTTTGGAATTACATACATTGGCTGGGATTTGAATCTGCAGACGTATATTGCGATTAAAGAGTATTATCCAGAGAGCTTCGCACAGAGAGACACGATGACAACAACAATCGTATCAACGCTGGATAGTAAGAAAGAAATATATGACAAAGGATTGAAACGATATGTAGAAGAAGCACGGAATCTCTCAAAGTTCTATCAGTTACAGGGTATCGTATCCGTGAAGGATTTCTTCTATGAGAATGGTACCGGATATATCGTTATGGAATATATCAATGGCGTGGATCTGAAGCATTATCTGAAGGGCATGGGCGGAAAGCTGGATGAGGCAACCGTGCTTGCTTTGATGAAACCTGTATTTGAATCTCTGTATGAGGTACATAAAAATGGATTGGTACACCGGGATATCAGCCCGGATAATATCATGGTCGATAACGAAGGCAAGATCAAGCTGATTGATTTTGGTTCGGTGCGCGGACAGTCCGCAGAGACCGACAAGACCTATACCGTGATCTTAAAGCATGGCTATGCGCCACCGGAGCAGTATTATGCGAAGGGTAAGCAGGGACCTTGGACGGATATTTACAGTCTTTGTGCGACGATGTATAAGATGTTGACTGGTGAGGTTCCGCCGAATGGTGTGGAACGTATGGAGGAAGATACGTATGTTGATCCTTCCAAGAAAGGTATCTCCGTATCGGAGCGGACGGAGGCAGTGCTTCGCAAGGGGCTTGCGGTAAAAGCACCGGAGCGTTATCAGGATATTGGACAGTTACTTACGGATCTGTATGGAAGCGGACCAGTTGCCACAGGCAATGCAATGCCGCAGGCAAATCCGTATACTGCATCTGGAAACGGAAACAGTTCAATGTCAGCATCGATGCAGTCGATGCATCTGACACCGGGGCAGAACGATACCGCATCTGGAAGCAATAAAAAGAAGATTGGGTTGATCGCAGGGATTGCGGCAGCCGTTGTGGCACTGATTGTAGGACTGGTTCTGATCTTAGGTGGCGGAAAGAAAAAAGATAACAATGCAACGACGACAGAACAGCCGAACGAGACAACAGAGGCCGCCAGTGCGACAGATGCGACGACAGAGGGCACAACGGAAGCGACGACGGAGGTAGACGCAAGTGGCGCAGACGAATATGTCTGGCCGACGGAACTGTCGGATTCGTGGAGAGACTATACAGCAAATATTGATGGCACGATCTATCAGTTCCCACTTCTTTATTCAGAGTGGGAATCAAAGGGCTGGCAGACAGACAGTGCGACCGTGAAGGTGGCATCGGGTGACTGGGACTATATCACAAGTTATACGGACCGTGCACAGATGACGGTGATTGTAGCCAATCCGGGTGTCAATGAGGCGGAGATCAATGACTGTTATGTTGTTGGATTCTCATTTAGCTCTAAAACCGGAAAATATAAAGATGATTTTACAATCGAGTTAGCGAATGGAATCAAGCTGTTTGAATCGACAGAGAGCGATATCAAGACTGCATATGGCGCACCGGAATACCGGAGCGAAAACGAATATTCCGATGGAAGCGGAACGTATGTATCCATTGATTATGCAGGCGATGATGAGAAAGATGGTATGGATTTTGATGTGACACCGGAGAAGAATCTGATCTCAATCCGGTTGATCAATTCCAAGATGCCAGAGAGTGCAACCTCGGTTGCAGATCTGAGTATGGATGCGCCGTCAATCAACGATCAGTATGTGGCACCGAGTGGAGCAAGCACCGATCGGTTTGATGGTATCATTACCATCGGAGATAAGGATTATGTACTTCCTGTTCCATTTACGGAACTGGAGAAGGATGGATGGACACTGGATACTTCCGTTTCCGCCTATATCGGTGGTAAGAGCTACGAGAGTACCTACATGGAGAAAAATGGTGAGAAGCTCAGCATCAAGCTGGAGAACTTCACCGGTAATTCCATTCTGCCAAAGTATGGATATATATCTGAAATCGGGGTAGAAGAGGATTATTATACAGGCAACATCACGTTCCCAGGCGGTATTTCGATGGGCGATGATGGAAGTAAGATTGAGTCGATGTATGGCGATCTGGGCGATGATTTCTCTAAGGATGAATATACATATTTCATTTCCTACTATGTATATTACTATGAGGGGGATCATTATATCAGCATAAGTGCTTATGCGGATCCGGATACAGGAAAGATAACAGACTACACTTTTACTACGAGCAAAGAGATCGAATAAGATAGGAGTTGAGGTTATGTCAGATTTGAAATTTGACCAGATACTAGATGAATATGTACGTTTTTGTAATGACTCCGGAAAGATTGACTTAAATCTCTACGAAGAGTACAACGTAAAGCGGGGACTTCGAGACTCCAACGGACGAGGCGTACTGACCGGACTTACAGAAGTGTCCGACGTTATGGGATTTAGCGTTGTGGATGGACATCGTGTGCCAATTCCTGGAGAGCTTTATTTCCAGGGATATGAAGTGCAGCAGCTCGTACAGGGCTTCCGCAACAGCCAGTATGGATTTGAAGAGACGACATATCTGCTTTTGTTCGGCGATCTGCCAAGTCAGGAACAGCTCGATTGCTTCAAGGAGGTGCTTGGTGAGCTTCGCCAGCTGCCAGAGAGCTTTAACCGTGATGTTATCATGAAGGCACCGAGCCGTGATATGATGAATGTTCTGCAGAAATGTGTTCTGACCTTATATACTTACGATCCAGATCCGAACAATCTGGATATCAAAAATGTATTGATGCAGTGTCTGCAGCTGATTGCACAGTTCCCGGTAATGGCGGCATACGGTTATCAGGCATACAGACACTATTATCTCGATAAGAGTTTGGTTATCCACAGACCAAAGAAGGAGCTTTCAACCGCGGAGAATATCCTGCGTCTGCTTCGTACCGATGGTAAATACACGGCATTGGAAGCAAAGGTTCTGGATGTCTGTCTGGTTATCCATGCGGAGCATGGAGGTGGTAACAACTCGACCTTTACGACACATGTATTGACATCGACAGGAACAGATACCTATTCAACTGTCGCTGCTTCCCTTGGTTCTCTGAAAGGACCGAAGCATGGTGGTGCGAACATCAAGGTACAGCAGATGTTCGATGATATGAAGATGCATGTCAAGGATTGGGAGAACGAGGATGAGATCTCTGAGTATCTGCAGGGACTGCTTGACAAGAAGGGCTTTGACCATTCAGGATTGATTTATGGCATGGGACACGCGGTTTACAGTGAGTCCGATCCAAGAGCAGTAATCCTGAAGAAATATGCAAAGAAGCTTTCCGAGGAGAAGGGCTTGCAGGATGAGTTTGCATTGTATGACAGAGTGGAACGTATCGCAGCGAAGCTCATCAGTGAGCATCGTCGTACATTTAAGACGGTTTGTGCGAATGTCGATTTCTACAGTGGATTCGTTTATACGATGCTGAAGCTGCCAATTGAGATTTTCACACCGATCTTTGCAATCTCCCGTATTTCCGGCTGGTCTGCACACCGGATCGAGGAGCTGGTAAACAAGGGCAAGATTATCCGTCCGGCGTACAAATTCGTTGGACATCACAAAGAATATATTCCAATCGAGAAGCGTGATTGGTAAGAAACTTACGACAGTTTGCATGTACAAAATGTGCAAACTGTCTTTTTTATCTGGATTTCATGACAAAAACGGGACTTTCAATCTTGCACTGGAAAGTTGGGTGTGTTAGTATTGCTTGTATAAAATCAGGACGTAATGTATAAGAAATTAGACGAAAGGGACTAAAAGTATATGTGGGTAGCCGATCAGTGGAAAGAATATGAGATTATAGATTGTTCAAAGGGAGAGAAACTGGAGCGATGGGGCGGTTATATCCTGCTCCGCCCGGACCCACAGGTGTTGTGGGATCTTCCGAGAAAGAATCCGGCGTGGAAAAAACTGAATGGACATTATCACCGCAGCAACAAGGGTGGTGGAGAATGGGAATTCTTTGATCTGCCGAAGCAGTGGAGTATCAATTACAAGGATCTGACGTTTCATCTGAAACCGTTTACATTTAAGCATACCGGACTTTTTCCAGAGCAGGCAGTGAATTGGGACTGGTTCAGTGAGAAAATACGGAATGCAAATCGTGAGATTAAAGTGCTGAATCTGTTTGCTTATACTGGTGGTGCCACACTGGCAGCAGCGAAGGCAGGTGCCAAGGTCACACATGTTGATGCATCAAAGGGTATGGTGACATGGGGCAAGGAAAATGCAGTAGCTTCCGGCCTGGAGGATGCACCAATCCGCTGGCTGGTCGATGATTGTGTAAAGTTCGTGGAGCGGGAAATCCGCCGTGGCAATCAATATGATGGCATTATCATGGATCCGCCATCATATGGCAGAGGACCAAAGGGCGAGATCTGGAAACTGGAGGAGAAAATCCATCCGTTTATCGCGCTGGCAAGTCAGCTTTTGTCCGATGATCCGTTATTCTTTTTAGTGAATTCGTATACAACCGGTCTGGCTCCGGCAGTGCTTACATATATGATTTCAACGGAGGTTGAGAAGAAATTCGGCGGACATGTGGAGTCGCAGGAAATCGGACTTCCGGTGAAAGAGACGGGACTGATCCTTCCTTGTGGAGCATCCGGGCGTTGGAGCGCAGAATAGTTGGAATGCGATGAATGCAATCATTGTGGCGATGGATGGACATATACTGTATAGATAGAGAAAGAAGGAAAAACTGATTGCAGGAGACAGAGAAGACAATTAAACAGGGACAGCCAGTAGGGGAAAAAGAGCGTGGCAAACCGCGATATGGACGACAGAACAAATCGAAATCCATTTATATCACGAAGATCGCGATTGTTGTATTCACGCTGATCCTGCAGATTTTTTTCTGGGTATTCCTGTATGGAATTGCCAAGAATTACATGTTCTACTGGAAGACACTGGCACTTTTGATTTCGGCAACGGTTGTGCTGTATATCGTGAATAAACCAGAAAACCCCGCGTATAAGCTGACGTGGATTCTGCTTATGATGGTAACGCCGATCTTAGGAGGTGTGCTGTATATCGCGATTGCTGGTAACCGAACCCGCATGAAGTTTATCCGGGATGCACAGAAGAATCATCTCGATACATTTCAGTATATGCCGAGTGATAAGAGTCGGCAGCGGGAGATCCGTAAGCTGAGCCAGAGTGCGAGTGTACAGTCGACGTATATTTCCAAGACCGCAGGTTATCCAGTGTATAAGAACACGGCAG
This sequence comes from bacterium, assembly GCA_963631525.1. Lineage (GTDB taxonomy): Bacteria > Bacillota > Clostridia > Lachnospirales > Lachnospiraceae > Coprococcus_C. The sequence goes on from CAVGQQ010000015.1 coordinate 29,832, forward strand.
TACGTTATTTCCCTCTTGGTGAAGATAATTTTGCGAAGCTTGTGGAAGAATTAAACAATGCGAAGCATTTTATATTTATGGAGTATTTCATCATTAAGCAGGGGGAGATGTGGGATGCGATCTTAGAGATTATGGAACGGAAAGCAAAAGAGGGCGTGGATGTGCGCCTGATTTATGATGACTTTGGTTGTTCCATGTGGATTCCATCCCGATTCATCAAGGATATGAAGGAGAAGGGAATCAAGGTTGCAGCCTTTAATCCGATTGGCCCATTTTTCAATCTGCGGCAGAATAACCGTGACCACCGGAAGATCACAGTCATTGATGGCTATGTCGGATTTACCGGCGGTATCAATCTGGCGGATGAATATATCAACAAGAAATCACGGTTTGGACATTGGAAGGATACCGGCATCATGTTGAAGGGTGAGGCGGTCTGGAATCTGACTTTGATGTTTTTGCAGACGTGGCTGATGCTGACAGGGGAGAAGGATGATTACTCGTCGTATTCGCCAGAAAAATATCAGGATATGGCGTTCTTCTCAGACGGATACATCCAGCCGTATGGAGATACGCCTGTGGATAATGAGATCGTCGGCGAAAATATCTATCTGAATATGATCAACAAAGCGAAGCATTATGTTTACATTACAACACCGTATCTGATTATTGATAACGAGATGGTAACGGCATTGACGCTGGCAGCGAAAAGCGGAATTGATGTGCGCATCATTACGCCGGGTATCCCGGATAAGAAGCTTGTGTATCTGGTTACCCAGTCATATTACTACCAGTTGATCGAAGCAGGCGTGCGCATCTTCCAGTATACGCCGGGCTTTATCCATGCAAAAACCGTCGTCGTGGATGATAAGGTGGCAACGGTTGGTACAATTAACTTTGATTACCGGAGTCTGTATCTGCATTTTGAATGTGGTGTATGGATGTTTAACTGCAGTTCGATTTATGAGATCAAGGAAGATTATATGGACACACTGGCAAAGTGTGATGAAGTGACAAAAGAGAAGATCCGGGAGACGAGTCGTCTGAAGCTGTTCGGACAGAGCCTGCTCCGGTTAGTAGCCCCGTTGATGTAGCTGTGAAGAAAGAAGGAACGTTATGCAGCAAAGAGGAAAAAAAGGAAATACCGATGATCTGCTTGCAACAAGCTTTAAGGAGCTCCTGTGCAAGGTGCCAATGGAAAAGATTACGATCAAAGATATCACAGACAAGGCGGGGGTGATCCGACCGACATTTTACAATCATTTCGCAGACAAATATGCGTTGCTTGAATACATTGTACGTCATGATCTGCTTGAACCGATCAAACCGCTCTTGTTGAATGATATGATACAGGAAGGTCTGACACTGCTTTTTTCAAGCATGCAGAATGAGCGTGCGTTTTATGAGCGCGCGGTATGCATCGATGGACAGAACTCGTTTGAGAGCATTGCGCGAAGCGAGGTGTCAAAGCTTCTGTTAGAAATCATCGATCAGAAGAAACAGGGCAAAAGCCACAAATATGCATGGCTTGACCGCCAGATCATTGCAGAATACTATGCAAATTCGATGTGTTATGTCGCGATTGCATGGATCAAGCGTGATTATATGATCTCGCCGAAGGATTTGTCAGAGGTTTACAAGTATCTGACAAAGTCTTCGATGATGGATGTCTTAAATGAACTGGTATAACCTATACATCAAAACGATGATTGTATAGAAAGACAGACATATTTTGATTTATGTATATAATACGAATACACTAGTGCAGGATTGGATATTCAATATATTCAATCCTTTTTTTATTATAGGGGTGCAATGAAGATGAGAGAAAAAAAGAAGAAAGAAAGGTGGATGACTCGTGATTCATTTTGGCAAATGGGTAGTGAAACACAAAGTGCTGATTCTGGTGATAGCAGTCCTGCTGTTGATTCCGTCAGCGTTTGGATATTTTCACACTCGTGTAAACTACGACATTTTAAATTATCTTCCGGACGACATCGAGACGATGAAAGGTCAGGAGATCATGGTGGACGAATTTGGTACCGGTGCATTTTCCATGTGCGTGGTAGAAGGTATGTCGGACAAAGACATATCTGCTATGCGTAAGGAAATGTGCAAGGTCGAGGGCGTCAAGGACGTTTTATGGTATGACTCTTTCATGGATCTGTCCGTTCCGATCGATTTACTTCCGGATAGCATCAAGGATGTATTTGTAAACAAGGATGCAGATTCAACAATCATGTTTGTCCTGTATCCGAATTCCATTTCTGCAGATGAGACAATGGAAGCAATCGAGAGCCTGCGTAAGGTTATGAACAAGCAGTGCTTCCTCTCTGGTATGTCTGCAGTCGTTACAGATACAAAGAACCTCTCCAACAAAGAAACACCGATCTATGTATTGATCGCGGTTATTCTTTCGACGATCGTTCTGGCGCTTGCGATGGATTCCGCTATCATCCCGGTTTTCTTCCTGTTGAGTATAGGTATGGCGATTGTTTATAACTTAGGTACGAACGTGATCAAGGGAGAAATCTCCTACGTGACACAGGCGCTGGCGGCGGTTTTGCAGTTAGGTGTTACGATGGATTATTCAATCTTCCTGTGGCACAGCTACGAAGAGAAGCAGCAGGTATATCCGGGTGATAAGAACCGTGCGATGGCACATGCAATCTCCAACACGATTTCATCGGTCGTTGGTAGTTCTATTACAACCGTAGCCGGATTTATCGCACTTTGCTTCATGAGCTTCACACTTGGTATGGACCTTGGTGTGGTTATGGCAAAGGGTGTTGTATTCGGAGTTATCTGTTGTGTAACCGTATTGCCATCTATGATTTTGATCTTCGACAAGGCAATCGAGAAGACAAAGCATAAGGTTATTTTGCCGGATCTGTCCAGAATATCAAAATGGGTAGTAAATCATTTCTACATATTTATTATCCTGTTCTTTATCCTGATTGGTCCAGCCATCTACGGATATACACATAATACCGTATATTATGATCTGGCAGGTACACTGCCGAAGAGCCTGGAGAGTATCACAGCGAACGACAAGCTGGAAGAGCAGTATCACATGGGTGCGACTCACATGGTACTTTTAAATAAGGATACTTCAAGCAAAGATGTTGTGAAGATGACAAAAGAGATGGAACAGGTCGATGGTGTCAATGCGGTACTGAGTCTGGACAGCGTGATCGGAACGACAATTCCAAAGTCCATGCTTCCAAGTGACATTGTAGATGTATTTGAGAGTGGCGACTATAAGATGATGCTGATCATGTCCGAGTATGCAGTTGCTTCGGATGAGGTCAATGCACAGTGTGATGCATTAAAGAAGATTGTAAAGGAATATGACGAGACCGGTATGCTGATCGGTGAAGCACCTTGTACAAAGGATCTGATCGATATTACCGATGAGGACTTCAAGATGGTTAGTGCGGTATCTATCGGTGTTATCTTTATTATTATTGCACTTGTATTTAAGTCCATTACACTTCCGATTATATTGGTATCCGTCATCGAGTTTGCGATTTTCATCAACATGGGTATTCCAACTTATACCAAGACGACGCTTCCGTTTATCGCATCAATCGTAATCGGAACGATACAGCTTGGTGCGACCGTTGACTATGCGATCCTGATGACAAACAAATATAAGCGTGCGAGATATCACGGTGCAGAGAAGAAGGAAGCAGTAATCGAGGCAATGCAAGGCTCTGTACAGTCAATCGTTGTCAGTGCGTTGAGCTTCTTCGCAGCGACATTCGGCGTTGGACTTTATTCGAACATTGATATGATCAGCTCCCTGTGTACATTGATGGCGCGTGGTGCGTTGATTAGTATGGTAGTTGTTATCCTGTTGTTGCCAACGATGTTTATGATCTTCGATAAGGTCATTATTCATACAAGCGCAGGCTTCCGAAACAAAGAAAAACAGATCGAACAGTAATCAGGTTGGAAAGCATTTCGAAAGGAGAATACGTTATGAAGCGTTTAAATAAGAAAGAATGGAAGAAAACGACAAAGTATATCGCAGGTTCTGCCGGAGCTGTTTCGCTGGCAGTGGCTTCCTGCGTAGCCGGAATCACAGGCAGTACAGATGTGACAAAGTATGACAAGGAATACCTTGCCGGAGATGATAGGGCAAGCGATACCGACGCAACGACAGTCATGAATACGGATGAGCTGGCAGATACGCTCGCAGACAATATAAATATGACAGAGAAGGATGTCGACAAGGACGAGACAGTTTATGTATTTGCCAAGGCAAACGGTGATGTTGATAACATCTTAGTCAATGAGACTTTGAAGAATCGTGACAAGAGCGATAAGATCGAAGATACAACAGATCTGAAGGATATCGTAAACGTCAAGGGCGACGAGACATTTACACAGAACGGAAACAAGATCACATGGGATGCAGCCGGAAATGAGATCAGCTATCAGGGTACAACGGATAAGGAACTTCCGGTTTCTGTAAAGGCAACGTATTATCTGGATGGAAATGAGATTTCTCCAGAAGATCTTGCAGGTAAGAGTGGTAAGGTAAAGATTCGTCTGGATTATACAAGCAATGAGACAGTAACGAAGGAAGTAAATGGCAAGAACGAGGATATCTCCGTACCATTCGTTGCAGTATCCGGTATGGTACTGGGTGACAACTTTACAAATATTCAGGTAACAAATGGTAAATACCTCGCACAGGGCGAGAGCAATATCGTTGTCGGTTATGCAATTCCTGGACTTGATGATGGAGTAAAGGATGCTGCTGAAGATCTGGATACAGAGATTCCGGAATACGTAGAGGTGAGTGCGGATGTGACAGACTTCTCACTGGATATGACAGTGACATTGCTTGTCAATGGCTCTGAGATGAACTTCTCTGGCGGCGTGGATCTGACAGATCTCGATAAGCTGACAGACAGCCTGAGCAGCGCCGGTGATCAGTTGGCGGATGGCTCTGGTGAGCTTTCCGATGGAGCAACACAGGTATCCGATGGCGCTGGAACATTGGCAGATAAGATGGGTGATCTGACATCCGGTGCTGGCAGCCTGAAGGCAGGTATGGAAAGCCTGTCAAGTTCCTCTGGTGATCTTTCAAATGGCGTCAATGTAATCAACCAGAGTGCACAGGCAATCGCAGTCGGTGTCAATACACTGGATACAGCCGTTAACACAAAGATGACAGAAGAAGAACAGGCGGCTGTTGCAAAGCAGGCAGCTTCGCAGGTTTCTGCAAGCGTGGAAGCACAGTTCGCAGCAGGAACGGACACATACAATTATATTTACAATTCAGCAGTAAACAATTACACAACCAGCATGAGTAATGCAACGGATCAGATTGCGCAGGCATACATTAATTCTGACGCATATACAGCATTTTATAATGCAGCACTTTCATCCAAGGCGATGGAATATGCTACGGAGAATGCTCCAAAATTGATGCAGGCATATAATCTGGATTATCAGACGGCGTTTGATCAGGCATATAATGGTGCGCTTCAGAATGCAGAACTGCAAGCAGGAGTTGCTGCAAGTGTACAGGACGCATTCAAGCAGATGGCGCAGCAAACAACCACATCTCTTGCAGAAGGCGGCAAGGCAGCTATCGGTCAGTCCGTTGTAGATGCATGTAAGTCTGCAGCCACACAGGCAGCATCACAAGCAGCCGGTCAGGCAGCTGTACAGGGCGCTGAGACAGCAAAGGCTACGATCGCATCTCAGATTGAAGCAACACAGGCAAATGGTTACAGTTTAGTAAGCGGCGCAAACGCTCTGGCACAGGGAACATCAACTCTGGCAGGATCAATTCCAGCATTGAAGAACGGTATCAGCCAGTTGGTAAGTGGTGCAAATGCATTGGCAAGTGGTGCCGGACAGTTGAAGGATGGCGCTGTGACACTTGCAGATGGTGCATCACAGGTAGCAGATGGCGCAGGTACCTTGAATGAGAGCCTTGTAACTTTGAACAATGAGGCAATCAAGAAGATGATCAGCGCATACAATGGCGATGTGAAGGATTCTGTTGAGAGACTGCAGGCAGCAATGGAAGCAGCAACCGAGTATGACAGCTTCGGTGGAAAGTCAGACAACACAGCCGGTGTGACAAAATTCATTATCAAGACAGCAGCTATATCTGCTGAGTAATATACATTGGTTTCATAAACCAATCTTCTCCCCCGCAAAACGCGTCGGCATAAGCCGGCGCGTTTTCTTATGCTTTTTGTCTGAGAAGCGAGCTGGTTGGGGAGAAATGTCGGAAACAGGAAAAACTCCCAAACCTGTACAAAAAGTGGTTGAAACATGCATAATCCTCGGATATAATAAAGTCATATATGGGAAAAAGAGGCTTGCTATGGAGAAAATAAAAGAACAGATCGAGCGGCTGCTTCCACAGATGACGCGGATCATCGTGAGCAACCGGCTGGATAAAACATATCAATATCGAAAAGTGGAAGTCACATGGACGACCGTGCGTGGGAGAGAACTTTGCCAGATCGCGGCGTACACAGAGAAGCAGGTCTTTCAGGAAAATGTTGATGTAGAGGAACTTGCAGACAAGCTACTTGTACATTTCCCGGAGCATCTGTGTCAGATGAATATATTCACAGAGGAGAAAGAGTACAGCTTCAAGATGACGAAGAAGGGCAAGCTGCTGACGAACGCAACCAGACTTCCGGCGAAACAGTCCGGTACATCGAAGCTGGCAAAGACGAGTGGTAGCGATGTGGCAGACTTGGCAGATAAGATGAATAGCCGTCGGGGCGAACACAACCGCAAGAAGAATTATATTCTGCAGGAGGGTATGACAGTTCCGCCGCTTGTGGATATGGGCATATTTACAAAAGAGGGAAAGGTTGTCCGTTCCATGTATGACAAGTACAAACAGATCAACCGGTTTGTAGAGCTTGTCGATGATGTCCTCAAAAATGAAACAAAGGATGAGATTCACATTCTGGACTTTGGGTGCGGCAAATCGTATCTGACATTTGTCCTCTATTATTATATAGTAGAAATTCGAAAGAAAAAGGCAGAGATCATCGGGCTTGATCTGAAGGAAGATGTGATAAAACATTGCAATGAGACGGCAAAAAAGTATGGCTACGACCATCTGCATTTTGAACTTGGCGATATCAACGGCTACAAGACGAAAATGCCGGTTGATATGGTTGTGACGTTGCATGCATGCGATACGGCGACGGATTATGCGCTGTTCAATGCTGTACAGTGGAACGCAAAATATATTTTGTCGGTTCCGTGCTGTCAGCATGAAGTAAATGGACAGATTGAAAGTGAATTGCTGGCGCCGATGATGGAATATGGCATCATCAAAGAACGCATGGCGGCACTTGCAACAGATGCGATACGTGCCAATATGTTAACCTACCGGGGGTACAAGACACAGGTTCTGGAGTTCGTGGATTTTGCACATTCACCGAAGAATCTGCTGATACGTGCTGTAAAATCTGCAATCCCAAAAGAAAAGCGGGAGCGCAGTTTACAGGAAGTTGAGCGTATGTGCGAGGAGATGCACATCGTTCCTTCTATATATAATCTACTAAAGTAGAAGAGAGAGGTAAGAGGAGGAAAATTATGAAACCAAAGACTCAGAACAAAAAGGGTGGAGCAGTAGTATGCCTGATATTCGGAATTATATTTGTGCTTTTAGCGATCGTCTGCTTTATCGGCGATATGGATTATCTGCTTGGCGGAAAAGCGAAAGACCTGAATGAGATCGCAGCAAATGTCTGCCCACAGAAAGACGACCATGTGAGAACAGACAGTTACCTTGTGCTTGGTAATTTTGCAGAGACACAGCATCGTATCAATGGAATCATTCCGGCAGGTAAAGAGCAGCACTATGCGATTGTGCTTGGCGATGATGATATGGATGATATCTCGGATGCAAAGATTATTGTGCTGACAGTCAAGAACAAGAAAACCATCGAGAAGCTGGAAGAGCTTGCAAATGATGACTATGCGGATTTCAGCGATGCAATCGCGATTGAAGGACAGATTCGTACACCAGACCCGGAAATCGAGGGATATTACAGAGATGCGCTGGAAGATTCAGGCATTACAGACTACTGCGATTATTATACCGTAGCGCTCGATGCAACCCAGACAAGATTGTATGGCTGGATGATCGTGGTTGGTGCACTGGCAATCGGCGTGATCTGTATCGTTGCATTTGCAAAGATTAATAAGCAGATCAAGAATGAGAAGAATCTTGCGTATACAAATGCAGCACCAGCGATGGGACAGCCGGGCAATCCGTACATAAATCCGGTAACAGGACAGCCATATGATGCAAATGTGGTAAATCCGGTAACAGGACAGACGTATAATCAGGCACCAAATGCGGGATATGGACAGACACCAAATCAGACTTACAACCAGATGCCAGACGGTGCGCCGAGTGTTCCGTATACACCGGGACAGAATACAGACAACAATCCGTATTCATAAAAAGATAGCGTATCGAAAAAAATACAAAAAAATAAAAAAAACTCTTGCATTTACAGGTGGTATTGAGTATAATAACCCTTGCTGTGACATTGATAGCGTAGAAGCGAAGGTTGCTATGCATGACATAGGTTTTTCGTGGAGCGAATGTCAATTAACGATAACTGGCGACAAGTCACTGTACTCAATAACCATCTGGCAATGCCAGAGATGACGTGAGGTTTTGATATGTAAGCAATCAAGATTGCTTACGAACCGAAAATCCGCTTTGCGGATTTTGGTAAGAAACACACGGGAAAGTTGTACAGTCACCACTTGTCGTACTACAAAAAGTGCGAAAAGGAGGCGACTTTTTTTATGGCAAGTCAAGTAATGAGAATCACATTGAAGGCGTACGATCACAAGTTAATCGATCAGGCTGCAAAGCAGATCATCGAGACGATCAAGAGTACAGGAGCAAAGGTTTCAGGTCCTGTTCCAATGCCTACAAAGGTTGAGAAGATCACAATCCTCAGAGCTGTTCATAAGTATAAGGATTCCAGAGAGCAGTTTGAGCAGAGAACTCACAAGAGACTCATTGATGTACTTACACCATCACAGAAGACAATCGATGCTCTTCAGAAGCTTGATGTTTCAGCTGGTGTATATGTTAATGTAAAGATGAAGTAATTCATCAATCAAAATGTTTATTGCAGTACCTAATTACGCGAAAGCGAATTTAGAATGATTGCTCCGGCAATCCGCTGTGAATTAAAATTAGGAGGAAAAATTTCATGAAGAAGGCTATTTTAGCAACAAAAGTCGGAATGACTCAAATCTTCAACGAAGACGGTGTTTTAACACCAGTAACAGTTTTACAGGCTGGACCATGTGTTGTAACTCAGGTAAAAACAGTTGATAACGACGGTTACGATGCAGTACAGGTTGGTTTCGGCGAAAAGAAAGAAAGAGTAACAACAAAGGATGTTTCTGGAAAGAAAGTAATCAGAAACCCACATGGCGCTGGTAAGGCAGAGGTTGGCCATTTCAAGAAGGCTGGCACAACACCTAAGAAGTTCGTTCGTGAGTTCAGACTTGAGAACGTAGCTGATTACAACGCAGGTGATGAGATCAAGGCTGATATCTTTGCAGAGGGTGACAAGATTGATGTTACTGCAAAGTCAAAGGGTAAGGGATACGCAGGCGGTATCAAGAGATTCGGTATGAAGTCTGGTCCTTCAGCTCATGGTTCTAAGTATCATCGTCATGCAGGTTCCAATGGTTCTGCAACTACACCAGGTAGAGTATTCAAGGGTAAGAAGATGCCTGGACATATGGGTAATGTAAGAGTTACAGTACAGAACCTTGAGATTGTTAAGATAGATGTAGAGAACAACGTAATTTTGGTAAAGGGTGCCGTACCTGGACCAAAGAAATCATTAGTAATGATTAAGGAAACAGTAAAGACTGGCAAATAAGCCGGGCTTTCAGGAAGGAGGATCATTAGATGGCAACAGTAGCAGTTTATAACATCGAAGGTAAAGAAGTAGATAAGCTTGAGCTTAACGACAACGTATTCGGTGTTGAGATAAATGAGCATTTAGTACATCTGGCAGTTGTAAGCCAGTTAGCAAACGGTCGTCAGGGCACACAGAGCGCAAAGACACGTTCTGAAGTATCTGGTGGCGGAAGAAAGCCTTGGAGACAGAAAGGAACAGGTCATGCAAGACAGGGTTCTACAAGATCTCCACAGTGGACAGGCGGTGGTGTTGTATTTGCACCAAAGCCAAGAGATTACTCTATGAAGATGAACAAGAGAGAGAAGCAGATCGCTATCAAGTCTGCACTCACATCAAAGGTTCAGGATTCTAAGCTTATCGTAGTTGATGAGTTCAAGCTTGATGAGATCAAGACATCTAAGTTTGCTCAGATCCTTGACAACTTAAAAGCACCTAAGGCTTTGGTTGTAACAAAGGATAAGGATGAGAAGGTTGTTCTTTCAGCTAGAAACATCCCAACAGTTAAGACAACTATGACAAACTCAATCAACGTATATGACATTCTTAAGTATGATTCACTCGTAATCACAAAGGATGCAGTAGCAGCAATCGAGGAGGTGTATGCATAATGGCAGATATCAAATATTATGACGTTATCCTTAAGCCGGTTCTTACAGAGAAGAGTATGAACGCTATGGCTGAGAAGAAGTACACTTTCCTTGTTCATCCAGAAGCTACCAAGGCTCAGGTTAAGGAAGCTGTAGAGAAGATGTTCGAGGGAGCAAAGGTTGCTAAGGTCAACACATTGAATCAGGATGGTAAGACTAAGAGACGTGGTATGACTTACGGCAAGACAGCAAAGACTAAGAAAGCAATCGTTCAGCTTACAGCTGAGAGCGCAGATATCGAATTATTCGAAGGTCTTTAAGATTAAAAGCTATGTGCAATAAAAGCACGATAATAAATTGAGATTCGAAAGGAGAACAAAAATGGGAATTAAGACATATAACCCATATACACCTTCCAGAAGGAATATGACAGGTCTTGATTTCGTGGAGATCACAAAGAGCACTCCAGAGAAATCACTTCTTGCAAAGAAGGATAAGACAGCAGGACGTAACAATCAGGGTAAGATTACAGTTAGACATCATGGCGGCGGAAACAGACAGAAGTACAGAATCATCGACTTCAAGAGAAGAAAAGATGATATCCCTGCTAAGGTAGCTTCCATTGAATACGATCCAAACAGAACAGCAAACATCGCACTGCTTTACTATGCAGACGGTGAGAAGGCATACATCATTGCTCCAGTTGGACTTAAGGTTGGCGACGAGCTTATGAATGGTGCAAATGCAGAAATCAAGGTTGGTAACTGCTTACCACTTGAGAATATCCCAGTTGGTACTGAGATTCACAACATTGAGCTTTATCCTGGTAAGGGCGCACAGCTTGTACGTTCCGCAGGTAACTCCGCTCAGCTCATGGCAAAGGAAGGCAAGTATGCAACACTCAGACTTCCATCCGGAGAAATGAGAATGGTTCCTATCGTTTGCCGTGCAACAATCGGTCAGGTTGGTAACATTGAGCACGGACTTGTTAACATCGGTAAAGCAGGACGTAAGCGTCACATGGGTGTTCGCCCAACAGTACGTGGTTCTGTTATGAACCCGAACGATCACCCACATGGTGGTGGTGAAGGTAGAGCACCGATCGGTCGTTCTGGCCCATCTACTCCTTGGGGTAAGCCGGCACTGGGGCTTAAGACCAGAAAGAAGAACAAGCAGTCTAACAAGTACATTGTAAGAACAAGAGACGGTAAGAACGTTAAGTAAGGAGGTAAGTTATGGCTCGTTCATTAAAGAAAGGACCATTTGCAGATGGTTATTTGTTAAAGAAGATAGATGCTATGAACGCTGACAACAAGAAGGACGTCATTAAGACATGGTCACGTCGTTCAACAATCTTCCCATCATTCGTTGGTCATACAATCGCTGTATATGATGGAAGAAAGCATGTGCCTGTATATGTAACTGAGGATATGGTTGGTCATAAGCTCGGTGAGTTCGTTGCAACAAGAACATACAGAGGACATGGCAAGGATGAGAAGAAGGGTAAGAAGAGATAAGTCGAAAGGAGGACACATTCATGGCAAAAGGACATAGATCCCAGATTAAGAGACTCAGAAATGAGAATAAGGATACAAGACCTAAGGCTACTGTTTCATACGCTAGAGTATCAGTAACAAAGGCATGTTTCGTATTAGATGCGATCAGAGGCAAGGATGTAACTTCAGCACTTGGTATTCTTGCTTACAACAATCGTTATGCATCAAAGGTAATTGAGAAGTTATTGAAGTCCGCTATTGCGAATGCAGAGAACAACAACGGTATGAAGGTAGAAGACCTTTACATCGCTGAGTGTTATGCAAACAAAGGACCAACAATGAAGAGAATTCAGCCGAGAGCACAGGGTAGAGCTTACAGAATCGAGAAGAGAACAAGCCACATCACTGTTGTGCTGGATGCAAGATAGGAGGTAAGCAATGGGACAGAAAGTTAATCCACATGGTTTAAGAGTCGGAATCATCAAGGATTGGGATTCAAAGTGGTATGCTGATACCAAGGACGGAGAATTCTCAGACAACCTTGTTGAGGACTATAAGATTCGTGAGTTTTTAAAGAAAGAGCTTTATTCAGCAAACATCTCTAAGATTGAGATCGAGAGAACTGCTGATAAGGTAAGAGTAAACTTATATACAGCTAAGCCTGGTGTAGTAATCGGTAAGGGCGGCGCTGGAATCAACGAGATCAAGGCTAAGCTTCAGAAGCTTACTTCTAAGAAGCTTTTCATCGACATCAAGGAGATTAAGAAGCCAGATCTTGATGCTCAGTTAGTAGCAGAGAACATTGCACAGCAGCTTGAGAATCGTATCTCATTCAGACGTGCTATGAAGTCTTGCATGAGCAGAACAATGAAGATGGGCGCACTTGGTATCAAGGCTTGCTGTTCAGGACGTCTTGGCGGTGCAGATATGGCTAGAACAGAGTTCTATACAGAGGGTAAGATTCCTCTTCAGACTCTTCGTGCAAACATCGATTATGGTTTTGCTGAGGCAAACACAACTTATGGTAAAGTTGGTGTTAAGGTATGGGTTTACCACGGTGAAGTACTTCCTACTAAAGGAAACAAGGAAGGGAGCGATAAATAATGTTAATGCCTAAGAGAGTAAAGCGTCGTAAGCAGTTCAGAGGCACTATGGCTGGTAAGGCGCTTCGTGGAAATAAGATTACAAACGGTGAATATGGTATCGTAGCTCTTGAGCCTGCTTGGATCAAATCCAATCAGATCGAGGCTGCCCGTATCGCTATGACAAGATATGTAAAGCGTAATGGTAAAGTCTGGATTAAGATTTTCCCTGATAAGCCAGTAACAGCAAAGCCTGCTGAAACTCGTATGGGTTCCGGTAAGGGTGCTCTGGAGTACTGGGTAGCAGTTGTTAAGCCAGGCAGAGTTATGTTTGAGATCGCAGGTGTGCCTGAGGAGACAGCAAAGGAAGCACTTCGTCTTGCTACACACAAGCTGCCTGTAAAGTGTAAGATCGTATCAAAAGCAGATTTAGATAAGGAGGTTAATGGCGGTGAAGCTTAAGGATTATAAGAACGAATTAAACGCAAAGTCTCTGGAAGAGTTGCAGAGCGAGTTAGTAGCTGCTAAGAAGGAATTATTCAACTTGAGATTCCAGAACGCCACTAACCAGCTTGAGAATACAAGCAGAATTAAGGTTGTTCGCAAGAACATTGCCAGAATTCAGACATTGATCGCTCAGAAGGCGAACGCATAATTATCGTAAAAGGAGGAACATATTGTGGACAGAAATCTGAGAAAAACACGTGTAGGTTTAGTTACAAGTGATAAGATGGACAAGACAATCGTTGTGTCAATCGTTGATAATGTAAAGCATCCTCTTTACGGTAAGATTGTAAAGAGAACTTACAAGCTCAAGGCACATGATGAGAATAATGAGTGTAAAGTTGGCGATAGAGTAAGAGTAATGGAGACAAGACCTTTGTCAAAGGATAAGAGATGGAGACTTGTCGAGATTATCGAGAAGGCTAAGTAAGGAGGCGCAGACAAAATGGTACAGCAGGAAACAAGACTTAGAGTTGCTGATAACACAGGTGCTAAGGAAATCCTCTGCATTCGCGTGTTAGGCGGTTCTACAAGAAGATATGCAAATATCGGTGATGTCATCGTTGCCTCAGTTAAAGACGCAACACCAGGCGGAGTTGTAAAAAAAGGTGATGTTGTGAAAGCCGTAGTTGTACGTTCTAAGAAGGGTGCACGTCGTAAGGACGGTTCCTACATCAAGTTTGATGAGAACGCAGCAGTTATTATTAAGGATGACGGTAATCCAAGAGGAACACGTATTTTTGGACCTGTCGCTAGAGAATTGAGAGACAAGAAGTTCATGAAGATCGTGTCTCTTGCACCAGAAGTATTATAGGAGGTAGCGACGATGGCAACTATGAAGATTAAAAAAGACGATATGGTTCAGGTCATTGCCGGTAAGGATAAGGGCAAAGAAGGTAAGGTATTATCTGTTGATGCTAAGAACAACAAGGTACTTGTTGAGGGCGTAAACATCGTTCACAAGCACAGCAAGCCAAGCATGCAGAACCAGCAGGGCGGAATCATTGATAAGGAAGCTCCTATCGACCTTTCAAACGTTATGTATCTCTACAAGGGTAAGCCAGTTCGCGTTGGTTTCCAGGGTGAGAAGAAGGATAAGGTCAGAGTAGCCAAGATCGATGGCAAGACAGAAGTTATCGATTAATATAGGGAAGGAGGCAGAAGATTTTGAGCAGACTTAAAGATTTATATAGCAACGAAATTAAAGATGCTATGGTTAAGAAGTTTGGATATAAGAATGTAATGCAGATTCCAAAGCTTGATAAGATCGTTATCAACATGGGCGTTGGAGAAGCAAAGGAAAACGCAAAGGTTTTAGATACTGCAATCAAGGATCTTGAGACAATCACAGGTCAGAAGGCAGTTGTAACACGTGCTAAGAAGTCCGTAGCGAACTTCAAGTTAAGAGAAGGTATGCCAATCGGATGTAAGGTAACACTTCGTGGCGAGAAGATGTATGAGTTTACAGACAGACTTGTAAACCTTGCACTTCCACGAGTACGTGACTTTAGAGGTGTAAATCCAGATGCTTTTGATGGTAGAGGTAACTACGCATTAGGTATCAAGGAACAGCTTATTTTCCCTGAAATCGAGTACGATAAGGTTGATAAGGTAAGAGGTATGGATATCATCTTCGTTACCACAGCTGAAACAGACGAGGAAGCTCGTGAGTTATTGACTTTGTTCGGTATGCCATTTAAGAAGTAGGAGGAAATGAACTATGGCTAAAACATCTATGAAGGTTAAGCAGCAGCGTCCTCAGAAGTTTTCTACCAGAGAGTACACTCGTTGCAAGATTTGTGGTCGTCCACATTCAGTTTTGAGAAAATATGGAATTTGTAGAGTATGTTTCCGTGAGTTAGCATACAAGGGACAGATACCAGGCGTTAAGAAGTCAAGCTGGTAAGAGTGAAGAAGAATAAGGAGGAAACAAAGCTATGTCAATGAGCGATCCAATTGCAGATATGCTTACAAGAATCCGTAACGCAAATACTGCAAAACATGATACAGTAGATATACCTGCTTCTAAGATGAAGCTGGCGATTGCAGACATTCTCCTCAAGGAAGGTTATGTCAAGGCAGTTGACGTTGTTGAGGAAGGAAACTTCAAGACAATCAAGATTACACTTAAGTACGGTGCAAACAAGAACGAGAAGATCCTTACAGGTCTTAAGAGAATCTCTAAGCCAGGTCTTCGTGTATATGCATCAAAGGATGAGCTTCCAAAGGTACTCGGTGGCCTCGGTACAGCAATCATCTCTACAAATAAGGGTGTATTAACAGATAAGGAAGCTAGAAAAGAGAATGTTGGTGGAGAAGTACTGGCTTT
This sequence comes from bacterium, assembly GCA_963631525.1. GTDB lineage: Bacteria > Bacillota > Clostridia > Lachnospirales > Lachnospiraceae > Coprococcus_C. Next base: position 45,795 of record CAVGQQ010000015.1, read on the forward strand.
CGTATGGTAAGTCGGGATTTTCCACAAGAGAATAATTAAGGAGGACAAGGCGAAATGTCACGAATCGGAAGAATGCCTATCGCTATTCCGGCAGGCGTAACTGTTGAGATAGCAGAAAATAATAAGGTGACTGTAAAGGGACCAAAGGGAACTCTTGAGAGAGTACTTCCAGCAGAGATGGAGATCAAGCAGGAAGGCGAAGAGATCCTCGTAAACAGACCAAACGACTTGAAGAAGATGCGTTCACTTCATGGTCTTACAAGAACTCTCATTCACAACATGGTAATCGGTGTAACTGAGGGTTATACAAAGGTTTTGGAAGTTAATGGTGTTGGTTACAGAGCAGCTAAGCAGGGTAACAAGCTGAACCTTGCACTTGGTTACTCACATCCAGTTGAGATGGTTGATCCAGACGGAATCACAACAACTGTAGATGGTAACAAGATCACTGTTAGCGGTATCGACAAGGAAAAGGTTGGCCAGTATGCTGCCGAAATCCGTGAGAAGAGAGCCCCAGAACCATATAAGGGCAAGGGTATCAAGTACGTTGATGAAGTTATCAGACGTAAAGTTGGTAAGACTGGTAAGAAATAATAAGGGAGTGAAAAGATATGATTAAAAAGGAATCAAGAAGTGCTATTCGTATTAAGAAGCATTTAAGAGTTCGTAACCGTTTTAGCGGCACTGCTGAAAGACCAAGACTTGCTGTATTCAGAAGTAATAATCATATGTACGCTCAGATTATTGACGATACAGTTGGTAACACTTTAGTGTCAGCTTCAACAGTTCAGAAGGACGTAAAGGATCAGTTAGAGAAGACAAATGATGTAGCAGCAGCTGCTTATCTTGGCAAGGTAATTGCACAGAAGGCACTTGATGCAGGCATCAAAGAAGTAGTCTTTGACAGAGGCGGTTTTATATATCAGGGTAAGATTCAGGCTTTGGCTGATGCAGCCAGAGAAGCTGGTCTTGAATTCTAATAGGGAGGAGAACAACACATGAAACGTGAAATTATCGATGCTTCTAATTTAGAATTGGAAGATAGCGTAGTAAACATTAAGCGTGTCACCAAGGTTGTAAAAGGTGGACGTAACATGAGATTTGCTGCTCTTGTAGTTGTCGGAGATAAGAACGGACACGTAGGTGCCGGCTTAGGTAAGGCAGCTGAGGTCCCTGAGGCAATCCGCAAGGCAAAAGAGGATGCAATCAAGAAACTTGTAAAAGTTGATATCAATGAGAATGGAAGTATTCCATATGATTATACAGGTAAGTTCGGCAGCGCAAGCGTACTGCTGAAGTCTTCACCAGAAGGTACTGGTATCATCGCCGGTGGTCCTGCACGTAAGGTGCTGGAGCTTGCTGGTTACAAGAATATCCGTACAAAGTCTCTCGGCTCTAACAACAAGCAGAATGTTGTTCTTGCTACAATCGAGGGTCTTAAGGCAATTAAGTCCCCTGAAGAGATTGCAAAACTCCGTGGTAAGTCTTTAGACGAGATTCTTAACTAAGGAGGTAATTTGAGATGGCAGATAAGGTAAAAGTAACATTAGTAAAGTCACCAATCGGTGCAATTCCTAAGCATAGAGCAACTGTGAAAGCACTTGGTCTTACAAAGATGCATAAGACTGTTGAACTTCCAAACAATGATGCTACAATGGGAATGGTACAGCAGGTTCGTCACTTAGTAAAAGTAGAAGAAGCTTAATTTTGTTAGAAGGAGGAACAGTCATGAATTTATCAAGTTTAAAGCCAGCTGAAGGCGCTGTATCAAGCGATAGCTTCAGAAGAGGCCGTGGACATGGTTCAGGAAATGGTAAGACTGCTGGTAAGGGCCACAAGGGTCAGAAGGCTCGTTCTGGAGCTCCAAGACCAGGCTTCGAAGGTGGACAGATGCCACTTTACAGAAGAATCCCTAAGAGAGGATTCACAAGCAGAAATCATAAGGAGATCGTTGCAATCAACCTTTCAGTTCTCGAGAGATTTGAAGATGGTGCAGAAGTATCTGTTGCTACATTGATCGAGGCAGGTGTTGTAAAGAACCCTAGAGATGGTGTTAAGATTTTAGGAAATGGAGAGTTGACTAAAAAGCTTACTGTTAAGGCAAACGCATTCAGTAAGGCCGCTGCAGAGAAGATCGAAGCTCTTGGTGGAAAAGCAGAGGTGATTTAGTATGTTCAAAACCTTACGTGACGCTTTTAAGGTCAAAGAGATCCGTATGGGATTACTCTTTACATTCTTTGTCCTGATAGTCATCCGTTTTGGTTCATTGATCCCGGTACCGGGACTGAATACAGTCGCAATCAAGGAATATTTGGAGAGCGCGCTCGGTGATGCAAACAGCTTTCTGAGCTCGTTCACCGGTGGTTCCTTCACACAGATGTCTATTTTTGCATTGAATGTAACACCATATATCACTTCTTCCATTATCATCCAGCTTCTTACGATTGCCATTCCGGCATTGGAGGAGATGCAGAAGGATGGTGAGGACGGAAGAAAGAAGATTACAGCTATCACAAGATATGTAACAATCTTTTTAGCAGTAATCGAGAGTCTCGGACTTGTCATCGGTTTCGACCGTGGACATTATATGACAGTAACCGGACCACTTGGATATCTGCTTGTTATCATTACATTGACAACAGGTAGTGCCTTTGTTATGTGGCTTGGTGAGCGCGTGACGGAAAAAGGTGTTGGCAACGGTATTTCCATTATCCTGTTGATAAACATCGTATCCAGAATGCCGAGTGATTTTTCAGACTTATATACAAAGTTCATGAAGGGTCAGGATATTGTAGATCAGGTAATCGCAGGTGCGATTATTCTGGCGGTTATACTTGTGACGACAATCTTGGTTGTTTTGTTACAGGGCGGAGTCAGAAAGATTCCGGTACAGCATGCACAGAAGGTACAGGGAAGAAGAATGATGGGCGGACAGCAGAGTCATATTCCTCTGAAGGTCAACACATCAAGCGTTATCCCGGTTATCTTTGCATCTTCAATTCTTTCCGTACCAATGGTTGTTGTGAACTTGTTCAATATCAACACCAGCGGTGTATGGGCAAAGATTTTAAGAGGTATGAATTCGAATTACTGGTTTAACCCTGCATATCCGTGGGCAAGTGTAGGTCTGATTATATACATCCTGTTGGTTGTATTCTTCGCATATTTCTATACATCGGTAACATTTAACCCGATGGAAGTAGCGAACAACTTAAAGAAGAGCGGTGGATTTATTCCAGGTATCCGTCCTGGTAAGCCGACACAGGATTACTTAAATAAAATACTGAATTACATCGTATTTATCGGTGCAGTTGGTCTGTTGATCGTTGCGATCATTCCAATCTTCTTCAACGGAATGTTTGGTGCGGACGTATCGTTTGGCGGAACCTCACTCATCATTATCGTAGGTGTAGTTCTTGAGACGATTGATCAGATCGAGTCTAAGATGATTGTACGAAATTATTCAGGATTCTTGAATGATTAATGTCAATAAAAGGAAGCAGGAGTGTATCCTATGGGTACATTCCTATTCCTAGTTATAGGGAAATAAATTTTGTGGAAACAAAAAGCATAGAAAAGAAAAGTATGGAGGGACAATAATTTGAAGATTATTATGTTAGGCGCACCTGGTGCAGGTAAGGGAACACAGGCAAAGATGTTAGCTGAGAAGTACGGAATTCCACACATTTCGACTGGAGATATCTTCCGTGCAAATATCAAGAACGGTACAGAGCTTGGCGCAAAGGCAAAGGAATACATGGACAAGGGTCTGCTTGTTCCAGATGAGCTGGTTGTAGACCTGATCATGGATCGTTTCAAGGCAGATGATTGCAAGAACGGTTACATCCTTGACGGATTCCCAAGAACCATTCCACAGGCAGAGGCACTTGACGCTGCTCTTGCTGCAAATGGCGAGAAGATCGACTATGCAGTGAACGTGGAAGTCCCAGATGAGAACATTGTAAATAGAATGTCCGGCAGACGTGCATGTGTAGGATGTGGTGCAACATATCATATCGTATACAATCCAACAAAGGTAGAGGGCAAGTGTGACACTTGTGGCGCTGACCTGATCCTGCGTGATGATGACAAGCCGGAGACAGTCCTGAACCGTTTGAAGGTTTACCATGAGCAGACACAGCCACTGATCGACTTCTATACAAAGAAGGGTGTTATCGCTGAGGTAGACGGAACAAAGGATATGAAGGACGTATTTGATGCGATTGTAGCTATTTTAGGTTAATATCTGTATCGGAGTTCAAAATGGCGATCATAATCAAAACAGAACATGAGATAGAGCTTATGCGTAAGGCGGGAGAAATTCTCGCCAAAACGCATGAGGAATTGAAGAAAATTATAAAACCGGGCATATCCACATATGAGATTGACAAGTGCGGTGAGGATTTTATCCGAAGCTGCGGATGCGAACCGTCGTTCCTGAATTATCAGGGCTATCCGGCTTCCATCTGTGTCTCAGTCAATGATGAGGTTGTACACGGCATACCGTCCAAGGAACGGATTTTGCAGGAAGGCGATATCGTAAGCCTTGATGCCGGAGTTATATACAAAGGATATCACTCGGATGCTGCAAGAACGTATGGTGTCGGAACGATCGATTCCGAATCGGAGCAATTGATCGAGGCAACGAAGCAAAGCTTTTTTGAAGGGTTTGCACAGTGCCGGGCGGGCAATCATATAAATGATATATCCAAAGCGGTTTTTGGGTATGTTACGAAGAGAGGATATTCCGCCGTCCGCGATCTGGTTGGACACGGCGTCGGTGCACATCTCCATGAGGAACCAAATGTGCCGAACTACCCAAAGCTTTTTAAGGGACCGAAGTTAAAACCGGGGATGGTTATAGCGATTGAACCGATGATCAACATTGGAAGCTATCAGGTTGGCTGGATGAATGATGACTGGACAGTTGTTACGATGGATGGCTCACGTTCCGCACATTATGAAAATACAGTACTGATAACTGAGGGAGATCCAGAGATCTTATCACGTGCAGAGGGATTGGAATTATAATATAGATCAATAAATTAAGGAGGATATGATATGCCAAAGGCAGACGAAATCGAAATGGAAGGAACCGTATTGGAGAAGCTTCCAAATGCAATGTTTCAGGTAGAATTAGAGAATGGGTTGAAGGTACTTGCCCATATCAGTGGAAAGCTCAGAATGAATTACATTAAAATCCTTCCGGGCGATAAAGTAACAGTGGTTTTATCTCCATATGACCTTACAAAAGGAAGAATCACCTGGAGAGCAAAATAAATTTACATTTTCACTTGCATTTCGCTATGGAAAATGGTATCATAGTTTTTCGTAGCGGACTTTTTGGAAAGGAGAGTATTTTAATGAAGGTTAGAGCATCAGTTAAACCAATTTGCGATAAGTGCAAAGTCATTAAAAGAAAAGGCAGTATTCGTATAATCTGCGAAAATCCAAAGCACAAACAGCGTCAGGGTTAATTCATGTTCGCGTATGTCATAAATGCCATTTATGATAGAACATGGGTCATTGTTAGACATTAGGTCTTACAATCTGACAGGACAGTTGGAACAAGGTATGTAGGATGATAGCCCATCTATAACTATGCCTTGTATTTGTGCGTGTAATGGTATTCCACATTACATACCAACTTCGATTGACGCCACGCCGGTATTCGGGTGGACGACAACGGACATCAGCTCTTGGCTGGAGTTGATAAAAGCGGCTGGACACATAGCATGTGTCAAAAATTGTTTCATTAAGTTATTTTACGGAGGTATAACAAGAATGGCTCGTATTTCAGGTGTTGATTTACCAAGAGAAAAGCGAATCGAAATCGGACTTACCTATATCTATGGTATAGGAAGAACATCAGCTACAAGAATTCTGAAAGAAGCAAACGTAAATCCGGACACTAGAGTTCGTGATCTGACTGACGATGAGGTTAAGAGACTCAGCGAAGTTATCAACGAAACTCAGGTCGTAGAAGGTGATCTGCGTAGAGAAGTAGCTCTTAACATTAAGCGTTTACAGGAAATCGGTTGCTACCGTGGTATCCGTCATAGAAGAGGATTACCTGTTCGTGGACAGAAGACAAAGACAAATGCAAGAACTCGTAAGGGTCCTAAGAAGACAGTAGCAAATAAGAAGAAGTAATGGAGGTTCAGGTTAATGGCTAAGAAAGTTACTACTAAGAAAGTGGCTAAGAAGCGTGTTAGAAAGAATGTTGATCGTGGACAGGCTCATATTCAGTCATCTTTTAACAATACAATCGTTACATTGACAGATGCCGAAGGTAATGCATTATCTTGGGCAAGTGCAGGTGGACTTGGATTCAGAGGTTCCAGAAAGTCTACACCATATGCTGCACAGATGGCAGCAGAGACAGCTACAAAGGCAGCTCTTCCTTATGGATTGAAGTCAGTAGATGTTATGGTTAAGGGACCAGGTTCAGGTAGAGAGGCAGCTATCCGTGCACTCGCAGCCTGCGGTTTGGAAGTATTAAGTATCAGAGACGTAACTCCAGTTCCACATAACGGATGTCGTCCACCAAAGAGAAGAAGAGTCTAATAATAAGGAGGTACATGATAATGGCAGTAGATAGAACACCTATTCTCAAGAGATGTAGATCCTTAGATATGGATCCAGTAGTTCTCGGTGTAAATAAGAAGTCAAGAAGAAAATTGACTAGAGCAAACAGAAAAGTAAGTGAGTACGGTTTACAGCTTCGTGAGAAGCAGAAGGCTAAGTTTATTTATGGTATGCTTGAGAAGCCTTTCCGTAACTTATATGTAAAGGCAGAGCGTATGCCAGGTCTTACAGGACCAAACCTTATGATCCTTCTTGAGTCCAGACTGGATAACGTAGTTTTCCGTATGGGATTTGCAAGAACAAGACGTGAGGCTAGACAGATCGTTGATCACAAGCATGTATTGGTTAATGGCAAGTGCGTAAATATTCCTTCATACAGAATCAGTGCTGGTGATAAGATTGAAATCAAAGAGAAGAGCAAGTCTCTTCAGGGATTTAAGAATATCGTAGAGGCAAACGCAGGCGTTGTTACTCCAGCTTGGATGGAGTCAGACGTTGAGACATTGACAGGAACTGTTAAGGAGCTTCCGCTCAGAGAGCAGATTGACGTACCTGTAAACGATACACTTATCGTCGAGTTGTACTCTAAGTAATTCGCGTAAGTAAAGGGTTTGTAGCTAAGTAACACCAGTTATCCAGAAGGAGGGTCAGTAGTGTTTGAATTTGAAAAACCTAGAATTGAAATCGCAGAGATTTCAGACGATAACAAATATGGTAAGTTTGTAGTAGAGCCATTGGAAAGAGGCTATGGTATTACACTTGGTAATTCACTTCGTAGAATTATGTTATCATCTCTTCCGGGAACTGCAGTTAGTCAGGTTAAGATTAAGGGCGTTCTGCATGAGTTCTCATCTCTTCCAGGTGTAAAGGAAGATGTGACAGAGATCGTGATGAATATTAAGGATCTCTGCATCAAGAACAATTCTACAACAAATGAGCCTAAGGTTGCATATATTGATGCTTCAGGTGATAAGGTTGTGACGGCTGGTGATATTCAGGTAGATGCAGATCTTGAGATTTTGAATCCGGATTTGGTAATCGCAAATTTGAGCGGTCCGGAAGCAAAGTTGGAGATGGAGCTTCTGATCACAAACGGCAGAGGTTACGTTGGATCTGACAAGAACAAAGGTCTTGATTCATCTATTGATGCAATCGCTGTTGATTCTATCTATACACCTGTAGAGCGTGTAAATCTGACAGTTCAGAACACACGTGTCGGACAGGTTACAGATTATGACAAGCTTACACTTGATGTATTTACAAATGGTACATTGGCACCAGATGAGGCTGTCAGCCTTGCTGCAAAGGTGCTCAGTGAGCATTTGAATCTCTTCATCGATCTTTCAGAGAATGCTAAGTCTGTTGACGTTATGGTAGAGAAGGAAGACGATCAGAAGGAAAAGGTACTTGAGATGAGTATCGACGAACTGGAGCTTTCCGTTCGTTCTTATAACTGCTTGAAGAGAGCAGGTATTAATACAGTTGAAGAATTGACAAATAAGACTCCGGACGATATGATGAAGGTTCGTAACCTTGGTCGTAAGTCTCTCGATGAAGTTTATGCTAAATTAAAAGAACTTGGTTTGTCGCTTCGTACTGGTGATGAATAATGTCCACCAAAGCTGAAGGATTAGTAAGCATGGTGAAGACCCGAAAGGGTAAGGAGGAAAATTAAAATGGCAATGTATAGAAAACTTGGTAAAAAGTCTGATCAGAGAATCGCATTACTTCGTAATCAGGTAACACAGCTTCTCTATCATGGAAAGATTGAGACAACAGAGGCTAGAGCGAAGGAAGTTCGTAAGATCGCTGAGCACCTTATCACACTTGCTGTTAAGGAAAAGGATAACTTTGACGAGATCAAGGTAACTGCTAAGGTTGCTAAGAAGGACAAAGATGGCAAGCGTATCAAGGAAGTTGTAGATGGTAAGAAGGTTACACAGTACGACGAAGTTGAGAAGACAGTTAAGAAGGATCAGCCTTCCAGACTGCACGCTAGACGTCAGATGCTTAAGGTTCTCTACCCAGTAGTTGAGGTTCCTACAGATGCTGCAGGAAAGAAAGCTGCTACAAAGAAGGTAGACCTTACAGCTAAGCTCTTCGACGAGTATGCTGCAAAGTATGCTAGTCGTAAGGGTGGTTACACACGTATCGTTAAGATTGGCGAGCGTCGTGGTGACGGTGCTATGAAGGTTATTCTTGAGTTAGTTTAATCTATATAAAACCAGACGGGTTGTCGAAAGGCAGCCCGTTTATTTTTTGTTTAATTCCCAAGATGTGATTATGCTGGATAAGGGATTCCTCTAATCAAAGATAAAATAGTATACAGATCGTGTATCGATATTCATGCATATACGATGTATTGGAATTAAGTAGTTCTAAATGTTCTGATATAGTTATTATATACGCACGCAAACGCCATCAATTCGCCATCCGTGGCTCAGTGATGGCTTGCCTGAACATCGTGTTCAGGCATTGCTGTATATGAAACAGAACATTAAGAACCACTAAATTCCAAACATATGTATATGCGATGAATATGATGTACGATCTGTATGCTTATTTATTGTTCAAATTAGAGGAATCCCATATCCAGCTTATAATTATATCTTTCGCCACGCCCGAAGCCTTTTTTATTTTTATGTATAAAAAAGAAGTAATTTTTGTAATTTTGGCTTACTTTTAAAAACCGATATTTCAATATTTAACAAATATCAAGTGGTAAGGGGATAATAAGTGGATTTTTTGTCTGGAAGTTGCTATAATAAATATAAATAAAATTATGTGGGGAGGTATATCTATGAACGCAACAAAAGTGTCATCAGTATGTAAAAAGGTTGCTGAGCAGTATCGTAAAGTTTATGGTAGTGCTTTGGTTTTTGTTATTTTATATGGTTCCTATGCTCGAAATGAGCAACAAGATGATTCAGATTTAGATATAGCCGCTATTGTAAAAGGTGAACGTATAGAATTACAGAAGAAATTACAAGATGTTTGGAGAGCGACAAATAAGCTTAGTATAGAAGAAGATATATTGATATCTGCCACTGTAATTCCTTTTGATGAATTTATTTATTATAAAGAAAAACTTCCTTATTATGGTAATATTGAAAGGGAGGGAATAAAGATTGCATGATTTAATGTTAGCCCGTTTAGATAATGCGAAAGAGAGATTAAAATCAGCGAAGATACTTCTGGACTCGGGACAACTGAGAGATTCGGTATCTAGATCTTATTATTGTATTCTTTTTACTTTGAGAGCTGTCTTAGCTAAGGACGGTAAAGATTTTAAGAAGCATACAGGTGTTCTTTCTTATTTTAACCAGTGTTATTTTAAGACAAAAGTTTTAGATACAAAATATGCAGATTATGTGAATAACGCTTTTCAGATTCGCAATAACTGTGATTATAATGATTTCTATGTTATCTCTGCTGAAGATGCTGCTAAACAGTATGAACAAGCAAAGGAATTTCTGATATACATTGAAGAGTTTCTTAAGATGCGTGGTGCATTAGATGCAGGAGATTGTCCCTGACAATATGAAACTGTTCTAACTAAATAACCAACTAGAACCTAGGAGAGTAAAACCTCCCAGGTTTTTTCATTCACTTAATAACTGGGATAGCAAAAGCAATTCCTTTTTACATTAAAGTGAATAAGGTTCAGTAAAGGAGAAACAATGATGAAAGGGAGCTTCACAAGTCTTTCAAGGTTGTGTTATGGTTTTTGTGACAATAACTTTTGTATATGTGATAGATCATTGATAAACATAATTGGAGGAGAATAGGTGGGAAAATGGTTTGAAAATATAGAGTCTATGGACATACAAGGAGAGCAAGCAAGTATGAAAACACTTGTGAAAATCGGAATCGTATGCTGTTCAGATGGATTTAAGCGGGCATACGAAAGTGAGATAGAGGAATTGCAACGGACACTGGCGGAGATGGGGATAGTGAGTGTACTCAGTCCGTATCTGTATGCGCGTGACGGTGTGGCGAGTGGAACCGCAGAGGAACGTGCGAAGGCGGTGATGGATTTTTATAAGGATGATACGATTGATGCGATCTGTGATATATCCGGTGGGGATATTGCGAATGTAATCCTGCCATATCTGGATTACAGCGTGATTGCGAAGATGGATAAGCAGTTCTGGGGATACAGTGACCTGACGACAGTATTAAATGCAATCTACGTGAAGACCGGGCAGACAGGTGTGTTGTATCAGATAAGAAATGTGCTCTACAAGGAGCGCAAACAGCAGATGGTGGATGTGCAGAATGTCCTGTGTGATGGTGGCGATGTGTTGTACCGGATTGAGTATCATTATGTACAGGGAACGGAGATGCATGGAATTGTTGTCGGAGGAAATATCCGTTGTTTCTTAAAGCTGTCTGGGACAGCATATATGCCGGATCTGCATGGAAAGATTCTGCTTTTGGAGAGCCGTTCCGGGGCGGTAGCGCGCATGGAAACCTATCTGAGTCAGTTGCAGCAGATCGGTGCATTTGAGCAGATCGCGGGCATCCTGCTTGGAACATTTACGGAGATGGAAGCAAAGCAGTGTACACCGGATATTGTGCAGCTTGTGAAGAAGTATGTGAGAAAAACGATGCCAATTGCAGTCACGAAGCAGATCGGACATGGGACAGACGCCAAAGGAATTGTGATAGGTGGAGAATTGTAATTTTCCGTCACGTATTTTACGGAAATACGTTTGCCTTGCCGTGCATATAATGATATAATAACTTTAATTATGAAAAGTTTGACATATGCGGGGTAGGGGTATGAAAAAACGGAGAAATAGTTCGGACAATGCAGGCTTTACACTGGTAGAGCTGATTATTGCAATCGCAATTATGGCAGTGCTTGCTGGAGCGATTGGATTGACAGTCATTCGGTATATTAGGAAAGCCAGAGCGTCAAATGCGACGGAGGAGCTTCGCACGATTGTCTCGGCGGTTGAGACAGGCATGGTTTCCAGTTATGCGGAAGATCATGAGATGAATCTGGATAAGACCTATACGGATGATGAGGGAAGTGCGCATCGATGTGGTGTGCTTACCAATTACATGATCAGCCGGGCACAGAATAAAAGTGCAAATGGCGTTACCGATGCAAATGCGCTGGAGTATTATTTTGCACAGAAGGTGTTGGAAGAACTGAATGCGGAGAATGGAAGCGACTATCGTTTCCTGAATTTTACGGGTGACGAGGATGAGCCGCTTGGAATGAATTGTGATTCGTTCTATGGACAGTTTGGTTGTCCGGGCGTGATTGTCGTGTATGGCGGAGAAGGAAAGGTGCTGTTTGCACAGTATTATAATTCTGGCTGCCTGATTCAATACGTTGCTGGTGATGGCTATACATACCTGCAGGACGAGAAAACATTTGCTGGTGCGCCGAAGATTCAGTAGAGAAACATCTGGTAATAGAAGTGATAACCGTATAAATGTATAAAAGCAAAAGGAGATTGACTGGTTCATCAGTCAATCTCTTTTTCTGCCACTTTATAGTTTGGAATACAATATTATTTCTGGCTGCAAATCATAATTATGGTTCCATAGATTTTGCGTCAACCATCTGAACAGCTCCTGCAAAATTCCCATGAAAATAATTACTGATTTCGTCGGTGTAACCATAGACGATACCCTTTCGATATGGAAATAACAGATTCTGTAACTGTGCGATTGCCTCGTCAAGTGGTGCCTTCTTGGAGAAACCGCCGGTTGTAATCTGACCGAGTGAATAGGTTTCGCCATCTCTGGCAAGCAGATACAAGGTGTGTGTTTTGCTTGTCGGAATGAAGTTCATCGTAAGCGTCTGGACATTTCCGTAAATCCACATGATATCGCGTACCGGAATCACGCGGACAGTTTTCATTTCATAGACGAGAATTGCTGTTGGTGTTGCAACGAAGGAGAATGCTTCGATACCATACGGAATCTGTTGATCGAGCATGGTAATCTCCTGTGGAGAAAGCAGATTCCAGGATGCTTCTGCAGCAGCGAATTTCTTTTTGTTAAATGCGGTCTGCTTTATACCGCCCCAAGCGGTAATCCGCGTATTGATGTTTGGAAAATTTGTAAAATCCATATGTCCCCTCCCAATGTGTGTAAAATAAATGTCAAATCATGCAAATTATAACATAGATGAGACGAAAAAAAATATTTTTTTCAGAAAAAATTGCGACAGGTATAGAAAAAATGGTATAGTAATGGATATGCTATGCGGCAGACAGCCGGGAAGAAAAGTTAGTCAGGAGTCAGAGATAACATGATAAAAATCAGAGATCTGACATTTGAATATTTTGAACGGGATGATGATGGCAATCTGACGGAGATGGTAAATGCCATTCGCGGGATTAATTTTGATGCGGACAAGGGTGAGTTTATCGTTGTGGCAGGTGTGAACGGAAGCGGGAAAAGTACGTTCGCCAGGATTCTGAACCGTCTGTTGCTGCCGATTGAAGGGTCGGTTCTGATTGGCGGAATCGATGCGATGCGGGAAGAGAATATCATTCCAATCCGGAAGCTGGTAGGCATGGTGTTCCAGAACCCCGACGATCAGTTGATCGGCAGCGTCGTGGAAGAGGATGTTGCCTTTGGCGCGGAGAATATCGGTGTGCCACACAAGGAACTGGTGAAGCGGGTAGAGGATGCACTTGCACAGGTAGGATTGTCGGCATCGATGCGGATTGAAGAATTGTCCGGTGGAGGAAAGCAGAAGGTGGCGATTGCTGGCGTGCTTGCAATGAAACCCCGTTGTATCGTGCTGGATGAAGCGACCAGCATGCTGGACCCGAGATCCAGACGCGATGTGCTGCAATTGATGAAAGTGTTGCAGAAGCAGGGGATTACGATCATTCTGATTACACATCTGATGGAAGAGCTTCTGCTCGCAGACCGGATCTATGTGATGCATCAGGGCAGACTTGTTATGAAGGGCAGCCGGGAAGCGCTTTTCGCGCAACCGGAGAAGCTGCGTGAGTTTGGATTGGAGCTGCCGATGACCGTGCAGCTTGCACATGCTCTTGCGGAGCGTGGGTGCGTGCGGACGAAGGATTTATTTTCCGTGGAAGCGATTGCGGAACGCATATACAAGGAACATCCGTATGCATTTCTGAAGGAAAAGACAATGGAGCCTGCATCTGTGGATAAGAAAGCGAAAGTGTTGTCGCAGGCGATTGTATTTCAACATGTGAACTTATTATATGGAAAGAAAACGATTCTGAATGATGTATGTTGTTCTATCGAGAAGGGCAGCTATACGGCAATCATTGGACCTTCGGGGGCTGGGAAATCGACACTTTTGCAGATGATTCCGGCGCTCATTTCCCCGACGGATGGAAGCATTTATGTGGATGGAATGGAAGTGACGGATACTTCAGCGGATATTGCAGCATTGCGTAAGAAAATCGGGTTCATCTTCCAGTATCCAGAGCAGCAGTTGTTTGCAAAAAATGTTTATGAGGATGTAGTTTTTGGTTCACGGAATGTCGGCATCAGTGAGGTTGAAGCGGAGAAACGTGCGTATGAGGCGATTCAGTTTGTCGGGTTGCCGCAGGATGTCTATGATCTGCCGATGGATAAGCTGTCGGGCGGGCAGAAACGGCGTGTTGCTTTGGCGGGCGTGATCGCAATGCAGCCGGATTATCTGATCTTAGATGAACCGTTGGCAGGGCTTGATCCGGTTGGAAAGAAAAAAATGCTGGAGATTCTGCGTGCGTTACATCGGGATGCGGGAATTACAGTCGTTGTAGTCAGTCACGATGCGGATGCAGTCGTGGAGGACGCAGAGCGGGTATTGTATCTGAGGGATGGAAAAATCGTGAAGCAAGGGACACCTTCGGATGTATTTTACCGGTTGTGGCTGAATGAAATGGAACATGTGATGCGCGATATGGGTTTAGAGATGAACAGGAAACAGACGGGCGACACAGATTCTGGACGGGTCCCTGGAGAAATACTCTCAGAAGCGGTCTGCGAGCTTCCAGTCTGCATGCAGTTGTTGATCCGCCTGCGCATCATGGGACTTCCGGTATCGTGTAAGCATACACAGCTTGCGGAGACGGTGCAGGCAATCGTGGATGCGGTTGGAAGATGAGGACAGAAAGCATGACAAGTTAATGTTGTACTTGCGATGCTGCAAATGTGTCATGACAGGTATAGGTTGATGAGGAAAGTAATATGATGAAGGATATCACATGGGGGCAGTACCATAGCGTGGATTCGATGATCCACCGGTTAGATCCCCGTGTCAAAATTCGATTTACAATTGTATATATTATCCTGCTGTTGTTGGATCGGAATCTGCCACTATTTTTGCTTCTTACCGCGGTATTTGCCGGTGTGTGGGCATGTAGCCGGGTGCCGATGCGCAAGATGATACGTGGGACAAAGGGTGTGTTTATTTTCATTCTGATCTGCAGTGTGCTCAATGCATTTACCGTGCATGGAACGACGATGGTAAAGCTTGGCGTGCTTACAATCACGAAGGAGGGACTGATCAAAGCGGGATTCGTGTTCTGGCGTATGTTGCTGTTGATTCTGATGTCAAGTCTGTTGATGTATACGACGACACCGACGAGACTGACGGACGGCATGGAGAAATGCATGCATCTAAGTGGTGGCGTGGCAATGGGAATCACGATCGCACTCCGGTTTGTACCGATCTTATTTGGAGAGCTGGATCGGATCATGAAGGCGCAGATGGCAAGAGGAGCGGACTTCAAAAAGGGAAATCCGGTTGTGCGGCTGAAAAAGCTTCGGACGGTAATCTTACCGCTTTTTCAGAATGCAATCTCGCGTGCCGGACATCTGGGCGATGCAATGGACAGCCGCTGTTATACGGGTGGCAAAGGACGGACAAAGTTGCATCCACTTGTGTATGAGAAACGCGATGTGACCGCGTATGTGTGTATGCTGGGGATGATTGTTGTGTCGGTGGTGTTGATTGTGAAGTTCTAAAGCGTAGGATAGATAAGTAGATGATAGCTGCTGAATGATATATAGTAATGAGATAGGATATTGTATTTCACAATATTAGAAAGAGAAAGGAGATTCGCTCCATGAAACGAATCAAATTAACCGTCGCGTATGACGGCACAAATTACTGCGGCTGGCAGATTCAGGATAATGGAATTACGATCGAGGAAGTTCTGAACCGCGAACTGTCGAAGCTGTTGCAGGAGGATATCAAGATCATTGGCGCAAGCCGGACGGATTCCGGTGTGCATGCGCTGGGGAATGTGGCGGTCTTTGATACGGAGACACGGATTCCACCGGAGAAGATCAGCTTCGCGTTGAATCAGCGACTGCCGGAGGATATCCGGATTCAGGAATCGTGTCAGGTGGCGGATGATTTTCACCCGCGGTTCTGTGATACGATCAAGACGTATGAGTATCGAATCTGGAACGACAAGTTTCCGAACCCGCTTGTACGGCTTTATTCGAAGTTTTGTTATTTCAATGTCGATGTAGCGAAGATGGAGCAGGCAGCAGCATATCTGGTTGGCGAACATGATTTCAAATCATTTTGCACGCCACGGACACAGGTGGAATCAACGGTGCGCACTGTGACAGAAATTTCCTTCCGTACAGAGGGCAAGATGATTATTATGACAATCCGGGGAACTGGTTTCCTATATAACATGGTGCGGATTATCATGGGTACATTGTTGAAATGCGGCATGAACATGTATCCGCCGGAGCATGTGAAAGAGATTCTTGACGCGAAGGATCGCGCGGCAGCAGGACCAAAAGCGGAAGCATGCGGATTGCGGTTGGTTGGAATCGAATATTTGTAGAAAATTTACGCATTTCTTGAAAAAAGCGTTGACACACGCGGGCACGTATAATATAATATCTAAATGTGACAAAAGACAGGTAAAGTGCGTCCCAATAGCCCCGGGATTCATGGAATACTCTTTTGAAGCAATGTACAGTACGCATTCGGCACTGTGCGGACAAGCTGTTTCGGACATTTCGGCTTGAAAGCATGGGTATGATGCAGGACAATTCGAATAATTTTAAGGAGGAACACCACAATGAAGAGCTTTATGGCAAGCCCATCAAACATTGAAAGAAAGTGGTATGTAGTAGATGCTACAGGACATACATTAGGTCGTTTATCATCAGAGATCGCAAGCATTTTAAGAGGAAAGAATAAGCCAACATTTACACCACATATCGATACAGGTGACTATATCGTAGTTGTAAATGCTGATAAGATCAAAGTAACAGGTAAGAAGATGGATCAGAAGGTTTACTATCACCATTCTGATTATGTCGGTGGTATGAAAGAGCAGACTCTCAAAGAGAAGATGGCTAAGAAGCCAGAGGAAGTTATCTACCTTGCAGTTAAGGGCATGCTTCCAAAGGGACCTCTCGGAAGACAGATGATCAAGAAGCTTTATGTTTACGCTGGACCAGAGCACAAACAGCAGGCTCAGAAGCCAGAAGTATTAGAGATTAAGTATTAATAAGGGAGGAAACGTTCGTGGCTAAGAATAGTAATAGATTTTACGGAACAGGTAGAAGAAAAAGCAGTATCGCAAGAGTTTACCTTGTACCAGGAACTGGTAAGGTAACTATTAATAAGAAAGACATGGATGAGTATTTCGGTCTTGATACATTGAAGCTCATCGTTAAGCAGCCATTTGCAGCAACAGGTACAGAAGGAAAGTTCGACGTACTTGTAAATGTTAAGGGTGGCGGATTTACAGGTCAGGCTGGTGCTATCAGACATGGTATCTCCAGAGCACTCCTTGAGGCAGACGCTGAGTACAGACCAGCACTCAAGAAGGCAGGATACCTTACAAGAGATCCTCGTATGAAGGAAAGAAAGAAATACGGTTTGAAAGCCGCTCGTCGTGCACCACAGTTCAGCAAGCGATAGTTTGCAAGCAAATGCAATCAAAAAGCTCCAGAGAATTTATTCTCTTGGAGCTTTTTTGTGTGTGCGCCTAGCGGCGCACGTTTCTAACGGGTTAAAGTCCCGAA
>CAVGQQ010000016.1:0-58953 GCA_963631525.1 bacterium
TACTGATCGTCGCCTTGGTGGGCCGTTACCTCACCAACTAGCTAATCAGACGCGGGTCCATCTCATACCACCGGAGTTTTTCACACTGTATCATGCGATACCGTGCGCTTATGCGGTATTAGCAGTCGTTTCCAACTGTTATCCCCCTGTATGAGGCAGGTTACCCACGCGTTACTCACCCGTCCGCCACTAAGTCACAAGAGAAATCATCCGAAGAATCAATCTCAAGTGCTTCGTTCGACTTGCATGTGTTAAGCACGCCGCCAGCGTTCATCCTGAGCCAGGATCAAACTCTCATAAAAAGTTTGTAATCCTTGAATCTCTTATAAACGTTAGCTTATAATTTACGATCCTAATTACTGTTCATTGTGTTTCCATTCTGATGAATGAAATAGGATTTGTATAAATCCTTGAAAATATCTTAAAGAAATTTTCAGGGTTAACATGTTATTAATTTGTCAAAGGTTCGTTGTTTTGTCGCTCTTAGCGACAACTTCTATAGGATATCACTTTGTTTCGTCTTTGTCAAGAACTTTTTTAATTTCTTTTGACTTTCTTTTGACTTTTTCGACGGCTTATCATGATGTCGAATAGTGTTTTTTGCTGTCTTATCAGCGACAGCTTGCTTATAATAGCACTCTGATTTTGGAAAGTCAACCCCCTTTTTCAATTTTTTTATTCCTTTCTTCTGTCAGTCTGCAAGCTTAAATGCCCAGATCGCAGAGATCTGGTATTGCAGCGTGTCATAATCCCACAGCTGCTGGCTCCGCTCTATGCTGTTTGGATCATAGACGCGGAACTTATCTCCCTCCATTCCCGCAATCACAATAAAATGTCCCTGGGAAGTAAAATTCCCGGACCGCATCGCACAGACAATCAGATGTCCCGCAGCAAGTTCTTCCTGCATTGTATCTTTATTCAGATAGATATAATAACCTTTTACTCCATATGCCGATGCCGCCTCATCCATGAACGACCACTTCGTACCAGCGTTCTGCTCATAGTATCCTTGCTCCGTCGCATAGTCTGCCAGTTTGTCCGGTGTCGCATCCTGATTCTTCGTCAGTCCGACGATTACCATGGACAGACAGGTCGGGCCGCATCCGGATAATCCGACGACATCATTTCCATATGCATTATATCCCCAGCGCTTATCCCATTGAATAAACAGCGGGATTCCTTCCAGTTCAGATGCCTCCAGTGTACCTGAGGTTGTATCATAGTTTTCCTGATACCCAAGTGCAAAATCAAGCATATTCGGATTGCAACACAGATTATTCAGAAGTGCCTCTGGATACTCATCCATATGATCGTAGATCGACTGAAACTCCGGATATCGTTCTGCCAGATTCTTCAGTCTCGTCGCAATCTCTTCCTCCGAATAGTGTGCTGGCGTACCAGTCATATATTTCTTCTCATAATAATCCGGCAATGCCTGACTCTGTGTCTGTACCACTTCATCGGCAGCCGCCTGCACCTTCGGTTCTGCGGCATCCGTCTGCTGTTCCATGGATACCGTCTCGCTGGCAGCTATTTCCGGTATCTCCTTATCCGGTGAAGCAGCGACCCGTCTTACCAATGCTATGATGAGTACCAGCATGGTAGCACAAATACAAAGGCAGAATATTTCTTTTGCCTTTCGTATTCTTCTTCTGCGCCGACGCAGTTCTTCCTTCTGTTTCTTTAATTTTTTTCTATGAAGTTCCTTACGTTGCTGTTCCTGCAACATCGTCCGCCTCCTGATGACTTCTGAATCTTCGGGAATTATACCCACATTCCCTCTCTGTTCATTCCGTCTGTATCTTTCACTGTATCTTTCGTATTCCATTTTTATGCACACTCCTTTTATAAACTTCCCGTAGTTTACATGGACTGTGCATCATATCTGTCTCATATATGTATCATTTTTCCATCTTAGTTGCATAATTTTGTATATCTTCTGACGGCTCCATATGTGCGTTCACATTATACCGCTCTGTGCAGACGCAGTCATCGCAATGCTTATTGTATCACGTCTCCATCATAGATGCTCCTGATAGGTAATACATCCTGATCCGCCCACATGCCTATCTCCACGAACTGTTTTTCATTCCCTGTATGCTCAGAAATATCCACATTATCGTTGGCTGTCAGTTCACCATTTGCATTCATGTTATAACCTTCCCCATAGGATTCATTATAGATACCATAATTATATTTCTTGATGATAACCTCTTCCGAAACGCCCAACGCCTCTGCCATATATTTTACCACATCGGCATTCAGAAGCTCCTGCCATTCTTTTTCCGTCATATACGCATATACAGTATACCCCAAAATCTTTCCAGTTTCCATATCTACTGACACATACATATAATCATCAGAAACCTGAAACACCATATATTCAAGCATCACGTATTGATTCATATTCTCCAGGTTAACCAGAGTTTCATACTGCGTGTCCGCATACATATCCAGAATATTAAAATCCAATTGAGGAATTAAATGGGCTGCCTGCATCTGTTCAATCTGCGGCGCCACCTGCAGTTGCATGTCATAATCATCATACATATCTGTATTTTCTACCGGATAAGAGGTTGACACATGTGCGCCTGTTGATTCCCAGTCAAGCAGATTCAGTTTTTCCTCCATCGTCATCTGCGCAGCGGTATCCAGATAGGATGTATCTGCCTGCTGCACATAGATGTGATCGACTTCATTCTTATCCATCATTGCAAATATCGTCTTCGGTGCCATAATGCCGACCGCCAAGACAGCCGCTCCCGCCAGCACACACAGACCGTTGCGCAGGATATTTTTCAGGAAATCATTGTTTTTCTCTGATTTTTCTTCATTTTTCTTTGTTTCCGCATGTCCCCTCATACTTCTTCCTCCGTTTCCTTCTTTTCCACCTCTTCATGTCTGCATACCTCCTTCGGGAAGCAGACACTCACCTGTGTTCCAACCCCTTTTTTGCTCATAATCTGCAGCTTTGCCTGATGGAGCTTCACGATCTCGTTACAGATTGCAAGTCCCAGTCCTGCACCGCCGTTTGCACGGGAACGAGATTTGTCTACCATGTAAAACGCTTCTGTCAGCCGGCTCAGATTCTCCTCATCGATGCCGCATCCATTATCCTTGATTCCGATGCGGTATTCCTCAGATACCCACACACCAAATAACGAAATCTTTCCTTTTCCATCCATCGATTTTCTGGCGTTATCAAATAAATTAATCAATACTGTTTTCATCAGATCCGGTTCAAGCTTCACAATCGCCGGCTGCACATTGACCGTCATCTCAATCTCATATTTATCTGCAACCGGAAGCAGCGTCTCATAGACCGCTTCCGCGAAATTCGCGATCTCTATATCATAGAACAGAAAATCCTGTTTCTTAAGTACGATCAGATCCATCAGCTTCATCGACATTTTCTCAAGACGTCTGCCTTCTACAACGATCTGGTTGGCATAGGTGATTAGCTCCTCCTCCGAAAGCTGGTTGGAACGGATCAGATCTGCATAGCCGATCATCGAGGTCAGCGGAGTCTTCAACTCATGTGCGAAGTTATTTGTAAACATCTCCTGACTTTTGGTCTTTTCTTCCAGTTCCTTCATCGTCCGGTTCAGGCTGGTGGACATCCGATTGAAATCCTCCGCAAGGACACCGATCTCATCCTTGCTTCTCTTTTTGATCCGGATTCCCGCACGTCCGCCGGCTACCAGCTTCGTCGCCTTCGACAACCGCCGGATCGGCACCACGATCATGTTATTCAGGATTGCCATCAACATCAGACAGACGATCATAACGATAATCATGATCACCCGGAACATCCGGAGCTGTGCGTTCCGGTTTTCATAATTCCGCGTAATGTCGGAAAAAGTCTCCACATAATAGACACGTTCCAACACCTGAAAACTCGTTCCAGTATAGAGTATATATCTGCCATTCTCTTTTATAATCTTATAGCCTTCCTGTCCCGCTTCGAGTTCATCCCGGCAGATTGACACCTCCGACTCCTTGAGTCCATTCGTGCAGTAAATTCTCGCCTTTTCATCTGTCCAGATTGCAAACTGCACCTCCTCACCGGCATTCCGGATAGAAACCGACTGTGCTGCCTGCCGCACGACAACATTTTTCTGTTTTTCATATCCGGTATCCCGGTATACAAGATTGACCGTCCGTTTCACATTCTGTACAAGATTGATGCAGACAACGCTTGCATTATTATATCCGTTCTGGATATCCTTTTCTCTTGCACTTTTGAAGCCAGAATGGATCAGAAATGTTCCACATGCTGAAAATGCAAGCATCATACAGGTACAGACCGATAAAAATAGTTTCCAGAATAATTTCAAACTTATACCTCCATGCGGTATCCTACCTTGTATACCGGAACAATCTTATCCTCCAGACCAAGCTTCTTGCGCAGCCGTTGTACATGCAGATCCACGGTACGGCTGTCCCCGTAATAGGGTTCATGCCAGACGCTCTCGAAGATCCGCTCCCGGAACAGCGCAACATTCGGGTTGCGCATAAACATCACTAATATCTCATACTCCTTCTTCGTCAGGTGGATTTCTTCGCCCGCCTTCTTCACCTGCAAGGACTGTGTATCTACCTCAATGTCATACGCTGTAAGTGTCTGCGATACTTTGTTATACCGGCGCAGCACACGTTCCACTCTGGCAAGCAGCTCGATAATTTCGAACGGCTTTACCATATAATCCTCTGCACCAAGCTTTAATCCTTTGACTTTATCCTGCACATCTCCCATTGCAGTGAGGAAAATCACCGGAACATGATAATAATTAAAATATTCCATCAGGGAAAATCCGTCCGGTCCCGGCAGCATAATATCGACGAGTGCCAGATCATACACCTCCTGCTCAAGCTGGCCGGCAACCGACGTGCCATCATAGACACAATCGCACAGATATCCTGCATTTCGTAAACTGATCTCTATAACATTGGAGATGGATGTATCATCTTCCACAACTAAAATTCGATTCATAAATCTGTCTCCTTGCTATTTTTAATGATGGCTATTCCCTGCAATCCCACCCAGTGGCTGGCTGCACAAAAACAGAGAGGAGCCATCTCTGACCTCTCTCTGTTATTTTACATCATTCTTGCATCATTTTAGCATCAAAAATGATCTAATTTTTATTTTTTTGTAAAATTTATGAAAATACCTGTTTGATACTGTCATAGTGCAGGAACTTGCCCTGTGCGCCAAGTGCTTCAATCTCTTCTGCAGTCGCTAACATATACCCGTCAGTTTCTGCCTCCTGCAGATGCAGGTCTGCCTCAGTAAAATCTCCGGTAAAACGATAGATGTCCACAAAATAGTTGTCACCCTCGTCCGGGTTCTCACGCGTATAAGAAAAGACAAAACCGCCCTCAAAGGAAGATACATCCAGCCCGGTTTCTTCTTTGATCTCACGCTTCACTGCATCCAAAGAGTCCTCGCCTGCCTGTGCCGCACCGCCGGATACTTCCCAGCTTCCCGGTGCCCATGCCTTTGTCATAACACGCTTTGTAATCAGATACTTTCCATTTGTATGACGGATCACACCAAGCACGGTCAGATGAAAATCTTCCGGCTGCATATGCCAGTCATTTCGTTTCATTGTACGTCCGGTACGCTGCTTGTCCCGGTCGTAGATATCCCATAATTCCATTTGTATCCTCCTTTTACTTGGCAAGATTATATTTCTGAAGGAAATTAAACAGTGCTCCAATCAAATTGGAATCATTTCCAAATTTGCACAAATCAATCTTCATACGGTCGTAGATATGTGACATGCGGCGAACCTTCGACACATATTTCACGATCCCCTCAAAGAACTTTGGCTGTGCACTAATTCCGCCACCGATCAATATGATCTCCGGTGCCAGTACAATATAGAGATTGCAGCAATGCCATGCAATATTAAAATACATCTGCTCTAAGATCTGCTGCACCTCTTCATCTCCGGATTCTGTCATCTCATAGATCTGCTCGCCGTTTAAATCCTGCCACTTCAAGCCCTTGGCATCTGCAACCTTCCGGCGCAATGCCTGTACGGACGCCTGCTGTGTCCACAGGCAGGTCGGGTATTGATAATCCGTATCATTTTCATCGTTTACTTCTTCCAGCGGACGCAGATTATCCAGGTCCTCCATGCGCAGACCATCACTGACAAATGACATCTCGCCTGCGAGCATACCGACACCATGATGGATCTTCCGGTCGATGACAATACCACCGCCAACGCCTGTACCAAATACAAGTACGCAGGCATCCTTGCAGTCCTTGGCATTTCCAATCCAGACCTCTGCAAGGGCTGCACATTTTGCATCGTTTTCAAGTGCAACTGGTACGTTGTCACAACGTAAGCTAATCAGATTTCCAAGCGGCACCCGGTCAAGGTATGGCAGACTACCGCCACCATAAACGATGCCCTGATTTACATTTACCTGTCCCGGCAGGCTCATCGCGATACCGGTAATCTGATATTCCTTGCTGTATTTCCCATATATAATATCAATCTGATTTAAGAAAGCCTCGATTCCAACCTCCGGATCAACCGTATACGGCGTGATCTCCCTACCGTTTTCATCGAGTTTTCCATCCTGAAATGGTGTAGGCACCTTATATTTCTCATACATCTTGCCATTCTGATCCATAAGTGCGTACTTGATAAATGTACCACCGACGTCAAATACTAAGTACATTTTACACCTCCTAATGTTTCCTTATATAATTTACTCCGCGCACCAGATGCGATGCACGGAGTATTTTGTTTTGTTACTTATTCTGTTATTCAAGTACTGTCGTCTGCTGCTTTACATCGTTACGCCACCACAGTAACGCAGGAAAATCATAAGCATAGAAATCGTTACCACGATAATCATCGCTGGAGCGGCTGTCTTACAATATCTGCCCCATCCGATTGGATAACCATTCTTTGCTGCTACAGATGTACCAACAACATTTGCAGAAGCGCCGATTGGTGTTGCACTACCACCGATATCGGTTCCGATAGACAATGTCCATGCCAGACAATCAAGCAATGGCTGGTTTGTACCTGCCAGACTCTTGATGATTGGAAGCATCGTTGCTGCAAATGGAATGTTATCTACAAACGCACTTGCGATTGCAGAGATCCAGATGATGATTGCTACCATCACGTATACATTTCCGCCGCTGACCTTACCAATAAAGGATGCGATAGACTTCAGGACACCTGTCTGCTCCAATCCACCAACGACGATAAACAGTCCGATAAAGAACAACAATGTCTTATAATCTACTTTCTTGATCAGCTCCAATGCGTCCTTACCGGCTGTGATCAGGGTAATGATTGCGATAACTGTACCGATAAACGCAACAGTCAGTCCTGTCGATGCATGCGATACAAGAAGTACCACTGCACAGGCAAAGATCACGCTGCTGATGATAAACTTCTTCTTGTCTGTAATTGCTGTGGAAGGATCCGGGATTTTTGATGTATCCAGTTCCTGTGCCTCCTCAGACAACAGCTCCTTGCGATATACAAGGTAGAAATAAATAATGACTACAATAAGGCAAATGCCGGCGATCAGACCAGTATTTGTCAAAAAGTCTGAGAACGAAAGTCCCAGTCCTGTTCCGATGATGATATTTGGTGGATCGCCACACATCGTTGCGGAACCACCTAAGTTCGCACAAAATACCTCCGACAGAATCATTGGTACCGGATCCAAATGCAACAGCTTTGCAAGCTCAATCGTAACGGCTGCAAGGAACAAAATAACCGTGATACTGTCAATAAACATGGACAGAACGGCTGCCATAACCATAAATGTCACGAACAATGGTATCGGCTTATAATGTACCAGCTTTGCCAGGCGTAAGCATAACCACCGGAAGAATCCAGCCTTTGCCATACCTTCTACCATTACCATCATGCCTGCAAGGAATATAATCGTCGCCCAGTTAATACCAGATGACTCCTCGGAACCCTCACCGGATGTAATCCAGAATCCCTTCGTGAAAATGTTCTTTACATTCAAGGTCTCGATGACCGCATCCATGCTATGCATTGCCACACCAAATACAAGAATCAGTGTCAGCGCGCCAGCCACGAGTGTGATGTACTGTTTTTCGATCTTATCCAGCACCATCAACACAAACATGACTACAAAGATAGATACAGCCAAAATTTGTGCTACTGTCATATCATCGTCCTCCTTTAATCTATGTTATGCCACATATGTACCTGCGACAAGTTGCACATTGATTTTTCAACCTGCATTATAATAGCATTAAACATCGAAAAAAGGAATAACTTTTTTTACTTTTTTTACATATTAAAAAGAGTTCCGAAAATAAGTATGTTTTATTGGTTGTAAATGTCCTCTTTATTCATGGATGTAAATGCAAGGATTCCCTTTGCCTTTACCTTTCCATCAACTGTAACCTTGGCGTTAAACTTCACCAGCCCGGCGCCACCGCTTTCCTTGCGGACTTCGATCTCCAGACAATCGCCCGGAATAACCGGTCTTAAGAACTTGAATTCCTCACACTTTAACAGCACGTAGATCTTATCGTCCTCTGTGCCCTGACTCTCCATCGTGATCGAGCAAAGCTGTGCACATGCCTCGATCACAAGTACGCCCGGCATGATAGGTGCATCCGGGAAATGTCCTGCAAAATACGGTTCATTCACAGAGACACATTTGATTCCCTTGGCATACTCGCCATCTTCCACTTCCAGAACCTTCTCGATCATCTGGAACGGTGGACGCTGCTTGATTCTTTTCTGTACTTCGTTAATATTCATCATTACAGGCTCAGTCCTCCATCCAATACGATCACCTGTCCTGTCATGTACGAACATGCAGGTCCAGCCAGCATCGTAACTACATCGCCGATCTCCTCAGCCGTACCAAAACGCTTCATCGGAATATCCTTCAGATATTCTTCCTTCTTATCCTCTGGCAGAGCCTCTACCATATCGGTTGCGATAAAGCCCGGTGCAACTGCATTGACACGGATACCGTATGGAGCAAGCTCCTTTGCCATTGTAGCTGTCATAGAGTTTACAGCACCCTTGGTTGCGCTGTATACGGTCTGGCCTGGTACTGCAAGCTTCGAGCTTACGGATGAGACATTGACGATGACACCCTGCTTCTTTGAGAACATTTTCAGGACTGCCTGCTGTGTACAATACATGTATCCCTTGATATTCAGATCAAGACACTGATCAATCGTATCCGGGTTCATCATCAGAACAAATTCATCCTTTACGATTCCGGCATTGTTGACGAGGACGTCTAACTGTCCAAATGCATTGATGACTTCACGCATCATTGTCTTTACCTGTGCAAGATTGGATACGTTTGCCTTGATGGCAACTGCCTCGCTTCCGGCTGCCTTGATCTTCTCTACAACCTCATTTGCGGCTGCTTCGTTTGAATTATAGTTGACGGCTACCTTGTAGCCAGCCTCTCCAAGCTTGATCGCACAAGCACGCCCGATTCCACGGGACGCACCTGTGACAAGCGCTACTTTACCATTTGTCATTGTTTTCTCCTTTATCTGCTTCGATTCCGTATTATGCTGCTTTCTTCAAGATGACTGCGGCATAGCTGCCACCGATGGCACAGCTTGTTGCGAGTACATACTTGTATGCGGATGTATCAACTGTCTGCTTTGTAACATTCTCTGTTGTTACATAATATGCTTCCTGCTTTGCAGCAAGATCACCGGACAGTGTAAGTGCAGCATGTGCAACAGACAGTGCAGAGCTTGCGGCTCTACCTTCGCCTGTATAATCTCTGACCTGATGTACAGGAACCTTGCCCGCGAAGATTTCCTCGTAGACATGACGCTCCAATGCGTCGACTTCCTCGGCACCATTTGCGAATCCGTAAACGGCATCAATCTGATCCAATGTGATACCTGCCATAGTGGTTGCATCTACGATTGCATTCATCAGTCCCTTCTCAGTACCTGCGACATCACCGTAAGCAACGCCTTCGTGTGTCATGGCGTAACCACATACCTCTGCGTACTTCTTTGCATTGTGGCTTGCTGCGTATGTCTCGTTCTCCAGTGCGATACTCGTACTACCATCAGCGAGCACGAATCCGTCACCACCAGCGTATGCCTGCTTTACGTCACCGGCTACCTTGCCAAGCTTCGCATAAAGCTTCTCCATAACCTCGCTGTTCTCATCGGTACCAGTTGCAAGCATTGCCTTGCCACGGTTCTGCTTGATCTCGTTATATGCATAGCACAAGCTGCTCATACCAGACTGTGCGCCGTTTGTCACTGTTACATTGTAGCCACGCATACCTGTCTTGATGGAGAGATATCCACCTGCTGCGTTGTAAACAGTATTCGGGAAGTTGAAGGCGGAACCTGCAGTTGTTCCATTCTCGGAAATGTGCTCTTGGAACTCATATACGGTTGTAAGTGGACCATCGCCGGTTCCGACGATCATACCAAGTTCTTCTGCGTTCTCCTCTGTTACCTCGATGCCGGCTTCCTGCAGTGCCTCAAGACCAGAGATGACCTGCATCAGACTGAACTTATCGAGCTTTCTGTAGAATGCCATCTTCAGACCATATTTATCGTAATCTTCTTTTCCTACATTTGCATGTACAGACGCTGCTTCCGGCTTTGCCTGTGCATTGACCTTATCGATATAGTTGGCAACGCCATTTCCAAGTGGGCTGACGATACCAAGACCTGTGATATAAACCTTCTCGTCGTTCTCGGATTCCTTCACATTGCCCGGCTCCTTCGAGAAGATGATACTTGCGTTGCTGCCGCCAAATGCAAAGGAGTTGGACATAACATAATGCAGATCCTTTTCCTTCATTGTATTCGGCATGAAATCGAATGTGCCTGCCTTCTCACCAAGTGCCTTGATATCCTCGTCGGAATATCCGATCGTTGGTGGAATCTTGTTCTCTGTCAGAGCCTTGATCGCGAAGACTGCCTCGATTGCACCGGCTGCACCTAAGCAGTGGCCAACCATTGCCTTTGTGGAGCTGACGCTAAGGTCTGGGTTTGCCTCGTCAAAGATTGTATGTAAAGAAAGGAATTCTGCCTCATCGTTCTTCGCAGTTCCTGTTCCGTGTGCATTTACATATGCGACATCCTTTGGCTCGATGCCTGACTTCTCGATCGCCTGACGGATCGCATACATCTGTCCAAGTCCGTCTGGACGTGGTGCTGTGATATGATGCGCGTCGCTGCTGATACCAGCGGAAAGAACATCACAGTAGATCTTCGCATTTCTCTTCTTTGCATGCTCATAGCTCTCCACGATGATCGCGCCGGAACCTTCACCAAGTGTGATACCATTGCTGTGGTTAAATGGAGAACATGCCTGCTCAGAGAGTGCATGGAGTGCCAAGAATCCAGAAAATGGAACGGATGCAAATGCATCTGCACCACCGACGATAAACGCATCTGCCACACCGGCACGAATCAGCTCACATGCATAAGCAATACTGATCGTACTTGCTGCACAGGCGTTACCAACGTTTGTGACAACACCCTTGGCACCTGCCATATTTGCTACATGGTTTGCGATAGAGGCGATTGTCATCTTGTTGATGTCCTCTGCATGCTCACCCTTTGTTACATAATTTTCAACACTGACAACACCACCGACGCAGCTTCCCATGACAACGCCGACACGACCGGCATTGCTCTCATCGATCACAAGACCTGCATCATCGAGCGCTTCCTTTGAAGCCTTCAGGCAGAGCTTGCTGACACGGTCAACATCCTTTGCCTCATCGATCTCATCCAGTGTATCACAGTGTACTTCTGCTCCAAGGTTTGCATAGCAGTCGGTTGTATCGACTGAAGCGACCTTGTCAATTCCTGTTTTTCCAGCCAGTGCATTTGCGAAGCACTCATCTACGTTATTTCCGATTGCGCTGATCATACCAAGTCCGGTTACAACGCAACGTGTATTTGTAATCTTATCCATTTTTATCTCCTTTTCAGAATACATAGGGCTGCCCCAAAGTTTCCTTTCGGGACAGCCCTTTTTTGTATGACTTGCTATTACATATTTGCTACAACGTACTTTGTAAGGCTCTCGATGTTGTAGAAGTGCTCTTTTGCAACACCTGTCATAGCTACGCCGTAAGCAGAATCGATACAAGCGATAATCTCCAGGGAATCAACAGAATCAAGTCCAATTCCATCACCAAACAATGGAACTTCATAATCTAATTCTTCCTCAGGGATTCTAAGATTCTTTGAAAGCATTCCTTTAATGTTCTCAGCGATTTCTAACTCTTTTTCGTTCATTCTATGTATCCTTCCTTTTCTTATATTTTCCCCCGCATCAACGGGTATATTTAAAGAGTGTTTCCACTCCAAATATCATGATTTTTTCACGCCGTAGGTATCGCGCAGCTCATAGATTCTGTCTCTGCAGACACCTGCATATTTTTTGAGGACAACGGATGGTCTGCCCTCCTCGTTCAAATCCATCTCGACCGGCTTGCCGACAATAATGTGCATCCGATGGAAAATCTTAAACTCGCCGTCAATCACAACCGGCACAACCTGCGCCTGTGCCTGTCTTGCAAGCATCAGAAATCCCGGTTTGAATTCATCCATCACTCCGGTATGACTCGTATGTCCCTCCGGGAATATGTAGATCGGGCAGCCCTCATTCATCTTCTCCAGCCCCATCGACAGCCAGCTTGTATCCATCTCCTGCCGGTTCATCGGGATATATGGAAGATTCCGGAACAGCCAGTTGATCTTCTTTTTATCGTACCAGTCCCGCGCGACAAAGGTATGTACCTTATATTTGCCAAACAGACGCGTCATATAAAATCCATCCACATGACTTGTGTGGTTGGAATAGACAACACAGTTGCCTTTTTTTAATGCTTCCTTCGCTGCCTTTTTGTCTTCCCACGTCACCTTCGGTGGATACAGGATACGGATCACGCCATTCGCGATCGCAAAGGCAAGCTTCGCTGCAAACCTCTTTAGTATCTCCACGTTTTACACCAGCTTTCCATATGGGCCAACATCGGGGTTGTCCCAGTTCATATTGATTGCCATCTCAAACGTACTGTGTCCAAGCAACGGTCGCTGCAGCTTGTTCCATGTACGTTCCGATAAGCAGCCTTCCCTCGCATATTCGTGACCAGCCTCTGTGAATTTCTCCAGATAGCGTGCCACTTTATCTGCAAACCCCTGCTCTGAGAGTGGACCACCCTGCGGTGCCAGCACCGTTGTGTATTTCCCTTCTCCGCAAATCCGGTCAAACTCTGCAAACACGGCATCGTAACAGTTGTCTGTCACCTCGTAGCCGCATGTGGATACTAAAATCAGTTTTTTCTTTTCCAGCTCCGGATACCGCATGTTGTGCAGGAACCGATGATTCTCCTCATCACCCGGATTCCCGCGATACTCCTGTACATAGGAGATCATACGATCCGTAAATGCCTTCAGCTTTGAAGGCAGTCCAAAGAAATAAAGCGGAAAGCTCTCAACAATGATATCGCTGTCCATCACCATCTGCCGAAGCTCGTCCATATCATCGTGGATACAACACTGTCCCGGCGTCGTCTTCCAACAGACAAAGCACCCATGACAATGGTCAATCCTTTTGTCCTTCAATGCTACCTCACAGACTTCCGTGTCCGCTCCATATTCTTCTACCATGCCTTTGACAAATGCATGGGCAACTTTGAGGGAGGAGCTGTACTCTCCACGCAAGCTTCCGTTAATCAAAAGTATCTTCATCTTCGCTCACACTTTATCTTCTAATTTTGTTGTGTTTTCCTTGTATACATCCGGTCATCTCCGATATGTGCGTAGAAAAGCACTGTGTTATTTTCGCATATATTCCCTGTTCCTACAAGTGTCAAAAAGCGGAATGTGTATATTTTTTACACATTCCGCCCAATTTGCACAACTTTTTTTATTTGTTCTTATTCTCCAAATACCCGCTTCATCACCGGATCTTCACGAAGCACCTGTTTTGCCTTCTCCCGGTACTGTTCTTCATGCAGATATGTGTAACGGTTCGGCTTGATCTGTGGTGCCATATCAATTGCCGCCTCATAGTCTGCACGGTTTAATCCAAGCGTCGAAACGAAGTCCCAGAAACCGGTATCCTCGAAGATCTTATTGACACGCACATACCGGTGATCCTGCACAACTGCCATCACATAAGTAGCGATTCCGACCTGTACGCCGTGAAGCTGTGGTACCTCCAGCAGTTTATCTAACGCAT
Organism: bacterium; assembly: GCA_963631525.1. Lineage (GTDB taxonomy): Bacteria > Bacillota > Clostridia > Lachnospirales > Lachnospiraceae > Coprococcus_C. Next base: position 14,238 of record CAVGQQ010000016.1, read on the forward strand.
GGGAAATCAGATGCTCACTGCCGCTTGTCGGTGCACTGCCGCCTGCGATCTCATTTGCAATTCCACTCATCGCCAGTGAATCTACCAGTTCTTTCAGGAAAAGATTGTCCTGAATGCTCTCAAACGGCGTCCGCACGAAGCTGTTGACTGCCTTCTTCGCGATCATCACCGCGAAATCATTCACCTCAGACACGCCATGCTCCGCCTCGAAAATCCAGTCATAGAGTGCCGTAATTTTCGATACCATATCACCGATACCAGAGTATAAAAACTTCGTCGGTGCGGACTTCAATACATCCGTATCAACCACGATGCCATATGCCATACGCGCCGGCACAGAAGTACGCTTGCCATTTACGAGAAGCGATGCACTTGCCGAAGAAAATCCATCACTCGATGCCGAGGTCGGCATGCTGATAAACGGAAGCTTCCGCAGATAGGCTGCATATTTTCCGGCATCAATGACCTTGCCACCGCCGATGCCTAAGATGACCTGTGTCTTAGCATCAATCGTAAACGCCAGATCGATGATATCCTTGATATCCGTTGTGTCAAGCTCACAATACGAAAGCACCTCGATGTCCGCCTCGGAAAGGGAATCCATCACCGTCTTTCCGAACATCTCCACAAGTCCATTTCCAAAGAATACAACCGCTTTCTTAAATCCGCTTGACTGCAGATATTTTCCTACGTTTCCAAGTGTTCCGCTCCCGATCTTCAAGATCGTCGGGATCGCAATATGAGATCCTGCCATGTATATACCCTCCTGATTCTATCCTGATTCTTTCCTGCTTATTTATTATTATAATTCCTGTTCAAATTATTCAACAGTACCTGTCCGACACCGTCCACCGCGGCTATCGCTTTCTCCATCAACGCAACCGGATCCTGCTCCACGCGTCCACGTATCCACTCAACCGCATTTTCCGAAAGCATCTTTGCGAGTATATAAGATGTATCCTTGATTGCCTGCTCCCTGTAGACGATATCTGGATTTTTCACCATCTCTTTTTCCGCATATGCCTGCACGCTCCGGTAGATGGAACCATAGCTGATCTCTAACAGCTGATCACCGAACGCATCCCGCCCCATCGACTGGTAAAGGTTTCTTATGAAGTTCTCATTTTTCTTGCCGTACTGTCCCATGAAACGCATGTTGCTCTTCCACGAGTTCTCCAGGTTCTCCTCATCCAAGACAAACAATTTCTTCGCCTTCGTGACGACGATCTCCTCTAACAGCGCATAGATATCCTGATAATGATAGTAAAATGTATTCCGTGTAATCCCGATATAATCGGTTACCTTCTTCACTGTGATCTTGTCGATCGGCATCTGCTTGGACAGCTCGATAAATCCATCCATGATCGCCTGCTTTGTAAATTTGGACATGCCATCTTCCTTCCTGTATAAAACCAGATTCTATGAATTTCCTGCATCCGGATTCCTTATATCTGCTGTGCGTCTCGCAGATACTCCTCACACTGTTTCCGGGCAAACGCCTGCAATTCTTCTCCGTATTCTAACCGCAGTCTGCACAGCGCGCGCTTCGCCTCCTGCACATAGGCAATGTACGCTTCCCGGTCTGCAAACTTCCGCTTGCCAAAAAGCACCGCCTGCATATAGCCTGCGACATCGTCTTCCTTCAAAAATGCACGCAGGGCAAAATCCCAGCGTTCATACCATGCTTCCGTCCCGATTTCCCCTCCGGTCAGCAGATCCTCCGCCTTTAAAAACCGCGGCACGGCTGCAAGCAGCTTCGCAATTCTCGCCTCGCGGTCACCATCGAGCGCCAGGATCTCCAGACTTCCACAATCATCAAACACGCCATTTCCAAGACGTAAATCAGCGAATCCGTCAATTCCCTCTGCCACAACCTCGGTCAGATGCTCACAGCGTGCAAACGCATAGTCATCAAGGAAACGTAAATTTCTCCCAAGCCGTACCTGCTTTAAGTGTTTCTTCTCATAGCACGCCTTTTTCCCAAGCTCCGAAACCGGCAGGACGCGTGTGTAGCTTCTTCCCTGTATATCAAACAGTGTAACCGGAAGCTCATCTGGAATCACCAGAGTCTCCGTATCGCTGTCAATATGCTCGATCCGGATACGGTCACCATCCAACATCGCCAGTCCTTTTTTTATAATACATGTAAATGAATTCTCCTCATAGAGGCAGCTAAATTCATCCTGTGTCATACGTTCTCCCTCGCTCTAAAGCTTCTTATCTTCCATACAGAGTCTGCAGATGATCTGCATAGTATCCCCGGCATCCATATACCGGATCGTACCGCCATTTTCATCGACGATCCGCTGGATGATCTGTGTTCCATACCCATGCGAGTCACGCTCTGTCTTTGTCGTCTGATATCCAGTCCCTGCTTCATTCGCATGCAGCGTCTGCCCACTGCTTTTGGAATTGCACAGCTTCAATTCCAGCATCTGTGCCGCGGGATCTTCTGCGATCACGACCTGTATCTGTCTGTCCTCCGTCTGCGCGCTGGCTTCGATTGCATTGTCCAGCAGATTCATGATCAGACTGACCAGCGACATTTCATCCATACGCAGATTTGCATTCAGAGTTCCCTGCACGTCACAGGTAATCTGATTTTTTTCTGCTTCCTGTATTTTCTTCTGCAATACAAGCTCCAGCAACTGTCCATGCGTGACGGTTCCCATATTCTCACGCATAACCTGCACAAGCCACTGGTACTTTTTCAATTCATGATTCATCTGGCGATACGACTGGTTCTGTTTTGCCACATCGGCATATTGCTTCTGCATCTGCCCGATGCTTTGCTCCAGGCGCTCACACTCTGCCTTTGCCCGCTGCCGTTCCCGGTAATAATGCACCTGCACATAGGCGACGCCCGTAACCAACAGGACAAACAGCACAATCCCCACTGTTTTTTCCATTTGCATTTCTCCCTGTTTTTATTCTACACATGCTGCTCTACCATACGCATGTACTGTTCATGAAAAGAAGTCCGGTACGTCCGTCCAATCGGAATCTCCGTACCATTGGACAAAATCACGCTTTCCCGCATCACAGTGTCAATATAATTATAATTCACGACATATCCACCATGACAACGCAGGAAATTCCTTCCGAGCAGTTTCAGAATCTTTGTCAACGACTGGTAACACTGATATGCTCCCTGTGCCGTGTGAATCTGCACGATCCGGTCCTGTCTCTCAGCATAGATAATATCCGTCTGCCGAATGTACATCATCTTTCCATGATTCCGCAGCTCAATGATCTCATGATTTTCCTGATCGTAATAAATCTGTATCGCCTTTTCCATCGCACGCGGCAGCATCTTCTCCTCATTTTGCTTTAACACAAAATAGCAGTGGATCGTATCATACACTTCTGGTGCAAATTCCAGCACCCATGTCAGATAAATAATCTGACACAGCGGCAGCTTCTTATTTAACTCTTTGCTTAGTGTAATCCCGTTAAACTGCCGGCTTTCATACTCGATATCCATAATCGCAATATCACATTTTATATCCTGCACTTCCAGTCCCAGATGCATCTCCTGTGGTGTAAAAATCGTAATATCTTCCTCCTGAACACCTTTGCAGGAAAGTAATATTGTTTTCGCGCGCTCAGCATCCATTCGTTCATCATCACATATAATAATCTTCATCGTAATAATCGTTCCGTTTCTTCGTATTTCTCTTTCAGTTACGAACCGCGGACTGCGGAAGCAGCACGCAGATCTGCCGTTCTCTTCCCTTTTTCCGCAGTTGTTTACTGCCTTCATATTTGCCAATCAGCGCATCGGCAAGTGCCTGTTCCTTCTTGTGCGGCATCCGTTTTCCTGCCACATAGTCGACATCCAGAAACAAACTGCCCTTCCGCTCACACACCGTAAGCTGCACAAAGGCATCCGCATCTTCAGTAACTCCTGCAAATGCGGTCTCCAGCATCGCATCGACGATCACTGTTACATCCAGCTCCGCCTTATCCGTACATTGCAGCGGTTCTACGATTGCCTCAAACAACAACGTCCGTGCCTGTGCACGCTTCGCATAATCCGCTACGACTGCATCTAGTGTAACATTTCCACTCAGGTTCTGTCCATAGACAAATGGCCGCTTCGCAAGTACCTCATAATGTGCCTGACTTTCCACCTGCAGCTTCTGCAGCGTTTCCTGCTCCCGTTTTCGCCATACGATATCAAGTTTATTATACACATATGGCACATAATTACAAACCATAATCAAAGATACAACCCACACGATACCCAGTGCCAGCACCTCGTACCCTGCAATCGTATTTTTCCGCATCTGATCGATCAGCTTCCAACGGGACGCCAGTGACACATACGAGATAAACGTGTATCCAAATACAATCCGTTTGTAGATATACCCACTTCCCTCATACTCCTGCTTAAACATTTTCTTTAAGACGAGTGCCGAGAAAATAAATGCCAGTGACATCACGCCAAACACCAGAATGCACGCCCGAACCGGGGCAACCGGCGTAAAACTTACTAATTTTGTCAGATCTTCATTCAAATCCGGAGATGCGTAACCGAAAATCGAAAATAACAGACTGGTCATACCCTGTTCCAAAATCAAGATACAATAATTGCGCCAGAAGCATCCTTCGTTATTGATCACGATTAACAATGCCAGCATCAAAATCTCCGAAAGTCCGGTGTAAAACCAGATTTTCTCTCCATGATAAAACATCAAAATTTCGTAGATTTCAAAATACCCGACAATCATAAACAGAGACAGCAGACGCATCCATATGCTCCGCCGTCTCCGCTTGATCAAAACCATGCACGTTATAAACAGCCACACTGAAACCTCTAACCCCAGTGCCAATACGGAAAATAATTCTTCTACCATAATTCCCCCGCGATTTATCCCTTTGTTTCTTCCTTCTGTACCTGATTTGGAAGCAGCACACAAATCTGCCGTTCTTTTCCTTTTCTTCTGATCTGTTTACTGCCCTCATATTTCCTGATCAGGGCTTCTGCAAGCGTCTGTTCCTTTTTGCGCAGGATTCGTTTTCCTGTCATATAATCGACATCCAGAAACAAACTGCCCTTTCTCTGCCGCACGGTAAACTGTACAAACGCATCGGCACCTGTCGAGACGTGTGTAAATGCCGTTTCTAACATCGCATCGGCGATTGCCGTCACATCCAGCTCTGCCATATCCGATATATGTACCGGCTCTACGACAGCATCAAACAAAAGCATTCGCTCCTGCGCACGTTTCGTATAATCTGCCACTACCGCGTCCAACGTCACATTTCCACTCAGTGCCTGTCCATAGGCAAACGGTTCTTCTACCAGCCGCTCATAGTGGCGTTCGCTCTCCGCCAGCATCTGCGTCAACATCTGCTGTTCTTTTTTCTGCCATCTGGACTCTGACCGATTGTAGACATACGGAACATAATTGCACAAAATTACAATTCCTATGATCCACACCATATACAGAGCAATAAAATTACTGATCTCTGCATCGCCCTGTCGTATCCGGTCGTTCAGCTTCCAGCGGGAAGCAAGAGATACATACGCAATCAGAATATACCCGATCATGATATTCCGGTACAGACGTCCATCCCCGGTATATTCCTTACGGAAAATGAATTTCAGAATCAGTGTTGCAATGACACAGCACACATTCATCAAACCTAAAATCAAAAAGTTCGTAACAGAAATCGGAAGTGGCCGGAATCCGACAATACTCAGCTGATACTCCTGCAATTTTGGAAATGGCAGTGCCGCCATTGTAAAAAGCAGACTTCCAACACCCTGCTGTAACACAACGATGCAGAAGTTTCTCCATAGATTTCCCTCGTTATTCACGGCAACGACTGTCATCATGACTGCAATCTCTACGAGTCCTGCTGGAAACCACGCTACCTCTCCGTGGTAACTCATCAAAAACTCATACAGTTCAAAATATACCATCAACACTGCCCACATGCCTGCATGAAACAGAAACGACCTCGGTTTCCGTTTCAGCAGGAACATGGAGCTTAAAAACAGCCACTATCCAGTTACAAGCCCTAATATAACAAGCTTATAAACATTCTCTGTCATACCGGCAACCTATTACAGCGCCTTCATCCGGTCGATTGCCTTGACCGTATTCTCATAGGTTCCAAATGCAGTCAGACGGAAATATCCTTCGCCGCTTGGTCCGAATCCAGAACCCGGTGTACCAACGACATTTGCCTTCTCTAACAGATAGTCAAAGAACTCCCATGAACTCATGCCATCTGGTGTCTTCAGCCAGATATATGGTGCGTTCACACCACCAGATACGGAATATCCGGCACTCTTCAATCCATCAAAGATATACTTTGCATTCTTCATATAGTATGCGATCTGCTCACCGGTCTGCTTCTTTCCTGCCTCAGAGTACACGGCTTCTCCGGCTGCCTGCACGATATAAGGAGCACCGTTGTATTTGGTTCCGTGACGTCTTGCCCAAAGTGGATTCAGGGCAACACCATCTGCGGATTTTAATTCCTTTGGAATCACAGTGAAACCAAGTCTTGTTCCAGTAAATCCTGCATTCTTCGAGAAGCTTCGAAGCTCGATCGCACAGGTCTTTGCACCGTCGCACTCATAGATGGTGTGTGGTACATCCGGTTCACTGATATATGCCTCATATGCAGCATCGTAGATGATCACTGCATGCTTTTCGTTTGCATAGTCCACCCATTTCTGCAGCTGATCCTTCGTGATTGTTGCACCGGTCGGATTGTTCGGGAAGCACAGATAGATGATATCCGGTGTCTCCTCCGGAAGCTCTGGTGCGAACCCATTTTCCTCCTTACATGGCATGTAGATCACATCGCTCCAAAGTCCGGTTGCTGCATCATACGTTCCGGTTCTTCCTGCCATAACATTGGAATCTACATAAACCGGATATACAGGATCGCAGACAGCGATCTTATTGTCAAGGGAAAAGATCTCCTGAATATTTCCGGAATCACATTTTGCACCATCGCTGACAAATACTTCATCGATTGCGATATCAACACCGCGTGCATTGTAATCGTTCTTCACGATCGCGCTACGCAGGAACTCATAGCCAAGGTCTGGTGCATAGCCCTTAAATGTCTCCTGCACACCCATCTCAGATACTGCCTCATGCAGACGGTCGATGATCGCTGGTGCCAGTGGCTGGGTTACATCGCCAATACCAAGACGAATGATTTCCTTGTCAGGATTTGCCGCCTGATACGCGCGTACTTTCTTGCCAATGGTTGAGAAGAGGTAACTTCCCGGAAGCTTCAAATAGTTGTCGTTTACTTTAAACATGTCTTTTCCTCCTAAATTGTACAATATAGTATTCTTAAATTATAAATCAATTTCACCATCAAAGACGACCTTCGCGGGACCGGTCATATAGACGATATTTTCGTCGCGATCCCAGCGGATGACAAGCTCGCCACCAAGCAGCTTTACGGTCACTTCGTCTTCCGTCTTGCCATTTAAGATACAGGCAACAGCGGTTGCACAGGTACCGGTTCCACAGGCAAGTGTCTCGCCAGTTCCACGCTCCCACACACGCATCTTCGCATACGTCGGGCTGACTAACTCGACAAACTCTGCATTGACACGGTTCGGGAAAATTGGATTCTTCTCAAACAGTGGTCCTACTTCCTCCAATGGGAAGTTCTCGACGTCGTCCACGAAGCTTACGCAATGTGGATTTCCCATTGATACACAGGTAATGCGGTATTCTTTTCCAGCTACCGTAATTGGATAATCTTTCACGAGATCACCTGCATCCGGAAGCTTCACCGGAACATCCTCCGGGGTAAGAATCGGAGCACCCATATTCACGCGCACAAGCTTTACCGTCCTGCGTCCGTTCTTCTCCTCGTCTCCAAGTGTAAACTCCAGATACTTGATACCCGCCAGTGTCTCGATCGACACGGACGTCTTATCGGTCAGTCCATAATCATACACATACTTTCCGACACAGCGGATGCCATTTCCACACATCTCGCTCTGTGTGCCGTCCGCATTGTACATATCCATCTTGAAATCCGCCACGTCCGACGGCTTGATCAGGATCAGTCCATCCGAGCCAATTCCGAAATGCCGGTCTGACACCCGCACTGCAAGTTCCGACGGATGCTCTACTTTTTCCTTGAAGCAGTTGACATAGACATAGTCGTTGCCAAGTCCTTCCATCTTCGTAAAATGAAGACGCATACGCTCACCTTCCATCTTTTTTTCGTTTATTTTATATTTTACTCGTTTTTCCAAACTAAACCACTGAAATTTTACCATAAAAAAAAGGAGAGTGCAACGCACTCTCCGATAGAAATATGATTATATCTCGAAGGGTGCATCCATAAAATACAGATACTGCCCTTCCACAATCTGTCCGTCCACCGCACTGACTCCAAACAGATAGCGTTCTTTGCCATCATACCCGGTAACCCCATAATACGCCCACACAGGAATGACATTATATTTTCCATTTGTATAATGCACATAAACGTAATTGAGCTTCACACGATCCACAGTCATCTTCCGAACCGTTGCATACGCATCCGTCTTTTTGAATTCCTGCATATACTTCTGCGCAGCCGCATCTACCTGTTCCATCGAAAGAAAGGTTTCTATCTTCGTCCCGGTTTCATCCACTTCGTATTGCGCAGACTGGATATTTACGACCGCCACGCCATCTGCATCCACCGCAACCGTTATCACTTCATCCGGTGTTGCCAGTTCATCTGCAATTCCAAATGTAAAATCAAGTATACCCGATGTACCGGCAGCCGGAATTCCATCCTTCACGCGTGTATACGAGAAGCAATACCAGTTGTCATTTAACGTCGCTGACATGGATGTGCTGTCCGTATTCTCACCAGGCTTTGATCCGATTCCGGTTTCAAAGCACGAAAAATCCCCATATCCTAGCTTCACAAGGAAATCATATGCCCTCGACTCCGCATCGCGTAAGTCAAGACCTTCCACCTGATCCGTCTCCGTCTTCAGGCGAACTGTAATTCCAGAATACGTCCCCTCTGTGATCATATCATATCGCACATAACGTGTGATCGAATAAGGGTTGTTGCTTGTATCATCATAATACGCCCATTCATATACATATGGAACTTCGCTTATCTCACCATCGATTCTTGCAAGACTGGTCGTTGAACCATCTGTTTTTTCAGCTGTGTACATATACTTTCCCGTGCCATTCTGAACGATTTCCTCGTCCTGCTGGTCACCCGCCAGAGTATTTGCTGCAAGATCTGCCTCTAATCCTTTTGTCCAGATCCCGTTGATGGTGCTTTTCTCTGAATCCGCCTGCGTCTGAAGCTCCTGCTGTTTCTGCTGCAATTCTCTCTGGCGCTCCGCAAGCTCCTCCTGGCTGCACATCGGATATGGCTTCACCAGTTTCGCTGTACCCTCATCAAACACCGTAGATACCTGTTCCTTCAGATACGTCTCATTCACTTCGACCGGCTCTGCCCCATAGCAGCAGCTCTCCGCAAGCCGGTCTCCACCGGTCACGTCCGCAGCCACCGTAAATGTAATTCCGGAATCGCTGACAAGCTCATACTCCAGATGCCCTGTCACGCTGTCTGTCTCCGCAGACACATCTCCCGCCAGTTCAGCGTTTTTCTGGTAGTCCTTTGCCAGTTCATCGCCGCGTTTTTTTCCGCAGCCGGCAAGTGCCAGACATAGTAACCCTACGAAGATCACTTTATTCCATCGTCTCATGATGCTCCCTCCTCTTTTAATGTAATGCCCCCTCGTTTCACTCGGCGGCAGATCGTCGGTCGCATCCTAAATCATTCACTTCGTTCATGATGCTCCCTCCTCTTTATAGATCAAACGGATTTGCTACAGCCTTGGAATACACGCCCTCGATAATCTGTCCATCCACCGCACTGACTCCAAACAGGAAACATTCCCGCGGTGAAGCATCTCCACTGTATATTCTTTGATATTGATTTTGTTCAAACTGATATCCATAGTATGCCCACACGGGGATCATATTGTAGTTTCCATCTGTATAACGCACATAAGCATAATTTAGCTTTACATGTGTTACAGTGACTGCCTGTGGCACATTCTTCGTGATATAATCCGGTTGTTTATATTCACCCATGTATTTCTGAGCGGCTGCATCCACCTGTTCAAAGGTAAGATAAGATGTGATACTAGTTCCTTCTTCCTCTAATTCATATTGATTTGTCTGTATCTTCACAGTCGCAACGCCCTGTACATCCACCGTAACATCGATGGTCTCCTGCGGAGCTGTCAGCTCCCCCGATACGCCAAACCGCAGATCATTGACACCTTCTGTAACCGCTGCAGGAATCCCATCCACCTTCCGGCTATAGGAAAAGCAATACCAATGATCAATCATATTGGCACCCATCGCATCAGGATTTTCATCTCCTTCCCTGTAAGCGCCAATCTCCGTTCCACAGCATACAAAGTCTCCATACCCAAGCTTCTGTAAAAATGCATCTGCCACCGCCTGTGCATCCGCCTCATCCAGATCCGGAATTTCATCCCCGTCCTCCTTCGGCCGCACAAGGATCTGCTTCCGATATCTGTCGTACCGCATATATAAGGTAACCCAGTTTACATTTTCTCCGCTGTCCGAAGCCTCCCGATAATACGTTTCATATACATACGGCAGACCATCGATTTCACCATCCACTCTTGCCCGGCTGATATTCTTACCTTCTGCATCGACATAGCTATAGGTTTTCTGGTTGGTTGCCGCAACCGGTATTCTCGGATCGACTTTTTCTTCCCCTGTCAAAGTTGTATGTATCGCCTGCCCCTTCGTATCCGTACTGCAGTTGAGCTCGCTCATATCTGCAAAATACCCATACTTCCAGATCTCAGAGACGGCATCCGTCTGAGACGCCTGTTGGTCTGTCACCTTGTGTATATTTGCCCAAAGAGCATCTCTCCGGTCATCCATCTCCTGATCTGTACATACCATATATGGTTTTACCGACTGTGCCGTTCCCTCATCAAATACCGGATATACCTTTGCTTCCACATACGCGTCATCAAGTTTCTGTGGCTTTGCTCCATAGCACCGGCTACCGGAGAGCCGCTCACCTCCTGTCACATCGGCATCGACCGTAAACGTCACATTATTATTTCCTGCGACCTGATAGCTGATATTCGCTGGCTCTTCTGCCTCAAATGTACTACCCTCCGCATTTTTCTGATAATCTGCGGCAACATCGCCCCTGCCTTTTCCACATCCAGTCAATAACGAAAAAAACATTCCTATGCAGAGCACCTTTATCCATCGTTTCATCTCGGATTCCTCCCCTTCTGATTTGATGGTTTCAGTGTAGCATAGGAATGTATCAAATTTGTATCTATTCCAGATAAATATTAAATAATTGCAATTATTACAGACTTGCGAGTGTCTGGCCAAGTGCCTTCAGTTCATCTTCTGCGTCCGGACCCGGTGTTCCGTTTACTGCGATACCCTCGCCATTTACAACAGTTGCGCCATCTGCAACGATACGGTCTTCCCAGTCACGCATCCACTCCTGATTGCCCCAGCCGTAAGAACCAAACAATGCAATCTGCTTTCCAGCGATCACGCCGTCAAGCTCACACATAAATGGCTCCATCTGTGTCTCTTCCAGCTGCTCTGCACCCATAGATGGACAGCCAAGTGCGATCACAGATGCATCCTTCAATGCATCAACACTTGCCTCATCTACCGTGATCAGCTCTGCCTCACCGTCTGCGGCTGCTACACCGTCTGCGATACTGCCTGCCATCATGGCTGTATTTCCTGTTCCGCTCCAATATACAATACTTACTTTGCTCATAACTTATCCCTTTCTTTTTGTTATATATTTGGCGTTTTGCAAGTCACAGCTCAGACTGCGATCTCCCGGATTGTCTTGCCATCCAGAATCTCCTGCAGCACATGTTCCCGTTCCTCGTCAAAGCGCTGAAACAACTGTGTCATCTCCTGCTCATTGTGATAGACCTTCCAATATCCGTAAAAGGAAAAATTCTCTCCATCATTTTCCATAAATCCTAAGATGTCCTCGATCGGATACTCCAAAAACGCTCCCATCTCATGTGGATATGCAATCTCCCCTCTGCTATACTGTTCCACACGCGCAAACAGTCTATGCAGCATCGCAGAAAAATCATCTGCCGGATAGCCATAACCACGCAGAAATTTCTGTACCTTCTCAGACAGAATGTAGCGTTTAAGTGCTTCTCTCCGATACAAAAATAACATGAATTTATTCGCTTTGATTTTTAGAAGATGATAAGAAATCCCGGTTCCCCGCACAAGCTTCCGAATCATGTAAAACTCCTGCATTGTCACTGTAATCAGATTCGAAGCCTTGCTTCCCTTGATCACCGGTGCACAATTAACCGCCATCATCACGGCTGTGTTTTTTTCGAGATCGTTTGATTGTTTGATTTGAACCAGTTCCTGTATTGGCATATCGTTTCCTCACCTTGATGCATATGGGTTAGTCTTAGCTAACTATATGCATCATACAGGAACTTATTTTGAAAATCAAGAATTATACATGAGAAAATATATCATTTGTTGTTCTGTAATGGCATCAGGACGATTCCCTGTCCGTGCTCCGTCGTATATTGCAATGCCTGCAGGTTCTCTAAGTCTCCAGATACCCGGAGTGTGATCAACGCTCCATTTTTTATCTCATTTATCTCCTCTGTGTCCGGGTAAGGGATCGTCACAGAGGCAACTGGCATATACTTCATCGCACTTGCCGTGTACAGCTTATTTTCCCCAAGGACATCCCGTATCTGCACATTTTCATAGAAGTCCAGAAGCGTTGTTGTCTGTGTAAGCTTCGTGTTGTTTGTCCACGCAAGCAGAATCGTCCCACTCTCTGTCATATAGACGATATTCTCCACGCTGTTATCATACTTCGTAAATGTGATCTTCCAGAGATATGCCGTATAGGTATTGAAGCTGGTGTCCGTGTAACAGTAAAGCTCCGACGAATACGAATACAGATTGTCATACTGGATCTGCACCGAATACGGATACACGCCCTGCTTGTAATAGACATCCAGCTGTTTCTTCGCAAGCTCGACCGCCTCGACTTCATCCAGAAAGCCCTCTGTGATCTCGCATTTTGTCATGTTGCTATCCCATGTACCGGAAATCAGCTTGATCCGGTCAACAGCCGAAAGGTTCGACGATGTATTGCGTGACATCATCGTTCCCGCTTCCAGATAATATTCCTCCGGTGCCACCTCGACGTGATTCGTCTGTTCCGTGAGCGTCCGGGCAAGCAGATATTTCGGTGCTATGATGCTTAGCACGACGATCAGCGCACAACAGACAAAGAGCAGTCCGACACGTATTTTATTGTTCTGTAAGATTTTTCTCATGAAATACCACCCACATTGTTGTACCTTCTCCAACTGTACTTTCGATCTCCAGCTTCTCCCCGTGGCTTTCCACAATGGATGCCGCAAGTGAAAGTCCAAGGCCTGCACCGCCCTCTTTCCGCGAACGCGATTTGTCTACCATATAAAACTCATCGAAGATTCTTTGTAAATGTTCCTCGCTGATACCAACGCCAAAATCCTGCACGCCGATCTGCACGCCATCGTCCGTCTGCTTCGCAAAGAACCGGATCTCGCGTCCTTCCTCTGACGCCTTTCTGGCATTATCTATAATATTGATAAATGCGGATTTTAAAAGATTGCTGTCTCCCTCGATCCTTGCTTCCACCGTCGTACAGATAAGCGTCTGGTTCTTCTGCGCTAAGATCGGCGTCACACTCTCCGCCACCTCCTGCATGAAGCTCACAACCGGTATCGGTTGAAACTCAATCTTTCTGTGTTTCGTGTAAATAAAATCAAACAGCTTCATCGACATCGCTTCAAGACGTTTTCCTTCATGGAAAATATACGATGCCGCAAGCACCTGATTCTCCCGTTTCATCTCCTTGGAACGCAGCATGTCCGCATACCCGATGATCGTTGTCATCGGCGTTTTGACCTCGTGCGTGAAATCTGCCACGAACTGTTCCTGCCGTGTCACCATTCCCTGCAGTTCATCCATATGCTCGCACACCGCATCCGCCATCTGGTTGTAGGTCTGCGCCAGTGCGCCAACCTCATCGTGACTGCGCAGATGCACGCGGCTCTCGTAATCGCCTTCTCCAAACTTCTTCGACGCCCGGTTCAGCGTCTCCAAAGGCTTCGTCAGAAGATAGGTAATAGCAAAAACTGCAACCGTACAGCAGAGCACAACGATTCCTAAAAGCAGCACAAAATACCGTCGTTCATTCTCCACTAGCTGATATGTCTCGGTGATATCCCGCGCATTGATAATATTCATCATTTTGTCCTGAACCAGACTTGTTGAACAGGAAAACAGATAATACCGCCCGGCTTCCTTCGTGATCATGTACTGCTTCTGCCCGATCACAGCGGTGCTCCACAGCTCCTCCGGGCAGGCAAGTTTATTGTCATCTGCCGCAGAGTGCACAACCTCCGCGCCATCATAGAACACATAGACACCTTTGTTGTTTCCACCCATCTTGCCGACGACATCGGCACTTAAATTCTTCATTTGATACACAAGATTCGATGGGGAAGAATTGATCGTATCGAGCAAACGATACTCGATCGTCGATTGCAGCAGATTGTTCTCCTCGATCGAGGTTTTGATCTGTGCATCGAGCGCAAGCTGGAAATTCCGCCGAATCATGAAGAATCCGACGGTTCCAATTCCGAGCGATAATAATATGATATTGATGATTACAACTTTATAACGAAACTTCACGAATCTTCCCTATTCCTTTAATCTTCCAGCCGGTATCCAACCTTATAAATCGTCCTAAGCTTATCAGTCAGACCAAGCTTTTTACGGAGACGCTGTACATGCAGATCAAGGGTACGCGTATCACCGTAGCTGTCATTTTCCCAGACAAGCTCGTAGATTTTGTCCCGGAACAAGGTGATATTTTTGTTGCGCACAAATATCTCTAACAACATAAATTCTTTTGGTGTCAGCTCGACTGGCACGCCATCCCGCAGTACTGTGCGATTGTCCGTATTGATGACAAGATCGCCATACACAAGCTTTGTTGCATCCTTATGAAACCGCCGCAGCACAACCTGTACACGTGCGATCAGCTCCACGATCTCAAACGGCTTCACGATATAATCCTCGGCACCAAGATTTAATCCTTTGACACGATCGTCCAGTCCTGCCTTTGCCGTCAGGAAGATCACCGGCGTTCCCGTCGGTTTGATATATTCTAACAGTTCATATCCATTTACCTTCGGCAGCATGATATCCAGTAAAACCAGATCAAACGTCTGTGTCTCTATCTGATCCGCTGCCGCCATACCATCATATACACAGGTGCAGGCATACCCGGCGTCCTCCAGATTCATCCGGATGAGATCTGAAATCGCACGTTCATCCTCCACTACCAGTATCTTAATCATTCTTTCTTTTCCTCCGCCTCGATCACGACGCGTCCATCCTCAATGCGCACCTTGACCTTGTTCGTATCAATGCCTGCCGCCGCAAGCATATCATCACTCAGCTGCACACGATGCGCCTTATCCAGCACGGAATATTCCTCGTGTGTCTCATCCGTCATATCCGGTGATTCCAACTGATCCAGCATATCCCGGTAATGCTGTTTCAAGATCTTCTCTGTACTGATCTTGCCATCCGAGATCATAACAACACGGTCTACCTTATGCGCCAGCTTCATATCATGCGTGACTATGATGATCGTAAGTCCAAGCTCCCGGTTTAACTTCCGGAACAAATCCTGAATGTTCGAAGAGGTCTTTGTATCAACCGCTCCAGTCGGCTCATCGGCGAGCAGGATTTCCGGCTCATTTGCAAGCGCAACCGCGATTGCCACTCTCTGCTGTTCTCCACCGGACATCTGTGCCGGGTAAGAATCCCGCTTATGCTCCATCCCGACAAGCGCCAGCAATTCCTCTGCCTTCTCCCGCCGTTTCTTCGCATTTTTATGGATCGCAAGCATCGGTGCCTCGATATTTTCCAGCGACGTCAGATACGGGAACAGATTCCGTCCGCTCTTCTGCCAGACAAACCCGATTCGTTTCTTCCGGTACTGCACCATCTGCCGCTCCGTAAACTCTGCCAGATTCTGTCCATCCACAACGATCCGTCCGGCGGATGGCACTTCCAGACCACCAACGATATTCATAAGCGTACTTTTTCCGCTTCCACTCTTCCCGATGATCGCCATCAGCTCTCCGCGGTTGACCGTCAGGTCAAGTCCCTGTAATGCAAGCACCTCAACCTCTTTTGTCTTGTAGATCTTCACGAGAGAATCGCAGACGATCAGAGGGGCAGTTTCCGCCAGATCTGCTTCCTCCGCCATGTCGTTTTTCCTATCTTCCAATGTATCATTCTCGTATTTGTCTGTCAATAATCTCACCATCCTCCAACTCATAGACGACATCACCAAGCTCCATCAGGTTTGGATCATGTGTCGTCATAACGATCGTCACGCCTTCCTTCTCGATCAGGTTCCGGAACAACTGCATTACCCGCAGTCCGGACTCTGTATCCAAAGCTCCGGTCGGCTCATCCGCAAACACAACCTTCGGCCGGTGTGCCACCGCCCGCGCGATTGCCACGCGCTGTTGTTCACCACCGGACATCTGTCCCGGCATATGCCGCATACGCTCTTCCATTCCGACCAAGGCAAGTGTCTCCCGGATCCGCTCGTCAACCTCCTTCGCGGTCAACCCCGGTTCTGCCAGCCGCATCGCAAAATCCACATTCTCATAGGCATTCATGATCGGGATCAGCGCAACTGCCTGAAAGACAAATCCGATTTCCTTTCTTCGCAGTTGTTCCTTCTGTGCATCTTCCATCTCCGAATACACCTGTCCGTCGAAACTGACATCGCCCTCTGTCGGTGCATCCAAGGCACTTAAAATATTCATCAGCGTGGTCTTTCCACTTCCGGAACGTCCCTTCAATATCGTGAGTTTTCCTGCCGGTATATCGATATCGACATGCTTCAAGGCGTAGAATTCGCCGCCACCGACCGGAAACATCCGTGTAATATTTCTTGCTTCAATGATATTCATACGCGACTTCCTACTCCTCTCCTAATTTCAACGCCTGCGTAATGTTCAGGCTCCGTACCTGCCGCCGCAGGATCACGATACACAACAAAATCATAACCAGAAGCACCACAACAAGCTTCAGCACATCCATCTGGTCGAGATAGACATAGATACTTAAGTTATGCTTCTGCGGCAGATAGATCACGCCAAACAGCTTCACAAACAAATACGTTGCCACTCCGCCGCAGGCACCACCTGCCAGAATCGATGGCAATGTCGAGAACAAATGCTCGTTTACAAGCATGCGGTTTATCTCCTTCTCGCTCAATCCCATCGCCCGATACACGCCAAACAGCAATTCCCGCTGCCGGATCGACGAGATCCAGTAGATTAAAAATCCGATCATACAAAGAATCAATGCAATCACAAAGCTCAAAGTGAACATCCCGTTCGTAATGCGTATCATCGCTGTTTCCTTCATCGCATCTATATCTCTATCCAATGCGGTATATGCTGACAGCTTCGTACCGCTCGCGTCGATCACAGCCCGTACCGCATCACTGTCCACGCCATCTGCCAGCTTATACCATATCTCATACGGAGAAATCTTGAAGCTCTGCACCGTTTTCGCATAGTTTGCGACGATCAGATAATGCTCTGTTTCTTCTCCATCTTCATACGTATACTGTACAAATCCCGGCCACGCATCTACGACCGCTACAACCTTTCCACTGATCGTGCCGCGCACCGTCTCCTTCTTCATCACGGAATCTCCATATCTGGAGCAATCCACAACATCACCGACTTTGACCTCCAGCGCCGCCGCCAGATTCTTCGACAGGATCAAACCGTTCTCCTGCTGTGCCAGTTCATTTAAGTATGTATACCAGTGGACGTCTCTGTTTAGTTCCTCCTGCAAATACGCGGTCTCGCCAAAGTCTTTTGTATGGATTCCCATGAATTCACAGTTGGCAATCTTTGTCTTTCCCCGGCTCACCGATACATTGTCCGTCCGGATTACCTTCGCCATGCTCGTACAAAGCCCCTGCTTGACCGGCTCGTCATATTTGACCGGATCTGGCTCTACATAGTTATAGTCGATATCATTGGCAGACACATAAAACGCCTGCATCTTCCATGTCTCCTGCAACCGGATATCCGCACCATCTGCATAGCGGATCCGGTTTTCGTAGTTCTGGTTGATCGTGCGCGCCGCATTGGCATTGAACAGTCCCATCGCAACGGTCAGAATCAAAAATACCGAGATAAATCCCTGCTTGCGGAAGTTCCGCGTAATCTGTAAAAACGACGCGTACACTGCCGGACGCCACTTTTTTCTGCCGATATGATAGACAAGCTGTACAAGATAATGCAACAGCCGCAGCACAACAAGTCCCATCGCCACGATAAACAGTACTGAATCCAAGAAGATCAATGGATCCATCTTCGCCCCAAGCAGTGCCCGTGCACGGATCTTATCGATCTCCTGATTGAAATTGTGAAGCAGATAGATCGATACGCCAAGCAACACGATATCCAGAAAATATTTTTCCCAGAACATCTTTTTGTTGATCTTCTGATCCGATTTTTGCTGTACGATCGATACCCCGGAATGGATCACGACCGGAATCAGGATAAAGAAGATTCCAACGGCAGACGCTGCCAGTCCATAGACAAGCATCACCGGTGTAAAATGATACATCGAGAGGTTTCCTGCATGGAACGTCAGGAAATCTGTGGTCGATGCAGCCAGCTTACAAAGTCCATACCCAAGTGGCGTTCCAATCAGCATTGCCACCAGACAGAGAATACATGCCTGCAGCGCATAGAGCGATACAATCTGGCTGCGGCGGTATCCCCGGCTCCGCATCATAGCGATCTCTCCCTGTTCCGTGTCGATAATCTGACCGGTCACCATATAGATAAATGCAAGCACCAGACCAAGCAACGGAAGCTCCAATACCCAGAGCGTGATATCTACCGTTTTCTTGTCCTTCTGGTACTGCGTGAGCAGATTCAGGAACGAATCGGTAAAGCTCTCATCCTCCTTATGGAACTGCTCGATATAATATTGCACATCTGCTACATTCTTCTGATTGATCTTCGTATAATCAAGCAGCACATTCGTCGCATAGTTGATCTTTTCCGGTGCAAACTGCTTCACGATGGCATCAAAGGTTTCCTCACTTACAAACATCTCCTGTTCCATCGTATTCGGTGCTGTATACCAGAAGGTATCTGTGCTGTCTGCCTCCTTGAAAATACCACAGATCTGCAGCTTCAGCGTTTCCCCATCTGCATCTGTCCAAAGCGGAAATTCCAATGTCTCACCGACTGTAAAGCCGCAGGCGTCCATCACACTCTCGGACAGCATACAGCCAGCCAGATCACCGGTATATGTATCGTAGTCCTCGCCGACAAGTACCTGTGTATGTGCCAGCATATCCGGCATGTATGATACCTTCAGATATTTTCCTTTTCCACCATACGCGCCCTGTGCGGACTGTTCGTCCAGCGTCAGAATGGTCTGTGTATTTACCGCCTGTATGGAACCAAGATATTTCTCCCATGTCTGCTGATACCCTTTCACACCGTCGAGCACAGCCGCTGCTGTCTGCCGCTTCTCCGTCACATAAGCACCTGTTCTTCCGATCACCGCCGGATATGCCTCTGCTTCCTCACCTGCATTATGAAAGCCATCCAGCAGCATCTTGTTGAGTGAACCTGCCTTGAACATTGGCTGACAGGAGACCGCTGCCACAAGAAAGACAAGTCCCAGAAGCAGACAGGTCGTCAACCATTTTTTGTTTTTAATTTTCTGTAAAACGAACCGTATCATCTTTTACTCCTCTTCCTCTGAAACTGGTCCTGCCAGTATATCTCCTTCTGAAATACCGTTAAATATACATGCCACTGCATCGCCCTTTTTATATTTGGATGTATCCTGTGCGCTGTTGCAGATTGCCGCATCCACATATTGTTTCTCGATATTTCCATCTACGATTTTCCACACATAATAGAAATCCCCGGATGTCTCCTTTCCCGAATTTGCCTTCTCTGTGTAGAGCGCATCTGCCGGAATCGTATACACATCCGAATAAGAGATCAGCGGATAGGAAATCATCTGACTTCCGGTCACATCCTCCACGGATGCACCCCCGTCTAGTTTCACATAATACATCCGGCTGTCATCTGTTATACTCTGCGTGATATAGACACGATCCCCTACCGTCGTAACATAATATTCTTCCTTTGTTCCTTCCGTGATTCCATTGGAGCCACAAATAATGCCCTGTATCGTCTTTCCGCTTTCCTCGTCCTGCACCGATACAGGTGTTCCATTTGCAACCTTGCTGTTTCCACCATACAATGCCAGTTTCTCCTTCACCGGCGTATCAATCGCCAGAATATCCGAGTTAAGCTCCAGCTTGCCTCCGGTATCCCTCCAGAAATCCAGCACCTCACCCTCCTGCTCGGCGCAGATTGACATAACACCCGTTCCATCGTTGTTACAGCTTGCCTCCGTATACGCTTCCTCCGACTGCTTGAGCTGATATGTGTAATCGAGCGTCTGAATCCGAAAATCCAGATTCTCAATCTGGATATCAACATCCAGCATAGATGGAAGATTTGGATTTGTCTGTTCTTCCGCATCACTGCTGGTTGCTGTCTGTGCATCCGTACCGGTTGCAAGCGGTGTCTGTCCGGCAGTCAGCGCTGCCTGTTTTTCCTGTTGCAGCGACTGAAGTGTATCCTCATGTGCCTGCACTGCTTTCGCACGACTCTCCTTCATATCCTCAATTCCAGACCGCATCTCTGCCAGCTTCGCACTGCCTTCATTCGTCCGCACCTTGAGTAACACATCGCCCTTTTGCACATAATCTCCATTCGATACACAGACCTCCTGAATCGTGCCCTCATATGGAGAGGTATAATTGATCCGCGTCGTATCCGCAATCGCATAGCGGTTTGTATAAAACATCGAATCATAATTCGTCGGAGCACCTACCGTATACTCCTCATACGCATCCGGCCATGCAGTCTCCGATGTATAATACACTTTTTCTCCCTCGGAAAGCCCGGATATCACCTCTGTATTTACGGTGTCACTGACTCCGGTCTCAATGTAGCGCTGTTCGCGCTGCTCCCCATTTTTTACATAGACAAACGATCCCTGATCATCCTCATAGATGGAATCGTTTCCGACATACAGGACATCCTCCGCACGGTCTCTGACAAGATAAACGGCAATCACAGAGCCGACCGTGGCGCTCTTTGTGACATCTTCATACTGCATCCGGAGTGCCGGATATTTCTGCTGGTTTTCGGCTGTCAGGCGCTCCTGTGTTGTATAGGCATACTCCCGAAGCGGAATTTTCACTCCATCCTGTATCGTATAATAACGGTCGTATTTCTCCAGAAGCTTGTCTTTGATCGTTGTGTTCTGTACTTGAATATATGTATCCTCATAATCTGCGATCGTGATGACATTCATCGAGCTTGTGACCTGATTGCCATATGTAAACTGACGCACATAAGAGACATACCCGCTTGCAGTTGCCTTGAGTGTTCCATCCTCGATGATCTCCTGCTGCTTCTGAATCTGGTCATCGTAATCGGCAAGCTGGTGCTTGTAGAGCAGTTCATCATAATTGGCGTTTTCCTGTTCCGTCTCGATCTCTTTTCCTGTTTTCGCAGCACTGTCAGAATCTCCCAGTTGATTTTCTCCCGCCTGTTTCAGATTCAGCTTCTGTATCGTGAGCTGTTGTTTCTGCACCTCCAGCTCACGTTTTTGCACGAGCAGGCGCCGGGATTCTTCCAGATCCTGCTTTGCCTTTTGTGCCGCCTCCAGATCCGCAGTAGCTACCACCTGTCCCGCTTCCACATAATCTCCGACATCGACAAGGACTTCTGCCACATTGACCTGTGTCGTCCAGAACACCGCATGCTCTGTTGGCACGATCGATCCATATGCGATTTTCATATCGCCTACATCTCCCACAGATACTTCCCGGTACGATTCCGTTCCCGATACCGGCTCCAGCAAAGCTGGTGCATCTGCATATTTCGTTCCACAGGCAACCAGAGAGACCGCACAGAGTATACTCATCCAAAATCCCAGCTGTCGTTTTAGTTTCCGTCCGATTCTCATTTTGCAATCACCACCTTGTCGCCTTCTTTTAAGCCATCTTCAATCACTGTATAGCCATCAATCGTTGCTCCGGTCTGCACCTGTACACCATGCCGGAATCCGTCTTCATCCAGCACATAGACGTAATTGTCATTTCCCACATACGCGATTGCATCCTCCGGTACATACAGGACATTTTTGAGCACATTTTTTTCGATCTCCAGATCCAGTGAATCTGAGCTTGGCCGCTTCGAAGAATCCACCAATGTAAATGTGAGCTGCCGTTTCATTCCAGCATCTGTATCCGACGCCAGCACATCAATCGCTGTCAGTCTGACCTCATAACTTCCAACGCCAAAGGTTGCCGTAAATGTCTGCCCGACCGCAAACGCATAATCATCCTCTGTCGTCGTTGTATAATTATCCGATCCATACAGGATCGTTACGACTGCATCCCCAGCATATACCGTTCCATAATCAAGCATATCCGACAGGCTGCTCACGATGCCGCTTCCTTCTGCTTTGATCGTATACGCTTCCAGTCTTGCATCCAGATCCTTGATATACAGTCCTGCAATCTCCTGATCCTTCTTTAACTGTTCGATACTCTCCTGATGCTCATCTGTCTGGTTGATCGCATCCAGCTTCGTATAATGGTCGATCAGAAGGGCATCCTCTTCCACCCGGTTTTCGTACTGTCTGCGTTCCTCCGTTATATCCTCCGAAGAGAAGGTGACAAGCGTATCTCCATTTTGCACGACATCTCCGACATGGACAAATACCTGATCGACCTCCATCTCATCATGATCCGGATAGTATTCTTTCCGTTCAAATTGTTCTGATTTCAACCGCAGATCAAGCACTGGTGCAATGTCTCCATGCACGACTGGCTCGGTTGTGTATGTAATTTTCTCATATTCCGGTATCGTGATTACAAGGTCATCCGTCTGGTTTTTGCCTGCACATCCGCTGAGCAGTCCCATACAGAGTACCAGCACGGCTGCCATCCGTCTTTTTCTTATTCTTCTCACCGCAATCTCCTCACAGTATCCTTTATTTTACTGTTCTTATCTTACCATGAAAATGTATCTAATTTGTATCAATTTGTACATATTGAGACAAAAAAAGAACTCCAATCTGCGGAAATCCGCAAATTGGAGTTTTATACGTTCTTCTTACTCTACAACGT
This sequence comes from bacterium, assembly GCA_963631525.1. GTDB lineage: Bacteria > Bacillota > Clostridia > Lachnospirales > Lachnospiraceae > Coprococcus_C. The sequence continues at coordinate 37,635 of CAVGQQ010000016.1, forward strand.
AAGGGATAAGAGCTACGTGTCTTGCTCTCTTGATTGCAACTGTAAGTGCACGCTGATGCTTTGCACAGTTACCAGTAATTCTTCTAGGAAGAATCTTACCTCTTTCAGAGATGTATCTCTTAAGCTTGTTTGTATCCTTGTAATCAATTACTGCATTCTTCTCTGCACAGAATACACAGACCTTTTTTCTTCTACGAATTGGTCTTCTCTTCATAGGAGCGTCTGGACGATCGCTCTTCTCTGTCTTATTGTAAGCCATTACTAATTACCTCCATTTAATTTCCTTACTTAAATGGTAAATCGTTGCCTGTCAATCCTGTTGGAATATCCATAAATCCATCTGCACTGGCATTGCCCGGTGCTGGTCTGTCTTCCTGCTGATATCCACCGCCATTGTTTCCAGATGCATTCTTGCTCTCTGCAAACTCCTGCTCTTCTACGACAACTTCCGTTGTATAAACCTTGTTGCCATCCTTATTTGTATAGCTGCCTGTCTGAATACGACCTGTAATCGCAATCTTTGTACCCTGCTTCAAATACTTCTCAGCAAACTCTCCGTTTCTGCCAAATGCGACACAAGAGATAAAATCTGCTGTCTGCTCATTTCCAGAATTGTCTCTTCTCTGGAATCTACGGTCAACTGCAAGTGTATATCTTGCGATTGCTAAAGGCTCTGCAGCCTGTGAATATCTAACTTCCGGATCACGAGTTAAACGACCCATCAAAATTACTTTGTTCATCGGAAATCCTCCTAACTATTACTCTGCGTCCTGTCTAACACAAAGATATCTGAGAACAGATTCCATAATACGAACACTTGCTTCGATCTGAGCTGGAGCTTCAGCGTTTGCATCAAACTGAATGAAGTAGTAGAAACCTTCCTTCATCTTCTGAATCTCGTATGCTAATCTCAGCTTGCCTTTTTCGTCAACGTTTGTGATTGTGCCGCCTGCCTTCTCGATAATAGCCTTAGCCTTATCTACAACAGCAGTTCTTGCGTCATCATCAATCTTTGCGCTAACAACCAACGCCAATTCATACTTGTTCATGTTATTGCACCTCCTTATGGTCTATTGGCCTCCGAACTGGTCGGAAGCAAGGAATATAAAAATATATCACAGAGTTAGATATTACCATACAGAATTTTATTTTGCAAGCAATTTTTTTAGATTTCCTCATTTTTTTCGTCGTTATATTACGAAATAACTTGCAAACCTCTCACTTACACCCGGCTGTTGTATTCATCCGGTATTTATGTTACATTAAATCATAGTAACTATATACTATAGGAGGGCTTTCTTACAATGAAAGATGAAACAAAATGCCTGCATGCAGGCTATACACCAAAGAATGGCGAACCACGTGTTCTGCCTATCGTCCAGAGTACAACCTATGTGTACGAATCCGCCGCAGAGGTTGCCGGAATCTTTGACGATCCAACAAAGGGACTTTGTTATTCCCGTTTTGCCAATCCAACAGTTATGGCAGTCGAGGAGAAGATTGCAGCCTTAGAAGGTGGTGTCGGTGCCATGTGTACCACTTCCGGACAGGCAGCTACCCTGCTTTCCATCCTGAATATCTGTCAGGCTGGTGACAGTATCATCAGTACCCCTGAAATCTACGGCGGCACAATCAACCTGTTTTCTTTCACTTTGAAGAAGCTTGGCATTGAATGTATCTACGTAGATAAAAATATGTCTGACGATGAGATCAAAGCCTGCTTTAAAGAAAATACAAAGCTTGTGTTCGGCGAGACAATCGCAAATCCTGCTCTGACTGTATTTGATATTGAGCGTTTCGCAAATATCGCCCATGCAATGGGCGTTCCATTGATCGTAGACAATACATTTGCAACCCCGATTCTCTGCAAACCATTTGAGTTCGGTGCCGATATCGTCGTACATTCTACAAGTAAATATATGGATGGACATGCCGTTCAGATCGGCGGTGTCATCGTAGACAGCGGTAAGTTCAACTGGGATAACGGCAAGTTCCCGGAGCTTGTCGAGCCTGACGAATCCTATCACGGAACCTGCTATACAAAATCCTATGGCAACATGGCTTATATCGTCAAAGCAAGAATGCAGCTCATGCGTGACTTCGGCGTGTATCCAGCCGCACATTCTGCATTCCTGTTGAACCTCGGATTAGAGACGCTTCCAGTTCGTATGAAGCAATATGCGGAAAATGCAATCGCAGTTGCAGAATATCTCGAAAAGAGCGACGCAGTTGTCAGTGTTAGTTGTCCAGCGCTTCCTTCCGATCCAAACCATGCACTTGCAGAGAAATATCTCGGTGGCAAATCCTGCGGTGTTATCTCCTTTATCATCAAGGGTGGACGTTCAGCTGCAGCAAAGTTCATGGATTCATTAAAGCTTGCCTCCAACGAAGTGCATGTTGCAGATATCCGTACCTGTGTCCTGCATCCGGCAAGTGAAACACATCGCCAGCTTACTGACGAGCAGCTTGTTGCTGCCGGTATTGATGCTGGTATGGTTCGTTTCTCTGTTGGTCTGGAGAACATCGATGATATCTTAGAGGATTTAGATGCCGCATTAAAAGCAGCTATGGAATAATCGATAGATCCCATAACCAGAAAAAAGGGTTGAAACAAATTTGTTTCAGCCCTTTTTCTTATCCTGTTTATATCTGTAATTCCAATGCACTTCCGAGAATCGCTTTCGGTTCCTTCACTTTCCGCTCCTCCGCATAAAATGCTTTGTTATATTCCTGTAATTTCTGCATCGCGATCGGCTTATCCACTTCTTCGTACATCTGTGCATTCTTTGCACTGACCAGATTCGCCATGCTGATAAAGCCCGGTTCAATCGCAATCCCACTGTCTTCTACTGGTGTATCTGACTCCTTCGCCGGTCCCCACCATTTCATACCGATGGTATCTGCGTATTCCTCCGTTGGTGTCTCACACAGGAACTCCAACGCATACTGTTCTACCTGCTGCTTCGTACACACGATCTTCTTGCACCCAGTCACATGTCCTTTTTCATCCACGCGTCCAATCATCGCTGGATACGTGTCCACACTATTCAGATAATGACAATCAATCTCATGCATCCGTAGCTCTGTACGCTTGATGCCGCGTCGTTTCAGCAAAACTGCGATATCCGGTCGCACATTCATCATCCAGCGTGCTAACGGATTCCGATATTCACGTTCTTTTCCAGACCATCCATTGATATGCTTTCCAAGATCGAACCCCGGATTATCTATATCCAGTTCCTTATCCAGATTGTAAATCTCCGCAGCCTTCACTGCCTTGGCGTCAACATCCTCAAGCATCGCCCCCTGCGCCTCTTCACCTGCATACAGTGCACGTAACTTCCGGTTTGCAAATGTCACAAGCTTCCGGTTGAATTCCGCTTTGCTGTCCGCATAATTGAAGTAATCACGCAGGAACGCCGGCATATAATATGCCTGCATTACTTCGTAAGTCTTATTTGTAAAATTGTCAGAATCGATCTTGACACGTTTGCATCCGTTCAAAATCTGGAACAGATACGCGGAAAACTGAGCTTCATCCCTACACAGGGAACGCTCTCCATTTATATAGTCATTGATCAATATGTCCATATGTTTTACCACCATTTATTTTTATCTTAGTTTCCAAAAGTATGTATGCCAAGCTTTGCAGCCGATCCTTTTGAGAAATGCCAGTACATTGGTGAACCGTCACATTCCAGTATCACATAAACTGTCTTATCTTCCGATACGTCACTGAAATCCAGGTCTGGATAATTCTCTCGGATATCTGGCGCATCGCCGTTCGATGCAGTAAATGTACCTGTGTAAGTTCCACCATACTCTTCATCGTTTGATACAAGCGATATGGTTACCTCTCCATCAAACAATCCGTCTACCAGATTACCGGAACGTGTTACCGTTACAAGCTCATCACCAGCATCCTCGTTGACAGATGTCTCAGTACCTGCTCCGTTCGGTTTATCGTTACTCCATGCACCTTCATAAACCAGATATGCCTGATTATAACCATCCATCTTGACGAACATCGTTCCCTGTCCGCTTCGCACACCGTTCTCGTAATCACCATAATAGAAGTAATAACCAGAACTCAGCAAAGTAGAATATGTGTAAACGCCCGCAGCTTTTCCTGTATAGGAGCTGTCATAACCATCCGTTGCATAAACATAAGAATCGCCGTCCATATTTGCAACAACTGTGCTTGCATTATCGGAACCGTCCACATCCATCATGCCTGCATAATCTGAGGCAGACATCAGGCTGATTACCTGCTCCATCAGATCATGTCTGGCTGTCATCAGCGCACGCTCTGACTCGATCTTTTCTGTATAAGAAGAGAAATCTACATCCGACATGCTGTCTGCATATGTATTGATAAAGGATTCTGCCTGATCATACTGCTGTGCATCCATCATATCATCCAGAACAGCATATGCACATGCCTTTCTTCCACTCAGAGCTGACTCATTTGTACTATCGAGATCAAGTGCATCTCCATATGCAGTGATCTTGTTCTCATAATCAGAATTGTCCATCGCATCTGCACGGTCTACATATGCAGTCACGAGATTCTTCTTCAGACCGTTGTCGTTTGTCAGGTCGTACCCTTCCTTATATGCATCGATCAAAGAATCCGTATCACTGTAAAGATCATCCGCATATTCATAGAATGCTACGATATCCTCGCTATTCTCTGTTACCTTATCTGTATCAAAGCCCGTGATTGTTGTACGGAACTCTGTAAAATTCTCTCTTGCCTCATCGCTTTCACCAGCACTGATCTGTGCGGATAACAAACCGTTCATAGCCAGAACCCGGTCATCAAAGATACCAAGTGCTGCTTCATACGCCGTGACAGCTTCTTCGTAATTGCTGTCTGTCATCGCCTTCTCAGCAACATCCATCTTCCTCTCATACCGTTTCTCTGGCGTAAAGAACAGGAAATATGCGCCTGCGCCCAGTGCCAATACCACAACAACGCAGATAGCCACGATCAGACCTGTCTTTTTCTTCTTTGGTGAACCATCTTTGTTTACTTTTGGCTGTTTTGGTGCCTTCGGTTTTTTCTCCTTCGGAGCTTTCGGTGGTTTTGGCGCCTTGGGCGGCTTTCCACCATTCATCGGCGGCATCTGTCCGTTATTCGGCATCATACCCATCGGTGCTCCCATTGGTCCATTTGGCATCTGTCCCATTGGTGCTCCCATCGGTCCATTCTGCATCTGTCCCATTGGTGCTCCCATCGGTCCGTTCGGCATCTGTCCCATTGGTGCTCCCATCGATCCGTTCGGCATTCCCATCGGTGCTCCCATTGATCCGTTTGGCATCTGCCCCATTGGTGCTCCCATTGGTCCGTTCGGCATTCCCATCGGTGCTCCCTGTGGTGGAAGCATCTGTGTCTTGTCCTCAAATTGTGGTGCGCCCGGTGCCGGCGCTGCTCCCATCATCGCTGGGTCTGGTCCGGTCAGAACCGTCGTTGCACCTTCTGCATCATCGTCATCCACAGGTGTCATATCTTCTGCGCGCAACACTGTTGTCGCGCCCTCTTCTTCATCCTCAGTTTCTGCATCCATCGCACGCAATACGGTGGTTGCACCCTCTTCCTCATCCACGTCATATCTGGATTTCAGGTTCTTATTTTCGTCCATATCGTTCCCTCCTGCAAAACTGCAATACCTTCTTTACAGTTTATACTTTTTCTACCTCATATGTCAACATACTTTCTCGTATTTCACAAACGATTTACCATTCTTCTCTGTTTTTCAGACGCTGGATTTCTTCTGTCGTAAGCTTTCGATATTCTCCACAGGCAAGAGACGCATCCAGATACAACGGTCCCATGCGCAGCCGCTTCAGATAAAGTACCTGCATGCCAACCGCTTCAAACATCCGCTTGATCTGATGATACCTGCCTTCTGTAATCGTGATCTCGATCTCGCTTTCGCTCCCTGCCCTGTGAATCTTCATCTCCGCCGGAGTTGTGAGCAGCTCATCTCCGATATCTACACCCTCGGCAAAAGCAGCAACCTCTTTCTTCGTGACCATGCCTTTGATCCTTGCATAGTATGTCTTCTCCACATGCTTTCCCGGTGCCAGCAGATCATTTGACAGCTTTCCATCGTTCGTTAACAGCAACAGACCTTCCGTGTCTTTGTCCAGCCGTCCTACCGGAAATAAATCGCGTCGTTTTTGCTCTGTAATGAGATTCACAACTGTCTTTTCATGTGCATCCTTTGTTGCAGACACCACGCCCTGTGGTTTATGCAGCATATAATAAGAAAAGCTCTCGTACACGACCGGTTTCCCCTGCACACAGACAACATCCTGTGCCGGTTCCAGCTTTTCCTCTGCATGTACACATGTCACACCATTTACGGTGACCTGTTTTGTCTTCAACAGTCCTTTCACGTCCCTGCGACTGCCAAAGCCCGCATCTGCCAAATATTTGTCGATTCGTATTCTTGCCATATTGTACCAGTCCTCCCATTTCCAGACAAAAGAAGAAGATCCACAGTCAACCCGCGGATCTTCCCATTCTTATTATCAATCCTCTTGGGGAGATTGAACTATATATTTCTGTCTTTACTAATTAAAATAAGCTGTCATAGAAGCTTCCAACTGACGCGCCTGCCACTGTTCCATACTGATTATAAAATACAGAAGATGAACTTGCAGATGCATCGCTCGCAAGCTGCAACAACTGGCTCTGTGTATTACTTCCGAAAGAGAAATCTCCGGCAAACAGCTTCTTCACATCCGACATATCTGCAGATGCAAATGCCTCCTCATCAAATGCCAGTGTGTTATCGCTCTTCACAGTGATTCCAATCTTGGCTAATGCACTTGTGTAATTTCCAGTCTGGGATGCCAGTCTGGATACATCCTTCAATACACCTGATTTATCTGTATTCTGTGCACTCTCCATCACACTGTTGTAATTGCTGACAAAGCTCTTTACATTCTTCTGGATCTTATCTGTATCCCCATTCTGATACAGCTTCTCATCCTTCAATGTCTTCAGATCTTTCCATGTATCCTCCGATGCCGTCTTTGTCGCAGTATCCTCTGTCTTCGTCTCTATGTTGCTCTTGGAAAACTGCTTCTGTGTTGCCTTCTTCGCACTATCATTCGAATAATAATGCTTTGCAAGCTTCAGATAACTGCCGTTCCGAATGGAGTTGTAATCGCTGAGAAGTCCCATCAATCCACTACCTGAGTTACTGGATGATGTTCCGAGCATGCTATTAAAAAAATTGCTACCAATATTCAAACTCATATTCTCACTTCCTTTTTTACATTTCTCCTACTATTCGTTCTTGTCCGTAGTATACTACATGTCCCACTGATTTGTAAAGAGGTTTACGGATTTGCCGTCGAATCTTCCGTTGTTCCCTCTGTTGTATCTGCACCATCACGCTTGAGATAGATGACTTCATCCCCATACATGCCTGAATCGTCAGCAGTCTCTTCCCATGTGGTTGTACAGTCTTCATCGGTATATGCCTTATATTCCAGCAATGCAAGCTGTACCGGTTTATCCACTGGAACTGTATAACTGCTTTCCAGTCCCTTTCCCTCCAAAATCTTGAACGTAACCATCCGTGTCATCATGGATTCATGTGCGGTTGCGATTGCTTCCGGATATGTATAGGAATTTCCTTCTGTCACCCATGAATAGGATACCTTTTCCCCATTTGCATCATAGCAGTAATATTCAAGTACCTTGTAATTGTCATCCAAAATATATTTAAACACATACGATGCATTATCATTCTTATAATTTGTTTCGACTGCCAGATCACCATCCTCGCGGTAGATATCTTTGATTGTCTGATCTGCCTCTGTAAGTGAAATGATCATATCGTTGTGGTTCGTGTTGATGATTGCATCTGCCACATTGGGTTCTGGATAAATCAGTGCATAACAGGTCTTATCCTCGTCAATCAGATACCAATACCCATATTCTTTGTCAAGCACCTGCACGATTCCGTTTGAATCCTCATACGCCTGCAGATATGTGCCGTCCTCAGCAAACCCAAGGAACTGATATTCCGAATACACCTCAACGCCACCACTGTAATAGATTGTGTTCAAGCTGTAATTGTTTCCACCTGCAAGCAATGTATCCCCTTTGTTTGCATCATAGATTGCTTCCAAAGTGACCTTCTTATCTTCCTCGGAGGCGGGTTCACGCTTTTTTTCCTCTTCCGTCGTATTCTCCGCTTCCTCCCGGATATCCGCCAGAATATCTTCGGTCGTTGTCGCATCACTCTGTGACGCCGCCGCTTCAGTTGTCATCAGCACCAGCTTATCTTCTTTTCCACAGGCGGTCAGTCCAAGCATTGCTGCCGTCATCGCACATGCCACCCATAATTTTGACTTCCTCATAGGGTCTCCTTCCCGCTCACATGGCTGCCTCCGCACCCATATTAAGCCTGTCTCTTCAATACGCGTATCACAAGTTTCTTTACCTCTGCAAATTCTCCCATCTTAAAATAAGCCACAAACATAAACAAATTTGACACGATCACAGCCACAATCGCCTTCAGGATCAGCGCCAGAATTCCAACGCCCGGTATCTGACTTGCAACCAGATACGTAAGTGTACATACAATCACTGTCACAATTGTATAATATAAAAGCTTCCGTATATATTCCCATGCATTCCGCTTAAACAATACGGTAAACAGGTTATGCAGAATCCACGGCATACCAACAACCAGCACAGAAATAACTGTGGACAGGATAACACCATAGATGCCGATAAACTGCACGAGAATAATGTTCAACACCAGATTCACAAGTGCCGTCACAAGCGGACGGAACCGGTCTTCGTGCCAGATTCCGGCTGCATCCTTGTAGGTAATCAGAATCTGGTTGACCTGACTGATAAAGAAATACATAACCATGCAGACAACAACTGCAAATGGAAGCATTCGTTTTTCCGTTACCCAGAGCCGCATGAACGGCTGATACAGGCAGAGCATAACTGCACTGCACATACCCGCAAGCCACATTATAATAAATGAAAGCTTCTTCAGATCCATATAATTTTTCTCTTCGGACTCCACGAGAATACTATTTCCGATACCTGCGGTGCACGATACAAACACCACATTCATGATTCCCGTTACCGCAGTCAGCACATAGTAATAATTGTTGTAAAATGCATTGGCTGCAAGTCCTAAGAATGCAGAAATAACAATCGTATCTGCGGAGGATACAATAACCTGTCCCACCTTCATAGTGAAAAGGTCTTTGATTCGGTTATTGATTTTCTTTACATCTTCCTTCGGAAGATTACCGACTGCTTTATACTCTGGATACATCTTGTTCGCAAAATATGCCGTTACCAGATTCGTCACGATCTGTGTGAAGATCTGTACGATCAGATAGATGTAATAATCGCCGATTGTCATAACGACAACCAACTGTGCCGCATACTGGAACGTATTCGTCACAAGCATGACCTTGCTTGCCACATCATTTCTCTGGTGTGCCGTAAGCAGACTGTTCTTGTATGCGAGCAGCCAGTACGACATACAGGTACAGAACAAATTGAGCAGATATACCACATAGATGCTCACGCCCTCCGGCATATCGCTTTTAACAAGATACGGAATAAACGGTGTCAGAATCCCACCAACGACCGCGATCACCAGTCCGATGATACGATAATACTTCTGATATAATTTTAACAACGCGCAGATCTGCTCTTTGTCATTGTCGATGATCGGCTGATACATGGAATATACCATTGCCGAACCAACACCCAGCTCCGCAAGGTTCAACACCCACAGCACCGAACCAAACAAACTGTTCAAGCCAAGATATCCATCGCCCATGTAGTACATGATCGCTGTACGCATGATAAATGGAAGCAGTATCTGATAGCCTTTCAAAAACATGCCAAACACAACATTTCGTGAGGCATTTCTTACACGGGTTTCCTGTTGCATAACATTCCTCTTTCTATTACGAACTTATGATTCCTGTGAAGAATCAATATAGACACGCGGCACACGCTGGGAGATATTACATACAATCTCATCGACATTCGTCTTCAGCAGATCTGCCATCCACTCAATCGACAGTTCTCCGCCAAGCAGTGTTACCTGATCATTTCTCTGCACATCCGGGATATCTGTCACATCAACCATGCACTGATCCATGCAGACTCTTCCGATGATTGGTGCTTCCTTCCCACGGATCAGCACCTTTCCGCGGTTCGACAGGTCTCGCCGGTATCCATCTGCAAACCCAACTGGCAGGGTTGCAATCTTCGTCGGACGCTTCGTCACGAACGTACCACCGTAGCCGACTTCGGTTCCTGTCGGAACCTCCTTCACCATAACCACATAGGTGTACCAGCTCAAAATCTCCTTAAATTTTTCTTTCTTGAATCCTTCTTCATCGATCGGATTCAAGCCATATAAGATATCTCCGGCACGCACCATGTCAAGCTGCGAATCCGGCATAAGCAAAATTGCCGGGCTGTTCGCCACATGATACTTCGGAAATGTGATTCCCATTTCTTTTAATTTCTCTGTCATACGCAGGAAGCGGGCAAGCTGTTTTTCTGCGCTCTTATGATCGTACTCATCCGCACGTGCAAAATGCGTGAAAATACCCGTCATATTCAGGGATTCCATCTGCGAAATCTCCCTGATTGCTTCAAGTGTCTCATCGTTATCCGGGAACCCAATCCGGCTCATACCGGTATCAAGCTTAATCTGCACATTCTGCTTTCTGCCCTGCCGTTTTGCTGCCTCGTCAACTGTCTTCGCATATTCCACCGAGAACACCGGGAAATCCAGATTGTAACGGACTGCCTCATCCAAGTCATAATCTCTGGTATCTCCAAGCACAAGAATCGGTTCTGTCGCGCCATGCTCCCGCAGAGCCACGCCCTCGCTCCACAGTGCAACCGCATAGTATGTCACGCCGCACGCCTTCAATGTCGGATACAATCCTTCTGCGCCATGCCGGTATCCATCGCCCTTTAAAACCGCCATCAGTTCGACACCCGGTTTTAATTTCTTTCGGATCTCTGCCAGATTATGTTTTAACATTCCAAGGTCGACAACTGCTGCCGTCCTTCCCATCCAAGGTTCCATATTGTTCTTCCCTTCTGTTACTTCCATTACAAATACAAAAAGAGCCGCACCAAAGTTTCCCCGGTGCGGCAATAATATCTTACATCAATTCATTCATTGAGTCTCTGATGATATCCAATCCGCGAATCAATTCTTCATCCGTTGCCACAAGCGCCGGCATCAGCTTCAACACATTGTTGTCACGACCTGCACGCTCCATAATCAATCCCTTTTCAAAGCACTTGTTACAGATTGCCAGTGCAAGCTTTCCGTCTGCAACCTGTACGCCCCAGATACAGCCAATTCCTCGAATCTCCACACCTGGTCTTGCTATATTCTCATCCATATATTTACGGATGATTCCTTCTTTCCGCTTTACCTCTGCCTCAATCTTATGGTCAAGCATATATTCCAGTCCTGCCTTCGCTGCAACCATAGAAAGCTGGTTGCCACGGAAGGTTCCGTTGTGCTCACCCGGTGACCAGATATCCAACTCTGGCTTGAACATTGTCAAGGCAAACGGCATACCATATCCACCAATTGACTTAGACATTACAAACATATCCGGTACGATACCTGCACGCTCGAACGAGAAGAAAGTTCCTGTTCTCGCACATCCAACCTGAATATCGTCCACGATCATCAAAATGTCATACTTATCACACAATGCACGGACACCCTGCAGATATTCATTCGAAAATACATGCACCCCGCCTTCTGCCTGTACAGTCTCGATAATGATTGCTGCCGGTTTCTCTACACCTGAGTGATCATCCGTAAGCAATGTCTCCATATATTTGATTGTATCAAGCTCCGGGAACATATATGGTGCTGGAATATGTGTGACATCGTTCAGACATACGCCTGCGCCACCACGGCTGCCTGCATCACTTGTCAGAGACAATGCGCCAAGCGTCATACCATGAAAGCATCCCATGAGTGCCCAGATCTGATTTCTCTTCTTAACTTTCCGCGCCAGCTTCAATGCAGCCTCTACGCCATTGGTTCCAGTTGGTCCAGGGAACATCACCTTGAAATTCAGTCCTCTTGGCTGTAACACCTTCTCTTCAAAGAGCTGCAAAAACTCTTTCTTTGGCACAGTCATCATATCCATAGAATGAAGGATACCATCACTCTGCAGATATGCAATCATTTTTTCCTTAATATAGTCATTGTTATGTCCGTAGTTTAAGGCTCCTGCTCCACAGAAGAAATCAATATATTCCTTTCCGTTCTCATCCTTCATGATCGAACCCTTCGAAGTCGTAAAGATCGCAGGGAAGCTTCTACAATAAGAACGTACCTCTGATTCATAATTCTCAAATACTTCAACGTCAGTCATACACTCGTACCTCCTACTCTGTGTGACTCATTTTCTTCATAATCAAGCTATAATATACTCCTCATTCTCTCACTTCGCAAGTGAAAAAAGAATGAATTCTGTATTTCAGACTTAAGATAATTCCAAATCTGGCTTGTTAAACTCTTTCATCTTCTGGTTATATGCGTCCCGCATCGCATCTTCATATGGTATTTTCTCCATATCTGCGCCTAACATACGCAGAAGATAATGCGTGAAATCTGGGTTTGCCACAAGAATTGGTCCAAGCATATAAGTTGCAAGAATCTTTCCTTTGCGGATTCCCTCGAATACCGACTTCGGATTCATGCCGGTTCCCATCTCTACCTTACAGAAGCTCTCCTGCTCCGGAATGCCAAATGTATGGGAGAAACGGCTTGTATAACCAAGCAATGTAATGTTATCAAATTTTGCCTTCATCAATGTATTGAAACGATTCGGTGTCTGTCTGACCGAATAACTGTTTAAGTACGCCAGTGCTTCCACCTTGCTGCCATCTTCCCGCTTGATGTATTTGCCAAGCAGTTCGAGCGCATTTCCGACAAAGAAGAATACCGTCTTCTCTGCATCAAAGGCACGGAAGATCTCCTCCTTCAAAGGAAGCAGGCGGCTTAAAATCACTTCCTGACTCTTCTCACTCATGGAACACATATAAACCAGATCAATGTCCTCTGTCAAAAACAGCGGCTTCGCATTCAGTGTTGTCTCTACAAATTCTGCATCCGGTAAGCAGAGCTTCAAGTATTGCATATTTCCTTTGTCACCATATAAGGTACAAAGTTCCGGATAAAGGATTTCAATCTTCATTATTTTTCATCCTCCAGTCTCTTCAAAAGCTTCTGCTTCATCTTGCAGGAAATACCATAGGTATCGCAGTCGTATAAGATGTATACCTTATCGACACCCTCTAAGTTCACTTTATCAACCGCTGCAACCTCGTCGAGATCCCATGCGATCTTCTCCTCCGGAATTCCGGCGATCAGTGCACGCACACGGTGATCGAGACATCTTGGTCCGCAGCAGACTACCTGCATTACATCATCTCTTGCAAACTGCTCGTATTCCAGATCGTAAATCCAGCCGATAAACTCAATACTCTTCTGTCTGTCGCTGAAATCATCCTCGGCGATCATGATAACCTTCTTGCCCGGCTCTTCTGCCACATACTCAAACGTACGGCAGGAGCTGACTGCACTCTGTCCCTTGCTGAGTGCCTGAACGACTGTCACATTTCCAACCTTCGTCTCGCTGTAACGGGATTCCGGTACATGGATCTCTGCGATCCGCTTCTTCACTTCGTCAGAAGAATATCCAAGCTCCCGCATCATCGTGATTACAGTCAATTCATTATAAATATTAAACAACGCATCATGGATCAGTGCGTACTCAATTTCGTTTCCATCCTTTTCACGGACAATTAACTTCTTGCCTTCCTTGTCGACCTTCGTTGCAAGATAATCTGCATCTGCAGACTTGTAATCGCAGTTCGGACAATAGGCATTTCCAATATGATGATAACGAAGATAGTTGAACTTGAGCTTCGTACCACATTTTGGACATAATGTATAATCAGCGATCAGGTTATATGGTTCCGTCTTATCGTCATCCTGCTTTCCGATTCCGAAATAAACATGCTCGCTGTTCGGCTTTAAGTTGCTGCTGCACTGTTCATCTGCATTTAAGATCAGCTTCGTTGTGTCCGGGCAGTATGTGTCAATGACACTGAAAATGTAGTCCGGATGTGCGTTTCGCTTCAGTGAATCACGGAACAGGTTCGTCACAACGAGATAATCCGGCTTTACATATGGAAAGATCAGACGGGATGCACGCTCGTCCACCTCAAATACGGTCGCGTCCACGCGGCATTTGCCAAGCCAGTTGACGCTGTTCAACAGATTGGTCACGCAGCCCGGCACGATATTTGAGCCAGTCCGGTTGCTCACAACCTTCTTGCCTTCCTTCTCCAGCATATCGGTCAGCATGTTTGATACGGTTGTCTTACCGTTCGTACCTGTCACGCAGATACAGAGCGGTGCCTTCGGTGCCTGCGCCATGAAATCCGGGCAGATCTTTCTGGCAACAACGCCTGGGGTGTGCGTGCCGTTGCGCCCCGAAAGGCGGATAATGACTTTGCTGAATTTTGCAGCCATGACTGCGATATGATAACGTAACTTCGACATGATTGTCTCCTTTTTCCTTTTGAACCTCGGACGATTGCCAATCCAGAGAGATGTTAGAATCGATCAAATCAGATAAAATAAATATCAGATGTATTGGAACTAAGAGGTGCTAGATGTTCTGATTTATTTTTTCATTCCTGACGCAACCGCCGCCAATTCGCCATCCATGGCTCAGTGGCGGCTTGTTTGAACATCGTGTTCAAACATTGCTAAATATTCACAGAACATCAAGAACTTCTAAGTTCCAAACATATTTATATTTCTTTTATCTGATAGATCGACACCTAAACATCTCTCTGCTTCGACAATCATTCACGAATCTTACTTTCTTCCAATCGGTATTCACAAGACAATCCTGTCTTGTTTTGCCTTGATTTTTGTATGAAAGTACAATATCTACTGTATAAAATCCAGGACATTATATATCTTGTGGGTAGGATTGTCAATTTTTTCCGATTTGACGGGCATACATTACGATTTGCCAGCTCGTCCTATGCCAGCAGGTCGTGTTCAAGTGACGCGATCACAATGGCACCATCACCGATTGCAGTTGCGATCTGGCGGACAGTCTTGGTGCGCACATCACCGATTGCATATAGAAATGGTACGTTTGTGCGGCAGTCTTCGCCAGCGCGGATATAGCCGTTCTCCATCTCTACGACATCCTTCACAAGTGCTGTCTGTGGCTGCATGCCAACCGCGATAAAGATGCCTGATAATGCAAGATCGCGCGTTTCGGCTGTCTGGTTGTTCTCGATTACGATATGGTCAACCATGTTCTCACCGCAGATCTCTCGCACTTCGGTGTGTGGTAAGAATTCGATATTTGCTGCATCGAAGATCCGCTGCTGCAATACCTTGGCGCCGCGCAGCTCATCCCGACGATGAATCAGGTAGACCTTCTCACATACATTTGCAAGGTACAGGGCATCTTCAAGTGCCACATCACCACCACCGACGACAGCTACCGTCTTGTTCTTGAAAAATGCACCATCACAGGTTGCGCAGTACGAAACGCCTGCACCGGAAAACTTCGCCTCGCCTTCCACACCGAGTTTTCGATGGGTTGCTCCTGTTGCCACGATCACAGCCTTTGTCTCGATCACACTACCATCTTCCAGATGCACTTCCTTATGATCGCCCTGATTGGCAATCTCCGTCACCGTTCCCTCCATAAATGGAACCTCCAGCGCATCTGCATGTTCCCGGAACTTTACCGACAGGTCATAGCCGTTTGTTCCGTAAAAACCAAGCAGATTATCCACACGGTCGGTTGTAACAATCTGTCCGCCGCTGAACATTTCCTTCTCGATCACTGCCACATCCAGCAACGCACGCTTCGCGTAGACCGCCGCCGATAATCCTGCGGGCCCACTACCGATAATTACGACATCTTTCCTTGTATCACTCATCATTTTCCTCCAAACTGGTTTCTATTTCATGCTTTTCGATTATTTCAAAATCAATTTCTTATTTCATACACGATCTAACTGTGTGCAAATTCTTTCATAACATCGATCGTTTTCCGGATATCTTCCTCTGTATGTGCATCCGAAATAAACATTGCCTCAAACTGCGATGGAGCGAGGTTGATTCCATGATCAAGCATATATCGGAAGAATGCTGCATACTGCTTCGTGTCGCTCGTCATGGCGGTATCCATATCAACCACCTGCTTGTCTGTGAAGAAAATACTCATCAGCGAGCCGATCTGGTTGACGCAGACCTGATCGCCAAATGTCTCTCTTGCTGCCTGTGCAAGTCCTGCGGTCTTTTCTTCGAGCTTTGCATACACTTCCGGATGCGCATCCAGCAATTTCAACGTCTCTATGCCTGCGGTCATCGCAATCGGATTCCCCGACAGGGTACCTGCCTGATATACCTCACCAAGTGGTGCAACGCACTGCATGATCTCACGTCTGCCTCCGTAGGTTCCAACCGGCATACCGCCACCGACGATCTTGCCAAGTGTCGTCAGATCCGGCTTGATATGGAAATATTCCTGTGCGCCGCCCGGTGCCAGACGGAATCCTGTGATAACCTCATCGAAAATCAGTAACGCACCATCCGTCTGCGTAATGTCACGCAGAAACTCTAAGAATCCTGCCTTCGGCGGAACCACACCCATATTTGCCGCAACCGGCTCGACAATGATTGCTGCGATCTGTCCCTTGTACGCATCAAACAACCGTTTTACAGATTCCTCATCGTTATATTCTGCGACGAGGGTATATTTCGCATAGCCCTCTGGGACCCCTGCACTGTTTGCCACTGTCTGTGTAATTACTCCAGATCCAGCTTTTACCAAGAGTCCGTCACTATGTCCATGATAACAGCCCTTGAATTTCACAATGTAATCTCTTCCAGTAAATCCACGTGCCGCACGGATTGCACTCATCACTGCCTCTGTACCGGAATTTACCATACGGGACATTTCCATCGAAGGCATATGCGCCGTGATCAGCTCCGCAATCTCCAGCTCTTTTCTTGTCGGTGCACCGAAGGTCAATCCGTCGTCACAGGCTGCCTTCACCGCTTCGATCACGATCTCCTTTGCATGTCCGAGGATTCCCGGTCCCCATGAACATACATAATCTATATATTCCCTTCCATCCTCATCGAATATACGGGAACCCTTCGCTTTTTTTATAAAAATCGGGGAGCGTCCGACTGAGCCGAATGCACGCACCGGCGAATTCACGCCGCCCGGAATATATTTCTTGGATTCTTCAAATAACTGTTCTGATTCTGTCTGCATGATTATGCCTCCTAAATCATTCACTCCGTTCATGATGCTTCCTCCTCATAATATGTAATGCCCCCTCGCATCCGCTCGGCGGCAGATCGTCGGAAGCATCCTAAATCATTCACTCCGTTCATGATGCTTCCTCCTCTAACCACTTTGCCACGTCAAGTGCGTGATAGGTTATGATGATATCCGCACCGGCACGTTTCATTGCAATCATATTCTCCATGACGATACGTTTCTCATCGATCCAGCCGTTTAACGCTGCTGCCTTGACCATCGAATACTCACCGCTTACATTGTAGACTGCAAGCGGATGCTTCGTCTCGCCACGCACCGCTTTCACAATGTCGAGATATGCGAGTGCCGGCTTTACCATGATGATATCCGCGCCTTCTTCGATATCCGCCTCACATTCGCGCAATGCTTCCCTGCCATTTGCAGGGTCCATCTGATACGTTCTGCGATCACCGAATGCTGGAGCGGAATGTGCCGCATCCCGGAACGGAGAATAATATCCGGACGCGAACTTCGCGCTGTATCCCATAAGCAATGTATCCACGCATCCATTTTCATCCAATGCTTTTCGCAGGTATGCGATATGTCCATCCATCATGTCGGACGGTGCGATCATGTCTGCGCCCGCCTTGGCAAGCGTCACTGCCATTTTAGCCAGAAGCGGAAGCGTCTCATCATTCAGAATCTTTCCGTCCTGCACCAGTCCGCAATGTCCGTGGGAAGTATATTCGCACAGGCACACATCTGCAATAATCAAAAGCTCCGGTGCTTTCTTCTTGATCTCGCGCACCGCACGTTGTGTGATACCATTTTCATCATAAGCGCCGCTGCCGCATTCGTCCTTGTGCTCCGGAATACCGAAGATCAAAATCGCCGGGATGCCAGCCGCCTGTATGCGCTCTAATTCCTCGTCGAACCGATCCAATGTATACTGGTAGATGCCCGGCATGGAATCAACCGGGTTCTTCTCATTGGTTCCTTCCTTGATGAATACCGGGTAGACGAGATCGGATTTGCTGATTTGCGTCTCGCGCACCATGTTTCGCAGTACTTCATTTTCTCTCAACCTTCTTAATCGTATCATGTGTGTATATTCCTCTTTTCCTATAACTTACAGTAATTATAAATGTACCTCTCTACAGGAGGTGAACATACTTACCATTTCTACGCAGACGCGCTCTCGCTCGGTTCAGCACGCAATGGTACTAAATTCGCGACACCGAATCTGTCGCTCATTAAGTGCCAGCGTGCTTCAACGGTCTGCTTAAGAATTGGTAAGTATGTCCACCTCTATCTACATTTTTACTCTTTATTATTATCTGTCTTTTTCATGGCAAAGGCAATATCCAATGCCCTTACTAAGCCTTTTGCGTCACACTGTTCCGGGACAACACCGGCGGGCAGACCACATTTTATAAGGACATCTGCTGTCACCTGTCCAATTGTACCAAGTACAATGCGCTTCTTTCCTTGTGCCGGGTTCCAGTCTGGCTGTCCGGTCTCGGCAAGGCAATCCGCAAACGCATGAACCCCGGAGGCACTTGCAAATAAAATTGCATCGTAATTATTTAAGTATTTCCAGTTTTCTGTCCGCGCGCCACGCACATCGTAGATGGATAGAATCTCTGCGTCAATCTGGTTTGCAGATAAAATCTGTTCTAAGACCGGGCTTCCTTCCTTCGCCCGCGGGACCAAAACCTTTTCTCCTGATTTTACAACGGTACAAAGCCCATTTGCAAGACTTTCTGTCGTATATTGCTCCGGTATATAATCCGCATAAAATCCATACTGCTCCAGTGCCTGCTTGCAGCCACTTCCAACCACAGCGAATCGGATATCTGCAAACTTCCGAAGATCGACGGCACACGCGCGCACCCGGTCAAAGAATAACCGGATACCATTTTGGCTTGTGAATACGATCCACCGGTAATCCTTCAAATTCTGAATTGCCACATCCAACTTCTCCATATCCGGGCACGTCCTGACATGCATATCACAGATTGAAAACAGCGATGCGCCTTTTTCTTCCAGCAGTCCGCGCAGTTTCTCGCGGAATACTGCCGTGCCAACGACGCCGACCTTGCAGCCATCAATCGCACTGCGCTTCTTATCCTTCATCGTGCAGGCGGCTGTCTGCCCGACGACTATGATTGCCGGTGAGACAAGCTCGTTCTTCGAAACAAGCTTGCCAATCGTCCCTACCGTACCGCGCACAATTGTCTCTCCGGGCAGCATGCCATTTGAAATCACACTGACCGGTGTCTCCGCCGATTCCCCCTCTTCGCGCAGCCGCTGCATAATTGGTTCCAGATTCGAAAGACCCATCAGGAACACACTGGTTCCCTCCTGCTTATGGATGTTCGCAAGTGCATCTGCCTCGCCCTTCTTCGTATGTCCGGTAATCACATGAAAGCTCCGGCTCATTTCCCGATGTGTCACAGGAATTCCAAGCACCTCCGGCACCGCAATCGCAGAAGTCACCCCCGGAATCACCTGAAACGGAATATCTGCTTCCTGCAATGTAAGGATTTCCTCGCCGCCACGTCCGAACACAAACGAATCGCCGCCCTTTAAGCGGACAACATTCTCGTATTTTCCTGCGGTCTCTACCAGAATCCGGTTGATTTCCTCCTGCTTCTTATAATGCGCACCTACCTGCTTGCCGACATAGATCTTCGCGCAATCCGGTCGCACAAGATCGAGAAGCTCTCCCGTTCCAAGCCGGTCGTAGATTACCGCATCGCACGATTTTAAGATCTGCAGACCTTTGTATGTAATTAATCCCGGATCGCCGGGACCTGCTCCGATTAGATATACCATTTCCAATTCATCCTTTATACATGTATCAATACATATTCGTCAAATTCCGGTAATGCAAAATGTACATACCCATGTTCTTCACAATTTATAATTCCTCTTTTTTTCAATCTGTCACGATAAGGATTGAACTCATTTGTTTTGAGTGATAACTTCTCCCGGATTTCCTTTATTTTCCCCGAAGCTGTCTCTGCAATTCCATAGCATATTTTCTTATCCTTGTTCGATAACTCTGACCAGATCTTATCATATACATATTCGCTCAGATACTGTCTATATATACCAACCACAGACTTATAATCTCCATCCTTCTGCCACGTCAGGTATCCTAATACCTGAAATGCGAAGGGATAGCCTTTTGTCATATCCGCCATCGCTAACGCATTATCACTTGAAAAACCAAAGATTTCCTGATATTTCTGTTTTACCGCACCTTTATCTAATGGTTGCAGCTTAATCTTTGGTGCCCGATATAAAAACGTCAGATTTTTTTCATTCTGTAAGGCATCTATATTCTCAAAAAGTCCTGTCACGAGCAAAAATACCGGCAATTCATTTCGAACAAAAATCTGAAATGCACTTGCAAATATTTTCATCTCTTCATTACTTGTTGCTTCATCAATTGTGATAAGTACACGTTTCTTCTTATCCTTCACAATCTCCAGCATCGCCTGAATTGCATTTTCTATATCAAAAAAAGGATTCGATTTTTCAATAGACAATCCAATCCCTAATACTGATAAATCCAGCTTTGCTTTTATAAACACATCCTTCAGATTTTTCTGATCGTATAATTTTGCGGCAAAACTATGCAGCAAGTCACGATCTGGATTCAGTTCTATTACAATCCAATCCTTGTCTTTACGAAAATGCTTCGATATATCTGTCAGCATTACAGTCTTTCCGCTGCCCCGGACTCCCGTAATCGTATAAATCTGCTGGTTCATCCATTCTGACGAAAACGAATCAATAATCTCATTCGTCTGTGCCAATCTGGAGATTGATTCCAACGGACTCTTACCAAAAACTAATGTAAATGGATTTTGCATCGCGCACCTCTTTTACTGTTCTTTACTCTTTTTTATTATTTTTACTGTTCTTTACT
>CAVGQQ010000017.1:0-58107 GCA_963631525.1 bacterium
AATTTTAGGTGCACTATTCTACTTTTTATCCGTCATTTAAAGGGGCGTGGACTTTCCAGACAGATGAGCTTTTGGGCGGGCTCTAAACTGTCGACAGTGAGTATTTGCTGCTTTTCTCCTTTCCAGATAAATGCTGTATCTCTCATTTACATCTCCATTAAAGGCCTCCTTTCTTTCAAACATTCCGCGCCTCTCTAAATGACGGGTAAATTATTACAAAAGTAGCCATAAACTCATTAAAAGGAGGTGAGAAGGTATGGCAAAGCCTAAGAAACTGGCAGAACCTCAAGCGAAAATGCGCCCAGCTTTGACGCCTGAAGCTAGGGAGAATCAGTTGATCTCTCTTGCTGTTGATTTGGTTGAAGAACGATTGAGGAATGGTACCGCATCTTCTCAGGAGACAACACATTTTCTAAAACTTGCAAGCACAAAGGCAAGATTAGAAAAAGAGATACTGGAGAAGCAAAAAGATTTGATTGAAGCCAAGACCGAGAACTATAAATCTAATAGTGATCTCAAAGAATTGTACAGTGAGGCTCTCAATGCTTTTAGAGTTTATAGCGGTCATGGTGATAGCGAAACAAAAGATGAAGACTATTAGGTCATACAGTGAATTAATTCTTCTTCCGACTTTTGAAGAACGATTCGAATACTTAAAACTTGATGGAGTTGTCGGACGAGAAACGTTTGGATCGAGACGTTATGTAAACCAGAAGTTCTACACATCGCCTGAATATCGAAAGTTGAAACGAGAAGTGATTCTTAGAGATAATGGATTAGATCTTGGAGTAGATGATCATGCAATTAGTGGTCCAATAATTATTCATCATATGAACCCAATAGTTTTGGAAGATATTCTTGAGCATTCTCAGTTTGCCTGGAATCCTGAATACTTAATCTCAGTTTCAAGTCTAACGCATAAAGCAATTCATTACAGCAACATCGATTTGCTTCCAAAGCCATTTATACAAAGGCAACCAAATGATACATGTCCATGGAGGAGATGATTAAATGAGTTCCGAATCGGACAGCATATTAATTTCAATAAAGAAATTGTCGGGGATAGACAATGAGTATGATGTGTTTGACCTTGACATTATAACTTACATAAATACAGTGTTCATGACACTGAATCAGATGGGAATCGGACCAAAGGAAGTTTTCAGCATTGAAGACGAAGATGCCACTTGGGATGAATTCGAGGAAGGAAACAAAGATCTCCGAGCCTGCCGATCTTACATGGCACAAAAAGTCCGGATGCAGTTTGATCCTCCTACAAGTTCATACATTATGCAAGCATTGAAAGACAGCATTGCAGAAGTTGAATGGCGTCTTATTCATCAGGTTGAAATAAATCGGAGTTTAGGAGAAGAATAATATGGCATCATACTATATAGCACATAGTGGAGTGCTTAACATGAAATGGGGGCAACGTCGGTATCAGTACAAAGACGGTTCACTAACTCCATTGGGCAGAATCCACTACGGTATTAAAAATCGTCGAGATGCAAAAGTTTATGCTAAACGAGTAGCCGAATCAAAGAAACGGGAAGCTGAATCACAGAAGCGAGCGGCTGAATTAGAAGCTAAGAGAGTTGCAACTGAACGCCAGGCGATCAAGCTTCAAAATGATTCTAATGCAAACCGAGATCCGCGTACGATGACAGATGCTGAACTTCAGAGTTTAGTTAACCGTCTTCGGAACGAGCAAACATATTTACAATTAACTGGACAGACTCAGCAAAATACTGCTGCGTCAGCTGGCGAATCATGGTATGTGAAGTTCGGTAAAGATCTTTTATCACAGACTCTTTCATCGGTTGCCAAACAGGCTGGAAGTGCTATTGCAAAAGGCATAGTCAACCAGGTACTTGGCACCAGTACAGATGACAATTCTAAAAAAAAAACAGTAAGTAGCAGTAAAACAACGTCAAAGAAACAAGATAATGGCCCAAGACTCGCAGATCGAAATCCAGATAAGTCACCAAGCATTATGCTTATAGGAGACGGTAGTGAGTATGATCGGAAGGGTAATTATGGATATGGACTTTAATAAGGAGTTATAATGTCACTTTCAAACACTGCAACTCCCAAGTATTACGGCGAATTTCGGGATGCAGTGATACGAGGTGAGATACCTGTCTGCAAGGAAATCGCGATGGAAATGAATCGTATAGATGATCTCATTGATGACCCTGACATTTATTACGATGACGAGGCAATGAATGGATTCGTGCGATTCTGCGAAGATGAGTTGACACTGACCGATGGTTCAGATCTAAATCTACTTGATTCATTTAAACTCTGGGCCGAACAGATCTTCGGTTGGTATTACTTTGTTGAACGCTCTGTTTACGTCCCTGGTAAAGACGGAGCTCCGGGACGGTATGTTCAGAAGAGCATCAAAAAACGTCTTACAAATAAACAGTATCTAATTGTTGCACGAGGCGCAGCCAAGTCGATGTATGGTTCCTGCATTCAGAATTTCTTCTTAAATGTTGATAGTTCAACCACCCATCAAATCACAACAGCACCAACGATGAAACAGGCGAACGAGATACTCTCACCTATTCAAACTGCAATCGTCAGATCCCGTGGCCCATTCTTTAAGTTTTTAACTGAAGGTTCATTGCAGAACACTACCGGCTCAAAAGCAACGAGAGTGAAACTGGCATCGACTAAAAAGGGTGTTGAGAATTTCTTGACTGGTTCGCTGCTTGAGATAAGACCCATGAGCATCAACAAGCTTCAGGGTTTAAGATGCAAGGTAGCAACAGTTGATGAATGGCTTTCCGGAGACATCAGGGAAGATCCTATAGGCGCTATTGAACAGGGCGCGTCTAAGGTCGACGACTATCTCATAGTTGCAATGAGTTCTGAAGGAACTGTACGAAATGGCAGCGGTGACACAATCAAAATGGAATTGATGGACATCCTAAAGGGCGAGTACATCAATAAGCATGTTTCGATCTGGTACTATAAATTGGATAGTATCGATGAAGTTGCCAATCCCGCAATGTGGTTGAAAGCCAATCCTAATTTGGGTAAAACAGTTTCATATGAGACGTACCAACTTGATGTCGAGAGAGCTGAGAAAGCACCTGCAACACGAAATGATATTCTTGCAAAAAGATTTGGCATACCAATGGAGGGCTATACCTATTACTTTACATATGAAGAGACATTACCTCATAGGAAAAGTGATTACTGGAATATGCCATGCGCTTTGGGAGCCGACTTGTCGCAAGGAGACGATTTCTGTGCATTTACTTTCTTGTTCCCTCTACAGAATGGCGCATTTGGTATTAAGGTCCGAAGTTATATTACATCATTAACTTTGATGAAACTTCCTATGGCAATGAGAATCAAATACGATGAGTTTCTTCAGGAAGGCACACTTGTTGTTCTTGAGGGAACTGTGCTTGACATGGAAGAAGTTTACGATGATTTGGATCGTTTTATTATAAGCAGTGAATACGATGTCCGTTGTCTTGGTTTTGACCCATATAACTCGAAAGTATTTATAGAAAAATGGGTGCGAGACAATGGAGAGTTTGGTGTTGAGAAAGTTATACAGGGCGCAAAGACTGAAACCGTTCCTTTGGGAGAGCTTAAGAAGCTTTCGGAGGAGCGGCTTTTATTATTTGATGAAGAGCTTATGAGTTTCACAATGGGCAACTGTATAACACTTGAAGATACAAACGGAAATCGCAAGCTTTATAAGAAACGATATGAACATAAGATAGATAACGTGTCAGCTTTGATGGATGCATACGTTGCATACAAAGCTAATAAAGATGCGTTTGAATAATTCCAGGAGGTAACAATGGAAGAATACTTATCACACCATGGCATACTTGGTATGAAATGGGGCATTAGAAGATATCAGAACGCAGACGGTACTTTGACTACAGCTGGTAAAGCAAGATATGCTAAGGTAGCCACAGAACCGTCCTTGCAAAAAAAACAGACTAAATCAGCTATTAAATATTATAAGGAATTATCAAAAAAAGCGGAAGTTGCAGCTTCTATAGGCACAAGCGATATAAATAGATATAACAGAAAGTTAGAACAAGATCCGACAAATGAAAAGTATAAAATGAACTTAGAAAGAAGTAAAAATATTAGAGATGCAAATGAAAAAATCGCAGCGGTTGCCAGTTCACGGCTCGATCAAATCGGTTCAGGTACATTTAAAGCCGGACGAGATTTCATAGTACAGAATGACTGGAATGTAGGTCTTCTATCCATTTACAAAGAGACAAGAATTATTGAAAAAGACTAAGGACGTATAACATATGGCTGAAACATTTACAAGCAGGCTTAAATCAGCCTGGAATGCATTTATGAACAGAGATCCTCCGGTTTATCAGGATCTTGGAACGAGCTATTCCTATCGACCTGACAGAATCAAAATGATAGGCAACAATGAGAAATCTATCATTACTGCGATCTATAACAAGATCGCAATGGATTGTGCAGCTGTAGAAATTGTTCATGCAAAGTTGGATGAAAATGATAGGTATGTTTATCCGATGAACACTGGTCTCAACACATGCTTGACACTCGCGGCCAACAAAGATCAGACAGCGCGAGCATTTCGGCAGGATGTCGTTATGTCGTTATTTGATGAAGGGTGTATTGCAATTGTTCCTGTAGACACGACACTTAATCCCATGGAGACTGATTCGTATGATATTTTGTCCATGCGTGTTGGAGAGATAATCCAATGGTTCCCGGATCATGTCAAAGTTCGTGTCTACAACGACCGAGTGGGAAGATCTGAAGATATTATCATGGAAAAATCCTCGGTGGCAATTATTGAAAATCCGCTTTACGCAGTCATGAACGAACAGAACTCAGTTGTACAAAGACTCCGTCGTAAACTTAGCCTGCTCGATATAGCCGATGAGCAAACCACATCAAGTAAGCTGAATATGATTATTCAGTTACCTTATGTGATAAAGACAGAAGCTCGCAGAGCAGAGGCTAATAAACGTCGTCAGGAGATAGAAGATCAGCTCGTTAACTCAAAGTATGGCATTGCATATGCTGACGGAACAGAAAAGATTATTCAGCTTAATCGATCTCTGGATAACAACCTCATGACTCAGATAGAGTATCTTACGAATATGGTATACAGTCAGCTTGGAATTACTCAGGAGATAATGAACGGTACTGCTGATGAGAAAACGATGCAGAACTATTACTCGCGTTCAATAGAACCTATAATTTCTGCTATTGTTGAAGAGATGAGACGTAAGTTTCTCACCAAGACTGCTCGTTCTCAGCATAAGTCGATAGTATTCTTTAGAGATCCGTTCAAGCTGGTACCTGTATCAGCAATTGCAGACATAGCAGATAAGTTTACACGAAACGAGATTATGTCTTCTAATGAAATGCGACAGATAGTTGGTCTTAAACCTGTTAACGATTCTAAGGCGGATGAACTCCGCAATAAGAACCTTAATCCAGGCGAAGGCCAGTCATTTGCAAGTACATCAGAAGAGGGCAAACAGGAATCTGTGAAAGATCTCGTGGATTCAGTATTAAATTAAGGAGAAAAAATCAAAATGGGATTCAAATATGACTTCTCAGGTTGGGCGACTAAAAATGATCTCCTTTGCAGTGATGGACGCACTATACGTAGAGATGCGTTTAAGGATAATGACGGCAAGGTAGTTCCGCTTGTGTGGAACCACGATCACAACGATCCCTCTAATGTCCTTGGACATGCTCTGCTTAAGAATGCAGCTGAGGGTGTTTATGTCTATGGCTCATTCAATAGTAATCCCAAGGCAAAGCAGGCTGCCACTCTTCTCGCCCATGGCGATGTAAAGTCGCTTTCTATATGGGCAAATCAGTTGAAGCAGCGTGGTGGAGACGTTCTCCATGGAGATATTAAAGAAGTTAGTCTTGTGCTTGCCGGCGCAAATCCTGCAGCACTCATAGACAATATTATGGTTCATGGCGAAGAGTCAGATGAAGAAGCTATTATCTATACTGGCGAAGAACTCATACATTCTGCCGGCGAGATAAAAGATGAATCTGAGGAAGAGCCTGAAGAAGACAAAGTCGATGAGAGCAAGAAAGATGATAAAATTTCTCTCAAGGAGATTTTCGACACTCTGACTGATAAACAGAAGGAAGCCGTTTACGCAATTATAGGTATGGCTTTGTCAGAAGGTGAGAAGCCGGCAGATACAAACACACCGGTTAAACATTCGGATGACAGCGAGTCTAATGCTGAAAAGGGCGAAACAGTTGCCGATATATTCGAAACGTTGACAGATAAACAGAAGCGCGTTGTTTACGCTATGATAGGCTTGATTCTTGAAGAGAAAAAGAAGAACAAGAAAACTGAAGAGCCTAAAGAAGAAACTGATAAAGAAAATGATGATAAAAATAAGGAGGACTCCGTTATGAAGCATAATGTTTTCGAGCAGACTGATAATACTCAGGAAGAGGTTCTCTCTCATGCTGAGATTGAAGCAGTATTTAAAGATGTTAAGAGGTATGGCAGCCTGAAGGACTCTTGCCTGGCACATGGCCTGAGTGACATCACTTACCTGTCCCATGCAGATGCTGAGTATGGCGTAACGCCGATCGACTACCTTTTCCCGGATGCCAAGAATGTTAACAACGTTCCTGACTTCATTAAACGTGAGGACAGCTGGGTGCGTCATGTTATGAACAAGATTCACCATACTCCGTTCTCTCGTATTAAGAGTATTCATGCTAATATTACAGAGGATGAGGCTCGTGCAAAGGGTTACATCAAGGGTAAGCAGAAGAAGGAAGAGGTCTTCAGCCTTCTGAAGAGAACTACTACCCCTACGACTATTTACAAGAAGCAGAAGCTTGATCGCGACGATGTCATTGATATTACTGACTTCGATGTAGTTGCATGGCTTAAGGGCGAGATGCGCGGTATGCTGGATGAGGAACTTGCACGTGCATTCCTGGTTGGTGATGGCCGCAGCTCTGCTGATGAGGATAAGATCAATGAGCTTAACATTCGTCCTATCTGGACCGACGATAAGCTTTACACTATCAAGGTTCCTGTTGAGGTTGCTGATTCTGATGACGACAGTGCTAAGGCTACCAAGTTTATCCGTGCGGCAATCAAGAATCGTAAGGACTTCCGTGGTTCAGGTACTCCGGTGCTTTATACTACTGAAGACATGCTCAGTGACATGCTTCTTATCACTGACACCACTGGTCGTGACATCTACGACACCACCGAGAAGCTCTGCAAGAAGCTCCGTGTTAGTGAGATCATAACTGTTCCTGTTATGGAGGGCCTTACTCGTGCTGAGGATGGTAAGACCTATACTCTTGGTGGCATAATCGTCAACCTCCAGGACTACAATGTTGGTGCTGATAAGGGTGGTTCTGTTAACATGTTTGACGACTTCGACATTGACTTCAACCAGATGAAGTACCTGATTGAGACCCGTTGCTCTGGTGCTCTTATTAAGCCCTACAGCGCAATGGCCATCGAATTCACGTCTGCAACCTGATTGAAGATTGAATAATTCAAAATGGCAAAGTATTTCGGCAAAATCGGTTACTTTCAAACAGTTGAAGCATCTGATGGTGTTTATGAAGAAAGGATAACCGAGAGAAATTATTATGGCGATGTGTTGAATTATTATGTGAAGCCGTCCGACAACTCAGATGGTTTGAATGACAACATACGAATCAATAATAAAATCAGTATTGTTTCGGATTCCTTTGCCATTGAGAACATCGGGTATATGAAGTATCTTACTTGGAGAGGTACGAGGTGGAAAATACAGACTGCTGAAATAGCGTTTCCGAGAATCATACTGACACTGGGGGATTTGTACAATGAGCCGACGAATTGAACTCAACAAAATCTTTACCAGTATCAGTGGAGTAAAGAAAGTGTATTTCCAACCTCCCGAATCTGTCAAGATGGAGTATCCCTGCATACGATACGTCATAGAACGTGACCATAATAATCGCGCGAATAATTCGCTTTACAATCATCGTGTAATGTACATGGTTACGGTCATAGATAAGAACCCGGACAGTTCTATTCCCGATGCTCTCCGGGTTTTACCTTACTGTGAACTTGACCGTTTTTACACGGCAGATAATCTTAACCATTGGGTTTTCACTATCTATTATTAAGGAGGAACTTCTAAATGAAAATTACTTGGGACGAAACCGGTAAAAGATTTTATGAAACTGGTACAGACCATGGCGTTCTGTATCCGTATACTTCTGGCAAGCCTGGTACTGGTGTAGCTTGGAATGGCCTTACTGGCGTTACCGAGTCCCCGTCTGGCGCAGAGGCAACCAACCTCTATGCAGATAACATTAAGTACCTTTCTCTTCGCTCTGTTGAAGAGTTCGGTGGCACCATTGAGGCTTACACTTATCCTGATGAGTGGGCAGAGTGCGACGGTTCTGCTGAGGCAGCAACCGGTGTTAGATTCGGTCAGCAGACTCGTAAGGTCTTTGGCCTTTGCTATCGTACTAAGATTGGTAACGACACCGAGTTCGACGATTACGGCTACAAGCTTCACCTCGTCTATGGCGCAACTGCTTCTCCGTCTGAGAAGGCATACCAGACTATTAACGACTCCCCGGAGGCAATTACTTTCTCTTGGGAATTCGAGACTACGCCTGTTGATGTGACAAACTTCAAGCCCGTTGCACATATCGAGATCGACTCCACCAAGGCTGACACAACCAAGCTTGCTGCCCTTGAAGATATTCTTTACGGTGATACGGATGCTGAACCCAGACTTCCGCTGCCTGATGAAGTCATTACTTTGATGAACAAGACCTGATAGCTTGAATTTTGGGACTGCTTCTTTTTCTTGAGGCAGTCCCTTTTTAATTATGAAAGGAGAAATACAAAAATGCTTAAAAAGACAATGACTTACGTCGACTATGATGGAAACGAAAGAACTGAGGACTTCTGGTTCAATATTTCTAAAGCTGAGCTTGCTGAACTTGAGTATTCAGTTAAGGGTGGTCTTAAGAAAGTGCTTGAAAAGGCAGTTCAGGATCAGGATGGTCCGAGAATAATAAATGTTTTCAAGGAGATAGTCCTTAAAGCATATGGTGAGAAGTCGAATGATGGCCGTAGATTCATGAAGTCTGAAGAAATTACAAAGAATTTCTCCGAGACAGAAGCATATGTGGATCTGTTTATGGAACTGGCCACCGATGAAAAGGCCGCTGCAGCATTCATGGAGGGCGTTCTGCCTAAAGTAGAAAACAACAAGGCGAATGTAACCACAATAGCGGCACAGCATGCTTAACATTACTATTCCGGCAACAGAACTGTTCAATGAAAACACATATGAATTTGTCACTTTGCCGGAGGTAACACTTACATTAGAGCATTCACTCCTCGCTATTTCAAAATGGGAGTCCAAATGGGAGAAACCATTTTTAGATAAAGAAGAAAAGACGACTGACGAACTCTACGATTACTTCAGATGTATGACAGTGAAGCCAAATGTTCCGCCGGAAACTTATCAACGGTTGACGACAGCACAGATAAAGCAGATCACGGATTACATAAATGCTCCGATGACTGCTACGACTTTCGCGACTAACCGTCACGAGAAACCATCAAGAGAAATAATCACGTCAGAATTAATTTATTACTGGATGACTGCCAGTCAGATACCTTTCGAGACCGAGAAATGGCATATAAACAGACTTCTTACCCTTATACGTATATGCGGAATAAAGAACGGCAAGCCTGACAAGATGAGCAAGAAAGATATTTATGCTCAGAACAGAGCATTAAATGCCGCACGAAGGGCAAAACACGGAACGAAAGGGTAATGAAATCCGAAAATTTCCTCGGTTGGAATTTTCGAAAAATGTCTTTAAACGTTACGGAGGAGTAGTTGTGGCAATACGACTTAAAAGTAAGGGCAGCTTTAAGAAAACGTATCAGTTTTTAAATAAAGCTTCAGATTTGGAGATAGAAAATGTCTTCCAGAAATACGCTCAAAGAGGTGTAAATGCTTTAGCTGCAGCTACTCCTTATGAATCAGGTAAAACTGCCGCTTCGTGGGATTATAGGATCTCAACGGGTGATAGTGGAACTAAAATTGAATACATTAATACGAATATTAATAAGGGCGTGAACATCGCCATTATTTTACAATATGGACATGGTACAGGAACCGGTGGTTATGTCGAGGGGCGTGATTACATTAACCCGGCTATACGACCTGTTTTTGACGATATAGTAAGAGATTTGTGGAGAGAGGTGACATCTAAATGAGCAAATCCATCGAGGAAAGAGTAGTACAGATGGAGTTTGAGAACGAGTCTTTTGAAACAAAGGCTGCTCAAACCACAAAAACTCTTGAACAATTAGACGAGAAACTAAAATTTAAGAACGGGAGTAAATCTTTCGAAGATGTCCAGGCTGCCGCAGAAAAGACCAATTTCAAGTCACTTATCGCAGCTGCTGACACGGTTACGAGTAAACTCTCGAATCTCGGTATAGTTGGCGTTACAGCTCTCACTAACATAACAAATAAAGCCGTTGATGCCGGTACATCTCTTGTTAAATCATTGACCATTGATCAGGTCGCTGAGGGTTGGAACAAGATGGATCAAATTACGAAAGCAACTGGCACTCTTGTTTCGCAGGGCTACGATCTTGCTCAGGTTAATGAACAACTTGATAAGTTGAACTGGTTTACTGATGAAACCAGCTATAACCTGAGTGATATGGTCAGTAACATATCTAAATTTACTGCACAAGGCATCGATCTTGAAACTTCTACACAAGCAATGGAGGGCATTGCACTGTGGGCTGCTATGGCTGGTCAGAATGCACAAGCGGCATCTCATACGATGCGCCAGTTATCACAATCATTAGGTGCCGGATACGTTAGAAGAGAAGACTGGAATTCAGTAGTTACAATGCAGATGGACACCGAGCAGTTTCGTCAAACAGCACTTCAGACTGCAGTGGCTGTTGGAACATTAAAAGATAATTTAGATGGAACTTATACAGCATTAACCGACGGAAAAACTGTTGTCACGCAAGAAAATTTTATTGAAACATTAACCGAAAGTGCATGGCTTAGTTCAGATGTTCTTATAGAATCTTTGAAGAAATATTCGTCTGCAATTGATGATATTTATGACTATGCAACTGAAAAAGGTATAACTGCATCTGAAGCGATAGAACAATTGCAAGGTTCTGTTGATGAGTTTGGATTAAAGGCATTCGAAGCAGGTCAGGAAGCCAGAACATTTGGTGATGCTATAGACTCTATTAAAGATGCTGTGAGCACCAAATGGATGAATATATTTAAGACCATATTTGGTGACTATACAGAACAGAAAGCATTGTGGACACAGCTCTCAAATGACATGTACACGGTGTTTGCAGAGCCGTTGGACAATGTTATCTCACTTCTTGAGGGCGCTTTTAATAACAACTCAGCAGAAACCGGCTTCATAGACAAGATCAATTCCATGGGTGTGGAATATGAGCAGTTCCGTGATATTTTGGTCAATGTTGCTAATGAACACGGTGTGGCCATAGATTCTATGGCAGGCGAGGCAACATCATTCAACGAATTATTGTCACAAAGCTGGGTCAATGGCGACTTATTTTCTGAAGCAGTTGATAAGTATTCTGAGAATCTCACAACAACCGGAACTACGATAATAACAGCTGAGGAACAGCTTGCGGAAGCGACTGAGATAGTCAATCAGATTCTACGTGGCGATTGGGGAAATGGTGCAGAGCGTGTTCAGCGTCTTACTGAGGCCGGTTACGATGCAGCAGAGATGCAAGAATATGCTAACAAGGTTTTTGCCAACGGTAAACTCAAGCTTAGCGACTTCACAGATAAGGAAATAGAGTCTGTTGTTGCTGATGAAGAGAAAATAGCAGCACTTAAGGAACTTTCTGATGAAGCTAAGGAAGCTGGAGATTCATTCAATGAACTGGCTGCTCAAGAAAGTAAGAAGTCCGGTGCCGAGCTCATGGCCGAATCGTTCAGTAATGCAATAACTGCTCTTGTCGAACACGTAGAACTGTTCCGTGAGGTATGGAGCAGTGTGTTTACTCCGATGACATCTGAACAGGTTTATACAATAATAGAAAAGATACACGCCTTAACAGAAGCCTTTCAGCTTACAGAAGAAAAAGCCGACCGGCTTCGTATTATATTTACCGGTATACTGCAGCCAATACGTTTTGCAATAGATTTTATTAAACAATTTGTAGGTGCATTTACGCCTTTATTGAAGATAGTAAAGTATATTGGTAATGATCTCATAAATGCATTTACCGGCTTAGCTTCTATTATGGGCACAATATTTGCAAATGACTCGTATACATCGTTCTTCACTGCTTTAAGAGATGTTGTTGACGCATGTGTTGATGTCTTTCTTGCACTTATTGACGTTGCTAAGAGATTTGTAAGTTATGCAAAGCAATATTTACCGAATTTACAATCGTTTTTCCAGCCAGTTACTAATTTCCTGTCAGGAATTAAATCGACCATATCCGGTAGTTTCAGCGGGCTTTCTACTAAATTACGAAATTTTAAATCCACGTTAGAATCTCTTGACGATGAAGATTTTGCAGCGGTGTTCACTTTCATGGGAAATCTCATCAATGATGTCAAGAACAAAATCGATGAACTCAAAACTAAATTCGGTAATCTTGGTACCAAGCTTTCAACTTTTTTCTCGCCTATAATGCCATTTTTAAATACTATTGGAACCTATCTTAGTAAATTTGGCGGTATTATAAGAGACAACCTTATAAATCCTATATCGAATTTTGTCACTGAGATATTCAATAGTGAACATCCTTTTCAGACATTTATCGATGGAATTAAAAACGTCGGCACTAAGATAGGTAAACTCAAAACCACAATTTCTAATTTCATTAGAACAATTGACTGGGCACAATGGGAAAAGACAATAACTGATGCGTTTACGTCAGTTAAAACTCAGATTAGCGAATTTGTAACTCAAGTCATTAATAACATAAAAAATCTCAATGCCAGTGATATTATTGTTGCCGCTGCAAGCGTGGCAGGAATTGTTGCTATCTCAAAGATTTCAGATACAGCCAAGAAAATAGGCGAACTTGCTAGCGCGGTTACAACATCTGTTTCTAACATAAATAAAATTTTCAAAGGTAAACAGATGAGTGGCATAGTTGGTAATATTAACACTCTTGCAAAGTCAATAGCTATTGTTACTGCATGTCTTGTAGCCCTTGCTCTTGTTCCAACTGATAGTCTGGAAAAGTCAGGAATTGTTTTGGGCATCGTTGCTACAGCAATGGTAGGTCTCTCAGTGGCAATGGGTTTGATAACGAAGAAAAAGTTTAAAGAAGATGATCTTAAGGCTCTTGATTCGCTGAGTAAGTATCTTCTGGCATTGTCAACATCCATCAGAATTCTTTCTACAGCCCTTGTTGTTATTGGTAAATCTAAAATCCTCAGTGACAGCAGCTGGAATAAGACACTTCAGGCCGTACTTTTGGTTGTTACAATGGCTGCTGTTATGGCAGGCATGCTTGCTCTACTGACGGTTCTTAAGGGACCTTTAATGGGCGGTGCTTTGGCTCTGGTCGTCATTGCCGCTGCTATGGTTCTTGTAATGAAGAATCTCTCTGCTATAGAAGCAGCGATGGATACACTGGGTGTTAGTAATACTATGCTTGGCCAGATATTTGGTATAGCAGCAATCATAGTGGGCCTTGGCTATATATTCGCAGCTATAAGAAGTACAGTCTCTATTAAGTCATCCATACCGTGGATCGTCAATCTTGTTGGCGTCATAGCATCCATTCTGATGGTCGTCATCGCACTTAAACAGATTAAGACGTTATCTGTTGAGGGTATCGAGGATAAGATGACCGAAATAATATCAGTTCTATCTGTTGTATTTTTAGCTATAGGAGTTCTTACAGTTCTTGGAAGATATTTGCAGATTGATAAGTCAGTAGCTATATTAGGCGTTGGACTTGTTGGATTGATCGGAGCTATATTCCTCGTTGTACTCTTGCTTCAGAAGCTTGCGAAAGGTAGCTATACAAGTGACCTGTCTATAGCTGCAGATGCCTTAGAAAAAGTTGCTGTTATTGTTGGTATGCTGGCCCTGTGCATCTCGATTTGTACCCTGATTTCCGATGGTGGCAAGGGTATAATATCCTTGACAATCGGTGTTGCAGGTCTCATAGCTGCAATGGCACTTGTTGTTGTGTTGCTTCAGATGATGAAAAACATAACATATGACTCGGTTAGAGAGCAGCTTAACATACTCGCTATCATAGTCATTGAGATAGGAGCTTTAATGCTTGCCATGGGCGCTGCAGCTAATGAAGGCGGAGCTAAGGGTATAGTTTATGTTATAGGTGTTGTACTGGCACTTATCACCCTAACCAGCACAATGGTGTTGTTAAGAGCATATAATATTAGTGATTTATTGCCCGGTATAGCTGCGATTAGGGTTGCTGTTATTGCTATTGGACTTATTTGTTTAGCTATTGGCACTACAGCCAAATGGATATCTAAAGCAAAGATCAACATTAAGACACTAATTGGTATGATTGCTCTTCTTGCTGTAGCTGCTGCAGGTATAGCAGTGCTGGCACGATATGACTGGGGTTCACTTCTTGCAGCTGCGGGTTCAGTAGCAATAGTTATAGCAGCAATGGCTGGTTTATGTGCATTACTTGCGGCATTGAAGGACAGAATTAATCTTGGAGTGATCGGGGCGCTGCTAGTTATTGCCGGGGCATTAGGTGTTGTCATGATCGCATTTGCTGTTGCTATGTCAATTTTGCCGCTTGATAAAGTTGAATCGTTTAGAACAGTAGTCAATCAATTACTTAAGACATTCGGTTTGATGATGCTCTTTGTCGGAATACTTGCTGCGTTATCTGCTATTCCTGTGTTCGGTCAAGCATTTATGATAGGTATGGTTGTCATAGCCGGAGCACTGGTGATCATCTCCCTTGCTATTGATATTTTCGCAATAGCTATGCAGAGATTGGATTCCTGTAACCTGGTTAAGATAGGAACAGACATGCTGACTCTCGCAGAAGGTCTTGGTTCTGTTGGTGGACAAGGTACAAAATTGCTTGGAACAGGTGCAGGTGCTTTAGTCCTTGCTCTCGGTGTATCGGCTCTTGGCTCAGCAGCTGCCGGGGCAGCAAGCGGTATAACAGATCTTGCAACTGCGTTACTGACACTCTCAGGGGCTATAGATCAAATAACGACAGGCGGCGGTGTTATTGGAACGTTAATCACTACTGCTTGTAGCTGGTTTGGACTGGATCTTCCTGCCGCAGCTGCCTCAGGTACTGAAGCCGCTAACGAGATTGCAGAAGCAGGACAGCTTGTTTCCAATACACTCTCCAACACAACTCAGGTTGGAGCTCAGTCAAGTTCTGAAACTATAACCGGTACTGTTCAACAGGTTGGTGACAATGCTACTGAGGCTATTGAAACAACTGGTGAAGAAGTTGCAGATGCTGCAGGAGAAGCAGTGGAAGAAGTTGGCGAGGCAGTAAAAGAGAGCACAGAGGAAGCAGCCAGCGAGTTTGATGTTAATGAACTAATAACAAAATTCCTCGGCGGAGAAAACGGCTCGTTTGATGTTTCGAGTATTGCTTCCACTATTTTTAGTGGGTCGTCTAATTTTAATGTTTCAAGTATCCTCACCGGTATGCTTGGCGGCGAAGATGGATCAGGTCTCGACTTGAGTTCTCTCGGCTCAACACTGAGTGGTCTTGACTTTAGTTCAATAACCAGTGGATTGTCAGGTGGACTTAGCGGAGCATTTGAGGGTGTTGACATCCAGGGTATGCTCACTAACAAGTTCACTTCTATCGACTGGACAAGTGCAACAAGCAGTATCGACTATGCCGGATTCACAGAAGCTCTTACAAATGGGCTGCAAACTGCAATAGACAATGTTGACATGCATACTATACTTGCTACCAAATTCAATGGACTTGACTGGACGACAATTGTCGGAAGCATTGATACAACATCTTTCTCAACTGCATTTACCAGTAAGTTCACAGAAGCTTCTGCTGCCGGTGGTGATGCGGGTCTCGGTGGAGGATTCTCAGGAATCGGTACTCAGATTGCAACTGACATCGTCAGCGGTATGACAACTACTATCGAGGGTAGCACATCGTCCTACAGTATGGAGCAGGCAGGTAAAACTATAGCTGGTAAGTTCCAGGATGGTGTTAAGCTTGTAGAGTTTGAATCTGTTGGTGCCTACATAGTCGACGGTATGGTTAATGGCATTAACAATAATGCCTACAAAGCTACAGCTGCAGCACAGAATTTGGCTAACCAAATCAAGTCTATTATCGCGGCTGCATCCGAAGTTGCATCACCTTCTAAATTCACGATGAGGATAGGCAACTACATTGTTGAAGGTCTTGCCATAGGCCTGGAAGACAATACTTACAAAGCTGTTCATTCCGCCTCTAAGATGGCGAGCAAGACTGTTGCGGCGTTGGAAGATGCGCTCAATGAAGAGACCGGAAAGAGCAATGCTATCTCTCCCGTACTCGACATGTCAGCTATCTATGAGCAGATCGACAGCATTGGTGATGGCGAGGACTGGAATCCGGTGATCAAGCCGGTTCTGGATTTGTCAGGAGTCAACCCTGGGCTGAAGAATCTCAATGCTATCGTCAGCACAAAGGCACAGAATGCAGCAGATGAAGCAATTCAAAATGGGAGTGCAAATACTGCACAGAACATTTGGTCGCCGACATTCAATCAGTACAACAACTCGCCGAAGGCTCTGTCACGTACTGAGATTTACCGTCAGACTAAGAACCAATTCAGTGCGCTTAAGGGGGTCATGAGCAGATGATAAAGAGTATCATCGTTACGAACTATAGAGGTGACTCGATACAGCTCGATCTCACTGATCCTGAGAAAAGCGGTTTCCTCATTCAGGAGATTTCAGGGCTCGGACCGTGCAAAGCCACGATCAATACAACTGAAGTCTCCACGAATGATGGCGCTATATACAACTCGGCCAGGTTGGACACTCGAAACATAGTGCTCGACCTGGTCTTTGTCGGCACTAACATTGAAGAACTGCGTCAGCTCTCTTATAAATACTTCCCGATTAAAAGAGAAGTATCTCTGGAGATAATAACCGACAATCGTGACTGCATAGCGACAGGCTATGTCGAATCAAACGAACCGAGTATCTTCTCCAGTAAAGAGAGTACGAGCATCTCGATCATTTGCCCGGACTCCTATTTCTATTCAGCTACAAATGGCGAGAAGACTACAACATTCTATGGTGAGGATCCCGTATTCGAGTTCCCGTTCTGCAATGACTCACTCACTGAGAAGCTCTTAATAATGGGTGAGATCCGACAGTATACAGATGCGGTTATTACTTATGACGGAGATTCCGAGGTTGGAGTAACAGTCACTATTCATGCTGTTGGTGAGGCAACTAATATTGCTATCTACAATACCGGAACTCGCGAACAGATGTACATAGATACCAGTAAGATTGAGACTCTTACCGGCTCTAACATTATAGCAGGTGACGACATTATTATCTGTACTGTCAAGGGTAAGAAGTCTATCAAGTTGTTGAGGAATGGCTCATACACGAACATACTTAATGCGCTTGACAAGGATTCAGACTGGTTCCAGCTGGCTAAAGGTGAGAACGTATTTGCCTATACCGCTGAGACTGGTGTTGCCAACCTGCAGTTCAAGGTCCAGAATGATGTAATTTACGAGGGAATTTAATAATGTATTATTACATACTCGACACCGAGTTTAAAAGTATCATGCTGGTAGATTCCTTTGAGTCGACAATCTGGACAGATCGGTATCGGGAATGCGGTGACTTCGAGATCTACTGCTTCCCATCCGACGACATTATAGCAAATGCTAAGGATGACTACTATTTGTACAATCCTGAGAGCGAGCATCTGATGATTATCGAGCATCAAGAGATCACGACTGACGTGGAGGAAGGTGCTCGGTTAATCATTACGGGTAACTCATTGGAATCTATCCTGAAACGTCGCGTGGTTTGGAATCAGACTACGATAAGCGGCTCACTTCAAAATGGGATTAAAACTTTGCTAAATGACAGCATTATCTCTCCTGAAGTTGAAGCCCGAAAAATTTCTAATTTCGTTTTCATTGAATCAACTGATGAGGCAATCACAAAACTTGAACACGAAGGCCAGTACACCGGCGACAACATCTACGAGATAGTCACCGAGTTGTGTGAGACTTATGACATAGGGTTCAAGATCCTCTACAATTACGGTACGGGTAACTTTGAATTCAGTCTTTACAAGGGAACCGATCGATCTTATCAGCAGGATGCCAATCCTTATGTCATCTTCTCGCCAAGATTTGAGAACATCATCAACAGCGATTACACTCACAGTCAGGAAGACTATAAGAACGTAACCCGAATAGGCGGAGAAGGAACCGGTGTCGATCGAGTCATGACTGAATACGGCGATGTCTCGGGACTTCTTAGAAGAGAGATGTTCACAGATGCCCGAGATGTCTCACAGAAAGATGACAACGGAAACGAGATCTCAGACTCTGCTTACAAGGCACTGCTGCAAGACAAAGGAAAAGAGTCTCTTGCCGAGTATCCTGTGAAAGAAGGATTCGAGGGTGAGGTCGAGGCCAGTAAAATGTTCATTTACGGGCAGGACTTCTTCCTTGGTGATAATGTTCAGGTCGAGAATGAATTTGGCGTCACCGGCACTTCGCTGGTTTCAGAGATAGTATTCTCACAAGATGAAGATGGCGTAAAAACTTACCCGACATTTGTTTCTATGAGTAAGGAGGACGAATAAATGGCATTGACATATGGCTTCTATAATAGCCTTAATGGCGACCGAAAGTACGATGCCGAGCAGATGGGCCGTATATTCGACGGCATCATAAACGATGGCGTTTACCAGTCAATCGATGACGCCATGATGGTAAAAGCATCGAGCGGTATGACAGTCAGTGTCGGACTCGGCAGAGCATGGTTTAACCATACTTGGACTCTCATAGACGCTCTTTATCTGGTAACGCTTGACGATTCCGAGCTTGCTCTTAATCGTTATGACGCTGTTGTTCTTGAAATAAACAGCGATAACAACGTCAGAGCAAACTCTATACAGGTTGTTAAAGGTACCCCGGCATTGGAGCCTACCAAACCAACGTTGACTAACACTGAAAAAGTACATCAGTATCCTCTGGCCTATGTCTACATTGCAGCTAAAGCAACCGAGATAAGTCAGTCCAACATTACAAATGCTGTTGGTACATCCGAGACACCATTTGTTGCAGGTGTTCTTGAGCATATAGATACAAGCAAACTCACAACCCAGTGGGCTACTGAGTTCGAGGAAATGATCACTGAGAAAGAAGCAGATTTCAATACTCTTCTGTCAGAATTGAAAGAGCAGATTTCTCAGGCTACCTCGCAAACTATAATAGACAAATCTGTCACAAGAGCTAAGCTTGCAGACGACGCACTCTACAGCCCGATTAAACGGTGGAGTGGCGATAGATCTTTCGTTGCCGATGACCTCGGTAAGACATTGTGGCCGACATATTCTTCAAGCGAGGTCACATATACCTTAACTCTTGATGCTGCTGCAAGTGCTTTGTTCACTGATGGTGCTGAACTCGCTATTGCCCAGATGATGGAATACAACCACGTTAAGGTAAGCTTTTCAGGAATACGTGTAGTAGTACAAGGTGAAGGCTTCGTGTCTAATAAAGTAGACAGCAAATCAGCTGTAGCTTCACTCGAACAGGGCGGCATGATCGCGCTTAAGAAAATGTCTACTGACTCTTATGGAACGTATGGCGATCTCTGGCTACTCACCGGTAGTGCAGACATTTCCTAAGTGAAATCCAGAAATTTTCCCAGGGGAAGATTTTTGAAAAATGTCTTTAAAATGCTTAGTAGAGGAGAATGCTTATGAGGCGTCGAATACAGAATGTCGTCCGAATTGAGGTTGACGGGGCTTCTCTTGAAGGCGCGACAAACCTCGAATTTTATATTCGGCAGAGAAATGGTGTCTTCTTCTCCTATACCCCGACAATCATCGACGAGAACCATATTGAGGTAGAAATCCCATTTGAGGATGCAATGGAATTAAGGCTTGCAGAAGCTCAGATCCAGCTTGCATTCACAAATTCAAGTGGATACCCAGTTGCGACAGAAATT
Organism: bacterium; assembly: GCA_963631525.1. GTDB lineage: Bacteria > Bacillota > Clostridia > Lachnospirales > Lachnospiraceae > Coprococcus_C. The sequence continues at coordinate 20,251 of CAVGQQ010000017.1, forward strand.
GAACTTATATTTGTCGGCGATTTGTTAAAGGATGATGGCTATGACCATTAGACTGCGTGTTTTAGGCGAACAGCCGGTTTTATCAGTAAAAGATGAGCCAATAACTCTACGGAATGAAACGACCGTTATTTACCAAACTGATGCAGAAAAGGTCTACACAGGCGCATATCACGTAGTTCCGAAAACTTACGATGAAATCACCTTGCCTACAAAAAGCAAAGTTTTGGCAGATAACGTTACAATAGCTAAAATACCGCAATTCGAGGTCTCAAATGATTCCGGAGGCACAACATTGATATTAGGAGAGGAATACTATGGCTAGTAATAAATATTACAGCAAGATAGTTGTTGGTACAGAAGTCAAGATAGACCTTACCGGCGACGATGTAACCGCAAGTAATCTACTCAATGGAATAAAAGCGCATGATAAGTCGGGTGCTCCAATAACTGGTACCTGCACTTATGATGCAGATACCTCAGGTGCAACTGCCACAGCTGCAGAAATTCTCAAAGGAAAGACTGCATATGTCGGAGGTTCCGAGGTAACAGGCACTATGCCTAATAATGGTGCTAAAACAATCGAAATCGCAACCAAAGATGCCGAGCCTGCAATCGCAATGGGCTTCCATGACGGTTCCGGCAAAGCTAAAATTGCAGATACTGAGAAAGCCAAACTCATACCCACCAATATTCGTGAGGGTATCACGCTTCTTGGTGTAACAGGCACAATGTCAGGTTCTGAGGGCATGACTCCTCAGTCAAAGACCGTGACACCTTCTTTCACAGCACAGGAAGTGCTGCCTGATGATGACTACAACTGCCTGTCGTCAGTAACTGTTAACGCAATACCGATGACCGAAACTGACAACTCTGCAGGAGGAAAGACACTTACGATAGGAGGCTGATACTATGGCAGTTAGCAAGGTTGTCGTCAATAACGAGACGATTCTTGATCTAACGAGTGACACAGTTGCAGCCGAGACTCTGGCTGAGGGAGTTACTGCGCATAATGCTGCAGGAGAGCAGATAACCGGCACAATGACCGGCGGAAGTGCCACCCCGACATTGCAGGAAAAGACAGCTACTCCCTCAACTTCTGAGCAGGAGATAACACCTGACGAGGGATATGACGGATTGAGCAAGGTAACAGTTGAAGCTGCGAAACTGCAGACTAAAACCGTATCACCGAGTACGTCTCAGCAGGCAGTTACTCCTGATTCTGATTACATAGGTCTCAGCCAAGTTACAGTCAGTGCAATTCAGACTGAGACTGGTTCAGCCACTGATAACGGATCATATTCTCCGACGAGTGGAAAATATTACAGTAATTTCACAGTTAATGTGGATTATACCACTTACAGGACAGGCAGTGGGGGTCCGTACGACAGCTTGGGCGAAGATGGCGATTTATATTTTGACATGGGGTAATGTTATATGAGTAATTTAGATGCAGCAATGAAAGCCGAAGAAGGCTACATCAGCAATCGTCTTCGTGGCATTGACGACAGATCGCTCATAGACATTGTATCTGATTATGGTTTTGAGTCTCTCACAGAATACCATGAACAAAAGAGCATTTATCAGCTTACCCGGACTGATTTCGTCGTCATGCACACGACTGATGACCGAGCATTCACTGATATTTCAGCTATCTTAACTGACGAACAGCCTACAGTTTTGTTTGAGAAGCACACCGAACCGTTTATTTATCTTGGGAGCAAGGAATACAACGCCGAAGTAATCGAGAAAAGCGGGGTTAAGGCTTATGACGGTGGTTATCTCGGAGGAACTATTGTCGGTGGTGCAGGAGATTTGTCCGTCGGTATTTTCTATCCAAGCTCCATAGACATCCGTGAGGCTTATTTGCTTGACAGGTTTTCCGAGATACTGCAGGCTAATGGGATAGCAGCCGTTGTCGATAACAATGATATTTTGGTTGACGGCAAGAAAGTCCTAGGTACTTCCAGCCTTGCAACTGAGACGTTCTACGGCTTTGTGGCATATATCAGTTTTAGTGACAATGTGGAACTTGTTACTCAGATTTGCGGAGAAAACGAGAAAAAGCCCGGTTATATAACCGGAATGACGGCTGATGAGTTCATGGAGGCGGTGAGGCAATGGCTACTGTAATACTTCGTCCTGTAGCTGACGTCTCATTAGGCCATTCATGCTCAAGTGGTTCTAACGGTTATTCAATGATTAACGAGACTACGGCTGATGACGACTCGACTTATATTTATCAAAACATAACGTCGACCAGTACTACAACTGTAACCTCGACATTTAAGCTTGGTGGTACCCTGGCTAACAAGGGCAAGATCAAGATAGAATCCATTGACCTGTATGTCGACCTTAAGACCACCCGTTCATCGATAGTAACCGTTACAGACTATACTGAATTCTATGCTACGGTTAACGGAGCTACAGGATCCAGTGAGACCGTCAGCATGAATAGCCTGAGAACCGACTATACTGTTGAGAATCATCTCTATCAGGCGAGCAGTTTTGCAATAGCAGATACTGAGTTTGATAGCTTGGACGACCTGACTATTAATGTAGTTATCTCGACGAGAGGTAAAGCGACTAACAAAAACAGCTCATTTAACCTCAGAATTACTCAGGTTTATGCTGTTGTCACATATACTGAAGCTCATGTTGCTGAGGCTACCGGGTTGTTTGTGAAGATAGACGGGGAGTATAAGGAAGTCCAGGCTGTATACAAGAAAATTAATGGCACCTATGTTAAACAGACTGATATTTCATCACTGTTCTCAACATCAGGTAAATACAAACGAATAACCTGAGGGGTGATCTAATGATATATGTATTAAGCGGTGGAGGCACTGGTGGGACACTTGTCGTGACAGGCGTTGCCGGTGATACTGTCACTGCGACTAAAGACGGCAAGAGTTATAAACGTACATTCAATGCATCCGGCATAGCAATGTTCAAAGGCCTTAAAACCGGTACATGGGCACTGACCATGACTGACGGCTCACAGAGCGTCACACAAAAAGTTACAATCAACGCAGATTACACGTTGACAATGGCATATTTCTCGGCTCTGATAACAACCACATGGCCGGAAGGCTCAACGTGTTCCTGCACAGACGGCACAAGCACACTCTACGCGCCGGATACATCAGGCTCATATGTGTTTAATGTACCAAGCACAGGCACATGGACAGTGTCTTGCACCAACGGCGACAAGACCGCAAGCAAAAGCGTGAGTATCACGGCGGAGGGGCAGACGGAGAGCGTGACGCTGACGTATGCGTATTTGAGCATTTTCAAGGAAGGTACTGGTGCTGTCCAGACGCTGACGAAATTGAAGCAATCGGCGTCAACAATTTCTATCGAAAGTGCTGGAATAACGTTTTCTTACACTTCCAGCAATAATGCCGCCGTTATGGCCGTCACAACCAATGAGGTTGATTTGACAGAGTATAAGACAATGCACGTTGAGGCAAAAATCACGGAGGTTATCACAGTATATCCAACTTGGACAATGCGTTTCGGCGTTTTTTCACAAAAGGCAATAACAAATGATCCGTCAGTTGTTGTACTCGCAGCCGTAATTGCGGAAGCAAACTCAACTCGAACAGAATACACTGTTGATGTTAGTAGCTTAACATCAAGCGGCTACGTTGGATTGTACGGCGTGGGTGCTGGCACTGTTTACAACATTTGGCTGGACTAAAGGAGGACGCAGCATGACAATCTACACAGACAGCGAGTACAAGTGCCACGCCTCCGAGGGCGAGGGCTATGTAGCGCATGACGTTGAGTTTTTCGACGACAAGTGCAGCGAGTTCATAGAGGGCTATCGCTATATCCCAGAGGGCGAAACATGGACACGTGAGGACGGAGTGGTTTTCACGGGCTGCATGACCGCGCCTTGGAAAGACTACAGTACACTTGCTATAGCTCAGATGAATTATCTTGCTGAGCAGGTTAATGAATATGAATCTGCCCTGAGCGAGATAGAAGCAGCTCTGGAGGTACAGACATGACGATAGAAGAGCGAAAAAAAGCCATTCTTGCCCGTATTGCTGAGATTAAGCAGTCTGGTACGGATGCTGAAAAAGAAGATATGAAAGCCGCTTTGGATGTGCTGGAGGTGACTAACGAATGAGTTACTTAAGTAATGCCGAGAAGCTTAAAGCCGAGATAGACGAAAACCGTAAGGTCGTTAATCAGGTTAATACTGTAGGCGGCATCCGTGAGGAGACTATTCAGTCAGATAAGATCGGATATGACTGGCATGCATATTATGTCAATGATATTTTGGTCAGACGTGACTACGTTGAGCAAGAGACGCCCTACGGTACAGCGGATAATCCCATCGTCTGGAAGGAAGGAATGAGTCTCATTCCCAATGCCTATTACATTTACAATGATATTCGTAAGGTGTGGATGGGCGAAGAAGGGGTCATAGCTTCCTGGGATGATACGAATTTCGTGGAGTTCTAACAGCCTATGCCGTATCGACAGCCGACATATTTCGAACAAATAATCTATTTGCTTATGTATAAGATTAAGCATTGGAGGATTAAATGACACAAAACGAAGCAATTACAAAACTTATATCTGCCGGTATGACAACCGAAGGGGCTTGCGGTTTCTGGGGTAATGTCATGGCTGAATCAGGCAGTAAGAGTAATATAGCTCAGAGAGGTATGACGAAACTCTCGGACGATGAGTACACCACAGCTGCAGATAATGGAACAATTAATTTCACCTATGATGCAGTCGGTTACGGCCTCTGTCAGTGGACTTACTACACTCGTAAGCAGAATCTGTTTAATTATGCGAAAGCTAACGGCAAATCTGTTGGCGATATGGAGCTACAGGTCGATTTTGCTATCAAAGAACTCCAGACCGACTATCCGAAAGTGTGGAAGTACCTGACAACCGCGACCGATATTTACCAGGCGGCAAGTAAAGTATGCACAGAGTACGAGTCTCCGGCGATAAACAACATCTCGGTTCGTGCAAGCTATGGCAATCAAGCGTATGCTGCGTATGAGCCATCCAAAGCTGCGGATCTGGTCACAGAAGAGACTGATGCTGCAGAGGAGATATACTGGCCTCCCCGTGTAATTTGCCAGGGTATGAGCGGTCCGGATGTCTCAGTTGCTCAGGCTGTGCTTCAGGCTCGCGGCGAGGATGTTGAGATTACCGGTGAATTCGACGCAAAATTCAAGAACCGTGTAATGGTCTGGCAGTCATTTAACGGATTGGCTGCAGATGGTATCATAGGCGCTATGACCTGGGCTCAGCTGTTGTATAGGAAGTCATAAAAGTTAATAAGATTCATATTACCCTGATGAAAGGAGCATATTATGATTGATACGAAGAAGTATCAGCCAATGCCCCAGACAAGAGGAGACCCTTACTTTCCCTCAAAGCCGTTTTATCAGGTAGCCTCTGTCAAAGGACGAAAAGGCGCAGAGAATTTCCCAATGGCACCAAATAGCAGCATCCTTCTCTTGGACGAGGATGATCCTATTATTTGGTTTACTACTGCCGATAGTGGTGGCACGATAACTGCAATTCCTTATGATTACTCCGAGCATATTGAGACCCGTGAAGTTTCAACCGAAGATTTATGTGCGATGATACAATCGTTATCAAAACAGATAAATAGATTGGAGGAGAGAATGGATGGCAAGCCCGATAATGGAAAGACTCAGAGGAAACGGAGCGACCAATCCACAGTCGCAGAATGATATTTTCCAGATAAGTCCTGAGATAGTGGAACTCTACAGAGTGTATTCAGCCAGCAAGAATCCTTCCTTACTCATTAACCAGATGACCGAGAAGATTCCAGTAGTAGGCCAAATACGCTCCGGTGGTAATATGAAAGAACGCTTTTATAATTTGTGCAAGCAGAAAGGGGTAGACCCAGAAACCATACTGGCACAATTGAGGCGTTAACTCTTAAGCGCATCCCCCCGTGTAATGATATTTTGAATCAGATAAGATGACGGCCGCATCTTTGAAGATAAAAATATTTTAATAAGGAGGATCATTTCATGAGTATTGGCAATGATTATGGATTCGACGATGGACTTTGGCTGTTTGCTATTTTAGCCCTTCTCGGGTTTGGAAATGGCGGCCTTGGATTCGGGAATAATAATTCTCGCGTCGGAGAGGTGTATGCAACCCAGGCAGATATTCAGCGGGCAGTAAATCTCAATTCACTGCAGGAAGGTCAGGCTGAGATCGAGAGCGTCGTACGTAGCACAGCGGCAGATACTGTAGGCTCCATTAAAGATGGCAACTACAATATTCTCGGTGAACTCAGAGACGTTCAGATGTCAACAGCAAATGGCTTTTCTAACATGAAGGATTGCTGCTGCGAAATTCGCTCCATGATTATGGAAAACCGCTACCTTACAGAGCGTCAGGGTAACAGCATTATTAGCGCTATCCATGCTGAAGGTGACGCGACCCGTGCACTCATCAACGCAAATGAGATGGCTCGACTTCGTGACGATCTTGCAGTTGCTCGCAGCGAGAATGCAGATTATCGTCAGAGTCAGTTCATGCTCAGCCAGATGGGTAAATGGTACTCTAATCCTCCCTGCTATGGCCCCTGTGGGAATCAAAGTTAACAGCGTCCAGTAAAAACTAAAGGGGGAGGGCTTCGGCTCTCCTCTAAATTTTATTAAGGAGGTATATTTATGAGCTGTGGAAATGGCAGTAATTTATGCAACAAATCAGTAGCACGCTTCTATAATGACGTAGCCCAAGCATTTGCAGCAGATTCAACTACCATTCTCGTTGTCTCAGGGAACCAGGTTGTTCTCAGTGGCAAAGGGATAAACGTTTATAATAACGGTTACACAATTCTTAAATCGGGAATATATCGTGTTTCCGGAGATATTGTTGTAACAGGTACAGCAGCTGGTCTTTTGACTTTCCAAGTATATCTCGATGGTTTGCTGTTGCCTTGCACCGTTCGCAAGCAGTCTATTGCCGCTGCCGGAACGTCTACGATTCACACTGAGACCGAAATTGATTTCGATAAAGTTTGTCCTTGCACCAATAACGTAACTCACCGAATCACTTTCGTGCTTGTGACTGACGCGGCTGCAGCCGGAACAGTAGATAATCTCTGCACCGGCGTGACTAAATTGAACTGAGGTGAGTAGATGCTGACCAAAAAGTATATAGACGAGGAGATACAAAGTCTGTGTAAATTCAATGATGAATTGAATAGCCGGACGCTTGCCTCGTTAGCAGATCTCATATATGTCAAAAAACATTTTCATTTGGTCGATTGCGGTGAAGATTTTACAAGCGAGATAGCTGAAGAATGGGTTTCTGGTATGGAGAACTCAGACAATTCCAAGGGGATGCACTGGACTAAGGAGCAGACCTCTGCCGTTCTTAAGGGACTTGGCCAGAGCTTAGACCCGTGCATGTTCTGGGCAGTCATGAATTCTTTATATTCTGATTATGGTCCTACTCTAACCAAGTATGGCCTAACTACCCCGGAAGCTTACGGCGAACTTGCTGTTAACTGGATTTGTGATGACGATGCAGTTAAGAATAAAGCCGCTATGTACTATAAATATGTCGTGGCACATGAGTAATTTGGTAGGCATGTATAATCTCGGTTCTTTTAATTCAACATGAAGGAATGGATTAATATGGATCTTAAAGAGATTATCGTTACGATTGTTGTAACACTGGCTAGTTCGACTGCATTTTGGGCGTTTGTCAGTAGCAGAATAGATAAAAAAGATGCTGAGAAGAGTGCTGAGAGACGTGCTCTTCTCGGTCTCCTTCACGATCGGATTTATATTTTGGGGAATGAATACATTGCTCAAGGTAGTATCTCAACTGCTGACTACGACAATTTCAATTATCTCTATGAACCTTATGATGCACTTAAGGGGAATGGTACCGGAAAGCGTATTAAGGCTGAAGTAGATAAATTGCCAATAATAAACGATTGAGGGGTAAACACAATGAAAGTAAACTGGACAGTACGACTTAAAAACAAGACATTCTGGGTGACTGTTATTCCTGCAGTATTTGTGCTTATTAGCACAGTCTCCAAGGCTCTGGGTTTCGACCTGAATCTTGAGACAACTGAGAACACTATTCTGCAGGTGGTCAATGTTATATTTGTAATACTGACCACTCTTGGTGTCATCACAGACCCGACTACTGTCGGTATTGGCGATAGTGCAAGAGCTCTTACCTACACTGAGCCATCTAAGTAAATTAAAAGAGAGCCTGTGCCATTTATATTTTGACACGGGCTCTCAAAGTTGTATGATGTAGGTTAATCATACACCATTCATACACCTACAAGTTTGAATCCATTGAATTTGCTGGGTTTGTTGTGTGGTTGTAAAATTTGTTACGGAAATTGCATGAGGTACTTATGACTTCTAAGTACAAGCTAATACTGCTAAAAGTAAGCAATTCAGTAACTTTTGACGTGGTTAGCAGTTGTTAAACGCGCTACATTCATACATTATTCCTATACCATGGCTCGCATTTATTACAAGTCATGGTATTTTTTTCATCTGTTCTTGTAGCCAATTTATATTTCGATCTGTGTAAATTCGCTCAGTCAAATCTGTTATGGCATGGCCCACAATTCGCTTAATGGCATACTCGTCCATGTTGTATTGCTTGGCGAGGGTTACAAATGTTTTTCGTCCATCATGAGGACGATGAGACGAATCTAAATTAAGTTGCTTAAGAAGTTTATTGAAGTTGTAATTGTAAGTTATGTAGCTCAGTTTCTCATTTAGATCCTGCTTAGATCTGAAGAGCCATTCAATATTTAAGCTCCGAGCTTCTTTGATTAAGTCCATTAACAAAGGGAGTATTCGAGGGTGTATGGGAACGATTCTATCTTTACCAGCCTTAGTCTTCATTCCACCAGTCATAGTCCGCTCATTTATATTTACATCGCTCGTTTTCAGGTTAAGCAATTCTGCCGGTCGCCAACCACTATAGCATTGTATCAGTATCATTCGAGCAGTTGGATCGCCTGAATGACGCCATAAAAGATTTAATTCATCTGAATTAAATGACTTGTGCGCATCTGTCGTTTCAGTATTAATGTCCAAAGAAAACTCGCGAGCATAGTTCTTATCAGTCATCTCATATTCCACAGCATAGTCAAACATGAGGTTAAGCATAATTTTAATGCGCTGTTTGGTTATGTCACTCGCATAGGTTATCTCCCCTTTTCGTTCTACCTGAGCCTGATTAATAGCTGCACGAAGATGTTTAATACGGACCCGAGACACCTCAAGATCATAAATAGACTGCAGGTAACCCCAGAATGTACGTGTGCTATTAATGTGCCTCTGATCTGAATAGTGCTTATTAACCCATAGATCAAATAGTTCATTCATCGTATATGCTGAGTCTGGATTGTACGGGTCTTTATTATATTTTATGAGTGCTTCATAAGCCTCATTATAAGATTTGAAATACGCTGTTGGTTTCAACAGTTTACATATAGGTTTGCCGAATTCGTCTTTGCCTATGGTTATCATTGCACGAAATGGTTTTCGTAGCTTCTTATCCTTAACCTCTGTTATCTGACCAAATCCATTAGGAAGCCTTCGGTGTTTTCTCGATTTTTTCCTCGGGGAAGAATTTTGAGAAATCTCTTTAAGAGGGTAGCCACAGTGAGGACAAGTTAACGCTTTGTCACTCACCTGCAGCTCGCACTCAGGGCATGTACTTAGCATTTGCGTCTCCTTTCTACAGGTGTATGAATTATATCTAATCATACGTCAGTGGAGAGTTGGTGGCAAATTAGGTCTCGCACAATTTACAAGTCTCTTAATGGAACTATAAGAACAAATTAAATAAAAAGGAGATTGATTACATGAGTTACATATTAATATTTATTGTATCATTGGCTCTGATAGCATTAGAAATTCTTATAGACAAATGGTTAGGGTGTTAGCGCAAACACCCTTCCTTTTTCGCAAAAAATACATGCTTTATAATGAAAGGAGTTGGTCTTTATTATGACTAAAACTGAGAAAATATTTAGAGGCATACTTACAGTACTTATATTTATTATCGCATTTATTCCGGTAGTTATTTATGGAGCTGTATTTGGAGCTTATACTTGCATTAAAAGTTGGGTCATGCATTTTCTGATCGACGAATTCAAAGAATTGGAGGTATTTAAAACTATATGATTCTTGACACAATTAAAAAGATATTTGATGTATTCTTTAGAATAGTGGGGGTTGGCGTCCTAATAGGATTAGCCATCGGAGCACTATTTCTGTTGTTATTACTGATGATGTTAGTAGTTTAACTGTATTCAAGAAAGGTAGGTTTATACAACCTCCTTTCTTTTTTTTATTCGCAAAAATTGCATGTCCTATAATGAAACCTATAAAGGTTAATTTGAAAGGAGATTTATAAAATGGACGAAAACATTACGATTGAGAATGAGGAAATCATTGAGGACGATCAGAATGAATTCGAGGTTATAGACAGTGATTCTGAAGATGAAGACTATGAGCCTTTTCTTGGAGAAACGCTTGTCGGCATTGGTATTGTCGCCTTGCCACTCGCAGCAGCATATGCTATTGGAGTAGCAAGTGGCGATAAGGTTAAGGCCGGATGGGCAAATCTTAAAGAGAAGCACGAAGTCAACAAGCAGAAGCGCAAGGCTAAATTCGAAGCATTCAAGAACGCTCACAAGAAGCCCCAGCTCGTTGAGGTTGTTGATTCCACTGAAGAAGAGACTGAAAATTAATCAACAGGACTCGAAAAGGGGTTGTCTTAAAAATAAGACAGCTCCTTTTTTCTTTTCAAAACGTTGATTAAGGAGGATTGTTATGGATGAATTGATATTTCCAAAAGGTTCCGTACCAGTTTCAGTTGTCGCTGAAGTGTATGGCAAAGACTCTAATTGGGTACGGGCAGGCATTATTGCAGGGTGGCTTCCGATTGGAACTGCAACTCGTAACGGTCAGATTGTGACTTCTATTTCCCAGCAAAATTCTAAATACGGCCGTATAAACTACTATATTTCACCCAAATTATTATACGAGCATACTGGATACATATGGAAAGGAAACAAGTAAACATGGCTACTAAAATCCGCCCCGAGATTTCTGAGAATAATGAGTATTACATCAGCAAAGAGAAATATTATGAGCTTAAGCATTTCTGCCTTCAATATAACGAATGGAGAGAAGAGCTGAAGTATCTGACTGTACCGTTGACCAATGATATTTCAGATTTGAAAGTTGATAACAACATACTTTACAGGACTACTGAAGAAGCCGTAATACGCAGAAGTGAATTAATTAAGAAGATGTGTCTGGTTTCAGAAACAGCCGGTCAAACTGATGCTATTCTCGGCAATTATATTTTCTTAGTCGTCACTGGTGCAGCAACATTTGATTATATCAGGAACTACATGAAAGTTCCTGTAAGCAGAGCTGAATTCTACAGAAAATACAGAAAGTTTTTCTGGTTGCTCTCTAAGAGACGTTGAATAGAATTAATGAGGTGTTTTTATGAAAAAGAAGGCAATAATAGTAATTTGCATTTTGTTTAGTTTTATATTCCTCAGTTCAATAGCAAAAGAAACTGTAGCCGAAGTTCCGGAAGAGATTGTAGAAGACGATTCCTACGTTGATCTTGTATCATATTACAATGAGAATCCGGACGAATTGAAAAACAAGACTCAGCCAATAACTGATGCAAAATGGCTTGCGATAATTGCTGATGCAGTAGCTCCGGATTCAGATGACTATTGCAAAACAGCAATAATGCAGTGTATAATAAATCGGACGAGAACAACGGGGTTTCCAAATAGCATCGAGGATGTCTGCTCGCAGAAAAACCAGTGGCAAGGATACGAGAATTCCTCAACTTACACCTACGAAACATACAAAGTCGCAAGAGAGCTGGTTGATTCGCTCGGTGAGTACCGAGTCACTCCAATTGAGACTAATATGGTTTATTTGAGAGTTGGAGTAACTGGTTTATATTTTAGAGCATCGTGGGATGCCACTAACGAGACATATATACCTTATTATTCTTGAAAGGAGATAAGTTATGAAACTTATCAAGATGAACTGCCCAAATTGTAATGCCACATTGCAAGTCAATCCTGAGCGAGAGTTTATGTATTGCGAGTATTGCGGTACGAAAATAGGCATCAGTAAAGACGAGCATATAACACGTATTATTGATGAAGCAGCAATACGTCAATCTGAAGCCGAGGAAAAGATGAAAATTAAGGAAATAGAGCACGACAAATGGGAAACGAAAATGATGCTTATAACTGGGTTGGTGCTAATAATGTTTCTTATGTTTTTATTGCTATTTGCTGCTTTTTATCAATAAATTTAAAACTTAAGCACACGGGTGACAAATCTGTGTGCTATTTTTATATTTAGGAGGAATAGATTTGGAAGAGATTCTAATAGTTATCTTGTCGTTGATCGTCGGATTTCTTGCAGGACGTCTGTCAAATAAACCTGGAAAAAACGATGGTGAGTTTATTATTAAGCGACAATCTGAAGAGGAACTATTCACAATCCTTCAATTAGAATGCGGGCCAGAATCTTTGCTGAAAAAAGACAAGCTTATACTGAAGATTGTAAAAAAGTAGTCCGCAGGATTTACACCTTTCTTGATGAAAGGATGGTGTTTATTACCATGATTAAAATTATTAACACTAAAAACTATATTAAGGTGAGTTCTATTCAAGAAGAAATCCAGGTGCTGAAAATGGCCGTGGAAAGCGAAACTGAACGAGTCGAGCAGTATAAAAAAGAAATTGGTAATTGCGACGACTGCGGGTTAACGTTAGAATTAAAGGTTAATTACTTGAAGTTCTGGATGAACGAGTTGAAGGAGGACAAAGAAATACTTAATCATTTGGTGTGGGTATTAAATCAGGAATAAAATTAACTCATATAAAAGAAGATCTAACAAGGATCTTCTTTTTCTTCGCAAAAAATACACCCATTTTAATGGAATCCATTAAATGAAAGGAGAATAATTATGGATGAAAATCAGTTAAGCAATGCGATTGAAAAAGCATTCGAGAACTTGGAGAGGGAACAGGTAGGCTCAGACGCATACACAAAGCAGGTGAATGATATTTGTAAACTGTATGAACTGCAGCTAAGCGAAGAGAAACTTGCTGACGCTCGAAATTCTGAGGCAATGCAACGTGGAGAAGACAGTGAAAAGTTGATTCACGAAGCAGCGATGAAGAAAGAAGAGACGAAGCAAACAGTAATTAAAGCAGGTGCGGATGTCAGTAAAACGTTATTGACACTTGGAGCGTATGCACTCTGGGTTTGCCAGATTCTGTTCTTTGAGGAGAATGGCACGATTCGATCGTTTGCATCGAAGTTCATCGGTAAGCCGAAATTCTAATGGATTAATAAGGAGTACGTGTGTATTACACGGCTCCTTATCTTTTTTTTTGCTATGAAATATTTCCATGAAAAAAGCAGTTATAGTTATCACATCTACGGCACTACCTATAGCTGCGATCACCCAGTCTACAACAGAGCAACACTTTATATTTGTGATGACCTCGGATTATGTGTGATTCAGCAACGTTATGATACAACTACAAAGCAAACTTGGTGGGCTGAGATAGACCCATGGCTTGTTGACGAGATCTATCTGCATCCGAAATTTAACGATTATTTTAACAGATACGCAGGAAAGTCTGTAGACGGAATCTACCCAACTGTGACAGTACGTCAAATAATGTGGGCTTTACGTATGAAACCTATAAAACGTGAAAAATGGGAAACAGTGTTTGACAAATCCCCCATATGAATATTATATTTTCGATATGCTTATTTAAGGAGGATTGCCTAATGAATCAGAAAAATGAAGGAGACCCCATTTGTAAGGTATGCGGTGAAGTTATGGAAGCTTACTGCAAAGATTTTTGGGTTTGTGACTGCGGAAATAAAGCATTTATTACTTTCGGTGAACCGACAAGAACAATAATTCAAGAATGTGACTGCGATCCAGGAGAAATTATGGACACTGAAAAAAAGCCACTACAATGCCAAAATTGTGATTCAGACATGTACCCCCTATGCATTGATGGTTGCCCAGCTATCGATGACTGATTCGCAAAAATTGCATCTCCTTTAATGGAAACTATATTAAAATTAAAGGAGATTGTAAAAATGAAATTCATAGCAATGTGGAAAGACTACAATAATATGGTTCTTAAACCGGCTTGGAAATGGGTTAAGACATATTGGAAAGAATATGGCTTGTTTACCATTATATTAGGAGTCGGCGCTGGATTATATTTTAAGTGGGCGTTCCTAAGAGAAATGAACTAAATTTAATTACGAAAAAAGAAATAGTACCAAAAAAGAGACTCTTACAAAGAGCCTCTTTTTATTTTTTGAAAGGGGAAAAATATGAACTTAACAAAGCAATTCTACAAAATGATCAGAATGATTAATAAAAATCTGCCGACGATACTGTCTGCCCTGTCAGTTGTCGGCGTTGGAGCAACAACCTATTTCACGGCTAAAGCTGCACCAGAAGCAGCAGGCGCATATAAATCCATGGAGGGTGACCCTGAAATTGACAAGGAATTAGCGATTGATATTGTAAAAGCTTACGCGCCTGCAGCTATTTCCGGTGCACTTACTATAGCGTCGATTATTGCATCAACTCATATAAGCAATAAACGTTTTAAACAGATAAGTAAATCTTACTTTGTCCTTCGCCGAGATTTCAATGATTACAAGCTTGCTTTGTTAACCGGACTCGGAACCGACGCTTACAACAAAGTACAGCAAGAATATAGCAAGAAATATGTTGAATCCGAGAATGATGTATTAAATGACGACAGACATATATTCTTCGACGAATATTCGCAACGGACATTCACTGCAACACTCGATGATGTTATAACTGCTCAGTACAATTTGAATCGTCTGTTCACTTTACGCGGTTATGTATCATTGAATGATTATTATGACTTTCTCGGACTTGAGAAAATAGATGGCGGCGATCTTTTATGCTGGACACTTGACGCCGGTGAAGAGTTCTATGGTTATACGTGGATCGACTTCTACAATCAGGAATACGAAGATGAGGACGGCGGAAAGTGGTATTCAATTTCTATGATATTTGAGCCCACGATGGACGACTATCTACATTATTTAGATTACGGAACCTCATCAATTGGCGAGTTACTGGATTCGCAAAAATTACATGGTGCTGAATGAAGGAGGTGAAAACCTATGAAGTTTTTCTTTAGAAAAGAGCAATTGTTAAGAATATTTATTGGCGGTATTTGCATGAGTGCAGCAAACATACTCATGGAAATAATCGAGAAAGGAGACATGAATCAAACAATTCGCGAAGAAGTTAGAAGACAGCTTCATGAAGAGTTAGAAACCGAAGACGAAAACGAAGAAGAGGAGACTTAATAGTCCCTCTTCTTTTTTCTTTCGAAAGGAGAAACAAATGAAATTAAGAAAAATTCCCGTCAAAGCAATTTTGAAAACCATTATCAGAGTTACTATGTCACATTCACCGGAAATTCTTACAGCGATTGGTATAACTGGTATGGTAACTTCAACTGTACTTGCAGTAAAAGCTACGCCCAAAGCTATGGCTGCCATTGATGAACAACCCAATGATATTTCCACAAAAGAGAAAGTGAAGGCCTGTTGGAAGTATTATGCTCCGTCTGGTGCATTAACCATTCTTTCAGCAGGCTGCCTTATAAGCTCTAACTCAATTTCTCTCCGTAGAAATGCCGCTCTTGCAACTGCATACAAGTTATCTGAAGCGGCACTTACCGACTATCAGGAGAAAGTTGTAGAAACAATTGGTGAAAAGAAGGAAAAAACTATCAGGGAAGAAATAGCCAGAGACAAGATTAAGGACCATCCGTATTCAAGCACTCATGTGTTTGAGACTGGGTACGGTGATACACTTTGTTTGGACTCGTATACAGGAAGATATTTTAAGACTGACATAGAGTGTATCAAACAAGCGGTAAATAAGCTCAATTACAGCTTACTTCAGCACAACTTCATCAGTCTGAATGACTTCTATTTTGAGCTTGGATTAGAATCCATCAAGGACGGTGATGATCTTGGATGGCCTATTGAGAAGGGACTGCTTGACATCACATTTGGTTCTGGATTAATGGAAGGAAGAGTCCCCTGTCTTGTTTTAGATTACAGACTCCCTGTTAAATATGAGTATTTATATCGATGAAAGAGGATAACCAAAATGGCTGAATACAAACCAAATTCTAATAAATACAACGAAATGGTTGCACAGAATACCACAGTTCCAGAGAAAAGACGTGAGAGTGTCGTAACCGGTAATGTTACAGTCAAAGAGAAATCTGCTATACGAAAAGTCATAGAGATATTTTTTGCTAAGGATTTGGAGGATGTTGGTGACTATCTTGTAAAGCAGGTCATTATACCTGAGATGAGAGATGCATTTTACAGTCTCATAGATAAGGGGACTCAAATGCTCCTTTACGGAGAGGCACGTAATAAACGTAGTACACCGGGTCCAGGAACTGTTCGTGTGAGTTATAACAAATGTTATGACCAGAGTCGTCCTACTGAGCAGCAGACGCGTTCAAGAAGTGGTATGAACTTCGACAACGTAACATTTGAAGAAATGGCTGACGCAGAGGAAGTCCTGAATCAGATGATTGATATTTTGGAGGATTACAAATCAGTCAGTGTTGCAGATTTCTGTGATCTGGCAAATATACCGGATGAGTACACAGATCGTAAATACGGATGGATAAATCTGTCCAGAGCAGAAGTAAGACGGACAAGCGGAGGCGAGTATTACGTTAAGCTTCCAAAAGCAATATTGTTGCCATAAGGAGGTGTAACTATGAGCGTGGAGCAGATGCGATGTGCAGTAGCAGATGCTTACAATAAGAGCGAGAACTGGAAAAAGAAAGTCATGAATATGAGTGACGCTCAAGTAATTGCGATTTATTATCGATTCCTCAGCAGTGGGAAAATTAAATAATTTATATTTGGAAGGAAAAAGAAAACAAATGAAAGTTGATTTAACTCAGGTAACAAAATTTATGACTCGTGCTGGCAAGTACGTCGGCATTAAAATTTGGCAACATAGCCCGACAATACTTGCTGTCCTTGGAACAAGCGGAATCATTGGCGCTGGTGTCATGGCATGCAAGGCAACTCTCAAACTTGAGGAAACTGTTTCTGAAAAAAACGAGGATATCCAGACGGTTAAGACATCTCTGGAAAATGCCAAGAAAATTGTTGAGACAAATGGTGAGAATGCTGATCATGCACAGGAATACATTGATAAATTCTACAAGAAGGAACTTGCAGCTGCATATCTGAATATGGGTACAGCGATTGGTAAGCTCTACGGTCCTGCGGTTCTTGTCTGTGCAGCGTCTGTCGGATGCATTTTCGGTTCAAAGAAGATAATGGACAATAGATATTCTGCATGCCTTGCTGCCTGCACAACAACTGAGCGTCTCTTTGCTGATTATCGTAAACGTGTTACTGAGGATCTTGGAAAAGAAGCTGATCAGAAGTATCGTTTTGGTATGGAAACCAAAGAAATCGAGATTCCTGAACTTGACAAAAAAGGCAACGAGAAAAAGGATAAGAATGGTAAAACTAAGACTAAGAAGCAGAAACTAACCACAATTCCTTCAAATCTTGCCACAAGTGATTATGCACGAGTATTTGATGAGATTTCCTCTCGTGAGTGGGACAGAAACGTTGACATGAATGTAGTTGGTCTTCTTCAGAAGCAGAGATACGCAAATGACCTTCTTCAGTCAAGAGGCTGGCTATTTTTGAACGAGGTTTATCTGATGCTCGGATTCCCTGTAACCGATTATGGTCAGGACGTCGGCTGGATATTTGAGAAAGACAATCCGATAGGTGACAACGTCGTTGACTTTGGCTTGTATAAAGCGTACCGTCCGGACTCTTCTGAGACACGTCTTGAGGCTATGTGTCCGCAGAATAACGCAATACTTCTTGACTTTAATGTCGATGGTTACATTAAGGATCGTTTGTTCAAAGCTCAGAATCTATTTGATTGAAGGGAATTAGAGGACGACTACAGCTTCGACCTCTGGAATAGGAGATAATAATGCAGTATAAGAATTTATTGATATTTGCAGGGGGAGCTATAGCAGGCTCCCTTACTGCTTGGTTCCTTACCAAAAAGAAATATGAGAATATTTCCAGAAGTGAGATCGCAACCATGCGTGAGCTCTACAGGAAGAAAAATGAGGATCTCGCAAAGAAAGCCCGTGTTAAGGAGTCACCCGAGTATTATATAAATGAAATCGGGAAGACAGATGCAGAGATAATCCGTCGCAGGTATGACACTCAATCTGAACCTGAAAATTTGACCGAGGAAGAAAATGGAGAATTCGTTTTTATTGATGAAGAAGACTTCCTCTCAATGAATGGTTACGACAAAGTTGATCTGGTTCTTTACAAGGATGATATTTTGGCAAGGGAAACAGAGGGTGACGAGATTGTACTTGCTGAAGAAACTATAGGTCAGGAAGCCGTTGACAATCTCAAAGAGTATCAACCCGAGGCGATTTACGTCCGCAATGAATTCACAAAAACAGAGTATGAGGTTACCCGAGATAATCGTACGTACGGTGAGGTAACCGGCATATACATAAAGGAGTATGACGACTAATGAAGAGACAAATCGAATCTGAATATTTCGAATGGCTGATTGAATTGTCCGAGAGTCTCTGTTCAAATAGCGTTTCTTACAAGAAGCTTTTCGAGTATTTATATTCGAGGGAGTTCTTTTCTGAGGTTGGACGTGACGCTAACAGAGTTGAAGACGGTAAAGATCTGAGACTTCGATTCTCTGAGGGTTCAGAAAAATACACATATAGAGATGTTTACAAGTATCTCTATAACTATCCCTGCAGTGTACTCGAAATGATGGTTGCTCTGGCATATCGGTGTGAAGACATAATGCATGACTTCAAGCTTGGTGACCGGACTGATATTTGGTTTGGCGAGATGCTACACAGTCTTCACTTAGAAAATATGACAGACGATAATTACAGTCAAGATTATGTTGCAGGGGTGGTTGACAAATTAATTGAACATAAATACAAGCGGAATGGAGACGGGGGTTTATTCACAGTTAATAACCCCCGTAAAAACATGCAAAAAGTAGAGATATGGTATCAGATGTGCTGGTACTTAGCAGAACATGACTGTGACATGGATCCATAATTGATATTTCGAAAGGGGAAGCAGCAATGCTCGATTTTCTTATTGTTTCTACGAGAATACCGAAGAAAGGAATCGTAGAAATATACCCCAAGTTCGTAGTGTATGGATCCAGCTCAGATCTTATGATACGAGGTGGGGATTTTTATGCTGTCTGGAATGATGACATAAAATTATGGTCTACCGATGAGGAGGTGGCTTTAAGACTTATCGATCGAGAACTCGACAACTATGCGAAAGAGCATAAGGACGACTATCCGGATTCTTATGTAAAAGTAATGCATATGTGGGATGCTGAGTCAGGTTCAATCGATAAGTGGCATAAATTTGTACAGAAGCAGATGCGTGACAAGTATCAGCCATTGGACGAGAAATTGATATTCTCAAATGTAGATACGGTGAAAAGTGATTATGCAAGTAAGAAACTGCCGTATCCGTTTGAGCGGAACGAGACTCCGGCGTATGATGAGTTGATGTCGACACTCTACTCAGTAGATGAAAGACGGAAACTCGAATGGGCAATCGGTGCTGTAGTTTCAGGTGAGTCAAAGTACATCCAGAAATTCATTGTCATGTACGGCGCAGCAGGAACAGGTAAATCAACAGTTCTGAATATTATTCAACAATTGTTTGAGGGTTATTACGCTGTATTTGAGTCAAAAGCTTTAGGACAGGTGAATAACTCATTTGCTCTTGAAGCCTTTCGTTCTAATCCTCTCGTGGCAATTGAACATGATGGTGATCTGTCAAGAATAGAAGACAATACACGTCTTAACAGTCTGGTATCTCATGAGCAAATGACTGTGAACGAGAAATTCAAATCAACATATACAAACCGATTTAACAGCTTCTTGTTCATGGGTACTAATCGACCTGTAAAAATCACAGATGCTAAATCGGGCTTGTTAAGACGATTAATTGACGTGACTCCAAGTGGTAATAAACTGCCGACCGACAAATATAAAAAACTTGTTAATCAGATTAAATTTGAGCTTGGAGGAATCGCTGCTCATTGTCTGGATGTCTACAATGAGGATCCCGGAATCTATGACAACTATGTTCCTGTGACTATGCTCGGCGCGTCTAACGACTTCTATAATTTTGTTATGGACTCTTATGATATTTTCAAACGAGAAGATGGAGTGACCCTTAAGCAAGCATGGGAGATGTACAAAGTTTATTGTGAGGATGCTAAAGTTCCGTATCCTTATTCACAACGTTTGTTCAAAGAAGAACTGAAAAACTATTTCAGAGACTTCAAAGATCGAGCACAGCTGGAGGACGAGACCCGAGTTCGTAACTATTATTCCGGATTTATATTTGAGAAGTTTGAATATGACCCGGTGGTAAAACCCAGAAAAACAGAACCAGGTTTTGTTCTTGATTGTACAGAGTCAATATTAGATACGGAATTAGCATCTTGCCCGGCACAATATGCTAATGAGAACGAGACGCCTATAAAAAAATGGGCAGAAGTTAATACAACATTAGCAGATCTTGATACCCATGTTTTGCACTATGTCAAACCACCGGAGAATCTCATTGTGATCGATTTTGATATTAAGGATGAAAACGGCAACAAGTCGTATGAACTTAATGCAAAAGCGGCAAGCAGGTGGCCACCTACATATGCAGAATTGAGTAAAGGCGGTCAGGGCATCCATCTTCATTACAATTACAGCGGTAATCCGTCAAAGCTATGCAAGGTTTATGACAATGATATTGAGATAAAGACGTTCTCTGGAAATAGCTCTTTGAGACGTAAACTCACGAAATGTAATAACCTGCAAATAGCTACAATTAATTCGGGATTGCCTTTGATAAAGGAAGATAGGATGGTTAACTTTGAAGGACTGAAAAACGAGCGAAGTCTACGAACAGTTATTAAGAAGAATCTTAATAAAGAATACCACGGAGCAACTAAACCAAGTATTGACTTCATTTATAAGAGCCTTGAAGATGCTTATAACAGTGGGATGTCATATGACGTTACAGACATGAGGCAAAGTATTTTGGCATTTGCAGCTCAGAGTACAAATCATGCTGAATACTGCATCAAGTTAGTAAATAAGATGAAATTCAAGTCAGAAGAACCAGCGGAAAATGCTGAGGCAACCGACGACACTCTTGTTTTCTTTGATGTTGAAGTATTTCAGAATCTGTTTGTTGTCGTGTGGAAACCTCAGGGGAAGAATCCGATAAAACTGATTAATCCGACACCATCTGAGATAGAGGCTCTGTGTAATCTCAGACTTGTAGGATTCAATTGCCGCAGATACGATAACCATATTCTTTATGCGAGATTGATGGGTTATACAAATGAGCAGTTATACACGCTTTCACAAAGAATAGTGAATAATAGCCCGAATGCATTCTTTAGTGATGCCTATAATATCTCGTACACTGATATTTACGATTTCGCTTCTGCAGGTAATAAAAAGAGTCTGAAAAAGCTTGAGATTGAGATGGGTATTCATCATCAGGAATGTCCGCTTAAATGGGATGAGCCGGTTCCCGAAGACAAATTTGAGATGGTTGCAGACTACTGTGTTAACGACGTAATAGCCACTGAGAAAGCATTTGAGTATCTGAAAGCTGACTGGACAGCGCGACAGATACTGGCTGACTTGGCAGGCATGACCGTTAATGACACTACAAACAGTCTTACAACCAGAATTATATTTGGAACGAATCGTCATCCTCAGGGTGAATTCAATTACAGAGATATGAGTAAGCCTGTATTCTCATTACCCCCTGAAACATTGGACTTTCTCAAAGAAGCTTGTCCGGAAATGATGGCAGAGAAATTCGAGAAAGGCAGTCTGCTGCCATGGTTTAATGGATATTTATTTGAGAACGGCAAGTCAACCTATCGTGATATTAATCCCAACAATCCCGATCCGAAGCGTAGACAGGTCGGTGAAGGTGGATGTGTGTATGCCAAGCCTGGAATCTGGACTAACGTTGCACTTCTTGATATTGCTTCCCAGCATCCTCACAGTTTGATTGCTGAATGTTACTTCGGTCCTCACTTCACTCGACAGTTCAGGGAGATAGTTGAAGGACGTGTGAGTATCAAACATCAGGCCTGGGACGATGTAAATCACATGTTCGACGGTAAACTTAAGAAATTCATTGACAAAGTTATTGCCGGTGAGATGACATCCAAGGATCTTGCAAATGGTTTGAAGACTGCAATTAATGCTGTGTATGGCTTAACAGCAGCATCGTTTGACAACCCGTTCAGAGATCCGAGAAACGTAGACAATATTGTAGCTAAACGTGGTGCGTTGTTTATGATTAATCTGCGACTGGAGGTTCAGAAAAGAGGCTTTACCGTTGCTCATATTAAGACAGACTCTATCAAGATTCCAAATGCTACACCTGAAATCATAGACTTCTGCATGAAATACGCAAGACGTTATGGTTATACATTTGAACATGAGGCAACATACAAGAAGATGTGTCTGGTAAATGATGCGGTTTACATTGCACAGTATGAGGACACTGATATTTGCAACAATCAGTACGGCTATGTGCCCGACGAGAACAAGAAGCATGGTCTTCAGTGGACTGCGACTGGTGCTGAATTCGCGCATCCTTATATTTTCAAGACACTGTTCAGTCACGAGAAAATCACATTTGATGATATGTGTGAGACTAAGTCTGTTACGTCAGCTCTCTATCTTGACATGAATGAGTCAAATCCTGATGAGCATGACTATAGATTCGTAGGACGAACAGGCCAGTTCTGTCCGATCGAACCTGGTTATGGCGGAGGATTGCTTGTTCGTGAGGGACAGGATAAGAATGGTGAAACCAAATACAATTCTATCTCTGGTGCAAAAGGTTACAGATGGCTTGAAACTGAGTCAATTAAAGGTACTCCATTGGAAAAACACGTTGACAAGACCTATTATCAAGCAATAACAGATGACGCCCTAAAGTCAATTGCGAAGTATGGTGATCCTGAATGGTTCTGCGGATGAGTAATTGATATTTAAGAAAGGAGAATAGCCCATGCGTATTACACGAGAAGCCATGAGATGCGAGGCCGTAGACCGAATGAAAATGCTGCAACTCCACCCAAATGCCATTCGAGAATTCAGAGACAGCGGCACACTAAACGCTTCTTACTACGGTGCTTTATATTTTCTGACAGACGGGCAAAAAGAGCGGGTTAAGAAGTTCGAGGACGAGTCTGGCGGCGTTGTGTATCATGTAATCCAGAATTATACGGAAATCGGCGAGATGCTCTCATTCCTCTACGTATCAAAGTACCCGGAGGAATGGGATATGGATCGTGCAGATCTGACAGATGATGAGCCTGTTGTTTATGTAGCAAATCTGACAGACGAGAACTGTTCGGAATACGGGCACATCGGAATTCGTAAACTCGCCGGTGGTGTGATCAGGATTTATTGATATTCGCAGAAATTACTTCTCCTTTAATGGAGACTAAATAAAAACTTAAAGGAGAAGTAATTATGAAAATTTGGATTGTAAAAGGTAATTGGACTTATGAGGGACCTTCGGACAACTTTAGAAATTGTGATACAGAATGTATTGAAGCTATCTTTGATTCTGAATCTAAGGCAATTGACTACATTCTAAAAGAACTTCGGAGACTTATGGAACTTCGAGACGCAATATTAGCAGCGCATGCGACTCTTGATTGCCATACGTGCTCTGAGAAAAGATGTAGAGGTTGTCTTGCATTGCAGGATGAAGGTATAGATCTCAGTGACATTGCAACTGAAAATTATATTAAAGAAAATTCTGAATGGATCACTTATAACCAAGAAGATGGCGAAATTTCATATTATTCAATAGAGGAGTATGAAGTCGACTAAAAGGAGGAGCCTTAACATAGGCTCTTTCTTTTTCAGAAAGTGAAGCAGATATATGACATACGAAGAACAGGTTCAACAATTCACCGAAAACGAGAAACTCGTGCCTTATATTCTCTCGCGCTATTTCAATCCGTGGCTGCATGATGAAGATGTATTACAGATGGGGCGAATCGGCTTATGGCTTGCTTGCCAGAATTATGACCAGGACCAGGGCACATTCTCGTCATTCGCCTGCAAGTGCATCTACAATGAGGTGTTTGCCTATTGGCGGGAGGTACATCGTAAGAAACGAATACCAGACACTAAAAAGACATCTATACACACCACAGTTAAAGGCAAGCTTAAGAGCGATGCTGACGGCAAAGAACTGATTGATATTCTGGCTTACCAACGCCCAATGAGCATCTGGTGTAATAAACCATTGAAAGAATTATTGACGCCCAGACAGTGGAAAATCCTGCTGCTCATTATCGACGAGAAAACAGTCCGTGAGATAGGTGCATTACTCGGTGTAAGCCATACCACTGTAACCAATGAAAAAGCAAAAATACGCCAGATCATAGTAGATAACTTTGTTGATATTTGAGACTCGCAAAAACTACAGCCTATTTAATGGAAGCTTAATAAAAGGAGGCACTAAAAATGACTTACAAACAAATTGAAGCAAGCAGAGAATTGAGACTTTGGATCGGTCAGGTACTGGTTCCGGCATTCGGATTCGGGGCTGTACTATGGTCAAAGCCAGAAATCAAAAACACAGTAACCAATAAGTATGAAGCTATTAAAAGTAAATTCACTAAAAAGCCGAAAATTGAAAACGTAAAGTAAAGGGATCTAACAAGGTCCCTTCTTTTCTCGCAGGAATTACAATCTTTTTAGTGAAAGGAGCTGATATTTATGGTGTTTGAATTCGTAAATAAAAATGAGGTCATGAGCATGTTAGGCGACGAAGATATATACATACTCAAAGTCAAAATTCGGCAAGAGTCGATTAATGAGTTTGGAAAGTATTGTTCATCTCGTCAAATAGCTGCAATGAGCATACGCGAATTAATGAAAGAAATTTCAAACCCCAATACAACTTTTATCAGAATAAAAGAGGAGCCTTAACACAGGCTCTTTCTTTTTTATATTTTGAAAGGAGAAAAAGCCCAATGATCAAAATCGAAAACATCGAAACACTGGGATGGGAAGCAGCCATTCGAGGAATGAGAAACCCTATGAATAGCTGGGACAAATCCGACAGCAATTTTGTAAGCACTGAGGGAATAAGTCCCACTGATATTCCAATTTATACTGACGATGATGACAATTTTGGCGTCTTCGTAATCGGTCCTAATGATCAGAAGCTCATGCTGCAACTGCGTGAGGCCGGAACAGATCATCGCAAATTCATGCGTATGATCACTGTTTACATGGATATTACAGCTCCTCTTTACTGGTGGAAGGAGTTTGACACATACAAAGTGGGTACGGTTGCTAATTCCTGCTCGACTATGCATAAATTGACGGCGAAGGAGTTTGTGCTGGATGATTTCAGCCATGAGCATCTCAATGTAGCTGGCAATAATGCTCTAACACAGATCATCGGGATCTTGAATGTCCTTCGAGAAGCTTATCTCGGAGATGAAATCAAAAGTCCCGAGTGGAAGAAAGATATTTGGTATATGATGATTCAGCTTCTTCCAAGCTCGTATAACCAGAGACGTACTGTCATGCTGAATTATGAGGTTCTTGCAAATATCTACAAATCCCGTAAAAATCATAAGCTTGACGAATGGAAGACGTTCTGCTTTACGATGGAGGATTTACTTCCGTTCAGTGAACTAATCATTGGCGAATAAAATCTCTCGCATTTATTACAGCTCTTCTAATGAAAGGAGTTGATATTTCAATGCGAGTTTTTAATCGAGACACATTTAACTGGAATCATCGAATAGCCCCTGAGGGTAACATGGGGAGAGTAAGCCCAGTGCTTGTAGCACAATGGTGTGATATTCTTCAAGTTCCATGGTACAGCGACGGAGAGCCATATTCGAGCGGGATTCTGGTGTATTGCTATCACAAAGAACTGTGGCAGAAAATATTGGCGAAGTCAAAACTTAAAGAGGCTATGTAAATTACATAGCCTTGATATTTTTGAAAAGGAGAAAACAGCATGGAAACCCAACGAATTTGCTTCTTCAAGCGCAAGGATGCTTATGCATTTCTTAATACGCTTAAGAGCATGCTCAATATTTATCATCGACTCAGTGTCTACGACGTTATGATTCTAATGGACGTTGACGACTCTATGGATATTCTGAGAGATAGCAACCGCAGACACGGGTGGACTAATCTGGATAAGACTGTTATAGACATTAACTCAGACGGTGAGTGGGAGCTTATTCTACCGCCGGTTGAACGTCTTTGATATTTTGAAAGGAGAATTATTATGGCCGGAGATACTATGAATGTCATTACTCTTACTAAGCATGGGAATGTTTATCGTGTCACATCTGATTCGGATACTATTGGGAGCAAAACTGTATTTGTGTCAGGTGATTCTTATGAATCAGAAAGATGGCTCATTGCCCTTGCAGAATTCTTCGAGTATGACTCGTCTGAGTTATTCAACTTTGATACTGCAGAGATTGAGTAAGGCTCGCAGAAATTACAATTCCTTTAATGAGACCTATTATACCTATTATATTAAAGGAGGATCATTAAATGAAAGTTATTGCAAAAATCGGAGTAGGAATTATGGCAGCTGTAGGCGTTGTTGGTGTAACCGGGTTGGGCTTAGCAACGCATTGGCTTAAACATGATTACTCGATGAACTGGAGCGATGTGTTCAGTACAGATCAATGGAAAATAGCTCAAGGTATGTTAGATCAGATTTTTGAAGACTCGTAACTGAGTCTTCTTTTTTTGATATTTTGAAAGGATGGTCGATAATATGGTTGATACTAAGCACACTTATGAATACGAATTTGTTTTCGATAAATCAAATCCGAACTGGATGGGTTATTCAGCAGATAACATCTTTATGCTGGGTCATCTTGAAGACACTGTGAATATTATTCTCTATCACAACGGTTACATTTATCTTAATCAGATATATGAGATCCTGGGACTTGAGTGGGATCCTAAAGATTACAATAGATGCTTCATTGATGATCCTAAGTGTAAACATCCTTTTGAGTTTAATGTGTTTAAACGAGACAAAGATTCAATGAAAGTTATTATACGTTGCCGGTTGTCCGAAGACTCTGAGGAGGACGATCAGGATCTTATAGTCCGTCAAATATTGAGTGAACTTAGCGGATTGCCAGCCGATGACTCAATTAGCAATCATACGAGAAAAATTATATTTGGTTAAGGAGGCTAATTCATGAAAATTATATCCTACGCACTGTCTGCGCTGGCAGCTATTTGTTTTGCAGGAGGGGTAACAATTCTCGCTACTAAGTAAAGGAGTTTGAGATGCTTACTATTGACGAAATGATAGCTTTACTTGATTCGATGCTTAATACCAAGCGCAAGAGACACATAGCCGGCGGGGTGCTGCTGAGTCTGTCATTACTTTTTGGCGGGCTCTCTGCTACAGTAATGACAATTAAGGAGGAGATTGATATTTAGATCGCAAAAAATACACTTACCTTAATGAAAGGATGGTGTATTACCTATGAGTAAATCTATACCGCTTAACACAGAAGTCGAAATACGAAACGGCAGAATTAAAACGTGGAATGAATATGGAAATAACATGATTTCAATGGCAAAACATATTTATGAAGCACATGAATATGCCGCGAAAGCATTAGGATTCTCATGTGGAGCAGAGATGGATGAATACTTAAGATGTATTAACGAAACCTGAGAAAAAGGGAGGTTTGATATTTGACAAATCTCCCTTTTAATTTTTAAACAAGAGGAGTTACCCGATATGGAGTACGATCGAATCACGTTACCTGATTACAATTACGAAGATTTGGATGAGGAAAACAAACTCTCGAAAAACTACCGAATAATTTATTCTAGGTTAAAAAATCTTGAAAACAAGATTGAAAAAGGTCACTTAATCATGGTTGATAGACCTGAAATAAATGCGAATTACGATTGTGACAATTCACCACGTATAAGTGTATGTGACCTGCTTAGAGCATCCAACTGGCATTTCAACACAATTGCTGTTGGATATTTTTGTTTCATAAACAGCTGCACCTGGGAGGCCGGTGTGAAAGGTGTAAAGACAATCATCGCCCAGCATAATCGAATAATTAAAAAAGCGAGGGACAACTCATGACTGTTTATACACCCGGAAACCGCTGCAGAGCTCAGCAAATTATTTGTGAATTCAAGAATAGTCGGCAGCCGATAGCACGTGTGGATTGGGCTAAATGGAAATACACATCATTCCGATCTTGCAGCCGTACACTCAAGAAATCATGCAAATGGTATCACGAGCATGTCAGAGTAATTGTAAATAACAGCCAAATCTATTTGATCGATGCTGACTACATTATTGATATTTAAGGAGAAAATGAAATGGCCACTGAAAAAGTTACCCTCGATGAGAAAGTTAAGAAAAAAGTCGGAGATACTATTGTCGAAGGAACGATCGATTCCGTAAAAAACAAGCTTGATGAAAACATCGACGTTATTATTCCAGTAGTAGTTAAGGTCGCTGCTATAGCTCTGTGTATTAACGGAGCTTTTAATTTTATTAACCGTCCGAGACCTACTACTACGAACATGCACCTCTACATTCACATTGTTTGATATTTTAAAAAGGAGATTTTAATAATTATGAATGAAAACACCAAGATTCCTCATCTGATTCTCAGAGACTGCCGTATTTGCTATCGTAACTTCTCTGGTAAGGCCACTAAATTCACTCCTGAAGGACGCCGAAGCTTCAGTGTCATTCTGGATGAAAACCTCGGTAAAGAGCTTCTGGAGGCCGGATGGAACGTCAAGATGAAACCCTCAAGAGATCCGGAAGACGGAATGTTCTGCACTCTTCCAGTCACTGTCCGCTTTGATATTCTGCCGCCGAGAATCTATCTTATCAGTGGTAATGTGAAGACTGAACTTGATGAAGACAGTGTCAATGCTCTTGACTATGCCGAGATTGAGAAAATCGATCTGACAATTAATCCGCGTCATTATGATGTGAATGGTAAAACAGGTATTAAGGCTTATCTTAAGTCAATGTATGTTACTGTTGTTCAGGATGAACTTGCTGCCGAATATGGTGAGTTCGATGATCCTGGTGAGCGGGATTATCCAAGAGATGATGACCTCCCTTTTTGATATTTTAAAGGGAGGTGTAACGTATGTATGAAGGCTCTATGATGGATGACCCCTGCGAGAACGAGCACGACATTCCGGATGTAAGAAACTATGACAATGTGAATCATCCGAAGCATTATACATCTTCAAAATACGGAATAGAGTGTATCCAGGCTATTTATGCTTGTCTCGACAGTTATAGAGATTGTCCTACTTATGCCTGGCTTGTTGGTCAGGTAATCAAGTATCTCTGGCGTGCTCCACTTAAGGGTAAATTTACAGAAGATATTCATAAAGCCCAATTTTACTTGAATGAAATTGTAAAGGATTTAGAAAAATGACTCATAATTTCTTTATAAAGTTTACGGACGGAACTGCATCATTATTCACAGACGCCAGGATGTATGTTCTGGACGAAGACAATAAGATAGTTTCAATCGTTTCTAAAGAGAAATCACAATTGATATTCTTCGAAAACATCAAATCGATCGAGATGGTCATACCAAAAAAATTCTCGCCGGGGAGGAAACTGAAATGATACAGAGCTGGCAACAGGCTATATATATTTCACTAAAATTGATATTCTGCATTGCATTAGTCGTTGGTATCACGCTCCTTGCATGGCATTTTAACAATGCTACATTGATGTGGTGGTATCTTCTCTCTGTATTTGCATACATGGCAGTATGATTAACTTATATGATCATCAACTTGAAGCGCTGAAGAAAATTCATGATGGTTGTATTCTTTGCGGAGGGGTCGGGAGCGGGAAATCTCTGACCTCTCTTGCTTATTACTATCTGAAAAATGGCGGAGATGAAGGCTATCTCACAGGTGGTGAATACAAGCCTATGGATGATATTATAGTCAAAGACTTGTACATTATCACGACAGCCCGAAAACGAGACACCTGTGAATGGAATAAGGAACTCCTACCATTCATGCTCACAACTGATAAAGATGACAGCATATATACAAACACTGTCGTCATTGATTCGTGGAATAACATTCAGAAATACAAGAATGTGATAAATGCTTTTTTTATATTTGATGAACAGCGAGTTATTGGTTACGGTGCTTGGACAAAGTCATTTCTTCAGATAACCAAGAATAACGAGTGGATCCTTCTCAGTGCTACCCCGGGGGATACCTGGATGGATTACATCCCTGTTTTCATAGCAAATGGTTTTTACAAAAACAAGACAGATTTCGTCAGACAGCATGTTGTATGGAATCCTCACAGCAAGTTCCCATCTGTTGATAGATACGTCAATACAGGCCGTCTAATGCGCCTCAGACAGCGTATTCTCGTGCAGATGAGTTTTGACAGACATACTATCACGCACGATGAAAATGTGCCTTGTGAATACGATACATTGGCTTATAAGCATGTTATAAGAGATCGTAAAAACCCGTTTATACTCGATGATAAAGGCCGTGAGAAGTTAATAGAAAATGCTGCTGAGTTCTGTTACAGCTTACGTAAAGTGGTGAATTCTGATGAAAGCCGTATTACGCAGGTTATTGATATTTGTAAGCAACATAAACGAGTCATCATCTTCTATAACTTCGATTATGAATTAGAGATGCTTAAAGAAGCTCAGTATCCTAAAGAAACTGCAATTGCCGAGTGGAACGGTCACAAGCATCAACCGATTCCTCAAACAGAGCGTTGGGTTTACCTGGTTCAGTATACTGCCGGTGCTGAAGGCTGGAACTGCACCTCGACCGACACTATGATATTCTACTCGCAGAACTACTCATACAGAACTCTCGTGCAATCAAAAGGACGTATAGACAGACTTAATACACCTTATACAGATCTCTGGTATTATCATCTCAAATCACACGCCCCTATTGATATTGCTATTAGCAGAGCAGTTAAAGACAAAAAGAAATTCAATGAATACAATTTTGTACGAAGCATTTGAAAGGAGCCGTTATGAACGACGGAAAAACCAAGTTTGTAGATTTTGATAAATATTGTAAAACCTGCAAACATCAGAAACTGAAGGAAGAGCAGCCACCTTGCGACGAGTGTCTTGAATATGCAACCAATGAATATTCGCACAGACCTGTTAAATGGGAGGCTAAATAATGATTGATATTTCAATAAGTGAAGAACATCTCGATAAGCTTTATTCGGAAATTGGTTATACGTTTAGTGAGAATGCCTGTGTCCTTAGTGAAGAGCTTTCAGAATTGAATAAAGAACTGATGAAGCTCTGCCGCTACAGGCATTCTGCCACAACATATACCCAAATACTTGATGCTATTCAGGAGTATAAACCACATGTTATTGAGGAGATGGCACATGTCTATATTTGTATGGAGGCTATTAAAAAGATTCTATACATTGATGACATGGATATTCAGAAAGAGATCGACGCAAAGGAGCACAAATGAGTAAGTCTGCCGGAATTTGTCTGATCCCTATTTGCAGCAATTGTAAGTCTCTTTTAGAGAGCTTCAAATACAATGAGGATCTTGTTTCTATAGCAGATTTTCCAGGTGTGGAAGACGGAATACTTGGAACTGACATTCGTATTGATCCCGGTAAATGTCCTAATTGTGGAGCAGAATTTACGTATCTCAGTTATCCGAATAACAAGAATTCTGTCGGTCCGGTTTGCATCAGATACCACATTTGATTGATATTTATAGGGTTCGTAAAAGCTACGAGCCCTATATTTTTTTCAAATTTGGGTAAAAACAGGTCAAAATCTGTGGCCACTTTTGTCGAAAAAAGTGGGCAAAAAGTGGCCACAAAAGTGGGCATGGCTAAAAAACGTTGGATATTTTTGGAAGAAATTTGGAGAAAAGTTGGAAAAGTGGTCAATTTATGGCCACTTTGCCCACTTTCTGCCCACTTTTGTTTTCAAAAGTGGGGTTGTAACTACGTCTAACTACTACGAACTACGTCTAACTGACCATTAACTGCTGCAAACGCCCACTTTGCCCACTTTTTTTTTAATATACACGCGAAAAAAAATATTATATAAATATAGAAAAATTTGTGAAAAAGTGGGCAGAAGAGGAATCTGCGCAAGTTTTATGAGCGGAAGTTGACGGAAGTCCGCGGACGAATATTGCAATTTGGAAGTCGCACAAATTACAAGCTTCTTAATGAAAGGAAGGTGTTTATTAATGTATTCTTTTTCAACATTAAGCGAGAAGCTTGAAGTTATGATAGATAAACAAATTAACAAACTTTTCCTGCGCGTTATTAAAATATTATTTATGATGTTAATATTGGACAAAATAAGTATTTATTATGGAAGTATATTGATATTCAATATAATTAGTATTGCAATAAAGGTGCTCGGAGGAGTTGCCGTTTGTGTAACTATCAGCAACGTAAAAGCGATTGCCAAGTTAACAAAGAAACAGATTGAAGCACAAGAAGCAGAACAAGCCGCATGATAAAAATTACAAGGCTTGTTCTTTTTTTTTGATTGATATTCTGCTATCGCAAATTCTGCAAGTTCTTTAGTGGAAAGATTAAATAAAACTTAAAGGAGATTTATTATGTACACAGTATTTTACGTTCTTTCGTTTGTAGTAGTAGCATTTATAATATGGAACATTGTAGATGCCATCATTAGATACATTAACTGTGATGACATTCATACAATAAAGGAAGAATATTATAAAGACTATTTATTCATAAATGAGTTGGACGATACACTGGAGACAAGAATAGAATTCGAGAAGTTCTATAAGGATCTGACAGAAGAGGACCTCGTATAAATTACGAGTCCTTTCTTTTTTTTTTGATATTTTGAACCTCGCAAAAATTACAAGCTTCTTAATGAAAGAAATAGATAGCGGAACGAAAGTGAAACTTTAAAATAACCGAGGGGACAAGCCTGAAATATGGACACACCGTAGAGATAAATATCGGATTCTATTTCTTTTTTTTCTTTGACATTTTTAGGACGCACAATTTACAATCAGTTTAACGAAGGAGATGATTGTAAATGAAACAAAAACTCAGTGATTGCGGTTTGTTTTTTATTGGAGCATTTTTAGCAGTATTTGTCGGATGTCTGTTCATAGTATTGTACAGAGCAACAGGCAATAAAATATTGCTTGGACCAATAAGATCGACAAGCATAACCGGAGTAATTTGTATTGTTCTTGCAGTTATAAACCTGATAAGAATATTGAGAAGGTGACTCGTATAAATTACGAGTCCTTTCTTTTTTTTTTTTGATATTTTGAACCTCGCAAAAATTACAAGGGCTTTTATAGAGAGGAAGTAGATTATTGATTTTACTTCCTCTTTTATCTTTCGGAGGATAAAGATGAGAGAAAGTAAATTTCAATCTGATTTAATTAAAGAATTAAAAAGAACGTTTCCAGGATGCATAATTCTAAAGAATGATGCTGAGTATCTTCAGGGAATACCGGATCTTACTATTCTTTTTAATGACAGGTGGGCTATGCTCGAATGTAAGAAGAGCTCTAATGAGAAGCACAGACCACTGCAGGATGATTACGTTGAACGTCTTAATGAGATGTCGTACTCATCCTTTATCTTTCCAGAAAACAAAAATGAAGTTATGGAGGAGCTTCACAAATTGTTTGATATTTGAAAGGAGACACAATGGAATTCTTCAATCACCCAAATCTCGCAGGCAAGCATTCTTTCCTCAGTCCAAGCAAATACCACTGGATCAATTATGATGAGGAAAAATTGAAAACTACATATAACAACTTTCTTGCCGCCCAGCGAGGAACAGAGTTACATGAATTTGCAGCTACATGCATAAAGCTTGGCCAAAAGCTGCCTAAATCCAATAAGACATTAAACATGTATGTCAATGATGCAATTGGTTATCGAATGAAACCTGAGCAACCTCTGTTCTATTCAGATAATGCTTTCGGTACAGCAGACAGCATTTGCTTTGTCGACAATTTCTTGAGAATACATGATCTGAAATCAGGTGAGACTCCAGCTTCGGTTCATCAGCTTGAGATTTACGAAGCTTTGTTCTGCCTTGAGTACAAGTATAACCCAAAAGACATCAAAGCTGAATTGAGACTCTATCAATCAAATGAGAAATTGATATTTGAACCAGATCCGGCTGACATCTCTTACATTATGGAAAAGATAACAGCCTTCGATAAATTAATTAATAAAATGAAAGCAGAGGTTGAGTGATGTTTGACGAGATTGATATTTTCCTCGATGAAGACGAGGAATTAATTCATTATGGGACACCGCGTCATTCAGGAAGATATCCTTGGGGTTCAGGCGAGAATCCATATCAACACGAATCATACTTTGCAAGTGTCTCAGATAGTTTGAAATCAAAAGGATTGACTGAAGATGATATTTTAGCGGCATTCGGTTTGAGTAGAGAAGAGTATCGTTCTTTGACATTTGAGGACTTTTACAATACTCGAATGAAGTTGAAGAACCAGGGACTTTCTGACGATGAGATTCGAGTATCTTTGCAGATGTCAACAACCGATTATCGAGCAATGAATCAGATAGCCAAAGCGGCAAAGAGAGAAGAAGAATTCAGGACGATTCGTGAGCTTGCTGACAAAGGATATTCTAATGCTGAGATCGGTAAACGTCTTGACCCTCCCAGGGGGGAGTCATCAGTAAGAGCCCTCCGAGATGAAGCTTTCCAGGCGAGAAACAAGAACACATCTAATACGGCCGATATGCTGAAAAGTGAAGTCGATTCGAAGGGCTTCATTGATATTGGTAAGGGTGTTGAAATTGGTTGTGGTGTTTCTAAGGAAAGGTTCAACACGGCGGTTACCATGCTTGAATTGCAGGGCTATGAAGTATATACAATTGATCTGGAACAGGTTACAAATCCAGGACGATACACAAAACTAAAAGTTCTCTGTCCTCCAGGAACAGATTATAAAGATGTTCTTAATAATCCTGATCAGATTAAGACTATTCAGTCTTATATGGTCGATAATGGAGAGAAGACAAAAGCAGTCCAGTTCCCATCAAGTCTCGATTCTTCACGAATTAAGATTCGTTATAATGAAGAAGGAGGCATTGATAAAGATGGTGTTATCGAACTAAGGCAGAATGTAAGTGATCTTTCATTAGGAAATGCATTATATGCTCAGGTTCGAATTGCTGTTGATGGAACTCACTATCTTAAAGGTATGGCTGTATATTCTGATGGCTCTGACATGCCTGACGGCGTTGATGTGATATTTAATACAAACAAGCATGTAGGTACTCCAATGACTTCTGTTCTTAAGGAATTAAAACAGAATAAAGATGGAACCATAAATGAAGACAATCCATTTGGCGCATTAATCAAAGCAGGCGGTCAGAGCACTTATATAGATGCAGATGGAAACGAGAAACTGTCACCTATAAATAAGCTTCGTGAAGAAGGAGACTGGTCTGAGTATAGCAGAACTCTCTCATCGCAGTTTCTTTCTAAGCAATCTAAAGGCCTTATAAAGAGTCAGCTTGATTTGTCCTATGCAGAGAAAGCAGATGAATACCAAGAGATATGTGATCTTACGAATCCTGTTGTTAAGAAGAAGCTTCTTGAATCGTTTGCAGATGATTGTGATGCCTCAGCTGTTCATCTGAAGGCTGCAGCACTCCCTCGTCAACAGACGCAGGTAATCATTCCTGTCACGAGTCTGAAAGATGACGAAGTATACGCACCTAACTATAATTCAGGTGAGAATGTAGTTCTTATTAGATATCCTCATGCAGGTACCTTTGAAATACCGGAACTCACAGTAAATAATAAGAATAAAGAAGCTATTTCAGTTCTTGGTAAGAATGCTAAGGATGCAATAGGAATCAATTCTAATGTTGCAAGTCAGCTCTCAGGTGCAGACTTCGATGGCGATACTGTCATAGTTATACCTGTAAACAATAAGGTTAAAGTCAAGACTTCTAAACCATTAACTGAGCTTGTTAACTTTGATCCTAAAGAAGAGTACCCTTATCATGAAGGTATGAAGACAATGAAAAAGGGCTCTATAGGAATAGAGATGGGCAAGATCTCAAACCTGATTACAGATATGACACTCCAGGGGGCTACCACAACAGAACTTGCCCGTGCCGTTAAGCATAGCATGGTTGTTATTGATGCCTATAAACACAAGCTTGATTATAGACAGTCTGAAATAGACAATGGTATAGATGAGCTTAAAGCTAAGTATCAACCAAAGAATGCAGATGGTACATCGGGTGCTGCCACTCTTATCTCAAGATCTAAGTCACCTACTTATGTTAATAAAAGGAAAGTATTTCAGATCGACAAAGATACCGATCCTGAAACAGGTGAAAAGATTGTTAGAGAAGCTGATCCATACAAAAAGGCAGACGGGACCGTCAAGTATTATAAAGAGAAGCGTCCTAAGATGGAGCTTACTAATGATGCTACCACCCTAATCTCTGATGCTAATACTGAGGCTGAGAGACTATACGCGACTTATGCTAACAAACTTAAAGCCCTTGCTAATTCGGCACGTAAAGAGTATCTTTCGACACCAGGTATTACAAAGAATGCAACAGCTTCTGAAACTTATAAAGAAGAAGTAAGTTCACTAAAGAGTAAACTTAATCTTGCACTTCAGAATGCACCTAAAGAACGTCAAGCACAGTTAGTTGCTTCTACAATTGTTAACACACAATTGAAAGACAATCCTGAATCTTACACAGAAAAAGGCGAAGTTAAGAAACTTAGACAACAATCACTTACAAATGCACGCGCTTCATTAGGTGCAAGTAAAAGAGAAGTTCAAGTTAGTATTACTTCTAAAGAATGGGAAGCAATTCAAGCAGGCGCAGTATCAACCAATATGTTAAAAGACATACTGGATAACGCAGATATGGATAAGGTCAAACAGTACGCCATGCCCCGTAGTACGGGGGTATCTAATGCTAAGGTTAGCCGTATTAAGAGCCTTAAGGCTTCTGGTTACACAAATGCTGACATTGCAGAAGCAGTTGGTCTTTCTGTTACTACAGTTCTCAAATACTTAGAATAAGGAGGTGACTATTAATGTCTAAAGAGTGTATGATCACAACAACAGACAATCCTTATGACTACTTTACACAGTTTGATCAATGGTATATGTATGACATTTCACATGGTCACAAAACTTGTTCTTTGCTTGCTCGCATTGCTAAGACTTCTATCCATTTGTCCGACTTTATTAATCAATTAGAAATTGAAAGAGCAATTGATCAAATAATTGCAAACGATTTTGAACACAAATACAAAAAGGTTTATTCAAGCGAATAATGAATTAGTTTGTATTTGTATTGAGTTCTTAGTCATGCTTGCTGAAGCTTTTGAGTTTTATTAAGCTCGATGCAAACAAAAAGTTTTATGTCATTCTAAAAGGTTTAACAAAAAGTTCTAAAAATGATTAAAAATAAACTGAAACAAAACTTTAAATCATTTAGGCACACTGAAATTGTTGAAAACAGATGGGGG
>CAVGQQ010000018.1:0-56150 GCA_963631525.1 bacterium
GCATTGGAAAATATAGTGTTTAGTTATGCAAAATCGAAGGGATATGCAATTAGTATTGGAAGAATTGGAAAGCTTGAGTGCGATTTTATTATGCGGCGTCAGATGATGGAGTATAGTTATGTTCAAGTATCAATGACAATTATGGCAAGTAAAGAAACAGAGGACAGAGAGTATTTTCCGTTAGAGGCTATTCATGATAATTATCCCAAATATGTGTTAACGAGAGGCGATATGATTCAGAAAAGAAATGGGATAATACATGAGAATATTCCCGAATTCATGGCAAACGGAGAGATGTTTTAATTCAAAATGAAGAAATATTACAGTAGTTTAGAAAATGTTTAGATTATAACCACCTGTAATTTAAGATTATCCTGTATCTTAATACAAAAAGCAGGAGGCGATGTGTGATGTTACAGAATTTGGTCGCGATGGAAGCAGATATTTTATTATGGATTCAAAATAATATACGGAATGATGTGTTGACTCCGATTTTCAAGTTTATTACGACACTTGGAAATGCGGGTATGATCTGGATCGTTCTCTCCGTGGGATTGCTGATCCCGAAAAAGACAAGACGCGTCGGGATACTGGCGTTAGTTTCACTTGTATTCTCGGCGTTGATCGACAATGTGATCCTGAAGAACGTTGTTGCGCGGACAAGACCTTACGACGTGATCGAAGGACTCACCAGTCTGGTCGGTGCACAGAAGGATTATTCGTTTCCATCCGGGCATACTGGAAGTGCCTTTGCGGCAGCCGTTGTGATGTTCCGGGGACTGCCGAAAAAGTATGGCATTCCGATTTTAGTCTTTGCGTGTCTGATGGGATTATCCCGGTTGTATGTCGGTGTGCATTATCCATCGGATGTGCTGGGCGGAGCATTGATCGGTACTGGCATCGCACTGCTCACGTATTGGCTTGGTACACTTGTGATGGAGAAAAAGGCGTAGGAGGGTGATGCACATGACGATGAAAAAAAGAATCTTTATCTCGAATACGGCGATGGTGCTTATCTCTCTTCTGATCTTATTTGGAATTGGCGGTCTGTGCGTCGGATTGTTCAAAGAAGAAATCATGAAGGTCGTGGAGCAGAGTTCAGAACTTCCGGATACTATGACCGATGTGGAGCAGCTTCTGCAGAAGCAGCAGGAGACGCCGACGACATGGGAACTGTTAAGTGAATCGCTTTCCGATTATAATTTTGAACTGTATGTATCGGATGCAAAGCACAAACAGATTTATTCCAATCTGCGGCACAGTGAGAAGGAATGTATTGAAGAACTGGAACATGGTGAGTTCACATTAGATAAGATCAAGCTGTACAGCATGGAGGGCGTTGCAATCGCCCGCTGCGTTGTGTCACTGACTGATGGTGATTACAATGTATATGCCACGTATTATCCGAAGGAGGATTCCCTGTGGGGCATTGACCGTGGTGTCTTCGAGATGTTTGTGATCGTATTTATCATCGCGGGAATTATCATCATAGCCGGACTTCTTCTGTGCTGTCAGATCTTCACGAAGTTTATGATCAAGCGGATCATGCGTCCGGTTGATGAATTAAATCAGGCAGCAATCCGTGTGAAGGACGGAAATTTGGATGAACCGATCGTGTATGCGTCCCATGATGAGTTTGAGGAGGTCTGCAATACCTTCAATGAGATGCAGAGCAATTTGAAAGCAGGTATGGAACAAAATGCAAAATACGAGAAGGCGAGAACCGAGATGGTATCGGGCATATCCCATGATCTTCGGACACCGCTGACTTCGGTCAAGGGCTTTATCAAAGGCATGCTTGATGGTGTCGCTAATACGCCGGAGAAGAAGGAACAGTACCTGAAGATTTCCTATCAGAAAGCCTGTGATATGGAAGTACTGTTGCAGAAGTTATTTTTCTTCTCGAAACTGGAGACCGGAAATATGCCGATCTTCACGAAGCGGGTTGAGCTTGGAACGTGGGCGGAAAACTATGTGGAGCAAAAACAACTGGAAAGTGAAGAAAAAGGATATGAGATTGGTTCAGACAGAATGGACGATACCTGTTACAGCATGATTGATGGCGAGCAGATGAAACGGGTGCTGGATAATCTGCTGGAAAACAGTCTGAAATATGCAGACATCCGGCCATTGCGCATCCGTATTTCCATCGAGAAGCAGGATGGACAGGTGCATGTGATCTTTGCAGATAATGGCGCGGGCGTGGCAGAGGAGAAGCTGCCGCATGTGTTTGAACAGTTTTATCGTGGCGACGAAGCGCGGAACAGCAAAAACGATGGCAGCGGACTTGGACTATATGTATGCAAATATATCGTAGAACAGCAGGGCGGTACAGTCAGAGCGTACAATGAACATGGATTTGTTGTGGAGATGACTTTCCCGGAAGCAGAGAAAGAAGAAAGGACAGAGACAGATGGCGAAGATACTGATCGTAGAAGATGATGAGGAAATTGCATTGTTGGAGCGGGATTATCTGGAAGCAAATGGCTTCGAGGTAGATGTCCGCGCAGATGGAAACGGGATCACGGATCTGGTCTTACATGGTGGATATGATCTGCTGATCTTAGATCTTATGCTTCCGGGCATGAGCGGGTATGAAATCTGCCGTGCCATCCGGGAGAAGGTAGATTTCCCGATTCTGATGGTAACAGCTAAGACGGAGACGATCGATAAGATTCGTGGACTTGGACTTGGGGCAGATGATTATATTACAAAGCCGTTTGATCCGGCAGAGTTAGTGGCGCGGGTGCAGGCACACTTGAAGCGGTATGAGCGGCTGACACATGCCGCGCATGAACAGCAGACAGAGGAACCGCCTGTGACAGAGCAGGTGATTACGATCGGCGATGTTAAGATCCAGACCAAAAGCTGGAAGGTGTACAAAGGCGGAGAAGAGCTGAAGCTTCCGCACCGGGAGTTTGAACTGCTGAAGTTCTTAGCTCTGAATCCGAATATCGTATTTTCCAAGGAAGCCTTGTTTGAGAAGATCTGGGGCTATGATTATGTCGGGGACAGTGCGACGGTTACCGTGCATATCAACCGGATTCGGGAGAAGATCGAGGATGATCCGAAGAACCCACAGATCATTGAGACGGTGTGGGGCGCCGGATATCGTCTGAACATGTAAATTATAATTAGAAAGAAAAGATGTGAATACCTATCGCAACAATTACGTTGCGGTAGGTATTTTTTATTTGTCGTTTAGGAAATATTTAGAAATTCTCATCGGTTCTGTAAGAAGTGTTTCGTATGATATAGAAAACGAAAGATAAAGGCATAGGAAGGATGAAATGTATGAGAGTTGGATTATTTACGGACACATATTATCCAGAGACAAATGGAGTTGCAACTTCGGCGT
This sequence comes from bacterium, assembly GCA_963631525.1. Lineage (GTDB taxonomy): Bacteria > Bacillota > Clostridia > Lachnospirales > Lachnospiraceae > Coprococcus_C. The sequence continues at coordinate 3,359 of CAVGQQ010000018.1, forward strand.
ATCAATTAAAAAAGGAGTTGGAGGCAAGAGGACATCAGGTCTATGTATTCACCGTCAGTAACCCGGCACAAAAGGAGAAGGAGACGCATGTATACCGGATGCGGAGTCTGCCATGCATCTTGTTGAAGGAGCGGAGAATGAGCTGCGCATTTGCAACAAAATGGTACCGGATCATTGGCGCTTTGCATTTGGATATCATTCATACACAGACAGAATTTTACATTGGACATATCGGGCGGAAAGCCGCTGCTTGTGCGGAAGGACGATTGCTTAAATGGACTGCTTGAGACCGGTGTCAATGGATATGCATATGAGAACGAAACGGAATTTCTGGCAGGATACCAGAAGCTCTTTGATGCGCAGACGGAATTGGAGGAAACACAGGTGCGTGCCAGCGTGCAGAAATTGTCGTCGAAAGCATTTGGCGAACACATCGAACAGATCTATCTGGAAGTATTAGATGGTGCATTGGCAAACGCAAGTTAAAAAATTGTGCAAAAATAAGCAGAAAGGACTATAATTGTTTTAGCATAAAACGAAAGAAGGAATAACTATGTGGATTGCATTTGCATTTGGCTCTGCGCTGTTCGCAGGACTGACTGCAATTCTTGCAAAATGTGGAATTAAAAATACAGATTCCAACGTCGCAACGGCGCTTCGAACAATTATAGTCCTGATTTTTTCATGGATCATGGTATTCGTTGTAGGGGCGCAGAAAGGAATTGCAGATATATCCGGGAAGACTCTGATTTTCCTGATCTTCTCCGGTTTGTCGACAGGTGCTTCGTGGCTTTGCTATTTTAAGGCGTTGCAGCTTGGCGATGTGAATAAGGTAACACCGATTGACAAGTCAAGCACAATCCTCACGATGCTTCTGGCGTTTATCCTGTTAAGAGAAGCATTGTCTCCGCTCAAGGTGATTGCGATGATCGCGATTGGTGTGGGAACATATCTTATGATTCAGAAGAAGGAAACGGAAGAAAAGAAACAGGATGGCAAATGGCTGATCTATGCGATAGGTTCGGCTGTATTTGCCAGTCTGACTTCAATCCTTGGAAAGGTTGGAATCCAGGATGTCAACTCGAATCTTGGAACGGCAATCCGGACGATCGTGGTACTTATCATGGCGTGGGTCGTTGTATTCGTGACTGGAAAACAGCACACGGTAAAGGAGATCGAGAAATCAAGCTGGTTATTCTTAGTATTATCCGGAATTGCAACCGGTGCTTCGTGGCTCTGCTATTACCGGGCATTGCAGACCGGTCCGGCAAGCGTCGTTGTACCGATCGATAAGCTGAGTATCTTAGTTACGATCGCATTTTCCTATGTTGTATTCCATGAGAAATTAACGGCAAAGGCAGGGATCGGTCTTGTGTTGATCGTTGCCGGAACGTTGCTGCTGTTACTTTAATTTTCGTGAGCATGATCATATAATTGCTGGATTTCCTGCGGCAGGTGATCTGGAAGCATGGCGTGAATACCCTCCTCATTGCCATCTTCGATTGCCTTGTCGTAATACCAGCATTTATATTTTAATAAATCCAAAGTTTTGTTTAGCCGTTCGATTTCCGCTTCGACGGCTTTTTTTCGTTTCTCAAATAATTCTCTGCGCTCGGCATAGGTGGAGTTTCCCTGCTGGCATAATTCAAAATACCGTTTGATATCGGAGATGCCAAGCCCGGATGCTTTCAGACATTCGATGATACGCAGGGATTCGAGATCTTTGTCGTCAAACTGCCGGATACCGGACTGACGTTTGAGATTTGGAAAGAGTCCTTCCTTGTCGTAGTAGCGAAGTGTAGAGATTGGAAAATTGTATAATTCAGCGACCTGTCCAATGGTGTACATAAATATCCTCCTAAAAAAATTGTAGAAAAGTCTTGACCTAAAGTTAGGTTTAAGTATTATGATAATAGCACATTCGGGAAAGAATGCAAATAGAAAATCATTTGAAAGGGGCAATTTATATGTATAACAAGACAATTACTTTGAATAATGGTGTAGAGATTCCACAGCTTGGACTTGGAACATGGTTTATCCCGGACGATCAGGTTGCAGATGCAGTGAAATCGGCAACGAAGCTCGGATACAGACATATTGATACGGCACAGGCGTATGGTAACGAGCGGGGTGTCGGCGAAGGTGTGAGAACCTGTGGCATCCCAAGAGAGGAATTGTTTGTCGTATCCAAGGTCGCTGCGGAGCATAAGACCTATGAGGAAGCAAAGGCAGGAATTGACGCGACATTAGAGAAGATGGGACTGGATTATCTCGATATGATGATTATTCACTCACCACAGCCTTGGGTAGAGGTAAACCAGAGTGATGACCGTTATGTCGAGGGGAACCGCGCCGCATGGAGAGCACTGGAAGAGGCATATAAGGCAGGCAAGTTAAGAGCCATCGGTATTTCGAATTTCCAGATCGGAGATATCGAGAGTCTGATGGAGGCAGCAGAGATCAAGCCGATGGTAAACCAGATCCTGCTTCATATCAGCAATACACCAGTCGAGCTTGTCGAGTATTGTCAGGCAAATGGTATCGCTGTGGAAGCATATTCTCCAATCGCACATGGTGAGATCCTGCATCAGCCAGGGATTCAGGCAATGGCAGAAAAATACGGCGTATCTGTGCCGCAGCTTTGCATCCGTTATACATTGCAGCTTGGTACGATCTCCCTTCCAAAGACAGGCAATCCAGAGCATATGAAGACGAACGCAGAGGCTGATTTTGAGATCAGCGCAGAGGATATGGGGACATTGAAGCATTTCAAGAAGATTGAAAACTATGGTGCAAGCAGCGGATTCCCGGTATATGGTGGAAGATTGTAAAATATGTTGCACAAGTCGGTAAAAACGTGTATGATGTATCAGGTTAGATAACACTAACTAAAAGATGTTACGAAAGCATAGTAATAAATGCAGGAGGGGAATAAGATGAACATGTATGTTGCTTTTGGAATATTTGGAATCATCAGCAATCTGGCAGCAGCGTTTGCAGATGTGCCGCTGATTAAACCGGGCAAACCGACTGGAAATGATAAGATAACATTAAACGGCGTCCAGCCATGGTGGGCAGAGGTTCCGGAGAAACGGTTCACGGTATCTTTCTGGTTATCCTTTTTGGGACAGCCGGGCGCTTACGTGGTACTGTGGCTTCTCGCAAATTTGATTTCAAAAAATAACGCACCGTTGGCAATGGCATTGAAGATCAATACATTTATCAGTTGTTATACAGGTCTTTTGAGCCATTTGTATTTCTGCCTGAGACCGTTATTGTATCAGAAGCTGAGCAAGAAGATGTCCGATGACGAAAGCGAAGAAGTTCTGAAAGCCATCAATCCGGTTGCAAATGTACCGATGCTGATCGGCGGACTGACACTTTGGCTTGGCGGAACAATTATTGTTGCAATCGCCATTTTGACGGATGCATTGGAAGTTTCAAAGTGGTGTCTGCTTCTGAATCCGATTGTAGCAGTCATTGTTTTGATGGCATTGAAGAAATGCAAGGTCAAGGTGATTGGAGCACTTGGTGTTGGATACACGTTGTTATCCGTGTTGCTTATCATTGCAGGCATGTAATAAAAGAGTATCTGGATATTCCTTCGATTTCGTGGTAGAATAAGACATTCAATGAAATCGGAGGAATTTTTATGAGTAACGAAAGTAAGCGCTGTAAGGTGCATTATACAGGAACATTCAATGATGGAACAAAGTTTGATTCATCTTACGATCGTGGCGAACCACTCGAGTTTGTCTGCGGTGCCGGAATGATGATCAAAGGATTTGATGAAGCAGTGAAGAACATGAATGTCGGCGAGATCGTCGATGTACATCTGATGCCGGAAGAAGCTTACGGTATGCCAGATCCAGCCAACATCATCACAGTAGCATTTGAAGATATGCCTGGCTCTGAGAACTTAGAAATCGGCAATCAGGTTTATCTGACAACTCCATACGGACAGCAGTTCCCGGTAAAAGTTGTAGATAAAGACAAGGAAACAATCACCTTTGATGCCAACCATGAGATGGCGGGCAAGGAACTGAATTTCAAGATTGAACTGCTTTCTGCAGAATAAAGATAAAAATGCGTGGACACGAAATGTATCCACGCATTTTTTTACTATAAGGATTGTTTGTAAGCATTTCCCCATGCGACCATAGAATCTAAAATCGGTTTTAAGGATTCACCAAGCTCGCTCAGCGCGTATTCCACTCTTGGCGGAACCTCTGGATATACTGTTCTTGTAATCAGTCCATCTTCCTCCATAGAGCGGAGACTGTCAGTCAAAACCTTCTGGCTGATACCGGCTAAATCTTTCTTTAATTCGTTGAAACGCCAAGGGCGCTGCAACAGATTCCTTATAATGAGTAATTTCCATTTACTTCCGATCAGGGATACGGTAGTTGCTACCGGACATTCTGGTAATTCTTCCTTTGTCAGCATAGATAAGTACCTCCTTCATTATGAGTCTAAGATTCTTTTCTGATGTTACATTCGATTATAGTGTAAGTATCCGACGCGTGTCAATTAGTTACAAAAAGGTGCCTATGTAATAAAAAAGTGCGTACTTTTTTTCTTGTTTGCGGGTTGTTATTCTAAATGTGCAACAGGGCAGGAACCCAGAAAATCATAACAAAACACAGGAGGTAACAATCATGGCATTATCAAACATTGCAGGATGGAACGAGGACAAGCAGACAGGATCTGCATGCGGAACCGCGTGTGGTGCATCCGAGCAGCCAGCAGAAAAGCCAGCAGCATGTGGAACAGCTTGCGGCGCATCCGAGCAGCCAGCGGAGAAACCAGCAGCGTGCGGAACGGCATGTGGAGCATCCGGGCAGTAAGGAAGATTCGAGAAGAAGGAGGCAGGACGGAATGCGTCAGTATTTTTCATTTCAGTGGCATATCACGGACGAATGTGACCAGCGGTGCAAGCACTGCTACATATTTTCCGGGGAAGGCTGCAAAGAATTAAAGAGCATGACATGGAAGGAGATGCAGGAAGTCGTGGCAAACTGCGAGGATTTCTGCAAGGTATATCATTGCACACCGTATTTCTACATCACAGGTGGCGATCCGATCCTGCATCCGGACTTCTGGAAGCTGATGGTGTTACTAAAGAGCAAGGAGATTCCATTTACAATTATGGGAAATCCATTTCATTTGAATGATGAGATCTGCCGGATGTTGAAGGTTTGCGGATGCGAGAAATATCAGATGTCACTGGACGGCATGCGCGAGACGCATGACTGGTTCCGGAAACCGGGCAGCTTCGATCTGACATTGGAGAAGGTCGGATGCTTAAATCGGGCAGGAATTAAAAGTGTGATTATGAGTACGGTATCAAAGACGAACATGCAGGAGATACCGGATATTATAGATGCGGTTGTGAAAGCAGAAGTAAATGTGTATGCATTTTCGCGGTACGTGCCGACTGGCGGCGAGGTGGATGCAAACATGACGCCGCAGGAGTACCGCAAATTATTGGAGATCTGCGATGCGAAATACAAGGCATATCAGGCAGCAGGCTGCAAGACCTACTTTAATAAGAAGGATCATTTGTGGACGCTGTATGAGTATGAGATTGGAGAGTTCCCGATACCGAAGAATGCGAAGGAAGGCATGATCTATGGTGGTTGTAATTGTGGAAACTGTCACATTACGATCGCTTCGAATGGCGATATCATGGCGTGCAGACGCGTGATGGACAGCAAGGTTGGAAATGTATTTGAAGACCGGCTGGCGGATGTGTGGATCTGTCAGATGGAGAAATATAGAGACTACGACAAATTTACGAAATGTAACAACTGCGAACTAAAAGCTTGGTGCAGAGGATGCCCGGCAGTCGCAAATGGAACGACCGGAGATTTCTATGGTGCCGACCCGCAGTGCTGGAAGTAGGGCGCTTGCGAACGTAGAGAGCAACTCGGAATGCGCCCTACGACCTGCCGCCGACCGAAGGGAGGGGGCGATACCTGGCGCTTGCGAACGCAGAGAGGAGTAATTATGGATTTATCAACATGTCTGAAGAAAATGGAATTGGTCGGTGTGCTGGCATTTGCAACCGTAGACAGCACGGGCGCACCGCAGATACGAAATATCAGTGCCATTCATTATGAGCCGGATGCGCTGTACTTTTTTACTGCGCGGGGCAAGAATTTCTGCAAGGAATTACAGGAGGATGGACGCGTACAGATTCTGTGCTATACAAAATATAAGGAAATGATCCGGTTATCCGGCAGAGCGTATGCCGTGGACGAGACAGCACAGATTAGATGGCGCGACATTATCTTCGAAGAGCAGCCGTATCTTGCAAATGTCTATCCGGGTGATACGCGGGAGATCGGAATTATATTCTGTATTGACAACGCGGAGATTGAGTATTTTAATCTTGGTGTGAATCCTATTTTCCGGGAGGTGTACACGCTTGGAAATGCGAAGGCAACGGAAAAGGGATATTGCATCACAGAGGCGTGCATAGGATGTGGTGCATGTAAACGTGTGTGTCCGCAGCGATGCATCGAAGAAGGAAGTCCATACCAGATCAATCAGAATCATTGTCTGCACTGTGGAAATTGTTATGAACACTGCCCGGTAAAGGCGATAGAAAGAAGATAGGAATTATGAATCAGAGTGAAAATCGCAGATATTTAATTGAAGAATTATTGAAGGAGCAGCCGCGATACGCACATATGCAGATCCCGGCGGATGCAGAGGGGCAGAAGCAGTTGCTTCGTTCGCTCATGAATGTGCGTATGCCGAAGAAGATCCGACCGGAATTCCTGCAGGTGCAGGACGCCTATCTGCAGGAGGTTGCAAAGGAAAAGGGTGTCGTAACGCTTGCAGAATTACATGCATCCAAGCCAGAACTGTATATATGGAAGGGTGACATCACACGGCTGCAGGTTGGTGCGATCGTAAATGCAGCGAACAGTGGCATGACAGGCTGCTATCAGCCATGCCATAACTGTATCGATAACTGTATCCACACCTATGCCGGTATACAGCTTCGTCTCGCCTGTGCCGATCTGATGGAGAAGCAGGGCACGGAGGAACCAACTGGACAGGCAAAGATCACACCCGCTTACAACCTTCCGTGTGACTATGTAATTCATACGGTCGGACCGATCGTACAGGGCAGACTGACGAAACATCACGAAGAACTGCTTGCTTCCTGCTATCGTTCCTGTCTGCAGACTGCCGACGAACACGACGTGAAGAGCATCGCATTTTGCTGCATCTCCACGGGGGTATTCATGTTCCCGAACGACCGCGCCGCCGAGATCGCCGTCGAAACCGTCGAACAGTACAAAGCCGAAACCGGAAGCAGGATACAAGTCGTTTTCAACGTCTTCAAAGACATAGATGAGCAATTGTATCATGAATTATTAGATTTTGGAAAAAGAATGTAACACATAAGGAAGTTGTGTATGTATGTCAGATTAGATTGCTGAGATATAAATATGTTTGGAACTTAGAAGTCCTTGATGTTCTGAAAGTAGCTAGCAATGTTTGAATACGATGTTCAAACAAGTCGCCACTGAGCCAAGGATGTCGAGCGGAGGGCACATATGAATCGTAGATTCATATTTAGGATGCGCCCGACAACCTGCCGCCGAGCGAAGCGAGGGGGCAATACCCGTGCGACGGTTGCGTACGGAGCCAATGTGTGTATCAGAACATCTAGTACTTCTTAGTTTCAATACATCTGATATCACGGCAATCTAATCTGACATATACACACTTGCTTATGTGGTACATTCGTTTAGAAAGGAAAAACATGAAAACAACATTCGAATCATTCTTATACGGTATGCCTTCCCGCGACTACATCCACCAGACCACCCCTTACGACGTGCAGGTACAGACCGCCGCCCACATGCTCACACAGGCCGACTACATTCTGATCGGCGCAGGTGCAGGCATGAGCACCGCTGCCGGTGCGAAATACGGCGGCACATTCTTCGAAGATCATTTTGCGGAATTTCAGGAACGCTACGGTAAAGGCCCATACATGCAGGATATGTATTCCGCAGGCTTCTATCCGTATCCGGACGAGGAAAGCTACTGGGGCTACTGGTCGAAGCAGGCAATGCTTGGCGGTATCTGCCTCGACGTGACACCGTTGCATAAGCTTTTGCTGGATGCGCTGGAAGATAAGAAGCTTTTTGTTCTGAGCACGAATGCAGACGGACAAGTTTGAAAAAGCAGGATTCCAACTTATATGGTTCCGAAATGTCCGGTCTGTGGCGGGCCTATGGATATGAACCTCAGAAAGGATAACTACTTTGTGCAGGACGAAGCATGGTATGCGGCAGAACAGCGGTTTTCAGATTTCCTTGCGAAGGCAATACATAAGAAGCTGGTACTGCTTGAATTAGGGGTTGGATTTAACACACCATCGATCATACGGTTTCCGTTTGAGAAGCTTGCGAAAGAGCATACAAATATCAATCTGATCCGCTTAAACTTCGATCAGGCAATCGTGCCGGAAAGCCTTGGTGATCGTGCGATTGGCATTGACGCGGATATGGCAGAAAGCATCCGGGATATCGTACGTCAGATGTAAATCAAAGCTTGCAATACTCCGAATGTATGGCATATAATAATTGGTTGTATATGCGATAAAGAAAAAAACAATTTCTACCATATGTAAGGTAGACCTATGATACAGGATTCAGGAGATGACGGCGATGAAGAACCAGAAAACAGATATGACAGAGCAATTAGACCAGGGGAAGATCCTTCCTCTGGTTTTTCGACTTTCCATTCCGGCAGTTGTCGCACAGCTCATTACATTTTTATACAATATTGTTGACCGGATGTTTGTCTCTCAGATTAAAGGCTCTGGTATGGATGCGCTCGCGGCACTCGGTATCGTGCTGCCAATCACACTTATCATACAGGCGTTTGCGAATCTCGTCGGGCTTGGAGGTTCTCCACGTGCTGGAATCAAACTGGGAGAGGATAACCGGGAAGAAGCAAGTCGGATTTTTAATACCGCGGTGACGTTGTTATTGATTATCGGTGTGACAATCAGCGTGATTACATTTGCATTTGCAGAGCCAATCATCCGGGCATTTGGCTGTCCGGAAAGCGCAGTGAACTATGCCGTATCCTATCTGAAGATTTACTCCGGTGGTACGATATTTGTGATGATCTCGCAGGGATTAAATCCATTTATCCTGACGCAGGGATATTCGATGTTTGCGATGGTTTCGATCCTCGTCGGTGCGATTATCAATATTATCTTGGACCCGATTTTTATCTTTGTGCTTGGAATGGGCGTAAGCGGTTCGAGCCTTGCGACAGTGCTGTCACAGCTTTGCTCCTGCATCTGTATCATTGCATTTTTTTATACGAAGAAAAGTATATTCCGGTTCCGGTTTGCGGATATGCGTCTGAAGTTGTCGCGCGTGCTGGATATCGCTTCGCTTGGTCTGACGCCATTTGTCATGACGATTACAGAGTGTGCGATCCAGATCGTGTTTAATGTGAATCTGAACTGGTCGACCGGTGGAGACAAGGATTACACGGCGGCGCTTACTGTTATGCTCAGTGCGTTGCAGCTCATCTCGCTTCCGTTAAATGGACTTGGAAATGGCATGCAGCCGTTTTTCAGTTATAATTATGGCAAAGGTAACGCGAAACGATTGAAAAAGGGCATAAAATATGTTACTGTCATTGCATTCATCTTTGCTGTGATCGTGTGGTCTGTCTCGATGGCGGTGCCGGAGATGTATGCACGGCTTTTCTCAGCGAGTGACGCCGTAACTGCGATCGTGAAGCAGTATTGTCCACTGTTTTTGATGGGCTCGATTATGTTCTTTGTGCAGATGACGCTGCAGAACATCAATGTGGCACTTGGACAGGGCAAGATGGCGTTACTGCTTGCGGTGAATCGTAAGGTGATTATATTGATTCCTCTTTGCTGTATCTTAACAAGAGTTGTTGGCTTCAAGGGCGTGTATATGTCGGAGGGCATTACCGATCTGGTGGCAGGCATCATTACGGCGATCGTGATATTTACGATGCTGCCACGGATATTTGCAAGAAGGGAAGCAGAAGTAAAGAGAAACCAAATGAAAGGGTAGAGGGTAGGTTACATGAGTAGAAAACATCCAGAGAAGCGAGGCTCGTTTTCGGGCAAGCTAGGTTATGTGTTATCGGCGGCAGGTGCGTCGGTTGGTCTTGGAAATATATGGAGATTTCCGTATCTGGCAGCAAAATACGGCGGAGGAATTTTCCTGCTCGTCTATATTCTGCTGGCACTGACCTTCGGATACACGATGATCGTTGCAGAGTCCGCACTCGGACGTATGACACAGAAAAGTCCGGTTGGTGCGTTCCGTTCCTTCGGTAAGAAGAAATGGATTTCCTTCGGCGGCTGGATCAACGCGATCATCCCAATCCTGATCGTGCCGTATTATTCGGTTATCGGCGGCTGGGTAATCAAATACCTGGCAGAATATATCCGTGGAAATGGAACGAAGCTCGCAGAGGACGGATATTTCGGATCATTTATCTCGAATGGAGTATCGACGGAGCTTTGCTTCGTGATTTTCTGTCTCGTGACACTCGCGATCATTTATGCCGGTGTGCAGAACGGAATCGAGCGCGTATCGAAATTGATGATGCCAATCCTCGTTGTGCTTTCCGTGATCATTGCCATTTATTCGGTGACAAGACCGGGAGCTATCGAAGGTGTGAAATATTTCTTGGTACCAAATGTAAAGAACTTTTCGTGGATGACGGTCGTAGCTGCAATGGGACAGATGTTTTATTCGCTGTCGATCGCGATGGGTATTCTGATCACGTTTGGTTCTTATATGAAGAAGGATACATCCATCGAGGGTGCAACCAGAAATGTAGAAGTGTTTGATACAGCAATCGCGATCATGGCAGGACTTATGATTATCCCGGCAGTCTTCGCATTTTCCGGCGGTGATCCAGATACGCTGCAAGCAGGCCCTTCGCTCATGTTTATCACGATTCCGAAGGTGTTCGCGAACATGGGATTTGGAACGGGCGTCGGAATCCTCTTCTTCCTGCTTGTGTTATTTGCAGCCCTGACAAGCTCGATCGCGCTGACGGAAAGTGCCGTTGCGACATTTGAGGATGAACTTGGCTGGGGACGGAAGAAATCAACAGTTGTGATCGGACTGATCATGATTGCCCTTGGAACGTTATCGAGTCTTGGATACGGACCACTTGGATTCGTGAAGATTCTCGGAATGCAGTTTTTGGATTTGTTTGATTTCCTTACGAATTCGGTAATGATGCCGATTGCAGCGTTTGTGACAAGCCTGCTTGTATCGCGTGTGGTTGGAATCGACAAGATCGAAGAGGAGATCTGCCACGGAGAAAGTTCGTTCCGCAGAAAGAAAATATTTGTTGTGATGATTAAATATCTGTGCCCGATCTTTGCACTGATTATCCTGCTTAGCTCGGTTGCAAATGCATTTGGCTGGATATCAATGTAATAAAATGTAATATAAAAGGACTTACAAGAAGATGGAACAGGAACATAGCAAAAAGACAAAAGAGATGGATATGTTACAGGGTGGACTTGCCGGAAAGCTGATCGTGTTTGCACTTCCGGTTGCATGCAGCAGCATTTTGCAGCAGCTTTTTAATTCGGCAGATGTCGCCGTTGTCGGACGGTTTGCCGGGGACAATGCACTCGCTGCAGTTGGAAGCTGTGTGGCGTTAGTTGGTATCTTTGTGAATCTGATCGTCGGACTTTCGATTGGACCAAATGCTGTGCTGGCGAATCTGATCGGACAGAAGGACCGCGAGAAGATCAACTCTATGATGCATACGATTCTGCTGTTTGGTGCTTTGCTCGGTGTGCTTCTGATGGGAATCGGAATGCTTTCCGCACGTTTCATCTTGGAGGTTTCAAGTACACCGGAAAGTGTCATGGATCAGGCACTTCTCTATATCCGGATTTATTTCGTCGGGATTCCATTTATGGTTGTCTGTAACTTTGGTTCGGCGGTACTCCGGAGCTACGGCGATACCAGACGCCCGATGTATTATCTGATTGCCTCCGGTGTGGTAAATGTGATCCTCAATCTGGTGCTTGTGATCTGCTTCCATTTAGGCGTTGCCGGGGTAGCAATCGCAACCGTGATATCGAATATCCTTAGTACGGCACTTGTATTGATGCATCTGTACCGGAGAGACGATGAATTCCAGTTCCGGTTTGAGAGACTTCATATGGAGAAGGCGGGACTTGCGAAGGTATTGTCAATCGGAATTCCGGCAGGAATTCAGGGTGCAATCTTCTCCATCTCAAATGTATTTATCCAGAGTGGCATCAATTCTTTCGGCGAGGATGCAATCGCAGGTTCGTCTCTGGCTCTGAATTTTGAGTATTTTACATACGATATCGCGAGTGCATTTGCGCAGGCGGCGGTGACATTTACAAGCCAGAACTTTGGCGCCGGAAACCTGAAACGATGCAAGAAAATCTTCTGGCTGTGTATGGCGTTTGGCATTGGATTTACAGAGGTTTTGAGTATCATCTTCATGATCTGGGATGATTTCTTTGTCAGCATCTATACGACCAGTCAGGCGGTTGCGGTATACGGTCTGATCCGTATGCACCGGGTATGTGCGTTGGAGGGCGTGACGGCAACCTACGAGGTCGGAAGTGCGGCACTGCGAGGCATGGGAAAATCGGTGGAGCCGTCGATTATCACGATCTTAGGCACAGTAGTGTTTCGTATGATCTGGATGGTTACGATATTCAAATGGTTCCCAACCTTCGATATGCTGATGAATGTGTACATTGCGTCGTGGATTTTTACAGGCGGTGCAATCTTTATCGTTTACCTGCATCATATGAAGAAGTTAAGCCGGACGTTTGTCAAATAACCCTATATGGTGTATGATAAAGGGCAACTTTTGGAATAGTGACAAGTGATACAGGTTTAGAAGGTAGAGATGGTATGACAGACATTTATTTGATAAGTTCCGCATTTATGATAATGATCCTTACAGTTTTACTGGTAAAATTCTGTAAGGATGATGGGCTGAAGCAGACAGGAAAAATCTGAGAAGCCGGCAAACTACCGGATATCTGTGAAGGACAATGGAATCGGAATGACGGAGGCGTTTCAGGCACATGCGTTCGAAGCATTTGAGCGGGAGCGGACATCGACGGAAAGCCAGATGCCGGTGATGGATGGCCTCGAAGCAACGAGACAGATCCGGACGTGCGCGGATCGTAAGAAAGCACAGATTCCGATTATTGCCATGACAGCGAACGCATTTGATGAGGATGTCAAGCGGTGTCTGGAGGCAGGGATGGATGCACATCTGTCAAAGCCATTGCAGATGAATCAGATTATGGAAACATTGGCAAAATATTGTGGGAAGCAGTAACAACCAAAACAGAGCCAGAGGTAATCAATGATGGAACCAAAACAGGAACATAAAATGATATCCCGTGCAGATATCCTGCTGATCGTTGGAATTTTGATTCTGGCGGCAGCAGGACTTTTTGCATGGAAGAAGCTGCAAAAGCCAGGTGCATATGTCGTTATCATGATCGATGGAAAGTCGGTGAAAACCTTGCAGTTGGATAAGGACGTCAGCTACGAAGTGAAGCAGGAGACAGGCGTTAACACTGTGGTTGTAAAGGATGGCAGTGTGACTGTGCGGAATGCAGACTGCCCGGATAAGATCTGTGAGAAGCACCGGGCAATCAACCAGACCGGAGAGACAATCATTTGTCTGCCACACAAGCTGGTTGTGGAAATCAAAGAGGACAAATAAAAGTGAAGGAAACACGCGGGAAAAAGAATCAGCCGCAATTAAATAATAATCATAAGATCGCGCTGTGCGGAGTCCTGATCGCGCTTGCCATGATCTTGTCGTATCTGGAAAGCCTGGTGCCAATCCACATGGCAGTGCCGGGAGTAAAACTCGGACTTGCCAATCTGGTTACGATTATCGCCTTACAGAGACTGGATCTGAAATCGACGATCGTGATCTCGATCGGACGTATCATCCTGTCGAACATTTTGTTTGGCAACATGGCAGTGCTGCTGTATAGTCTGGCAGGTGCGGCATGCAGTATCCTGATCATGACACTGTTCAAAAAATGCCGGGTATTCGGACTGGTTGGAATCAGCGTTGCCGGCGCGGTATTCCATAATCTGGGACAGATTCTTGTCGCGGTTTGTGTGATGGAAAACATGCGTATTTTTTATTATATGTTTATCCTTTTGATCACGGGAACGATTGCAGGCGTGGCAATCGGACTGCTCGCGTCCTTTTTGCTCAAAAATATACGTTTTTAGGCATAAAAGTTGTGAAATTAAGGACACATTTGTTGATAAAAATTCCTACTTGTATTAAAATAATAGCAAATATTTTTTAGAGTGGGGTCAGTATGATGAAACTAACTTTTAAAGGAGGCATCCATCCATACGAAGGGAAAGAACTTACGATGGATAAGGATGTAATTGAATATGTCCCAAAGGGAGATATGGTATATCCACTGAGTCAGCATATCGGCGCACCTGCGAAGGCGGTTGTCAAAAAAGGTGACCGTGTTTTAGTAGGGCAACTGATTGCAGAAGCCGGTGGATTTGTTTCTGCAAACATTCATTCTTCTGTATCCGGAACAGTCAAGGCTGTGGAACCTAGACTGACCGCATCCGGTTCTAAGGTCAATTCGATCGTGATCGAAAATGACAATCAGTTTGAAGAAATTGAATATGTGAAAAATGAGAAGCCACTTGCGGAGCTTACGAAGGAAGAGATTCTGGAAGCAATCAAGAACGCAGGTGTTGTTGGTATGGGTGGCGCCGGATTCCCGACGAATGTCAAGCTCTCTCCGAAGAATGCGGATGAGATCGATTATATTATCGTCAATGCATCGGAGTGTGAGCCATATCTGACATCGGATTACCGTCGTCTGCTCGATGAGACTGACAAGGTGATCGAGGGCTTGCGTCTTGCGCTTGCAATCTTCCCGAAAGCAAAGGGAATCATTGCAGTGGAAGATAATAAGCCAAAGGCAATCAAGAAATTAAAGGAAGAGCTTGGAAATGATCCGGACATCAAGGTCAATTCTATGAAGACCAAATATCCGGAAGGTGCAGAGCGTCAGCTCATCTATGCCAATACCGGACGTTATATCAACTCGAAAATGCTTCCGGCAGATGCAGGCTGTATCGTACATAATGTGGATACCGTGTATTCTATCTGTGAAGCTGTACGGCAGGGTAAACCATTGATTCAGAGACTGGTGACTGTGACGGGTGATGCGATTACGGAACCATGCAACTATCTTGTACGGACTGGTACAAGCTTTGCAGAGCTGATCGAGGCAGCCGGAGGATTTTTACAGGAACCAGAGAAGATCATTGCAGGTGGACCGATGATGGGAAAAGCCATCTACGATCTGAATATTCCAGTCACGAAATCGTCCTCCGCAATTCTCTGCATGACGAAGGATGAAGTTTCGGAATATGAGCCGAGCAACTGTATCCGCTGTGGCAGATGTGTGGAGGTTTGTCCGGGCAGAGTGATGCCGAACAAGCTTGCAACACTGGCAAGTCAGGGTGATCTGGATGGTTTCCAGAAGTTAAATGGTATGGAATGTTGCGAATGTGGCTGTTGTTCGTATGTATGTCCGGCAAAGCGGCATCTGACACAGACGATTGCAGGCACGAGAAAAGCCATCTTGGCAAATCGCAAGAAATAGGAGGTGCGAGAAAGTGGAACAGGAAAATTTGAAATTGAAGGTCTCTGCTTCCCCGCATGTGAGAAGCAAGGCAACGACATCGGACATCATGTTTGATGTTGTGATTGCGTTAGTCCCGGCAACGGCATTCGGCTTGTACATATTTGGCTGGTATGCAGCATTGCTGGTTGCAGTTTGTATCGGAAGCTGTGTTGGATTTGAGGCACTGTATCAGAAGTGCATGGGCAAGAAGGTAACAGTCGGAGATTTCTCTGCGGTTGTAACCGGATTGCTGCTCGCTTTGAACCTGCCGCCAAATCTTCCAATCTGGATGGCGATTGCTGGTTCTGCATTTGCAATCATTATTGTAAAGCAGCTTTTTGGTGGACTTGGACAGAACTTTATGAACCCGGCACTTGGAGCAAGATGTTTCCTGCTGCTGTCGTTCTCCCGTTATATGACAAACTTTGTATATGATGGTGTGGCAACTGCAACACCACTTGCAACACTGAAGCTTACCGGCATGGTAAACCTGCGTAGCATGTTTCTTGGATATACCGCAGGAACGATCGGTGAGACATCTGTGGTTGCACTTTTGATCGGTGCAATCTACCTGCTTTGCAAGAAGGTGATCAGCCCGAAGATTCCTTTGATCTACATCGGAACCTTCACGATCGCAGTTGCAATCTATGCGGCAACGCAGAATTATAATGTACCGGTTTATGTGGCTGCACATCTGTGTGGTGGCGGTCTGATGCTTGGTGCATGGTTCATGGCAACGGATTATGTGACAAGCCCGATCACTTCCTCTGGAAAAGTGATCTACGCAATTGGACTTGGACTTTTAACATTTGTACTTCGTATCTTCGGAAGCAGTACTGAGGGCGTTTCGTATTCGATCATCATTATGAACCTGTTAGTTCCTCTGATCGAGCGCGCAACCGTACCGAAGGCATTTGGTGAGGGTGCAGAGATCAAGGATAAGAAGCAGGCAAAGCTTGCTGCGAAAGAGGCAAAGAAGGAAGCAAAGAAAGCAGCAAAGGCAGAGGATGCTTCAGAAGGTGATGACAAAGAACCAAAGAAGAAAGACAAGATGGATGTCAAGGGCATCGTGGTTGCAATCGTTGCAATCTGCGTGATTACGGTTGTGATGGGTGCTGCATTAGGTGGCGTCTACAGTGTCACAAAGGATCCAATTGAAAAGGCACAGGAGCAGGCAAAGAATGATGCATATGCGGAGGTACTTCCAGAAGCAACCCGTATTATGAGTGTGGAAGAGGATGGAAATGTAGTCAAGCAGATCAATCCATTGCTTGAGAGTTATGGCTTTGAAGATGTACACATCGACGATATCTGTGTCGGTGGTGATGATGAGAAGAACACGCTGGTTGGTTATGTAATCCTCATAACAAGCACGGCGGGCTATGGTGGAGATATCCAGATGGCAATCGGAATTAACACCGAGTATCAGATCACAGGTATTTCCTTCCTGACATTAAATGAGACGGCAGGTCTTGGTATGGAAGCCGATACAGATGAATTTAAATCACAGTTTATTGGCAAGCAGGTTAATAAGTTTGAATATACAAAGACCGGTTCGACGAAGGACAGTGAAATCGATGCATTGTCCGGCGCGACGATTACCACATCGGCAGTAACAAATGCAGTCAATGCGGCACTTCGTACAATTCGATTCCTGACAGTGGGAGGTGCGAACTAATATGGGAAAAATAGCAGAACGTTTAAAGAATGGTATTATTACAGAGAACCCGACGTTTGTCCAGATGCTTGGTATGTGTCCGACACTTGCGGTTACATCTTCCGCGATTAATGGACTGGGTATGGGACTTACAACGATGGTAATCCTGACGATGAGCAATTTTATGATCTCCCTGCTTCGGAAGCTGATTCCAGACAAGGTGCGTATTCCTGCTTACATTGTTATCATCGCTTCCTTTGTAACAATCGTACAGTTTTTATTGCAGGCATATATTCCAAGCCTGAACGACAGCCTGGGAATCTTTATTCCGCTGATCGTTGTAAACTGTATTATCTTAGGTAGAGCAGAGAGCTATGCATCAAAGAATTCGGTGCTTCCATCCATTTTTGATGGTATCGGTATGGGACTTGGATTTACAGTCGGACTTACGACTATCGGTATCATCCGTGAGATCCTTGGCTCTGGCAGTATCTTTGGATTCAGCTTTGTAAAGGCTGTTGAGAATTTTGCTGAGAGTCATGCAAGTGAGAAGGTCTTCCAGATTTTGTCCGATCAGGGACTGTTCCAGCCGGCAAGTATTTTTGTATCGGCACCGGGCGCATTCCTTGTACTGGCATTTATCATTGCATTTATCAACCGTCGTCATATCAAGAAGGCAAAGAAGACGGGCGAGAAGGCAGAGACATGCAGACTGGCAGATTGCGCAAGCTGTGCAAATGCGATGTGTGCAGGCAAGGGAAAGGAGGAGTAGGATATGAACATTATTTTATTAGCGATATCCGCTGCTCTTGTGAACAACGTTATCCTGAGCCAGTTTATGGGTATCTGTCCATTTTTAGGAGTATCAAAGAAGGTAAGTACAGCAGCCGGTATGGGTGGCGCGGTTATCTTCGTTATGACGATCGCTTCGGCGGTGACAAGTGTGATTTATCATTTCGTGCTTGTGCCACTCAAGCTTTCTTATCTGAACACGATTGTGTTTATCTTAGTCATTGCGGCACTGGTACAGTTTGTGGAGATGTTCTTAAAGAAGACGATTCCATCGCTGTATGAAGCGCTGGGCGTGTACCTGCCACTGATCACAACAAACTGTGCAGTGCTTGGTATCGCACTCAAAAATGTGCAGGATGATTTAAACATCGGAGAGTCTATCATCAACGGTATGTTCTCCGCAGTCGGATTTGCGATTGCAATCATCGTAATGGCAGGTATCCGGGAGAAGATTGATAAGAACGATATACCGGAAAGCTTCAAAGGAGCGCCGATCGTGCTGATCACAGCCGGTCTTATGGCAATCGCTTTCCTTGGATTGAACGGATTGATTTAGAGGAGGCGAAAAAATGGGAGCATCGATTTTGTACGCGGCTGCAGTCATTGGAATTGTCGGAATTTTAGCCGGAATCCTCTTAGGTGTAGCGAGCGAGAAGTTTAAAGTAAAAGTAGACGAAAAAGAAATCAAAGTACGTGAGGCATTGCCGGGCAACAACTGTGGAGGTTGTGGATATCCGGGCTGTGATGGCCTTGCAGCAGCAATCGCAAAAGGCGAAGCAAAGCCGGATGCCTGTCCGGTTGGCGGCGAAGCCGTAGCAAAGAAAATTGTAGAGATCGTCGGTGGAGAGATTGACAGTGTCAGACATGTTGCACATGTGAAGTGTGCCGGAACCTGTGAGAAGGCAAAGGATGTGTACGATTATGTTGGACCAGAGGACTGCCAGATTGCAGCAAATGCACCGGGTGGCGGACCAAAGGGCTGCAGCTTCGGATGTCTTGGTTATGGTTCATGTAAGCGTGCCTGCCAGTTTGATGCAATTTCCATCGTAGATGGCGTGGCAGTCGTGGACAAGGATAAATGTAAGTCCTGCGGACAGTGTGTACTTGCCTGTCCGAGACATATTATCGAGATGATACCGGAAGATGCCGGTGCAATCGTCGAGTGTAATTCGAAGGAATTTGGTAAAGACGTAAAGGCAGTCTGCAGCGCAGGCTGTATCGGCTGTGGTCTGTGTCAGAGAAACTGTCCACATGGCGCAATTACCGTGAAGGATCACCTCGCAGTTGTCGACTACGAGAAATGTACCGGCTGTGGCACATGTAAAGAAAAGTGTCCGGTTAAGATCATAAAGTAGATGTTAAACACAGATACATAGGATGGGAGAGAGTATGGAAAGAGATTACGTTATCATTACAGATTCGTCGAACGATTTACCTGTCGGCTATGCCGAGGAGCAGGGTGTCGTGATTATCCCGATCAGCTTTGAGATCGGCGATGAAGTATTCGACGGAAAAGAAAAGACATTGACAAAGAAAGAGTTCTATGACCGCATGCGTGAGGGACAGGGAACGAAGACGGCAGCACCGAACATCAACGATATCGAAGAGGAATTTGAGAAGGCACTGTCCGCAGGAAAAGACGTATTATTTACCTGCCTTTCCTCTGGTATCAGCAGTACGATCAACAACGCATTTGTATGTAAGGAAGAGATGCAGGAGAAATATCCGGATGCGGAAATCTGTGTGTTTGATTCTATCTGTGCGAGTGGTGGACACGGTCTGTTGATCTATCACGCGATTGAGAACAAGAAAAAGGGCATGTCCGTCAAAGAGAACATGCAGGCACTTGAAGAGCTGAAGCACCGTATCGTGCATAAATTCACCGTGGATGATCTTACCTATCTGCAGAGAGGTGGACGTATCTCCAAGACGGCAGCGGTCATCGGTGGCATGATCCAGTTGAAGCCGGTTCTGCACGTAGATACAGAGGGAAGACTTGCAGCCGAGAGTAAAGTGCGTGGACGTAAGAAAGCGTTAAAACAGTTGCTTACAGAGATGGATACCTGTACAGGAAGCTATGCAGAGAAACAGGATGTAGTCCTGATCTGTCACGCGGATTGTCCGGAAGATGCAGAGTATGTCCGGGCAAAGGTAGAGGAGAAGTATCATCCGAATAAGATCATCATGAGCGAGATTGGACCAATTGTCGGAGCACACGTTGGACCGGGAACGATGGTACTTATTTTTGAAGGTGACAAGCGATAAGCTTTCGCATATACTAACTATAAAAAGCAAAGGTATGCGATGCGCTTTTTGGAATTAAAAGAAAAAGAAGTTATAAACTGCAAGGATTGCAGCCGGCTCGGCTATGTTGCCGATGTCGAGTTTGATTGCGAGACAGGGAAGATACTTGCAATCATCGTACCGGGACCGGGCAAATTATTTTCGTGCTTTGGTTCGGGAACGGAATATTACATCCGGTATTGTAACATTGTGCGTATCGGACCGGACATTGTTCTGGTCGATATCGATGCCTGCGATATACGGAAAATTCAGGGAGGAAAGGAATAAACATATGAAGTGCCCATTTTGCGGAGATGATAATACGCGTGTGATTGACTCAAGACCAGCAGATGACAACGAGGCAATCCGTAGAAGAAGACAGTGTGATGAGTGTGGAAAGCGTTTTACCACGTATGAGAAGGTAGAGACGATTCCTCTGATCGTAATCAAGAAGGATAAGAACCGTGAGACGTATGACCGTTCCAAGATCGAGTCCGGTGTTGTGCGTTCCTGCCACAAACGTCCGGTATCCGTAGATCAGATTGAGGCATGCGTCGATGAGATCGAGAACAAGATTTTCAATCTCGGCGTGCGTGAGATTGAGAGTGAGAAGATCGGTGAAATCGTAATGGATCAGATTCGCGATCTGGATCAGGTTGCATATGTACGTTTCGCATCTGTTTATCGTCAGTTTAAGGATGCAGATACATTTATGAGTGAGCTGAAGAAGCTTCTGGATACAAAGTAAGCGAAACGGAAAGGGATGCTATGGGCTATATCAAACTGATCGAGGGTGCAGAGGGCGAGATTGTCGAGAAAAAATCCCGCTTTATTGCGCAGATTGCCCCGGTTGGGACAGAAGAAGAGGCGTATGCATTTATCGAGAAGATCAGGAAAAAGCATTACGATGCAAGGCATAACTGCTTTGCATTTTCTGTGGGGGCAGAGATGCCGCTGCTCCGGTTCTCGGACGATGGAGAACCACAGGGCACTGCAGGAAAGCCGATGCTGGAGCTGATCCAGAATTCAGGAATCCATGATATCTGCGTGGTTGTGACACGGTATTTTGGTGGTACATTGCTTGGCACGGGTGGACTTGTCCGTGCATATACGCAGGCAACGAAGGAAGCTTTGGAAGCGTGTACGACGAAGATGATGCAGCAATTACTTCCGGTTCTCATCCGGACGGATTATACGGATATGGGGAAAATACAATATATCCTGAATACGAGACAGGTTGCAATCATTAACACGGAATTCGCAGAGGATGTGGTCTTTACGGTACATATTCCGGTTGGCGATGCAAAAGCAATCTTAAAAGAGATAACTGATGCGACGAATGCAAGAGCGCAGATCGAAGAACAGGACGAGATCTTTGGATGATCCAGTCCTGTTTTTCTATAGAATATAATTCACGAAGAAATATGCGATGGCAATGAGTAAAAATACCGGAATCCATCTGGCGAGTGTCCGGCTTTTTCTGATGAACACCGAAAGAACAAGCGACAGAAGATAGGAAAGCACGGTGATAAGCGTTACCTGCAGCAGCGTTGCAGTTCCGTAGGTGATTATGTTACATACCATGCCGATTCCGTAAATCGGAAGAATACCGGCGGAAAGCCCGGTGCATAAAATACCATATCTGCGTCTGCCAGAAAGTGCGATGTAGATGCCACGTTCCTGATCCTGTAAGAACAGCATCAGACTGAACAGAGAAGCAAACAGGACGAGCAGGCAGGTACATTCGTAGATTGGTAATTGGATACGGTAGGTATTTTCCTTATAATCGTAGGCACCATCTGTGACAGACGACATATGGAAGATTGTATCACTGTCCATGTATGCCTGCATACGGCTTTTTAATTCTTCGGATAATGCTGCATCGTCGATCGTGTCAACTAAGATCTGTGGGGATGCAGCCTTGAAGATATAATGGAAGAACGTCTCACTGATGGCAGAGGAAAGTGTGCTTGCACTTGTCTCATACAAGGATACCTTTGGCTCCCCGGAACCATCGATATAGCCAGAAAAAAATCCGTCTGGCAGGACAAAACCACATTCCGCATCGCCCGCCTGTACATCCCGAATCACTTCGTTGGACGTATCGACATAATAAAACTGATAGAGCGAAGCACTGGCATTTAATTCCTCTTTGAACTGTGTTGTATACGCACTGGCATCTTCCAGATATACGGCAACACGGATTTCTGTGGACTGGCTCTTTGCCGGAAGCAATGCATAGATTCCGGTTAAAATGAGCAGAACACCCAGCATGCACCAATATAATTTTCGATGTAAAATTCGTTTCCATGCGACGATCAGTCGGTTCATAGTAAAGCTCCCAAATGTTTAATAAAGTGCGTGGCAGAAAAGCTGCATCACATACGTTCCTGGTAGATATGGACAGATCTGCTGTATTACCTTTGGCAGCAGGACATCTGGCAGAAGTCCACCACCGCAGTAGGCAAGTACCAGTACGACAAATAATAGACAGATATTTGCGGAAAAGGTACTTCTGGAAAAGGTTGCGATTCCGGCGATCAGCAGTGCAATCAAAAGCAGTGCCGGGATAACCGTTAAAAGCCCGGTCGCATTTGCGCGCCCCATCCAGACAGAGATACCGATATAGCACGGCAGAAACAGGATATACAGAGCAAAAAATGTATGGATCGTGTTTGCTGCCAGTATATGTCCTCGGTTTAGATGATGCAGCTTCATGCATTCGCGGATGCCATTTCTGGTGCTCTGTAAATAGGGAATCAGAAGAAACGCCAGAAAACATAGGCTTAATATAATTGCAAATGCGGCATAGTGCTGTGTGAGTGACACGCTTCCTGCATTCTCAGCCGGTATCGTCTCCATATAATTTGCTTTGTTCATGACGCGGTCGAGGTATACGAGGTTCACGCGGTTGGAAAGCTCGTGTACCTGTTCCGGTGTAAATTCGTGCGCACGTGTGGTGTCAAGTCCGCTGTAAATACCGGCCTGTGCAGTTCCAAGCATTCCGGCATAGGACATGAACAATTCGTTGATAATATAAGCGGAGATGGAGCTGTTGTCATAGACGACGATGTCGAGTGGCACATTTGTGCTGTCCATGATTCCGGAGAAAAACTGCTCCGGGACGATGATCAGATACAGGATTTCGTGTGAAGCAAGCTTGTTGTAGCCTTCCTCGACACTGTTTACCTGTACGAGCTGGACAGTTTCTTCCATTCCTTCTAAATCCTGTAACATACCGATACCAAGCTGGTTTAAATCCAGATTGTCGTCCTGTGGCAGATAGTATCCGATGGAAATCGCGAAAAATACATTCTCCTTATACAGATGTCTGGACAGATAAAAGCCTGCGGTTCCAGTCAGGAGAAGCAGCAGTAAGAGAGAGACAAACATAGACGGCAGGTAGTGTAACAGCCGTTTGCAGTTGGCACGGATGAAATTAAAAAACATATGGATATGAGACATAAGTTCCTCTTAACTAATTTCGTAACAGATCAATATAATTTGTGCCATCCGGCAGATGTGAGGCGTCACAGAGTGTGCCATTTTTCAGAAGATAGACTGTGTGACAGAACTGAAAAACGGCTTCCTCATGGGAGGCAATCACAATGGAATTTCCAAGACTTAAATAATAACGCATGAACTGCATGGCATCCTGCTTGGCTGGCAGATCCAGTGCTGCAAATGGCTCATCCATCAGCAGGATCTTTGGTGCATCGAGCAGCGCACACGCGAGACTAAGACGTTTTTTCATACCACCAGACATATTTTTGACCGGAGTATCCAGAAATGTCTGGATTCCAAGCTGGGCGAGCGGTGGTGCCTGCAACGCCTGCAGGATTTCGGATTTGCGTTTGTTCGTCCACATGCGTAGGTTATCCACAGACTTTAGCTCATCATAGAGCGGATTTTCCTGTGGGACATAGCCCATTTTTACATCTGGTGTTCCGGCATATTTTTTTGCAATGCAGGAAAGCAATGTGGATTTTCCGGAGCCGTTGATGCCCAAAATACCGATGGCACAGCCTTCTGGGACGGGAAATGACACATCGTTTAGCACCTGCTTTTTTCCGTATGATTTTGAGATATGTTCAATCTGAAACATAATAACTCCTTTGATTGGTTTTCGATTGCGATTTTTACATCCGTTTAAGTCTTTGGTCCTTTGAATTAAGATAGCATTTTTAGGTAGAATATACAAGTAGAAAGCACGGATAAGTGAATTTTGTCTATGGACTTTATATTACAAATTTGCTATAATTTTAAACATATATGAGATGGCGTATATTTATGCGCAACGGAAACTTGTTAGAACGAAAGACATGGGGGACATAGATTATGAATGGAACGAGATTAGCAAAGAAAAATGATCTGGCGATGAAGGTGATGGTTGCGTTTGCAATCGCAAAAATCGCGGTATTGATTATCAATCACAAGGCGCAGAAGGGATTCGTACCGTTGCTTGTATTATTTGCATTGTTTGCAGTTGGAAATGTTGTATTTCGGCTGATCAATGACCGTAGCGAGTTGATGAAATTTACATCAGTCACAGTATTTTCAGTCTTGGTGCTTGTGTCCGTATTTGTATCCGGTTCCGTGATGGATGCACTTCCGATTTTTATCGCGATGGGTATGTGCATTATTTATATGGATACATTTCACATTCGTGTGACTTGTGGCGCATCGACACTCGGTATTTTAGTTGAGACGATTATCCAGATTGCAAAGCACGGTTTTGCCCCATCGGTTACATGGGTAGAGATTTTGCTTTTGGCAGCTATTTTCACATTCGGCATTCTGATGGCTTGTAACATTACACTGCGCGAGCAGGAGACGGATCGTCAGGAAATCGAGTACCATGTTGCATATCAGGAAGAAATCACAGAGAACATGGTAAAGGTCGTAGATAACGGAAATGCGCATATCGAGCAGCTTCAGTCAAAGCTTGATAATTTTCAGGCAGCGACAGCAGAAGTTACGAAGTCTGTTGATGCTATTTCAACCGGCGTTACAGATACCGCAGAAAATATGGAAGTGTCAACAACGATGACACAGCAGATTCAGGATATCATTGATAACCTGATCGACGTCAAAGATAACACCGTACAGTCGACACAGCGGGCAATCGAATCCGTAAAGTCCGGTTTGGATATTATTGAAAGTCTGAAAGATAAGTCCGACGATATCAATGTTGCAAATGAGGATGTAACACGTGTATCCGAAGAACTCTGTGAGAAGATCCAGTCCGCAGAGGAGATCACACAGATCATCTATCAGATCTCCAGCCAGACAAACCTGCTTGCGTTAAATGCAAGTATCGAGGCAGCACGTGCCGGAGAGCAGGGGCGTGGATTTGCCGTAGTTGCAGATGAAATCCGGAAGCTGGCAGATGATACAAGAAGTTCCATCGACAGTATCACACAGCTTTTGAAGGGTGTGACAGATCTTGCCAACCATACCTCTGATCTGGTTCGCCGAAGCGTTGATGCCGTATCGGAGCAGGCAAAATATATTGAGGCAGCCGATGGAAGTTTCCAGACGATCGCCGGTGCAGTGGAGGAGTTGTCCGGCGATATGAAGCAGCTCGATAAGCTTTCCGGTAATCTGGATGCATCGAACAATTCTATTATTGACGGACTGGCAAACCAGCAGGCAGCCAGCGAGGAGATTGCAGCAAACGCACAGTCTTCCGCAGATCTGTGTGAGACAAACTTAAATGAATTAAATGGCGTGATCGATGAGTTAAATGAGATTGCCAAGATCATCGGAAGTCTGCGTGCAGCCGACTTAGACGAGATCAATAAGATATTAGAAGAAACAACGGTACAGACTGCAAATGGTGATAATACAGACTATTCCGATTATTTTTCCGAAGATGATGGTCAGGCTGCAGAAATTCCGACGATTGCATCCGAAGAGGAAGAGGGAGCGGAAGAAGCTACTTCTGAAGAGGATGCAGAAGAGACAGCATCAGCGGAAGCGGATCAGACACAAGATGCGGAAACAAACGAAGAGGACTCTGATCAGGAATAATCAGTAGTCCTCCTCGATGACCTGAAAGTCAAGATAATCAAAATCAATGGATTCGATGAAATTATCCTGCGTGAACCGGGTTCTTGCATGACGTATAAAATCCTGCTGGTTGGATTTTAACCAGATAGGCTTCGCTAGATCAAAGGTGTAGCATAGCTCGTCAAGGGCGGCATACACCTTTTTTGTACGCGTCATGGTGTAGTCTTCGATGCAGACGGTATGGTCTCTGACGAGACGATTATCTTTCATTATTTTTCCCCAGATACGAAACATAGTATCACCTGCCTTGGTAGTATAAAATATGTCACCGAAAATGAAATCATGATCTGTGTGACAGAATTATTATATCGGGCATAAGGCAAAAAAACAAGCAAAGATATCAAGAGATTTAAAATAAAGGAGCAACAGTATGAGTTACAAATTGATTACGAAAGATGGTAGCGCCAAACGTGGTGAATTTACAACGCCGCATGGCGTGATTCAGACACCAGTTTTTATGAATGTCGGTACAGCCGCCGCCATCAAGGGCGCGGTATCAACCGAGGATCTGCAGACGATCGGAACACAGGTGGAACTGTCAAACACGTATCACCTGCATGTGAGACCAGGCGATGAGGTTGTAAAGAAGCTCGGCGGTTTGCATAAGTTCATGGTATGGGACAAGCCAATTCTGACCGATTCCGGCGGATTTCAGGTGTTTTCCCTTGCAGGTCTGCGTAAGATCAAGGAAGAGGGCGTAACATTCCATTCACATGTGGATGGTCGTCTCATTTTCATGGGACCAGAGGAGAGCATGCAGATTCAGTCGAACCTTGCATCAACAATCGCGATGGCGTTCGATGAGTGTGCACCGGCAAAGGCAGATCGTTCCTATATCCAGCCGTCGGTAGACCGTACAACACGCTGGTTAGAGCGATGCAAGCGGGAAATGCAGCGGTTGAACAGTCTGGAAGATACGATCAACAAACAGCAGATGTTATTCGGTATTAACCAGGGTGGCATCATTGAGGATATTCGTATCGAGCATGCAAAGCGGATAACAGACATGGATCTGGATGGGTATGCGATTGGTGGTCTGGCAGTTGGAGAGACACATGCTGAGATGTATCACATCATTGAATCAGTCATACCATACCTGCCAGAGAACAAGCCAACCTATCTGATGGGTGTGGGTACACCAGCAAATATCTTAGAGGCAGTAGAACGAGGTGTTGATTTCTTTGACTGTGTATATCCATCCCGAAACGGAAGACATGGACATGTCTACACGAATCATGGCAAGCTGAATCTGTTCAATGCGAAATATGAACTTGACGAGCGTCCAATCGAGGAAGGCTGTGGATGTCCTGCATGTAAGAAGTATTCAAGAGCGTATATCCGTCATCTGCTTAAGGCAAAGGAAATGCTTGGAATGAGATTTTGCGTCTTGCATAATTTATATTTTTATAATAATATGATGAAAGAGATTCGGGAGGCAATCGAGGAACATCGTTATAGTGAATATAAACGACAGAAATTGGAAGGCTTTCAAAATCAAGAATAAATAAAAGGAGTTTTAAAACATGTTATTAACATTACTGGAATCAGCAACAACATCAAAGCAGCCAAGTGGATTGTTCTGGGTAATCTACATTGTAATCTTAGTCGGATTCATGTGGTTATTGATCATCCGTCCACAGAAGAAGCAGAAGAAGCAGATGGAAGATCTGCACAAGGCAATGGAGCCGGGTGACAACATTATGACCACAGGTGGTTTCTATGGTACAATCCTTGATATCGTAGATGATACAACTGTTATCGTAGAGTTCGGTAACAACAAGAACTGTCGTATCCCAATGCACAAGAACGCGATCGCTGAGATCGAAAAAGCAGGTTCCGCAGTCGTAAAGGATGAGGAAGAGGATACAGAGAAGGTCGAGAAGAAAGACGACAAAAAGGAAGACAAGAAAGCAGATAAGAAGCTTGGAAAGACAAAGGAATAATCCGGGTTTGTCATGGAAATGCAGATACTAGCCATGTTTGCATATTCTACAAAAAATGACAAAAAAGGTGTAGACGAAATTATGACTTTGTGAGAAAATGTAGCTGATGGTGCTTTGCATGAAAAAAGCATCTCTCTATAAAATTTTAATATTGAAAGGAGTTCCACAATGATTTACACGAAGGAAGTTGAAAACATGTGCCCAGTAGCCAAGGGCGCAAAGCATGAGCCAGCTCCTATTCCTGAAGAAGGAAAGTGGGTACACTCAAAGAAGATTGAAGATATCTCTGGCTTTACACATGGTGTTGGCTGGTGCGCACCACAGCAGGGTGCTTGTAAACTTTCACTGAACGTTAAAGATGGCGTGATTGAAGAGGCTTTGATTGAGACAATTGGTTGTTCTGGTATGACACATTCTGCAGCTATGGCAGCAGAGGTTTTGCAGGGTAAGACAATCCTTGAGGCTCTGAATACAGACCTTGTATGTGACGCGATCAATACAGCTATGAGAGAGCTGTTCCTTCAGATTGTTTATGGTCGTACACAGAGTGCTTTCTCTGATGACGGTCTTGCAGTTGGAGCAGGTCTTGAGGATCTTGGTAAGGGCCTTCGTTCTCAGGTTGGTACAATGTACGCAACTAAGGAGAAGGGTGTTCGTTACCTTGAGATGGCTGAGGGCTATGTAACAGGTATCGCACTTGATGCTGATAACGAAGTTATCGGATACCAGTTCGTTTCTCTTGGAAAGATGACAGACTTCATTAAGAAGGGTGATGATCCTAACACAGCATGGGAGAAGGCAAAGGGGCAGTATGGCCGTGTTGCTGATGCAGTGAAGATTATCGATCCTAGACAGGAATAAGAGGAAAGGAGAAACGACAATGGCTTTATTTGAATCATATGAAAGAAGAATTGACCAGATTAACGCTGTATTGAACAGCTATGGTATCAGCTCTATCGAAGAAGCTGAGAAGATTACAAAGGACGCTGGACTTGATGTTTACGATCAGGTTAAGAAGATTCAGCCAATTTGTTTTGAGAATGCTTGCTGGGCTTACACAGTAGGTGCAGCTATCGCAATTAAGAAGGGTTGCAGAAGAGCAGCAGATGCTGCAGCAGCAATCGGTGAAGGACTTCAGTCTTTCTGTATTCCAGGTTCTGTTGCTGATCACCGTAAGGTAGGTCTTGGACATGGTAACCTTGGTAAAATGCTCCTTGAGGAAGAGACAGAGTGCTTCTGTTTCCTTGCAGGACATGAGTCATTCGCAGCTGCTGAGGGTGCAATCGGTATCGCAGAGAAGGCTAACAAGGTACGTCAGAAGCCACTTCGTGTTATCTTGAACGGTCTTGGTAAGGATGCAGCTCAGATTATTTCACGTATCAACGGATTTACATTTGTTGAGACAAAGTACGATTACAAGGCAGCTAAGCTGAACGTAGTATATGAGAAGCCATATTCAAATGGTCTTCGTGCAACTGTTAAGTGTTACGGTGCTGACGATGTTCAGGAAGGTGTTGCAATCATGCATCATGAGAATGTTGGTGTATCTATCACAGGTAACTCAACAAACCCAACACGTTTCCAGCATCCAGTAGCAGGTACATACAAGAAGGAATGTATCGAGCAGGGTAAGAAGTACTTCTCCGTAGCATCTGGTGGTGGTACAGGTCGTACACTTCACCCAGATAACATGGCAGCAGGTCCTGCTTCTTATGGTATGACAGATACTATGGGACGTATGCACAGTGATGCACAGTTCGCAGGTTCTTCATCTGTACCAGCTCACGTAGAGATGATGGGTCTGATCGGTATGGGTAATAACCCTATGGTTGGTGCTACTGTTGCAGTTGCAGTTTCCGTAGAGGAAGCAGCAAAGGCTGGTAAGTTCTAGAGACAATGAGCCGTGCATAACGGATAAAAAATGGCTGGTCAAGCTTGCTTGATACCAGTCATTTTTTTATTCGTTTATATAGGGCGAATGCCCGAGACCGACTCGAAGCGAAGCGCAGAGGAGGTTGCACGGCGAAAGAATCTTTATTTATTCTATTATTTCTAAGTCTTCATTAAGACATTTTTCGTCTCTTTCAATATATGTGGATTCTGTATTGTATGTTATTTTTCAGAAATGTTAATTTGGGCTCACAAGAGTTGAATTAAGTGTAAAAACCCACGGTATGGGCGTAGACAGAGAAAAGCAAGCTAGAATACCCAGAATGGTATTATTTTGGTAAAACAGACGTTGGATAGCATAAGAGAAAAATTAAAAGAGTGGAAAATTAAATAAAGAATAATATGGTTGAAAAAGGGCATAATTATGGTATAATTAGACCGTAAACAAGGAGGGGTATATTATGCCACAAATAATTCCGATTAAAGATTTGAAGAATACATCGGCAATATCTGATATGTGCCATAAGACAGAGGAGCCAATTTATGTTACGAAAAATGGCTATGGAGATATGGTAATTATGAGTATGGAGATTTATGAGTCAACCATGAGACAGATTGCTATGTACAGAGATATAGAAATATCTGAAAAACAGATAGAGGCAGGACAGGTAAAGGACGCCAGAACAGCACTTAGAGAAACGAGGACAAAGGATTAGAGTGTATGCATATTGTTTCTGTTTGGTTTAACAATATATAAGTGTGCAAATATAAAATATTATTAGGAAATAAGATTAGAGAAGGGGAGGTGCAATCATGGCAATTCCAACAAATATAAAAACATTATTATCTGGCGAAGTAGTTGAGTGGGCAAGGATTGAATTTAAAGAAACTTGGGATGCAGCAGCCTCCCTGAAATCTATATGTGCATTTGCCAATGACCTTGATAATTGGGGCGGAGGATATATTGTAATAGGTGTAAAAGAGAAGGATGGTCGCCCTGTGTATCCGTTACAAGGTGTGCCTGTGGAAAAACTTGATAAGTATCAAAAAGAGATATTTTCAAAATGTAAGCTTATCAGACCAGCGTATACCCCGATAATAGGAGTTGAGACATTTCAGGATAAGCAGTTTATTGTTATCTGGTGTCCGGGTGGAGATAATAGACCATATTCATCACCGAAGACTATGGAAAAGGATAACAAGGAGAGGATCCATTACATTCGTAAGGCATCAAATACAGTAGAACCATCGGACGATGAAGAAAAGGATTTGTTTAATCTTGCAAACAGAGTTCCCTTTGATGATCGTGTAAATCATCAGGCGGAGATGTCAGATTTGAATATTACGCTCATTCAGAATTACCTGAAGGAGATAAAAAGCTCCTTGTATGATAAGGCAAAAACAGGGGATTTTATTGAGGTGTGTCAAGATATGAATATTGTCAGCACATTGCCGGAAAACACTAAACCTAAGAATGTAGGCCTGATGTTTTTTAGCATGGAACCGGACAAGTTCTTTCCGTATACTCAGATTGACGTGGTGCAGTTTCCGAGTGGACTTGGTGGCAATGATATTATTGAGAAAACATTTAAGGGTCCGATTCAGCAACAACTTCGGGATGCATTGCAGTATATTCGAAATGTTATTATTACCGAGAAAGTTATAAAATATCCTGACAGAGCAGAAGCAGATCGTTTCTTTAATTTTCCGTATGCAGCGGTAGAAGAAGCATTGTCCAATGCTGTTTATCATCGGGCATATGATGAGCGTGAGCCTATCGAGGTACGCGTTGAAAATGACAGAATTGAAATTGTAAGCTTTCCGGGGCCAGATCGCTCGGTTACAATTGAAGGGTTAAAAAGCTTTCGTGTTTCAAATCGCCGATATAGAAATCGTCGAATTGGAGATTTTCTAAAGGAATTGCATTTGACAGAGGGTAGAAACACCGGATTTAAGAAAATTTTAGATGCACTTGAGGCGAATGGCTCTCCAAAGCCAGAATTTGAGACGGATGAGAATAGAAGCTATTTTATAACGAGATTGTTTATACATGAAGAGTTTACTAGGGATGTAAATCAAACAAAAATGAACGAAGTTGATGAAAAAAATGAGCGAAGTTTGAGCGAAGTTTTGAGCGAAGTTTTGAAAGCTAGCGATTTTTGTAAGTTGGAAAAAATAATTAAAATTATTGAAAAAAAAGGGAAAATAACGCCGAAAGAGGCGGAAGCAGTTAGCGGAAAATCAGCAGCAACTGTAAGAAGATATTTGAAAATGTTGGTTGGGACAGGTTATGTAGAAGCAGAGGGAAACACAAATAATTCTGTTTATAAAATTAATTTGCAATGAAGCTTGTTTGTGTATTTTGAAAAGGGGGGGAGAAAAAACATGTCATTAAAGTTAAAAGATACAGATCCCGTAAAACGTATGAAAGACCTGCAGGAGGAACTAAAAGATCCTTCATTAGGAGAGTTCAGTGATTTAGAACAGGATCCATATGTAATTGAAACAACAAGGACAACTCCGATTGAGAAACAGGTTTATCAACGAGATGGAAAGCTTACATCTTCATCGAATGGAAATCCATATATTATGTCAGAGGAAAAACAAGCGGAGCTTTTTGGCGAGAATGTTGATAACAAAGAAATAGGGAAAAAGACTGCCCGTAAAGAAATGCTTGTTTTTATGTTTTTTGGATTGGCTTTGCTATTCTTGGGGCTTGGAATGTCAGTTCATAATAAACTTTTTCTTAGAAAAGCAGATACGGTTCAAGGGGAGATAACTCATATTTACCACCATAGATCAACAAACAAGGTGTATGTCACTTATGAAGTGAATGGGAAGTCTTATACTGGATTGTATCATGATGATAATGCTGGTGAGATCGAGGGGCAAAAAGTAACGGTATATTATGATCCGGAAAACCCAAAGAAAATCATGGATGGAAGAATCCTGTCAAAGTATTTTGTGTTTTTTGTCGGTGTAGGCGCAGCTATGTTCCTGATTGGCGGCTATCTGATTTTCTGGATAAATCAGAATCCAGATAAAGGGCTGGAAAAATATAACAAATTATTTCAGAATAAAGAAAAATAGGAAAAATTACATATAATTGCAACATTTACCCCCCTTTATCTGTATAGAAAGTAGAAGAACAAAAATGTTCTCAAATCTATACGATGAAAGGGGTTTTTCTTATGAGAAAACAAATTAGAATTGGAAGTGTTATTTTAGCAGGCGTATTGGCAACGTGTATGATGACAGCATGTGGAAAATCACAGACAGGGAAAACAGATGCAAATCAGGATACAGGGAAAGAAACAACCGAAAATGTGCAGATTGCAAATCCATTTGTGGAATGTGCGACGATTGGAGATGCGGAAAAACTGGCAGGATTTTCTATCCGGGTGCCGGAGAGCGTCGTTGGTTATGATGAAAAATATATTACTGCCATTGAAGAGGATATGATTGAAGTGCAGTTTTCACATGGTGAAGATGCAGAGATCTGGTTTAGAAAAGGAGTCGGGGCGGAGGACATCAGCGGAGATTATAATGTTTACAAAGAAGAAAAGAGTGTTGAAGTACAGGGACAGTCTGTTATGATAAAAGGGACAGAAAATGGATATAAGCTTGCAATCTGGAATGCAAATGGGTATGCTTATGCCATTGGTAGTACGACAGAACTCAGAGAGGATACACTTGTGCAATATATTTCAGAACTGATAGATACGGTGGAGCAGGAATAAAGACGGAGAGAAGCATATGGAACAGATACTTGGAGTGAAGAAAAATGAATCCCGTGTTCTTCGATATCTGTATATTGGTATATCTTGGTTTCGTGTCAGGGTATGGAGACATACATGGTTACGAGAAAAACAGGAGCTGAAATTGCCGCGAATGCTGGAGATGAAAGAGCAGAAATCTTCGGGAACACAGGAAAAACAGGAGCGGCAAGCGGAGCAAATGCTGAATGAATACGGCGATTCTATTTTGCGTCTTGCATATTCGTATTTGCATAATATGGCAGACGCAGAGGATATCCTGCAGGATACAATGATTGCGTACATACTGGATAAACCGATATTGCTGAATCAAAAACATGAAAAGGCATGGCTTCTGCGCGTGGCGGCAAATAAAAGCAAAAATAAAATTGAGTATAACCGAATTCGTCAGACAGATGAATTGGAAGAGCAATTGTTAGAAGAACGCAGGGATGATCTGTCTTATGTGTGGGATGCCGTGAAACAACTCCCGGAGCAATATCGCGAAGCAATTCATTTGTTTTATTATGAAGGTTATCAAACCAGAGAGATTGCACATATTTTGCGCCGGAAAGAAGGAAGTGTGAGGTCGGATCTATCCAGAGGAAGACAGATGTTGAGGGACATATTGGGGGAGGTGTATGATTTTGAGTGACAAATATCGTGAGATCATGGAGCATGTCTATGTGACAGATGCAATGAAAGCAAGGGTAAGTTCGTCGATGCGCGAATCGGTAGAAAAACGGCAATCACGACGGAATCCAATTCCTGCAATTGCGGTGGCGTGTGTATGCATAGCATTGGTGGCAGGAGTATTGGTTGGAAAGAATGTGCGGCGAGATAGAGAAGGAACAACGGAGGAAAATACAGTTGCAGTTGTATATGATGTAACAGAATGCAATTCGGTAGATGAATTGTCTGAAATATTAGGATTTACAGTTGCTGAGATCCATAATCTGCCATTTGAGGTAGAAAAGACAACGTATTATGCTTGCTGGAAAGAATATGCAGAGATAAGTTACGAAGGGACATCGCAAACAGCGTTGTATCGTGTAACACAGGGAAATACAGACATTTCTGGTGATTATAATGTATACGATATTGTCAAAACTGTACAGGCAGGCGATGTGGAAGTAACATTGAAGGGCGATACATCAGGGTATGTGTTAGCAATCTGGCAAAAGGATGGATATTCTTATTCCGTTGCATTTAGCTCTCCTGTGACAGAGGAACAGATACAAAGTGTGATAGAGTGACAAATACAATTTTTGATTTTTGCAAGATACATACACGATTTTTCAGAAAAATACGATAGTAATTACAGAAATGATATGATATAATCAATTCAAATATATTTTGTCAAAATATGGAGGGTTAGATTATGGCAGGTTCAACAATCGCAATTATTATCATTGTCGTGGCATTGCTGGTCATCTTATTTACCAGTTATGTCAAATCACCACCGGATAAGGCGTATATCATTTCCGGTTTAAGAAAGACGCCAAAGATCCTGATTGGTAAAGCGGGATTGAAGCTTCCGTTCTTCGAGCGGAAGGATGAACTGTTGATTAAGCAGATCAGTATCGACATCAAGACAGGTGACTATGTACCGACGCTTGATTTCATCGGTGTAAACATCGATGCAGTTGCAAAGGTTAAGATCCGTACGGATGAAGAAGGTATCCAGCTTGCAATGAAGAACTTCCTGAACATGAAGGAGCCACAGATCATGCAGGCGTTGGTGGATTCTCTGCAGGGTAATATGCGAGAGATCATTGGTACGATCAGCTTGAAGGAGTTGTGTAACGATCGTAAGTCCTTCGGTGATCAGGTGCAGGAGAAGGCACAGGTGGATATGAACCGTCTGGGTATCGAGATCATTTCCTGCAACATCCAGCACGTAGAGGATCAGAATGACCTGATCATTGCACTTGGTCAGGATAACATGGCAGCAATCCAGAAGAATGCAAGCATTGCTAAGGCAAACGCAGACCGTGATGTAGCGATCGCACAGGCACAGGCAAGAAAAGAAGCAAACGATGCGAAAGTATTGTCCGATACGGAAATTGCTGTTAAGCAGAACGAGCTGTCAATCAAGAAAGCAGAACTGAAGACGATCGAAGATACGAAGAATGCGGAAGCAGATGCTGCTTACGAAATTCAGAAGGAAGCACAGCGTAAGACAATCGAGGTTACAAAGACCGAGGCAGATATCGCACGTCAGGAGAAGGAAGTTGACCTGAAGAAGAAGGAAGCCGAGGTTATGGAGCAGTCTCTGGATGCGGATATCCGTAAGAAAGCGGAGGCAGATAAGTTCGCAAGACAGCAGCAGGCAGATGCCGAGCTTTACAAGCGTCAGAGAAATGCTGAGGCTGATAAGTTCGAGAAGCAGCAGGAAGCCGAAGCGAAGAAGGCACAGGCAGAAGCCGAGCTTTTCGCAAAGCAGCAGGAGGCAGCAGGTATCCGTGCAGTCGGCGAGGCAGAGGCGAAGGCGATCGAAGCCAAGGGTCTTGCAGAGGCAGAGGCACTGGAGAAGAAAGCCGAGGCTATGAAGAAGTATGGTCAGGCAGCGATGGTGGAAATGATCGTGAAGGCATTGCCAGAGATGGCAAAGGCAATCGCAGAGCCACTTTCTACGATCGACAAGGTTACGATCATCGATGGCAACGGCGAAGGTTCTGGTGTTGGTTCGATGGGTTCTTATGTGCCACAGGTACTTGCGAAGACGATGGAGTCTGTGAAGGAAGTCACAGGTATCGATATCGCAGATATCATGCGTGCGAATACATACGATGCGAAGGTTAACAAGAATGTGAACATCACAGGCTTGGATGGAATCAAGGTAGAAGTTCCTGCAGAGGCGACAACTTCTACAGATACAACAGAGTAAGATATCGTGTAAAATAGAACATTTTTAGAAGAGGCACCTTAACGGGTGTCTCTTTTTGACAATAAAAAGAGCAGGTAACGGGAATCGAACCCGCCTATCCAGCTTGGGAAGCTGGTGTTCTACCAATAAACTATACCTGCAATAATTAAAATATAGTACACACAGACCGTAAAGTCAAGCAGATCAAAATGAAAATATATGCGAAAAAATGACTTGAAATCATGGGTTTCATATGAATGCAATATTGTCAATTTCTATCGCCTATACTATAATAATCTAAATTCAAAAAGCGCATTCATTGATAATGAAAGATTCTTAGCAGTTTATAAAACGATACAAAGGAAGGATGAACAACAATGGCATATAAAAGTGTAGATGAATTAGAGCATTTCCGGTTTGACGACTGTCAGATCGATACATTTGCAGTGACGGAAAATGGTGTGGAGCTTACGGTGGAAGCGCTGATCGTGAAGGCGGACAACAGCCAGAATACAAACTATACCGAAAGCTATGCTGGTACGACGAAGATCCGTATCACCGATGGAAAGCTGATCCGCTGTGTGCGTGATGGCTACAAGTATTACGATGCAAATGATGTGCTGCAGTCCGAGGTTCCTGACTACGAGCTTTCCGTAGTGGAGACAGCAGAGTTCCCAAAGAGCTGCGAGGGTGCATATTTCTTTGAGATGAAGAAAGATGCAGATGGATATGTGCTTGGAATCGAGTTTGTTGATCCGGAAGATCAGACGGTAGGTGATTCGTATCAGGTCTATGTGACAGGTGCGCAGGTTGCTATGATGTGGGAACAGTACATGAACCGGGTACAGTCGTAAACGTGGAAAAGAATGTAGAAAATTTTGTATATTTTTTAGAAAAATGTGGCAAAATTCATAATTGACAATTTGAATATGCGAATTATAATAATTGGTAGCATCAAAGTGGTGCTACCAATTTGCGTTATAGGAGTTAAGAGAGTCATTATGAAATACTTACGACAGTTTCTGCTAATTTTGTTTATCTCCTTTTTAGGAGAGTTGTTAAAATACTTCCTGCCATTGCCGATTCCGGCGAGCATCTACGGCATGGTAATTTTATTTATCGGATTGCTCAGTGGAATCATCAAACTGGATGCGGTGAAGGAGGTTGGAAAATTCCTGATCGAGATCATGCCAGTCATGTTCATCCCGGCAGGCGTTGGACTGATGGCATCGTGGGGCACATTGAAGCCAGTGTTAGTGCCAGTCAGTGTGATCACCGTTGTGGCACTTATAGCAGTTATGGGTGCGACCGGATGCGTATCCCAATGTGTGATCAAACGATCCAAAGCAAAAGAGAAGGCAAAGGAGCAGAAGGCATGAAAGAGTTATTTCAGACGTCCATGTTTGCAGGCGTGACACTCAGTTTGCTTGCATATCTGGCAGGTTCATTGTTAAAGAAGAAATTTAAGTTAGGAATCTTCAATCCATTGCTGATCTCGATGATTCTTACGATCATTGTGCTTGTATGTGCACATATTGATTATGATACTTACAACAAGGGCGCTGTGTATTTAAGCTGGTTTTTGACACCGGCAACGGTCTGTCTGGCAATTCCACTATATGAGCAGTGGCAGTTACTAAAGCGGAATGTCAAAGCGGTGATGCTTGGAATCACAGCAGGTGTGCTTACGAGCCTGACGACCGTATTTGTCCTGTCGAAGCTCATGGGACTTACGCATCAGGAATATGTCACAATGCTTCCGAAATCCATCACGACAGCAATCGGTATGGGTGTATCGGAAGAATTAGGCGGCTATGTGACGATCACGGTTGCTGTCATCGTTATAACCGGTGTGCTTGGAAATATATTGGGCGAGTTTGTATGTAAGCTCTTCCGTATCACAGAGCCGATCTCCAAGGGACTTGCGATGGGATCATCGTCCCACGCGATCGGTACAGCCAAGGCAATCGAGATGGGAGAAGTGGAAGGTGCGATGAGCAGTCTGGCGATCGCCGTCACCGGAATCCTGACGGTTGTACTCGCATCTGTCTACGCGAATTTTATGTAGGCAAGGTAAGAAATTAGGAGGTGTTCGTTATGATTATTACGATTGGTAGAAAATGTGGCTGCTGTGGCGACGAGATTGGTCATGCGTTGGAACAGATCTATCATATTCCATTTTATGATCGCTCGGTCATCTCAGAACTTGCAAAAGGGTATGGATTGTATGACCGGTATCCGGATTTCTATGGAGAGACACCGATGGATACACTGATGTACACGATATCCCAGACAGAGAGCGAGGGTGTATTTTATGAGACACCGAAGAAAGCATTGTCCGGGATTCTGGAAGGAAAAAATTGTATTATCTTAGGTCGATGTGGTGATTATGTATTTAAGGACCGGAAAGATAAGCTTGCCATCTTCCTGACCGGAGATGATGCGATGCGGATCGAGACAATCGCGAAGAAGCATGGAATCTCAGAGCGGCAGGCAAAGAAGCTTGTGCAGGCGACGGATGAGCGGCGTGCGGCATATCACAAATATTATACCGGAGAGATATGGGGCATGGCAGAGAATTATGATCTGTGCTTAAATGTCTCGAAGCTTGGTACAGCAGGTGCAATCGCGCAGATCGAGCAGTATATCAAACAGACAGGGTTAGAGTAGGTGATGAAAGAAATGGAGAAACAGACAACACAGGAATATGAAAAAGCAATCACCTATATCATAGACCGGATCAAGGAAGGATCGCTGCAGTTAGGCAGTAAGCTTCCACCGGAACGGAAGATTGCGGAGGAGTTAGGCATCGGCAGGAATTCAATCCGGGAGGCAATCAGTATCCTGCATGGCATGGGGCTGATCGACCGGGTACAGGGTTCAGGCAATTATGTATCGAAGCATGTGGGCGAGTCCATCCGGCAGTCGCTTACGGTGATGCTTGCGCTTGGAACGATCACGAAAGAAGAAATATTTGAATTCCGCCGGGTGATGGAGAAGGCAGTCTGTACGAATCTGATCACGAAAGGACTTTCGTATGAGTATGAGTCAATCTTAGAGACAAAGCTTGAGGAGATGAAGCTCTTCGAGGGCAAAGATCTGACCCAGGTGGACAAAGAGTTTCACGACACACTGATCAAAGCGACCGGCAATCATTTGTGGGCGGTTTTGATGGAGGCGGTAACTGATGCGTATCGGGATTGGATCAATTATGTGATCGAGCTTGCGGATGAGCCGGTACGGGAGAAACTGATGCAATGTCATGAGGATATTTATCAGAATCTGGTACAGAAAAATGAGCCAGCCATGCTTTTGGCGATTGACAGGCATTATGATTTGATAGAACAGATGGTTTAATTATGTTAAAAATGCTAAAATAACAATCTGTTTGGGTTGTTTTTTTATAGAAAAATACGTTTTACTTTCGACAAAAAAAGGTATACACTTTTACGTGGGTAGAAAGGATAAAACGAGAAAAGGAGATGTTTTTTTTGGAAGATCTTGCAAAAGACCTGATGGAAGAACTGAACTGTGAGACCGTTTTTACGATTCCGATCTTCGGTGGTATCGACGTATCTGAATCGGTGGTCGTAACATGGATCATCATGGCAGTGCTAGTTCTTGTGGCAATCATCCTGACAAGAAACATGAAGATTGATCACATCAGCAAACGTCAGGCAATCGCAGAGACGATTGTTACAAAGCTGACCGGTATGGTGGAGGATATGATCGGACCCGAAGGAAAAGCGTATGTCCCATATCTGACAACTGTATTGCTGTATATTGGTGTATCGAACATCATTGGATTGTTTGGATTTAAGTCCCCGACGAAAGACCTGAATGTCACGATCGCACTCGCGGTTATGAGTATTGTCTTAGTTGAGGCGGCAGGTATTTACCATCTGGGTGTGAAGAAGTGGTTGCATAAGTTTGTAGAACCAATCGCAATCGTCACTCCAATCAATATCTTAGAGGTATTTACACGACCTTTGTCACTGTGCATGCGACTCTTTGGTAACGTGCTTGGTGCATTTGTAATTATGGAACTCATTAAGATGGTTGTTCCAGTTGTTCTGCCGGCAGTCTTTTCTTTGTATTTTGATCTGTTTGACGGATTGCTGCAGGCATATGTATTTGTATTTTTAACATCACTGTACATCAGTGAAGAAATTGAACAATAAACGAAAAGGAGATAATTATTATGGGTACAATAATCGCAATTGGTGCAGGTATTGCAGTTTTAGGAGCGCTTGGCGCAGGTATTGGTATCGGTATTGCAACAGGTAAGGCAGCAGAGGCAATCGCAAGACAGCCAGAGGCAGAAGGTAAGATCAACAAGACATTGATTCTTGGTTGTGCACTTGCAGAGGCAACCGCTATTTACGGTTTCGTTATCGCACTTATGATCATAGTAATGTTGAAGTAATCACAGGAAAGGCAGGGTGGTAACATGCTCCGAGTAGATTGGAATTTATTACTTACCATAATCAATCTGCTGCTTTTGTTCGTGTTGATGCGGATTTTCCTGTTTAAGCCAGTACAGAAGATCATTGCTGCGCGTCAGGAGGAAGCGGACAGACAGTTTAAGGAAGCGGACGAGAGCAAGCAGGCAGCAGAGGAAGCAAGAAAACAGTATGAGGCAAGTCTTGCAAATGCAGAAGAAGCCAAGAAACAGGTGCTTCAGGAAGCAAGACAGACCGCAGATGCAGAATATAAGCGGATTGTATCAGACGCAGAAAAGACTGCAAAGCAGGTAAAGGAAGATGCAATCGCAGATGCAGAGAACCAGAAGGCACAGATCCTGAAGAAAGCAGAAAAAGAGATCGCCGATATGGTTGTCGATGCAACGGTTAAGGTAGTAGGAGAGAAAAAGGGTGCAGACGTGGATAACGCACTGTACGACAAATTTTTAGATAAAGCAGGTGATGAAACGTGATTCGAGCAGCAAAGGACTATGCAGCGGATTTGAAGCTCGTTGAAAACGCAAAGTCAAATCTGCAGAGCGTAAAGGATATTTTAGAGGCAGTTCCACAGATTGGAATGGATTTTGAGAATCCGACCATTCCTCTGGAGAAGAAGCATCTGGTGATTGAGCGGGTATTCCCGAAGGAGATCCGGAACTTCCTGAAGGTGTTGTGTGACAATGGCGATTTCGGATTGTTAGATGAGATCGAGCAGGCATACATTGAGCTGACGAAGACACCGGAGAAGGTGGAAGCACAGGCAGAGCTCACGTATGTGACACCACCGACACCAGAGCAGATGGAACGAATCCGGTTGTTCCTTGCAAAGGAATGCAACAATCCGGATATCAAGATCGTTGGTAAGGAAGATGCATCCATCAAGAGTGGATTCATTATCCGTGTTGGAAATAAAGAGTACGACTGGAGCGAGCAGGGACGTATCGACCAGTTGCAGAAGCATATCAACCAGTCTTTGGCAGGCAAGAAGCTGGCAACAGTCAGTGAGGAGAGCATCATTTCCATCCTGCGTGCAGACATCGCAGATTTCGAACTGC
The DNA here is from genome assembly GCA_963631525.1 of bacterium. Lineage (GTDB taxonomy): Bacteria > Bacillota > Clostridia > Lachnospirales > Lachnospiraceae > Coprococcus_C. The sequence goes on from CAVGQQ010000018.1 coordinate 45,886, forward strand.
AGGCAAAGGATAAGGAGATCGGTGTTGTCAACTGGGTTGGTGATGGTATCGCAAATGTCGATGGTATCGACCATGCATTTTACGGTGAGATCGTCCTCTTTGACTGTGGTGTCAAGGGTATGGTACAGGATGTAAGACGCGATGAGATCGGTGTTATCCTGTTTGGTCGTGATACAGAGATCAAGGAAGGCAGCCGTGTCGTTCGTACCGGCAAGATGGCAGGTATCCCGGTCGGAGATGCATTCCTTGGAAGAATCGTAGATGCACTTGGTGCGCCGATTGATGGACAGGGCGACATTGCACAGGATGGTTACCGTCCGATTGAGAACCCGGCACCAAGTATTGTTGATCGTAAATCCGTATCGGTTCCTATGGAGACAGGTATCCTGTCCATCGATTCGATGTTCCCAATCGGTCGTGGACAGCGTGAGCTGATTATCGGAGACAGACAGACTGGTAAGACCTCCATCGCGATGGATACAATTCTGAATCAGAAGGGTAAAGATGTTGTCTGTGTCTATGTAGCAATCGGACAGAAGGCATCGACAATCGCGAAGTTAGTAAATACATTGAAGAAAAATGATGCGATGGATTACACGATCGTCGTTGCTGCAACAGCATCCGATCCGGCACCATTGCAGTATATTGCACCATATGCAGGTACAGCGCTTGCAGAGTATTTTATGTATCAGGGCAAGGATGTTCTGATCGTCTATGATGATCTGTCCAAGCATGCGGTTGCCTACCGTGCAATCTCGCTTTTGCTGGAGCGTTCACCAGGACGTGAGGCATATCCGGGTGATGTATTCTATCTGCACTCAAGATTGTTGGAGCGTTCTTCTCGTGTGACAGCCGAGGCTGGAGGCGGAAGTATTACCGCGCTGCCAATCATTGAGACACAGGCAGGCGATGTGTCTGCATACATTCCGACAAATGTTATTTCTATCACAGATGGACAGATCTATCTGGAAAGCGAGCTGTTCTTCGCAGGTCAGCGGCCAGCCGTCAATGTCGGACTTTCCGTATCCCGTGTCGGTGGTGCGGCGCAGACAAAGGCGATGAAGAAGGCAGCCGGAAGTATCCGTATTGATCTGGCACAGTATCGTGAGATGGAAGTCTTCACACAGTTTTCTTCCGATCTGGATGAGAACACGAAGAAACAGTTAGCACATGGACGTGCGCTGATGGAGCTTTTGAAGCAGCCACTTGGTCGTCCATTTACAATGGCAGAGCAGGTTATCACATTGGTTGCTGCCAATGCACATGTATTCAGTGATCTTCCGGTTGAGAAGATCAAAGCATTCCGTCTTGGACTGCTGGACGATTTTGCAAAGAATCATGCAGACATTATCGGACGTCTGGATTCTTCAAAGGATCTGGCAGACGATGTGAAGGATGCAATCATACAGGCAGCAAATGAATATAAGCAGAGGAGCTTGGAAGACGAAAACGGAGGGAATTAAATGGCAAATGCAAGAGAAATTTCCACACGTATCAAAAGTATCCAGGACACGATGAAGATCACGAAGGCGATGTACATGATGTCTTCGATGAAGCTTCGGAAAGCAAGACAGAAGCTGGAGAATACCGAGCCGTACTTCTATGGATTGCAGGAACAGATTGCAGATATGCTGTTACATTTCCCAGATATGCAGCATCTGTATTTCGATAACCGTGGCAAGGATCTGAAGGAAGAGACCAAGCGGCGTGCATTTATCGTTATAACAGGCGATAAAGGTATGGCGGGCGCATACAACCATAATGTGTTAAAAGAAGCGCAGAAGCTGGTCGATGAAGCGGATTCCTACCGTTTGTTTGTAGTCGGAGAGCTGGGACGACATTTCTTCTCTTCTCAGGGATATACGCTGGAAGAGGGATTCTGTTATTCGGCGAACAACCCTTCCATCCACCGTGCGCGAATGATCACAGAGCGTATCGTGGAGTTATATAAGGAGGAAGAAATCGACGAGGTATATGTTGTCTATACGAAGATGGTAAACAGCATGAAGGAAGAGGTTGAGGTGCAGGAAATCCTGCCACTCAAGACACATGAGTTTATCAAGAAGGAGCTGCTGGAGGATTCCCAGAAGGGATTCGGAAACAACGATCGTGAGGCAGCAGAGCAATCCGATGACTGGTTTTTGATCTATCCATCACCGAAGAAGGTTTTGGAGAAATTGGTGTATAACTATGTAACAGGTTTTATGTATGGTGTTCTTGTTGAGGGCTCCGCGAGTGAGGAAAATGCCAGAATGATGGCAATGCAGGCGGCAACGGACAATGCACAGGCAATGCTGCATGATCTCTCGATTGAGTTTAACCGTGTGCGTCAGGCAGCAATCACGCAGGAGATCACTGAGGTGATCGGTGGGGCCAAGGCACTCAAGAAGAAAAAGAAGAAACAAGCGAGGTGAACGATCGCATGATGGAAAATAAAGGTAAGATCGTACAGGTATCCGGACCAGTTGTCGATGTCGAGTTTGCAGACGGCAACCTGCCAAGAATCAAGGATGCCCTGTATGTGATGAACAATGGAAAGAAATGCGTCATGGAAGTATCCCAGCATATCGGCGACAATGTTGTCCGGTGTATCATGCTTGCAGCAAGCGAAGGCTTGTGCAGAGATATGGAAGTGACAGCGACCGGATCTGGTATTCAGGTTCCAGTCGGAGAGCAGACATTAGGACGACTGTTCAATGTACTTGGTGAGACATTGGATGGAAAGGAAAGTCTGGAAAATGGCGAGCACTGGTGTATCCACCGTGAGCCACCAACATTCGAGGACCAGAGCCCGGTTGTTGAGATGCTGGAAACCGGTATCAAGGTTATCGACCTGCTTGCCCCATATGCAAAGGGTGGTAAGATTGGTCTGTTCGGTGGTGCCGGTGTTGGTAAGACCGTCCTGATTCAGGAGCTGATCCACAATATCGCAACGGAGAGTGGTGGTTATTCCATCTTCACCGGAGTTGGAGAGCGTTCCCGTGAGGGTAACGACCTGTGGAATGAGATGAAGGAATCCGGCGTTCTTGATAAGACAGCGCTGGTATTTGGACAGATGAATGAGTCACCGGGTGCCCGTATGCGTGTGGCAGAGACGGGACTTACGATGGCAGAGTATTTCCGTGATGTAAAGAAGCAGGATGTGTTGTTATTCATTGATAACATCTTCCGATTTGTACAGGCAGGTTCAGAGGTGTCCGCATTGCTTGGACGTATGCCTTCTGCCGTTGGATATCAGCCAACTCTGGCAAATGATCTGGGAGAATTGCAGGAGCGTATCGCTTCCACAAAGGATGGTTCTGTTACATCGGTACAGGCGGTCTATGTACCAGCCGATGACCTGACAGACCCGGCACCTGCTACGACATTCTCACATCTGGATGCAACGACTGTATTGTCACGTAAGATCGTAGAACAGGGTATCTATCCAGCCGTTGATCCACTGGAATCAACATCGCGTATTCTGGAAGCAGATGTCGTTGGAGAAGAGCACTACCGTGTCGCACGTGAGGTGCAGGAGACTTTGCAGAAGTATAAGGAACTGCAGGATATTATCGCAATTCTTGGTATGGAGGAGCTTTCTGATGAGGATAAGCAGACGGTTTACCGTGCAAGAAAGGTACAGCGTTTCCTGTCACAGCCATTCCATGTAGCTGAGAACTTTACGAACGTCAAAGGTGTATTTGTACCAGTCAAGGAAACGATCCGTGGCTTCAAGGTGATCTTAGATGGTGAGATGGATGCGTATCCGGAAGCAGCCTTCTTCAATGTCGGTACGATTGAGGATGTAAAGAAGAAAGCAGAAACCCTGTAAAGGATAGAAAGGGGACGGCGTATGAATACATTTTCACTCAAGATCATAGCCTGTGACCGGGTGTTTTATGATGGACCATGTGAGATATTGAAATTCCCCGGCTATGATGGACAGATGGCAATTCTGGCACATCATGAGAAGATGACGACAAATATCGAAGTCGGTGAGCTGCATTTCCGGACACCGGATGGAGAAGAACATGTGGCAATCTGTTCCGATGGACTTCTGAAGGTAAAGAATAACGAGGTTGTTGTACTTGTCTATTCGGCAGAAAAACCGGAGGAAATCGATGAGTTCCGTGCACAGGCTGCGAAGGAACGTGCTATCGAGCAGATGCAGCAGAAGCAGAGTATCATGGAATACCATATCTCCCGTGCTTCCCTTGCCAGAGCGATGGCGAGACTGCAGGGACACGACCGGTATGAAGTGAAGTAAATAAAAGGATGAAAAAACACCCAACTGTTCAGAAGCAGTTGGGTGTTTTTTGCTGTATATTTTTCGTGAAGAGGCATTACTCCCGATTCTTCAATGCCTCTTCCATTGGAATCTTCTGGATCTTCTTGTACTGCAGGAAACTTAATAATCCGTAACATACAATATCCCAGATCACAGCCTGAACATAGATAGATGTTCCGATATGAACATTTTCTAGCCAGATATCAAAAGTCCGGAAGAGATAGACAATCATTGTCTTCAAGATGACCGTAGAAAGCGGCAGACTGATTGCTACACTGACAAGGACAGCTATCGCGGTCGAAATAATATAGATTTTCCCGATTTCTCTGTTGTTGTAACCGAGAATCTTCGTCAGGGAAATCGATTCCGCATTTTTCTCCAACACAATCTTAGAGAGCAGGTAGATAACGATGACGAAGATAATAAGGGAAAGATATTTCATCAGAGGCATCATACGTCCCATCGAATCATTCATCTGGTCACTTAACTTCGAATAGTCCGAAGGTCCCATCGTACTGTAGATGAAACTGTCATCTAAATCATCCAGCGCTTTGTCAGAGAAATATCCTGTGAAATAATTCGCATCTTTCCCGAATGTGTCATTGTAATTATCAATGCTCATAAATACGGAGAAGGCTGCCGGGTAATTGAAGCTGCCGGCAATCCGGAAAGAATATTCTTTATCGCCGTATTTTTCCGTTATTTTAATCGTATCGCCCACTTTGTAATCGTTCAGTTTCATGAACGATTTTGAGATGATTATATCCCCTTTTTCCGCAGGCATAGAAACCTGTGTCAGATACTTTGAATTATCTGCGATTCCATATACAAGCACTTCTTTTCCGTCATCATCCGCAAGCGTAGTCAGACAGTATTTTTCGGCAGATGAATCGTCAAGCTCTACCGGTGCTTTGAGTGTATATTGATATTTCGCAATCAGGTGGTCAAGTACATTATCTGTCTGGTCATTTAAGATTGGAAGCATGCTGGCAGAGAAGATAAACAGGATATTTGCCATCACGATACCAATCGCCATCGTGATATAGTTGGAGCGGTTCTGCAGGATTGTACGAATCCGGAACCTGGTCAGAAACTTGAAGTCCGGAAGATTTGCCACATGCTTTTTCTTACGTTTTGACAGGTCGTGCCGCAGGAAGTTAAGCGGTGACAATCCAAGCATTGATCGAAGCGCAAGGTAGTTGATCACTAACAGAATTGCAATCGGAATCACAGTCGTAAGCAGAAAGGCGTTTGCATTCCAGACAACCTTGAATACAGGCAGAGAGTAGGAATGGTAATACAAGTCCTCCATGAATTTGCGGAAACAAGTGTAACCGCCGATATTTCCGATTATCGCGGCTGCAAGGAATACATACGTTGGTGCAGCCATGTAATGCCGGATGATTTCGCCTTTGGTATATCCGGAAGCACGCAGGGTTCCGATTGCACCGGCTTCCGCTTCAATCGTGCTGAAAGTCATAAGTGCGAAGATGAATGCAAGCAGTGCTATCATGATATAGAGCATCATGACCGTGCTGTTTGTATCGCCATCCATATCTTCCCTTGTAAATGAGATTGCTTTATTGTTCTGCCGCATCAAAAAATCGGTCAGGTAATTTCCCTGTGGAGCGAGCTGTTCGGACAATGTATTCATCAGGTCTGTGCTTGCGTCATAAGAAGCACGGTCATCAAGACTTCTGTCCGAGAAACGGTAAGCAAAGTTGTAGGTAAGCTTGCTTTCGGAGAATTCCTTGAAATAATCTGCAGTGACAAACCCCATGGTAAATGTCGTTGCGCTGAACATCGAATCAGAGTTTTTCTCGAACAGACAGCTATAGTCCGGGACAGCAACTGTTCCGCAGATTGTTAAATCCTTTCCGTCAAAGGTGAGGGTGTCACCGATTTTGAGATTGTTGTTTTCTGCAAAGAGACGGTCGATGGCAAGTTCTCCGTCCTTCTCCGGGGCGTGCCCTTCAAAGATCGAATATGTATTCGACGCCTCACGGTTTTCGTAGAGACGGATGGAATAATTGCTGTTACCTTCAAAGGTGTAATCAAAATTATAGAAGTACTGTTTGTAGATGGTTGCATTTGCTGTGTCTGAATCTGCCTGATCAGCAATCTTCTGCAGGTCAGCGACAGAGATTTCACTGTTCGTAGAGAAATGTCCATCCTCCAATTTATATGTCTCGATACCATCGTCGTAGGTGTGCATCATGCTCAGGGAAGTAACCAGCATACCACTGACGATTGCAATCATAAATGTCAGAAACAAAAAGATGGATATGTATTTCCCTTTTTCCTTTTTGATATCGCGCAGAATACGTTTGCGCAATGGATTTTTGATTTTCTTTGTGTTCGCCATGTCTGATCACCTACCAATCCAGTTCCATAGCAGGTGTCTTTGTCTCGTTCGTGTATTCTTTCCGGATCATACCGTCACGAAGCTTGATCACACGGTCAGCCATGTTCTTGATGGCGTCGTTGTGTGTAACGATGATGATGGTATTTCCATATTTTTGGTTGACATCCTCGATTAGCTTCAAGATATCCTTGGAGGTGTTGTAATCAAGTGCACCGGTTGGCTCATCGCAGAGCAGCAGATCTGGATTCTTGACGATGGCACGACCGATGGAAGTACGCTGCTGCTGACCACCGGAAAGCTGGCTAGGAATCTTATCCTTGTGCTCCCACAGACCAAGAGTATGAAGCAGGTCGTCGACATCCAGCGGGTTGCTTCCAAGGTAAGCACCGACTTCGATATTCTCCTTGACCGTCAGGTTCGGAATCAGGTTATAAAACTGGAACACATAACCTAAGTGCTCGCGGCGGTAGAGAGTCATCTGTTTTTCGTTCATGGCAGACATGGCAGCGCCGTTGATGATGATCTCTCCCTTATCATAGCTTTCGATGCCGCCGACGATGTTCAACAGAGTAGACTTACCGGAACCGGATGGACCGAGCAGGACACAGATTTCGCCTTTCTCGATACCGGTAGAAAGTCCTTTTAAGACCTGGACACGGTTGTCTTTTTCACCGTAGAACTTTTCAAGGTTGTTGATTTGTAAGAACATGATTTTCCTCCTTTTATGTGACTGCAACTACGTGATGGGCAGTGGATATAAAACTCCAAAATGCATTAACCTTTTTGAATTATTTAAGTATACACAAACATATGAATATATGTTCATATATAAAATAAACGTGTAATACAGGTTTGTCAAGTGAATTTTCTCTTGTTTTGCTGGATGTTTTATGTATTTGGTTAATTGCCGTGGTTATTATAACACAAAAAGTTAGCTTAGACAAACTATTTGGAGGACTTTTTGTATATGTTGGGAAAATTTATCAATTGTGGGTGGGGCGTTGGAGAGAAAAGGCTGGAATCGGAAAATTACTCCAACGGGAAGAACCAGAGAAGCAAGCTGATTGGGTAGAAAAGTCAAAAATGGGAAAATTCCTTCAATAGGAAGAGACAGAGAAGTAAGCTGACTGGGTAGAAAAGTCAAAAACAGGGAAATTACTCCAATGGGAAGAGTGAGAGAAGCAAGCTAATTGGGGAGAAAAGGCTAAAATCGGAAAAATGCTCCAATGGGAAGAGTGAGAGAAGCAAGCTAGTTGGGTGGAAAAGTCTGAAAACGGGAAAATGCTCCAACGGGAAGAGTGAGAGAAGCAAGCTGGTTGGGTAGAAAAGTCTGAAAACGGGAAATTGCTACAATGGAAGCAGATAGAGAAAAAGAAAGTATAGATTGAGAAACAAATCACTCTGTGATACCATAGGAAAGAAAAAGAAAAAACAGAAAATGTTCATATATATTAGGAGGAAATACAAGTGGAACCGAAAGCAGTCGTAAATTTGCGAAAAGGAGAAGGACGTACCATCAAGGCGGGTGGACTCTGGATTTTCGACAATGAGATAGAGAGCGTGATGGGAAGTGTGGAAGATGGCGATATCGTGATTGTACGTGATTTCGATGGATATCCTATGGGGCGCGGATTCATCAATCGGAAATCAAAAATCACCGTGCGGATGCTGACCAGAGATGCAGAACAGGATATCGATGAGGCGTTTCTCCGCATGCGTGTAAAGAATGCTTGGGAATACAGAAAGGCTGTGATGCCGGGCGAGGATCTTACCTGCTGTCGTGTGATATTCGGCGAGGCGGATTTCCTGCCGGGACTTGTAATTGACCGCTTCTCGGATGTGCTTGTGGTGGAATCCCTCGCACTTGGCATTGACTTATATAAGAAACAGATTGTGGATTTGCTGAAAGAGATTATGGCGCAGGATGGTGTCAAGATTCGTGGCGTATACGAGCGGAGTGACGCGAAGGTGCGCAAGAAGGAAGGACTTGCCCCATATAAAGGATGCATTGGCGAGGAGTTCAATCCAGTTGTTGAGATCGTGGAGAACGGCGTGCATTATAAGGTGGATGTAGCAAATGGACAGAAAACGGGATTCTTCCTTGACCAGAAATACAACCGGCTTGCGATGCAGAGACTAATCAAAGGTCTGACCAGAGGAGAACAGGAGACGCCGTTGCGTGTGCTGGACTGCTTTACACACATGGGAACCTTTGCATTAAATTGCGGCTATGCCGGGGCTAGTGATGTGTTAGGACTGGATATTTCAGAGTTTGCTGTAGAGCAGGCGAGAGAAAATGCAAAGCTCAACCATCTGGAGAATGCTGTACATTTTGAGGTGGCAAATGTATTGGACGAGCTGCCAAAGCTTGCTGAGGCAGGTGAGCAGTTTGACGTCGTGATCTTAGATCCACCGGCATTTACCAAGTCGCGCGAAGCAACCAAGAATGCAATCAAGGGTTATCGTGAGATCAACCGGAAAGGCTTGCAGCTTGTAAAAAATGGAGGATATTTCGCAACCTGTTCGTGTTCCCATTTCATGACACAGGAGTTGTTCACGAAGGTAATCGGTCAGGCGGCAACCAGCGTGCACAAGCGTCTTCGTCAGGTGGAATTCCGGCAGCAGGCACCAGACCATCCAATTCTGTGGGCGGCAGATGAGAGTTATTATTTGAAGTTCTTTATTTTCCAAGTTGTTGAGGAGAGATAGGAGACATGCAAGTGTGTTAAAATATGGAGGTTAGCGATGAATAAACATATAGAAAAAGCAATGGAGCTTCGAAACGAAACTCCATTGGTAAGCAACTGTTCCCAGACGATTATGCGTTGTTATGCTGAGGATATGGGGATTTCAGAAGAAATGGCAGCAGGGCTTGGCTGTAATTTCGGTGGTGGTATCTGTGGCGCAATTACAGGTGGCTTGATGGTGCTTGGCGCCAAAGGCGTTGAGAATCCGGCGAAGGTAAATGAATTCCGCAGGAAGATTGCGGAGAATCATGATGGCATGGTGAACTGTGTGGATCTGCTTCGCGCAAATGCGGCGAAGGGGGGTAACAAGAAGGAACATTGTGACAAGATGATTCAGGAAGCAATCACGCTCATAGATGAAATGGTGTAAATTTTCAGTGTGGTAAAAAGAATTACCACCGATTCCCGTTCGGAATCGGCGGCAGTTTGTTTTGAAAATTTAGAAATGTAACATAGAAGAAAGACATAAAATAGAATTTGTTAATTCCGAAACTGCACGTAGCGAAGCTTGAGGAACAAGCAGAGCGGGAACCCGCATTTGACCTTGGAGAAGAAGGGAGAATATGTGGCAGTTTCGGCTTTTTTGATTTCGTGGGAAGTGTGATTTTTTGTGTCGTTGAAATCTGCTAGCAGTATACAACATTTGTTGCGGAAAAGGGGGAATATTTACTGAACTAGCGATATTTATGACTGAAATTCATTTTTAAGATAATTATATAATAAAAAAGATAAAATAATAATAAAAATAAATTTAGGGAGAAGGGGAATTTTGAGTCAAAAAGTGCTATTGAGAATGTAGGTAATCTTGAGTTTCCGCAAAATGTAATAAAAAAATAGTTATGTCTTCCCAGAGCACCAATCTGTCATTTTTTCGGAATTTTAG
>CAVGQQ010000019.1:0-56002 GCA_963631525.1 bacterium
TTTTGCTGGAGCGCAGAGAGGATGTGCAGAAAAGTATGATGTTTGATCTGACATATGAGAAGCAGATGGAGAATGCGAAGCGGGAATGGTATAACGATGGTGTGGAAGAAGGTCGTGCAGAAGGGGAAGTTCATCATTTAGTTGCTTCTGTTGTAAAAAAGGTGCAGAAGAACAAAACACTTGACCAGATTGCAGATGAACTTGAAGAATCTGTCAAAGATATCCAGCCAATTTACGATATCGTGAAGAAACATGCTCCAGAATATGATGTGGATGTAATTACCACAGAAGTAATGGAAACACGGGAAAATAAAAAAGCATAAAAATTTAATTTGAACAAATAATATCCCCGGAGACATGGTTAACCACCAAAAATCTCCGGGGATGTTTCGTTTGAAAACAACGTTAATTATGCAGAAAGTGACTGTATAAACTGTGCGATTTCTTCTTTGCGCATCGCGCTCATTGTACTGTTGTGGAAATGCGTATCATACGTTACTTCTTTTTTCACTGCAAAAGAATCTGGTAAGGTATAGTTCTTGGCTGTTTCTTCATCTGGAAATTCCACTTCGCCCATAACAAGCCCATCAAATAATCCTTCGAAGATATCGAGCTCTAAGGTAAGCCCCTGATCGAGCGGAATCTTATAGCGCGTTTTCGCAATCACATTGCCGTCTGCCTTGGCGCAGAGTGTCTGGTAAGCATCTTCGTCAATCGGAAGCTCAAATTCCTGTCGGGCTAACATACCGCTGCTTTTGACAGTCAGGACATATTGGCAGCCGGAGACTGCAGATGTTGCGTCGTATAAGGTTTTCTTGCGTATCCGGATCACCGGATTGGTCGTTACATATGCCTGCTCGATGCCGTAATGTGGATATGTGTCTAGCTGATCTGGCAGCTTATGAAATAAAAATTTGCGTTCGATTTCCATATTTTGTTCCTCCGTGTCTGGAATATCTTGAAGATTTCCCCAAACTATTATATACTACATGTAATTATAGGATGGAATTGTTCCTTATAAATTATAAAATATTTTAATATAGAAGAAAAGCAAAATTTGGAGGATGCATATGAGTAAAGTAAATGTATATCTTGCAGATGGTTTTGAAGAGGTCGAAGGGCTGACCGTCGTAGATCTGCTGCGGCGCGTAGGCATCGAGACAGATATGGTATCAATCATGGGACGAAAGGAAATCACCGGTGCACGAAAGATTCCTGTGCTGGCAGATAAGCTCTTTGAAGAGCAGGACGATCCAGATGTGATCGTGCTTCCGGGTGGTATGCCGGGAACCCTGCACTTAAAGGCGCATGAAGGTCTGGCAGATCTGATCCGAAAAGCAAATAAGGAAAGTAAGCTGCTTGCAGCAATCTGTGCAGCGCCAACCATTTACGGAGAGATGGGACTTCTCGAAGGAAAGAATGCAACCTGCTATCCGGGCATGGAGGACAAGCTGCTTGGTGCAAACTGGCAGGAGCAGCCAGTCGTTGTCGACGGAAACTTCGTGACAAGCCGGGGCGTTGGAACAGCGATTGCATTTGCACTCACATTGGTTACAATCCTGAAGGATGAAGAAACAGCGAAGTCTTTGGCGAATAGTATAGTTTATAAATGGTAATTCCAATCGGGAGGACGTTATGTACAGATTAACGATAAAGGATATATTGGAAGCAACAGGTGGCGTATTGCTGTGTGGCGATGAAAATACAGAGATCAAAGATGTCTGCATCAATTCCAAGGAGATCAAGCCGGGCGATTTATTTGTCCCGATCATCGGGGAGCGGGTTGACGCGCATCGGTTTATCGAGAGCGCACTTCACACAGGTGCGGCAACCCTGACATCACAGCATACCGATATTGTCGTATCGGAGAAGCCGTTTGTCTACGTGAGTGATACAGAAAAGGCATTGCAGGATATTGGCGCTTACGTGCGCAAGAAGTTCCACAAACCGATTGTCGGTGTGACCGGAAGTGTTGGAAAGACGACAACGCGTCAGATGATCGCAACCGTGCTTTCGGGATGCTTAAATGTCTACCAGACCGAGGGTAATCTGAATTCCCAGATTGGTGTGCCGCTGACGCTTCGCCGGATTGATGAGAACGCAGAGGCAGCGGTGCTTGAAATGGGTATCAGCGAGCCGGGACAGATGGAGATTCTGTCTGACATGGTGAAGCCGGATATCTGTGTTGTGACGATGATCGGTGTGGCGCATATTGAATTTATGAAGACACAGGAGAATATCCGCAAAGAGAAATTGTCTATCATCAATCATATGAGCTCGGATGGCGTGCTGTTCTTAAATGGCGATGATGCATTGCTTGCAGAAGTGAAAGGTGATACCGGTGTCCGTACATTTACATACGGCACGGGTGCGGACTGCGATTACCGGGCTGAGAATCTTCATATGGAGGATTACCAGTATGTATATGATTTCGTGCATGGAGACACGCGCGTGCATGTGCGGCTCAACGCGCTTGGCAAGCACAATGTCGGAAATTCGCTGGTTGGTCTTGCGATTGCAGATTATATGGGATTGGATCTGGAGAAGGCAGCAGCCGGACTTGCGAAGTTCCAGGGGCTGCGTCAGAGATTGATCCGCATTCCGGGCAAATACACGATCATTGATGACACGTACAATGCAAGCCCGGATTCCATGAAGGCAAGTTTGAATGTGCTGGAGGATCTGGAGACAACTGGTAAGAGGATCGCGGTGCTTGGCGATATGTTTGAGCTTGGCGAGAATGAAGTTCAATATCATTATGAGATCGGCAAATATCTGGCAACGAAGAAGATCGACGAGCTGGTCGTAGTCGGTGATCTGGCACAGCATATCATGCAGGGCGTGAAGGACAGCAACTCGGATATCAACTGTTACAGCTTCAAGGACAATGGCGAGGTTGCTTTGTATCTGCTTTCTGTGATGCAACCGGAAGATATCGTGCTGATCAAAGGCTCGAATGGTATGCATCTGAATGAAGTTGTAAATAATATGCTTGGTTAATATATGTAAAGGAGAGGTTCTATGGATATCATAGGACCTCATTTTAATGTGACTGCGAATAAAAAATCAAAAATAATAAAAAATATAGGTTGACAGTCAGGGTATCGTGTGATATATTAACAATAACAAAAATGATAATCATTACTGATTTGCAAAAGTTAGAGATTGCAGCTCAGTAAAAAAGATATGATAATCATTCAAACATGTGGAGAAACGAAAGGAGATTTATTATGAAATTTGTATGTACAGTATGTGGATATGTTTATGAAGGTGACGCAGCTCCAGCAGAGTGCCCAGTTTGCCATGTTGGCGCAGATAAGTTCAAGAAGGTAGAGGGTGAGATGACACTCGCTGCTGAGCATGAGTATGGCGTATACGCTTCAACAGTAAAGAACAACCCAGAGATCAGCGATGAGGACAAGAAGTTTATCTTCGATCAGCTCAAGGCAAACTTCGAGGGCGAGTGCTCAGAGGTTGGTATGTACCTTTGCATGGCAAGAATCGCACATCGTGAGGGTTACCCGGAGATCGGTCTCTACTGGGAGAAGGCGGCTTACGAAGAAGCAGAGCATGCAGCAAAGTTTGCTGAGATGTTAGGTGAGGACTTAGAGCCAAACATGACAAACTCTACAAAGAAGAACCTTGCATGGAGAGTTGACTGCGAGTTCGGCGCAACAGCAGGTAAGGTTGATCTTGCAAAATGTGCAAAGAAGAATAATCTGGATGCAATCCATGACACTGTTCATGAGATGGCAAGAGACGAAGCTAGACATGGCAGAGCATTAGAGGGATTACTTAAGAGGTACTTTGGTTAAGCTACAAGCCATGCAAAACAGTGAAAATAACGCTCCGCAAGTTTACTTGCAGGGGCGTTTATTTTTGCTGTTTTATACGGCGCTAGCCGTCCATGAAGCAGCCCGAAGGGGTGCGAATGGGGCATGGCTTGTATGTAGGAATGGAGATGACATGGCTTGTAATCCTATCCATATCTGCTATACTTAACCATATTGGGTGAAATTTAGCTATTTTGAAAAAATCCCCCAACTCCACGCAGAAAAATAAACAGCGATTGGGTAGAAAATGGAAAATAAGAAAAATTTCCCAAGCATTCGGGCAAATATATGAAAAATGATTGGGTGAAATTTTGAAATAAGAGATTTTCCCCCAACGGCAGCATGAAACAACAAAATTACTTGGGGAAAAGTTAATGGATTTGAGAAAATCCCCCAATACCACATATAAAGTAGCAAATTTTAATGCTCAAACATGGAGGAGTAAGGAGAAACATCATGGAAATAAAAATGATTCACGAAGAATTTTCTGTATGTCAGGTAGAAGATTATTCGTTTGTAAATTTAGATTCCGGGTATAGCTTCATTGGGAAAACAGATGAGGAAAAGTCACTTGTCTGCCTGACTGCGGATGTCCCACCAAATGTGACCAAACAGGATGATGGATGGAAAGCCTTTCGTATTCAGGGAGTTCTGGATTTTTCTTTGGTTGGCATACTGGCAAAGATCGCTGGGGTTTTGGCGGAACATGGTATTTCTATTTTTGCTGTATCCACATATAACACAGATTATGTATTTATAAAGAAAGAAAAGTATCAGAAGAGTCTGGATGTGTTAAAAGCAGCCGGATATGATATTGTTGATTAAGAGATGCTGCGCGTATATGAAAAAGATTGAGGGATTGATTTCGAGTTAAAATGAATTAGAGGTTGTTGTTATAGTTTGTGTATGGTATTCTGAATAAAATATAACCAGAAAGGTTCAAAGAGTGTTTTTTGAAGAATTATAAGGCAATTGTGCGATAGCAGTGGCTATTGCAAAAAAAATTAAATGCTATAGCCATTGCATCCTAAGGTGACAATTAGGAGGACGCATATGAGCTATGTTAATGCAGATGAAGTCTTGCCAGAAGACTTGATTAGAGAAATTCAAAAATATGTTGATGGCAAAGTTTTATATATCCCGCGCAGGAGTGAGAAAGCAATGGGCTGGGGTGAAAAGAATGGTGCCAAAAACAGGCTTGTAAAGAGAAACAAGGAGATAGTAAGTAGATTCCATTCGGGTGAAACTATCGCAGAACTTGGCAAAATGTTTTTTCTTTCAGAAAAAAGAATTCAAGGAATAATACGTGAATATGAATCCGCAAAAAATCAAGATGGAGGATTCAACAATGAATAGAGAAAACAAGCGCAAGCAATACGAAAAGGGATATTATAAGACGCATCCCTGTAACGAAACATTTGTTTGTAAAAATTGTGGAAGAACTGTAGTACCAGAAGGGGCAGGAAGTGACCATAGAAATCATTGCCCGAATTGTTTGTACAGTTTACATGTTGATATTGAACCGGGAGACCGAGAGTCCAATTGCGGTGGTCATATGGAACCAGTATCAGTATGGGTAAAAAATAAGGGTGAATGGGCGATTATTCACCGATGCAAGATGTGCGGAGTATTGAGTACTAACAGAGTTGCGGCAGATGATAATCCAATGAAGCTAATGTCAATTGCAATGAAACCTATTAGTAATCCACCATTTCCGCTTGAAAGGATTGAGGAAATGACAATGCTGATGGGTGGAGAGGGATATCTTAAGTAGTTAAATTAAAACATGGGCATCTGTCATTTGGTTAACGGATGCCTTTTTGAGTTTTGGGAAATACAAGAATTATGTTTGCTATAAATATACACAAGAGCTGTTTTACATTTATTCAAGATCGAATGTATTACGATAGTTTGTTACAGTAAAAAATTGGGATTTAGTTTCACAGACAGTCAAATAAAACACGTTTTCAGCATCTGTGCAAACTCTTCGATATAATAGCCGGAAATATCCTTTTTCCAGAATGTACAGTAGGTCTTTTTGACTGGAGACAGGTTTCTGACAAGTGGAATTCGGCTGACGGATGTGTCGAACCAGACCTGTTCGCCGATTACATCGACAGGCATATATCCCTGCCCGGTTATGATCTTGAGCCGGGCTTCCTGTACGGTGTCTGCAAAGAGGAAGTCCCCATGCAGCCCGATGATTGATTCATAATAGTGCTGTTCTTCCTTCTGACCGGTTTGATTGATGACCAGAATGCAAGGTGTATTTTTCAGATCTTCTACCTCAAGTGTTGCCAACCGGCTAAGCGGATTTTTCGTGGAAAGTTCGATATAGATCTTGCTTTCAGCGAGGATTTCGTTGTTGTAGGCATCCGAAAATGCGCGTCGCTGATCGTTGATCGCGAGGTCCACGGAGCCGTCCTCCATAGCATGATAGAGTTCTTCGTGGCTTCCGACTGTGATTTCAACATCGACCGTCGGATATTTTTCAGAGAAAGAAGCAATCGCTTCGGAAAGCTCATTCCCATGATATCCCTTATAATAACCAATTCGTAAAACTGCATGATCGTGGTCGGAGATTCGTTTTGTCTCGCGGACAAGCTGCTTGATATCCCCAGAGATAATCAGACTCTTCCGATAGAAATGTTCTCCGGCAGGGGTTAAGGAAAATGTCCGGTTGTGGCGCTCCAATAGTTTTACCCCAAGTTCATCTTCTAATTTCTTAATCTGCTGGGAGATCGCAGACTGCGACACATGGCATTGCTCTGCTGCCTCATAGAAATTTCCATTTTCAATGACTGCCTGTAAATATTCAATCTGACGTAATAACATGTATATATCTCCGCTGCATCTACTTGCTGTAATTTATAAACTATTTGAATCGAGTTCTTAAGGATTTTGATTGTGTGTGCCAACATCCGATTCCATTATATAACGATAAGTATAACTTATCAATATGATAAGAATAAAGTTTTGATTCAGAAGAAGAAATTAACTATGATAAGAGCAAAGAAAAGGAAAACCCAGAACAAGGAGGAATCAAAGCGTGGCAAAGAATCTGATTATTTATTATTCAAGAAAAGGCGAGAACTATGTAAATGGAAGTATCGTGGATCTTGCGAAGGGCAATACGGAAATCTGTGCGGAGTTCATCCAGAAGGCAGTCGGTGGCGATCTGTTTGAGGTTGAGACCGTCAATGCGTATGCAAAAGATTATCACAAATGCACGGAAGAAGCACAGGTGGAATTGCGGGAGCATGCAAGACCAGAATTAAAGAAGTATCTCGATGATATTTCCGACTACGATCACGTGTTTGTGTGCGGACCTTGCTGGTGGGGAACGTATCCGGTCGCTGTATTTACCCAGCTTGAAAGACTTGATTTTACAGGCAAAAAGGTGATGGCGCTTATGACACACGAGGGAAGCGGACTTGGAAACAGTGAGCGTGATTTGCGGAAAATCTGTAAAGGTGCAACCTTCGGACCGGGCATTGCGGTTCATGGTGCGGATGCAGCAAAAGCAGAAGCAGCAGTTTCAGACTGGGCGAAGAAGAGTGTGAAGTAGGAAAGGAGCAGGAAGACTATGAGCAAGAAAGATGTAATGATCGTGACAGGTGCGGGACAGATTTCTATGGCGATTGCCAGACGCGTTGGCTATGGCAAGAAGATCGTAATGGGCGATAAGAATAGAAAGAATGCAGAAACGATTGCAGAAATCATGAACAATGCAGGCTTTGATGTAGAACCAGTGGAGATGGATCTTTCTTCCAGAGAATCTATTCTGGCACTGATCGCAAAGGCGCAGGAGTACGGTGAGATCAAAATGCTCGTAAATGGAGCAGGCGTGTCACCGAGTCAGGCACCGATCGAAGCAATCTTAAAAGTGGACCTGTACGGAACGGCAGTTTTGCTGGAGGAAGTTGGAAAGGTCATCGCAGAGGGCGGATGTGGCGTTACGATCTCCAGTCAGTCCGGATGGAGAATGCCGCAGCTTACCGCAGAAGAGGATGCTGCTCTTGCAACCACGCCGACGGAAGAATTATTAAGCCTTGAAATCCTGCAGCCGGAAAATATCAGAGATACCCTGCATGCCTATCAGATGGCAAAGCGTTGCAACGAGAAGCGGGTTATGGCACAGTCGGTAGAATGGGGCAAGCGTGGCGCAAGATTAAATGATATTGCACCGGGTATCATCGTGACGCCGCTTGCGGTGGATGAGTTCAACGGACCACGCGGCGATTTCTATAAGAATATGTTCGCAAAATGTCCGGCAGGCAGACCGGGAACTGCAGATGAAGTGGCAAATGTCGCAGAGCTTCTGATGAGTGACAAGGGCGCATTTATCACAGGCTCGACCTTCCTGATCGATGGCGGTGCAACATCTTCTTATTATTACGGACCACTCAAACCGGAAAATTAGCAGCAGAAACGAGACAAGTAAGCTTGCCTCGTTTTTTGAAATATTGCATAGACAAATCCATAGATTCATGATAAAACTAGGTTAGCTAAAACTAACACTGGGTTTAATGTGTGTTGGTTTTGATAACGTAGTAAAAGTATGATTCAAAAATTGGAGAGAAAATAATGAAAAAATAATTCTTTGAAAATGAAAAAGATGGTTTCTATGGAACGTATTATGCAAATCCAAAGGGCGCGGACTGTGCCATGATTGGATTGTTTGGTGATGACCCGAATGACTATATGGCAAAATGCGGCGCGAAATGGTTACATAAAAACGGCGTCAATGCACTTTGCATATCACCGGGAAAGAAAAATTACAGTCATGTCAATAATCCGTTGGAGAGAATTGAGACGGCGATTCAGTGGTTGAAGAACAATGGAAACCGCAAGATCGGCATTATGGGAATGAGTACAGCAGGTATGGATTCGCTTGTTGCAGCATCGTATTTCCCGGATCTTACACTGACATTCGGACTGACTGCCAGCGATTTTGTATGGCAGGGCTTTGAGCAGGGTGAGAAAGATGGATGTAAGGAATGGCCGGTTCCGGGGGCGTCGACGCTCTCATGGAGGGGTGAGCCACTTCCGTATATGCCGTTTGTGTATGAACATCCGGTGTATTGGCAGAAGGTAGAAGAGGAGACGAAAGGCTCCGGGGATATTGAACGAACCACCTGCTTGTTTATTGATTCGGAAAAAGCAAGAGAACATACCGAAGAGGAAATGATAAAGGTGGAGAATATCAAGGGTAGGTTGTTCCTAATCGGTGCGGATGACGACTCCTTCTGGGAGGCAGGCAAATACGTCCGCCGGATGGATCAGCGACTGAAAGAACGCCCGCATACCTGTCAATACGAAGCACTTGCATATGAGCATGGCACGCATTTTGTATTGCCGGAATCCATGTTGCGGAAGGCATTGCCGATCGGACTGAAATTTGTAATGCGCTTTATCTTCAAGGCAGCCAAGGACTATCCGAATGAGTGCGAAGCAACCAGAAAGGATATCGACAGAAGACTTTCGGCTGCATTAAAAGAGTGGCGGGAAGAGTAGAAAATTTATGTGATATAGACTATAATGAGGGTACTATATCAGATAAAGAGGCAACAACATGGGTAAAAAAGAAGAGAAAACAAATGTGATGCGTCTGCTTGATCAGGCGAAAATTGAATATAAGCATTACTGCTATGCAGGCACGGATGCGGTCGGCGGCATGGAGGTCGTGGAGGTGCTGCACCAGAATCCGAATCAGGCATTTAAGACGTTGGTGACGGCCGGCAAATCCGGCGAGCATTATGTGTTTGCAATTCCGGTCAATCAGGAACTTGACTTGAAGAAAGCGGCAGAAGCAGCCGGTGAGAAATCCATTGCGATGATTAAGTCAAAGGAATTGCTGCCATTGACCGGATATATTCATGGTGGATGTTCACCACTTGGAATGAAGAAGCAGTTCCGTACATTCTTTCATCAGACCGCCAGTGATTTTGAGACAATTATGTTCTCGGCTGGAAAAATCGGTTATCAGGTGGAAGTGAATCCGGAGGCACTCCGGAAGATCCTGAAATATGAGACCTGTGATCTGGTAAAGGAATAAAAAAATCGTATAAATCCCTTTACATTTGCCGATAATTAGCTTATAATCGAGACAATTATAGGGAAAAAGCGTTGAAGGAGACTACCGACAACAGGACATGACAGGGAATATGGTCACCGACTGAGAGCCATAACATGACACCATGTCTGGTGGAACACTACCGGAGCTGATAAGTTGAAGCCTACGTGGATTTACATCCTAAGAGGTCTAGGTTTATCCGAAGCATTCACGTTACGAATGAAGAGAGGAATCCATCTTGGATATATTTATATAGATGGTTTCAATGTGGGTGGTACCGCGGATGTAACACATGTACATTCGTCCCGAAGTCAAAGCACATTTGACTTCGGGATTTTTTAATGGGTAAATAATAATCACAAAAATATATCAATGTGTATAGCATATATATTCTGGTATGAATTCATGGAATATAGATATGTTTGGAACTTAGAAGAACTTAATGTTCTACCTGTAAATCAGCCATGTTTGAACACGATGTTCAAACAAGTCGCCAGTGAGCCACGGACGGCGAATTGGCGATGGTGGCGTTCGATGAGAAAATGTTAATTAGAACATTTAGTTCTTCTTAGTTCCAATACATCCTATATGGAATGAATTTATATTAGAATATATATGAAGTAGAGAGTGGCGCATATTTTTGTGATTATCGAACCAAAACAAAAAAGGAGATAGGAAAATGCAGGCAAACATTTACAGAGACATGACAATGGCGCAAGTATCAGAAGACCTTGTCGGAAAAGAAATCAGACTCGCCGGATGGGTAGAGAACATCCGTGACCACGGTGGCGTATCCTTCGTGGATTTACGCGACATGTATGGAGTAATGCAGGTCGTTATGCGTGATACAACGTTGCTCGATGGAATCACAAAAGAGCAGTGTATCTCCGTAGCAGGACTGGTACAGCATCGTGACGAGGAAACATACAATCCGAAGATTCCAACCGGAACAATCGAGCTGGAAGCACATGAGGTAGATATCTTAGGAAAGGTGTACAAGCAGCTTCCATTTGAGGTGACTACTTCCAAGGAAGTCCGTGAGGATGTCCGCCTGAAATATCGTTATCTGGATCTTCGTAACCGCAAGGTAAAGGATAACATGATCTTCCGTTCCAACGTAATCTCATTCCTTCGTCAGAAGATGACAGAGATGGGATTCCTGGAGATTCAGACACCAATCCTTTGCGCATCTTCTCCAGAGGGTGCACGTGATTATATCGTGCCATCCAGAAGATACAAGGGTAAGTTCTATGCACTTCCACAGGCACCACAGCAGTACAAGCAGCTTTTGATGGTGTCTGGATTTGATAAATATTTCCAGATTGCACCTTGCTTTAGAGATGAGGATGCAAGAGCCGACCGTTCACCAGGTGAGTTCTATCAGCTCGACTTTGAGATGAGCTTTGCAACACAGGAAGACGTATTCAAGGTTGGTGAGGAAGTGCTTACTGCAGCATTTAAGAAATTCGCTCCGAAGGGATACACCGTCACAGAAGCACCATATCCAATCATCAGCTACAAGGAAGCAATGTTGAAATATGGTACAGATAAGCCGGATCTTCGGAACCCACTTGAGATCATCGATGTGACAGAGTTCTTCCAGAGATGTACATTTGCACCATTCCACGGCAAGACGGTTCGTGCGATTGCGGTACAGAAGAAGCTTTCCAAGGGACAGCATGAGAAGATGCTGAAGTTCGCACAGTCCATCGGCATGGGCGGACTTGGATATCTCGAAGTATTGGAAGATGGCTCTTACAAGGGACCAATCGACAAGTTTATCCCGGATGATATGAAGCAGGAGCTCAAAGATCTCGCAGGCTTGAAGGAACTTGATACGATCTTCTTCATTGCCGACACAGAGAAGCAGGCATCCCTCTTCGCGGGACAGATTCGTACCGAGCTTGGTAACCGTCTTGACCTGCTTGAAAAGAATGCATATCGTTTCTGCTACATCAACGACTTCCCAATGTTCGAGTACAATGTGGAAGAGAAGAAGATTGGATTTACACACAACCCATTCTCTATGCCACAGGGCGGTTTAGAGGCATTAAATGAGAAGGATCCGCTGGAGATTCTTGCATACCAGTACGATATCGTATGTAATGGCGTGGAGCTTTCATCCGGTGCCGTTCGTAATCATGACATGCAGATCATGGAGAAGGCATTTGAGATTGCAGGCTATGATAAGAGTGTTCTGGAGGAGAAGTTTGGAGCGCTTTACAATGCATTCCAGTTTGGAGCACCACCACACGCAGGTATGGCTCCGGGCGTAGATCGTATGATTATGCTGCTTCGTAACGAGGAGAATATTCGTGAGGTTATTCCATTCCCTATGAGTGGAACCGCACAGGATCTCATGTGTGGCGCACCAAACGAGGTCACAGAGCAGCAGCTTCGTGAAGTTCATATCAAAGTACGCCAGTAGTATTTTTCAGCAAAGAGAAGGCAATTGTGATTTCATATGAATTGCTTGCGTTATCATGGATGATATGTTTGCGGAAATAATCAATAGAAAAGTAGTATATTGAGATGTTCGGATTTATTATTCTTAAGCAGACCGTTGAAGCACGTTGGTACTTAATAAGTGACAATTTATTTGTCACGAATTTAGTACCACTACGTGCTGAACCGAGCGGGAGCGTGTCTGCGTAGAAAATAAATCCGAACATCTCAGAACCAGCAGGTTCATTGATTATTTTCGCAAACTATAATATGTAGATTCGCAAGCATTATAGGAGGAAAAATATGACGATTACAGATGAAACAATTGATTATGTAGGTATTCTGGCGAAGCTCGAACTTTCCGATGAGGAAAAAGAGCAGGCAAAGCAGGATATGTCGAATATGCTGGAATATGTCAGCAAATTAAATGAGCTCGATACCGATTCCGTAGAACCGATGAGCCATGCATTTCCAGTCAGCAACGTATTCCGTGAGGATGTTGTGACAAATGGGGATGACAGAGACAATCTTCTGGCGAATACACCAGAGCAAAAAGATGGCTGCTATAAAGTGCCAAAGACATTTGATTAGGAGGAAGCGGCGATGAGTAAAGATATCATGAAATTAACCGCCGTTGAACTCGGCAAGAAAATAAAAGACAAAGAAGTGACCGTCGTAGAGGCAACGACGGCGTGTCTGGAGCGAATCAAAGCATTAGACGAGACATACAACTGTTTCGTCACTGTGGATGAGGCTGGCGCGCTGGCACAGGCGGAAGCAATTCAGGCAAAGATTGACAGTGGCGAGCTGACCGGACCGTTGGCTGGTGTTCCGGTTGCCATCAAGGATAACATGTGTATCAATGGCATGCTTACAAGCTGTTCTTCCAAGATTCTGAGTAATTTCGTTCCGACTTATACAGCAACTGCTGTTGAGAAATTGCAGGAGGCAGGCGCGGTTATCATCGGAAAGACAAATATGGATGAGTTCGCCATGGGAAGTACAACCGAGACTTCTTACTATGGAGTGACAAGAAATCCTTGGGATACAGACAAGGTACCGGGCGGTTCTTCCGGTGGTTCTGCAGCAGCCGTTGCAGCAGAGGAAGTCCCATATGCACTTGGTTCCGATACAGGTGGAAGTATTCGTCAGCCAGCCGCATTTTGCGGTGTGACAGGTATCAAGCCGACATACGGAAGAGTGTCCCGTTATGGTTTGATCGCGTATGGTTCCTCTCTCGATCAGATTGGACCACTTGCCAAGGATGTAACAGACTGTGCAACGATTCTCGAAGCCATCTGTAAGCATGATGACAAGGATTCTACGTCCTATGCACAGGCAGAGGATGATTTTACATCTGCACTGGTGGATGATGTAAAGGGAATGAAGATCGGTATTCCAAGAGATTATTTCGCAGAGGGTATCGATGAGGATGTCAAGACAGCCGTGCTTGCAGCCGCAAAGAAGCTTGAAGAAAAGGGCGCGATCGTGGAAGAATTCGACCTTGGTATGGTAGAATATGCGATTCCTGCTTATTATATCATTGCATCTGCTGAAGCATCTTCGAACTTAGAGCGGTTCGATGGTGTCAAATATGGTTATCGTACCGCAGAGTATCGTGACCTTCACAATATGTATAAGAAGACACGTTCCGAGGGCTTTGGTGCAGAGGTAAAGCGTCGTATCATGCTTGGTTCCTTCGTTCTTAGCTCCGGTTATTATGATGCATACTATGTAAAGGCGTTGAAGACAAAGGCATTGATCAAGAAAGCGTTCGATGATGCATTTGCAAAATATGATGTGATCTTAGGTCCGGTTGCACCGACGACAGCACTGAAGATGGGAGAATCTTTAAGTGATCCGATCAAGATGTATCTGGGAGATATTTATACAGTATCCGTAAACCTTGCCGGTCTGCCGGGAATTTCCCTTCCATGCGGACAGGATAAGGATGGCATGCCAGTTGGCATGCAGCTGCTCGGACAGACATTTGATGAGAAATCAATTATCCGCGCAGCGTATGCATTTGAATGTACAAAGACTTATAAGCGTCCGGATGCTCTCAGCACCGTGGAAGCAGAAAGGGGGCTTGCATAATGAGTAAAACATATGAAACAGTCATCGGTCTGGAGGTTCACGTAGAGCTTGCCACAAAGACAAAGATTTTCTGTGGATGTTCCACTGCATTTGGCGGCGCACCGAATACACATACCTGTCCGGTTTGTACCGGTATGCCAGGCTCACTTCCGGTACTGAATAAGGCGGTAGTTGAGAAGGCAGTCGCTGTTGGTCTTGCAACGAACTGTACGATCACACAGAACTGTAAGTTTGACCGTAAGAATTACTTCTATCCAGATAACCCGCAGAACTACCAGATTTCACAGCTTTATTATCCGATTTGCCGGAATGGTAAGGTAGAGATCGAGGTTGACGGGAATAAGAAATATGTCCGTATCCATGAGATTCATATGGAGGAGGATGCAGGTAAGCTGGTGCATGATCCGTATACAGACAGCTCACTGGTTGATTACAACCGTTCGGGTGTGCCTCTGATTGAGATCGTATCCGAGCCGGATATGCGTTCCGCAGAGGAAGTCATTGCTTACCTTGAGAAGTTGAGACTGATAATCCAGTATCTTGGGGCTTCGGATTGTAAGCTGAACGAAGGTTCCATGCGTGCCGATGTTAACCTGTCTGTCCGCGAAGTTGGCGCAGAAGAGTTCGGTACAAGAACAGAGATGAAGAACCTGAATTCTTTCAAGGCGATTGCGAGAGCCATTGAGAACGAGAAGGAGCGTCAGATCGATCTGATCGAATCCGGTGAGAAGGTTATCCAGGAGACAAGAAGATGGGATGATACAAAGGAATATTCCTATGCGATGCGTTCGAAAGAGGATGCACAGGATTACCGTTACTTCCCAGACCCGGATCTGGTTCCGGTTATTATCAGTGATGAATGGATGGAAGAAATCCGCAGCCGTCAGCCAGAGCTGCGCGATGAGAAGCGTATCCGTTACAAGGAAGAGTATGATATTCCAGATTATGATATTGATATCCTGACGAACTCCAAGAAGCTGGCAGATATCTTCGAGGAGGCGATTGCACTTGGCGCAGCACCAAAGAAGGTGTCCAACTGGTTGATGGTTGAGACGATGCGTCTGATGAAGGAAGCTTCCATGGATGCTGATGACTTAAAATTCTCAGCAAAGAACCTTGCGGCTATCATCAAGATGGTCGATGAGAAGGTCATCAATGGTACCGTTGCGAAGGAAGTGTTCGAGAATGTATTTGCGGAGGATATCGATCCAGAAGCTTATGTCGAAGAACATGGCTTGAAGACCGTCAATGATGAGGGCGCACTTCGTACCGTCATCTTGGATGTGATCGAGAAGAATCCGAAGTCTGTTGCAGATTTCAAGGGCGGCAAGGAGAAAGCAATCGGCGCACTTGTCGGACAGACGATGAAGGCAATGCAGGGTAAGGCTGATCCATCCGAGGTTAACCGTATTCTGCGCGAAGAATTAAGTAAATAATTTTGGCTTGCGGGTTCGTTATACGGACGAACTCCAAGCTGTAAAGAAGTCCACCTCAAAAAATTCACGTTACAATTTTTGTGAGGTGGACTTTTTACAAGGAGAACACTATGAAAAAAGAAGGATATTACTCGACAGGCGAGTTTATGAAACAAGCGAATATTACGAAGAAAACCGTCCGCTACTACGACGAGAAGGATATCCTGAAGCCTTCCTTTGTCAGTGATTCCGGGGCGCGTTACTACACGGAGAAGGATCTGGCGAAGCTCCAGCAGATTCTCCTGCTCAAATATCTTGGATTTTCGCTCAGCGATATCAAGGAAATGCAGGTGGACGATGCGGACAAGCATTTTATCGTCAATTCCCTGAACATCCAGCAGAAGCTGGTGGAAGACCGCATTGAACAGCTGCAGCTGGTTGCAAGCACGATCCGGGAGGCAACCGACGACCTGCAGGCAGACCGGGAAGTGGATTGGACGAAGCTGTTTGAACTGATTCAGGTGGCAGATCTGGAGAGCATTCTGAAGAAGCAGTACAAGGACGCTTCGAATATCATGGCACGAATCAATCTGCATAAACAGTATTCGGTAAATAAACAGGGCTGGTTCCCGTGGATTTATGAGGAGATGCAGGTAAAGCCGGGACAGAAGCTTCTGGAGCTTGGCTGTGGCGCGGGCGATATCTGGGTGGAAAATGCAGAGAAGCTTCCGGAGGATATCTCAATTACGGTTACAGATATTTCCGATGGTATGCTGCGCGATGCAAGACGCGAAATCGGTAGGGAGGATGCGATGTTTTCGTATGCAATCTGTGGGTGCGAGTCGATTCCATTTGCGGATGAGACCTTTGATCTGGTCGTTGCAAATCACGTGCTCTTTTACTGTGATGATATTGGGCAGGCATGCCGGGAAATCCGACGTGTGTTAAAGCCGGGCGGCATGCTCATTGCAGGTACCTATGGCTCCGCACATATGAAGGAAATCAGTCAGTTAGTCATGGAATTTGATGACCGGATTGTGCTTGCGGCGGAGAATCTATATGACCGGTTTGGCAAGGAAAATGGATTGGATATTCTTCAAAGTGTATTTGAATGGGTGGAGTGGCAGCAGTATGAGGATGCGATTGAGATCGACGACGCGGAACCGTTGATTTCGTATGTCCTGTCGTGTCACGGAAATCAAAATCAGTATATTGCGCATAAATACAGAGAATTCCGGGCATTTATGAAAAGGAAGATAGCAGGAGATTTTCATATTACGAAGGATGCGGGAATATTTCTTGCAAAAAAATGAAAAAAACACTTGACTGTGCCCTGGGGGCACCCTGTATAATAGATATAAACCAAACGAATATTCGACTGGATGAAAATGGAATATGCGGACAGGAGAACAAACTTAGTATGAGTCGTTCAAGGAGGTAGAAAGAATGAGAACGTATTTAGTAACTGGTGGTGCCGGATTTATCGGTTCCAATTATATTCACTACATGTTTAAGAAGTATGATAACGAGATTCGTATTATCAACGTCGATGTGCTGACATATGCGGGCAATCTGGAGAACCTGAAGGATATCGAGGACCGCGAGAATTACACATTTGTGAAGGCAGATATCTGCGATAAGGAAGCAATCTCGAAGATTTTTGCAGAGAATGATATCGATCGCGTCGTACATTTCGCAGCGGAGTCGCATGTAGACAGAAGTATCAAGCATCCAGAAGTATTTGTTCAGACAAATGTACTTGGTACAGCCGTTATGCTGAACTGTGCAAAGGCTGCATGGGAGTTGCCAGATGGTACATTCAAGGAAGGAAAGAAGTTCCTGCATGTATCGACAGATGAGGTATATGGTTCTCTTCCAGATGATGAGAATGCATTCTTCTATGAGACATCACCATATCAGCCACACAGCCCATACTCTGCAAGTAAGGCAAGTTCAGATATGCTTGTAAAGGCATATATGGATACTTATAAGTTCCCTGCCAACATCACGAACTGCAGTAACAACTATGGTCCTTACCAGTTCCCGGAGAAGCTGATTCCACTGATCATCAACAATGCATTGCAGGGCAAGAAGCTTCCAGTTTACGGCGATGGCAAGAATGTGCGTGACTGGCTGTTTGTAGAGGATCACGCAAAGGCAATCGATATGGTTCAGGAGCAGGGACGTCTGTTCGAGACATACAATGTTGGTGGACACAATGAGAAGCAGAATATCGAGATCATCAATATTATTATTGATACATTGCAGGAGATGCTTCCAGCAGATGATCCAAGACGTGCACTTGTATCGAAGGATCTAATCACTTATGTGGAAGATCGTAAGGGACATGACAGAAGATATGCAATTGCACCGGACAAGATCAAGGCGGAGATCGGCTGGTATCCGGAGACAGATTTTGCAACTGGTATCAAGAAGACAATCGCATGGTTCTTCGAGCATGAAGATTGGATGAAGAACGTGACGAGCGGTGACTATCAGAAGTACTATGAGGATCAGTATGGAAAGAGATAAGACGAGCGCGTATGTCGTATCAAGTGTGAGGAGGCGGAAAATTATGAAAAGACAAGCATGGAAGCGAATGCAGGCGTGGCTTCTTGTCGTTGCAATGATGGTTTCTGTTGTGACTGGAATTGGAACGACGAAAACTGCGAAGGCAGCAACCAAGACCAAGATGGGTGTTACCTATACCGTGCATGTGCAGACGTATGGTGACCAGCAGGGATGGGTTCAGGATGGCGCGATGGCAGGAACGAAAGGACAGGCAAAGCGTTTAGAGGAGATCCGTATTAAACTGACTGGTGATGAATATTCTGGAAGCATTCAGTACAAGACGCATATCCAGAGCTATGGTTGGCAGGATTGGTCATACAATGGAGAGAAAAGCGGCAGCCGTGGACAGGCAAAACGTCTGGAAGGCATAGAGATTCAGCTTACCGGCGAAGTGGCAAAACATTACGATGTTGTATATCGTGTGCATTGTCAGACCTATGGCTGGATGGACTGGGTGAAGAACGGTGTCATGGCTGGAACGAGCGGACAGGCAAAACGATTAGAGGGCATCGAGATTAAACTGGTTCCGAAGAGTCAGATTGTAGATATGGGTGTGCAGTATCGTGTGCATTGCCAGACACATGGCTGGATGAGCTGGCTTACGGATGGGAAGACGAGCGGCACGACCGGCGAAGGAAAACGTCTGGAAGCAATCGAAGTAAAATTGACCGGAAACCGGTATTATGGCGGAATCTCATATCGGACACATGTGCAGACGTATGGCTGGGAGACAAAGATGGTCAGCAATGGTGCCATGTCTGGAACGAGTGGGCAGGCGAAACGTTTAGAGGCAATCGAACTGGAATTATATGGAGAGGTTGCATATTATTATGATGTATACTATCGGGTTCACGCACAGAGCTATGGCTGGCTTGGATGGGCGAAGAATGGTGAGACTGCCGGAACAAGCGGCATGGCAAAACGTTTAGAGGCAATCCAGATTAAGCTTGTACCAAAGAACAGTGATACCAGTCAGTTTGAGGATGGAAAAGAAGCTTATATCAAAGGCACAACCGCAACTACCAACTATGCAACGCAGGCACAGGAAGTTCTGGCACAGTGTAATGCACAGCGGCAGGCGAACGGTATAGCGGCGCTTTCCTTAGATCCAGAGCTTACAAAAGCAGCCAATATCCGGGCGCAGGAGATTGCAACCTTGTTTTCACATACACGACCGGATGGAAGAAAATGTTTTACCGTGTTAGATCAGATCGGGTATTCCTATTGGTCAGCTGGAGAGAATATTGCAGCAGGATACGGAAGTTCCTCTGCAGTTATGACTGGTTGGATGAATTCACCGGGACATCGGAGCAATATCCTCAATGCAGGATTTAAGAGACTGGGTGTTGGTTATGTGTATATTCCGAATTCGGAATATGGATATTACTGGGTACAGATTTTCTCAAATTAGAATTTAGAATCACAATCAAAAAGAGAGTCCAAATCGTTGAGATAAGGACTCTCTTATTTTAATTGTATTAAAGTGTATAACCGTTTTTCTCCAGCAATGCGCGGGCAGTATCAACGGAATCAACCCCTGTGCTGTTCTTGACTGGTGCAAATTCGTGTTCACGGTCAACCTCGAAGATCAGGCAGTCGTCCATCTCGTGGATCAGATCGAGAGCCAGTGTCTCGAATTTAAATGCATTTGGCTCTGCCGGGGTAACCGGATTGCCGGATTTGTCCACGTAAGGAACCTTTTTCTTTACTACATGCAGTGGCATGGATTTATCTAAGGTTTCCTTCAATCGCTGGATTGGGAACAGATAGTTCAGGATAGCTCCAAATCCATAAGCAAGACTGCCGTCTGGCAGACGCTTATTTAACATATCATCAGTCATTTCGTAATATTCGATAATATGAGGCTTGCCATCTTCCTTGCACATGACGCCGACTTTTTCTTCCGGACATGCTTTGCGGACAACCTTTGCCCCGCTCATCTTTCCGCTGGCGATCGTTGCACCTAAGAATACCGGATCAGCAATCCGCTGCAATACATTGTCCACGGAAAATACATTGATCCATTCCAGATTGGAATCGAAAATTCCTTCCAGAAGTCCTGCTTTGTGCATAGAAGAGAACCAGCCGCCGTTTCCGTTTGGAGACAGGGCAAGCTCATATTTGGATTTCAACAGGATCTTACCATCAAAATCCGTAGCCGGGTTCAATTCCTGTACAAAGAAATGCACATAAGACGGGTTATAACCAAAATAATCATGCGACTCAAAGAAAGTCACAGTATCCTGATAGTTGATGTTGCTAGTCATAATATAAAGCGGAATCCATGCATCTGCAGCATGCACGACGTCTAAGGTGTGCTCGATCAAAAGCTGGAAGATGTATAGTTCCTTCGTCATACCAACATTGAAACAACCCTTTGGCTTGTCGAAGCCAAGACGGGTGCCCTGTCCTCCGGCGAGAAGCAGAAGGCAAAGCTTTCCTTCCTTGATTGCCTGCAAGCCGATGGAACGATAACGCTCCGAATCTGCCTGAATCTTATCCAGATGCAACGCATCGATCTCCTCAATCGTTGTATCTTCTTTTTTCTTGTCATTGTGAAATGCCTGTTCAAATCCCCAGTCAACAGCATCGATCTGCGAAAATAAGATTTGCTTTTCATCATCATTTAACTGGTCGAGAAAGCGTAATAGATGTACCTGTTGCTTCCCCTCCAACATGTTCTTTCGTTCCTCAAAATTCATATATTCAAATAAATTCCTTCCATATATAGTAGTCAAAATTTAATTTAGTATAGCATAGGCGAACTTTGTTTACAACAGTCAAAATATGAAAGTTTTTTGAAAAATTAGCAAATAAGGCAAAAGAATATTGTAATTTTATGAAGAATCATGTATGATAGGTAAATAGTTTGGTTTAGAAAAAACAAAGATGGAAGGATAAGAATATGAGCAAGAAAAAGGCAGGCATGAGTGCAAATGCCAAATGGGGAATTGCATTTCTGATTGAAATCGTTGTTATGTTTTTTATGGTTGTCGGATATGTTGTCTTTTATGCAAATCGTAAATTAGACAATATCAATCGCCCGACAAACTGGGATGACAGTAAAGAAAATCTGGATATTAACGAAGATGCGAATGAGGCGCAGAAGGGATTCCGGACAATCGCATTGTTTGGTATTGACTCCAGAAGCACAACCTCTATGGCGGAAGGAAACCGAAGCGACTCCATTATTATCGCAAGTATCAACAATGATACAAAGGAAGTAAAGCTTGCTTCTGTATATCGTGATTCTCTGCTTCAGGTAGATTATGAAGGCAGTATCACAACAAAGATTACACACGCATATGCATATGGTGGTCCGGAGATGGCAGTCCGTGCATTGAATGCCAACCTTGACTTGGAAGTAACAGATTTTGTAACAGTGAACTTTACAGCATTGGCACAGGCGATTGATGATCTGGGTGGAATTACGATTGATGTCCGCGAAGCAGAGCTTGAGATGCTGAATGCATGTATTACAGAGCAGATCGGTATTTCCGGAAAATATTCCGATGGTGTATTTTCAGCAGGTACACAGTTGCTGAATGGTACACAGGCAACTGGATGGGCACGTATCCGTAGTACAGATCAGGGAGATATTACCCGTACAGAGAGACAGAGAACGGTCATTGCGAAGATGATCCAGAAGGCAAAGAGTTCCGATCTGTCAACGATCAATAGTATTATTGATGATGTGTTCCCGAACATCTATACGAGCTTGACAAAGAAAGAGCTGATGAGTCTTGCCAAAGATATGTTTGATTATAACTTGGGTGATACAATCGGATTCCCAATGGCTTATACACCGGTGACAACAGAAGCAAAGGGTGCCGTTCTTGTTCCGGCAGATCTGACAACAAACGTATCTGCATTGCATGAGTTTCTGTTTGGAACAACCGATTATACACCGACTTCAAAGGTACAGAGTATCAGTTCTGCTTTACAGAGTGAGACTGGTGTAGGTGCACAGGAGATCGATTTGAATATCTTCAATCCGCCGACCGAATAAAATAGTTATTTTTGAAACGTATTATATATAGAAGAAACGCATTTTTTACAGAATACTGTGAAAGATGCGTTTCTTTTTGTGTCGAAGCGGTTATGAAGAAATGAATGTATTTTGAAATGATAGTGAAAAAACTTCGTGAAAATATAGATTTGCTTGTTATTTTCCATAAAAATACAAAAAATGGTTTACATTTCGAATAAAGTGTTGTATTATAGGCGCATGAGTTGAGAAAACAAAGTGAAAAAAGTGTTTTACTTGATTTTCGTCAGCACAAGATTTTTTCGAGAAAGGAAAGACAAGCATGACGCAGATAAGAGATGAAAGAGCGCATATCGCAGAGCAGGGCATGTATGATAGCAGCTTTGAACATGATAACTGCGGTATTGGTGCAGTAGTAAACATTAAGGGTATTAAGACACACAAGACAGTCAGCGATGCACTTCGGATTGTGGAGAATCTGGAACATCGTGCCGGTAAGGATGCAGAAGGAAAGACCGGTGATGGTGTTGGTATATTGCTTCAGATCTCACACAAGTTCTTCAAGAAAGCAGCAAAAGAGCTTGGCGTAGAGCTTGGAGAGGAACGCGATTATGGTATTGGTATGTTCTTCTTCCCACAGAATGAGCTTCAGCGTAAGCAGGCAATGAAGATGTTTGAGATCATCGTAGAGAAGGAAGGAATGGAATTCCTCTGCTGGAGAAAGGTTCCGACGAATCCGGGTATTCTTGGACACAAGGCTGTTGCAGTTATGCCATATATTATGCAGGCATTCGTGAAGCGTCCGAAGAACGTGGAGCGTGGACTTGATTTTGACCGGAAGCTGTTCGTAGTACGGCGTGTATTTGAACAGTCCAACGAGGATACGTATGTTCCATCTCTTTCAAGTCGTACGATCGTATATAAAGGTATGTTTCTGGTAGGCGAACTTCGGTTGTTCTATCAGGATCTGCAGGATGAGGATTATGAGTCAGCCATCGGTCTGGTACATTCCAGATTCTCAACAAACACAACACCGAGCTGGCTGCGTGCACATCCATATCGTTTCTTAGTTCACAATGGTGAGATCAACACGATTCGTGGTAATGAAGACCGTATGATCGCCCGTGAAGAGACGATGGATTCCGAGTATTTCAAGGGAGAGTTCCATAAGATCACACCCGTGCTTGATCCGGATGGTTCTGATTCCGCAAGACTGGACAATGCACTGGAGTTCTTCGTTATGAACGGAATGCCACTTCCACTGGCAGTTATGATCCTGATTCCAGAGCCTTGGGATTCCAATAAATATATGCCGAAGGCAAAGCGTGATTTCTATCAGTATTATGCAACGATGATGGAGCCTTGGGATGGCCCGGCATCGATGCTCTTTACCGATGGTGATTACATGGGCGCCGTGCTTGACCGTAATGGACTTCGTCCTTCCCGTTATTATATTACCGATGATGATTATCTGATCCTTTCTTCTGAGGTTGGTGTCTTAGACATCGCACCAGAGCATGTTGTGATGAAGGATCGTTTACGTCCGGGTAAGATGCTTCTTGTCGATACGAAGGCAGGAAAGCTGATCTCCGATGAGGAACTGAAAAATCAGTATGCAAATGCACAGCCATATGGTGAATGGCTTGACAGTAACCTGACATATCTGACCGATATTCCAATTCCAAATGAGCGTGTACCGGAGCTTTCCAATGAGGAGAGAAGCCGTCTGCAGAAGGCATTTGGTTACACCTATGAGGAGTTTAAGACCGCAATTCTTCCGATGGCACAAAATGGAGCAGAAGCGATTGCAGCAATGGGTGATGATACCCCGCTTGCCGTGCTTTCCAACCAGAAGCTTCCGTTGTTTAACTATTTCCATCAGTTGTTTGCGCAGGTAACAAACCCGCCAATCGATGCAATTCGTGAGGAGATTGTCACATCGACGACTGTGTACCTTGGACGTGATGGTAATATTCTCGAAGAGAAACCGGAGAACTGCCGTGTGCTTCGCATCAACAATCCAATTCTGACGAATACAGATATGTTGAAGATTAAGAATTTGAATACAGAGAACCTGAAGGCAGCTGTTGTACCAATTACTTATTATAAGAATACATCTTTGGAGAAGGCGATTGACCGTATCTTCGTGGAGGCGGACAAGTTCTTCCGTGATGGAGCCAATATCCTGATCCTGTCTGACCGTGGCGTCGATGAAAACCACGTAGCGATTCCATCCTTGCTTGCAGTATCTGCAATGCAGCAGCATCTGGTTCGGACTAAGAAGCGTACTTCTGTTGCATTGGTGATCGAGAGTGCAGAACCACGTGAGGTACATCATTTTGCAACGTTGCTTGGCTATGGTGCCTGTGCGATCAACCCTTATCTGGCAATCGATACGATCAAGGACATGGTTGATACCCATTTCCTGAATAAGGATTTCTATGCGGCAGTCAATGATTACAACAGTGCAGTCCTGCATGGTATCGTAAAGATCGCATCAAAGATGGGTATTTCTACGGTGCAGTCTTATCAGGGATCACAGATCTTTGAAGCAGTCGGACTGTCTGAGGAATTTGTAAAGAAATATTTCACGAACACGGTAAGCCGTGTCGGTGGTATCGGAATCAAAGATATCCAGCGTCAGGTGGAGGAACTGCATAATTCTGCATTTGATCCACTTGGTCTGTATACGAACCTGAGTCTGGAGAGTATCGGAAGTCATAAGATGCGAAGCGGAAAAGAAGAGCATCTGTACAATCCGAATACGATTCATCTCCTCCAGCAGGCAACATGGACGGACAACTACGATCTGTTCAAGCAGTATTCTGCAGCGATTGATGATGAAGAAAAAGCATTCCATCTGCGTGGACTGATGGAGTTTAATTATCCGGAAAATGGTGGAATCCCGATCGATCAGGTAGAGCCGGTCGATTCCATTGTAAAGAGATTTAAGACAGGTGCCATGTCTTATGGTTCGATCTCACAGGAAGCACATGAGTGTATGGCAATCGCCATGAACCGTCTCGGCGGTAAGTCCAACTCTGGTGAGGGTGGCGAGAGCTTGGAGCGTATGCGTGGAAGCAAGGACGGCGTGAACCGTTGTTCCGCAATCAAGCAGGTTGCTTCCGGTCGTTTCGGTGTAACGTCCGAATATCTGACAAGTGCGAAAGAGATTCAGATCAAGATGGCACAGGGTGCAAAGCCAGGTGAAGGTGGACATCTGCCAGGCGGAAAGGTATATCCTTGGATTGCCAAGACCAGACATTCAACGCCGGGCGTAGGTCTGATCTCACCACCGCCACATCACGATATTTATTCGATTGAGGATCTGGCACAGTTGATTTATGATTGTAAAAATGCAAATACAGATGCACGTATCTCCGTCAAGCTTGTATCCGAAGCGGGTGTCGGCACGATCGCTGCCGGTGTTGCAAAGGCGGGCGCACAGGTTATCCTGATCTCTGGTTACGATGGTGGTACGGGAGCTGCTCCTGCAAACTCTATTCATCATGCAGGACTTCCTTGGGAACTTGGTCTGGCCGAGACACACCAGACGCTGATTATGAATGACCTTCGTAACAAGGTAATTCTGGAGACCGACGGTAAGCTGATGACTGGTCGTGATATTGCGATCGCAGCGATCCTTGGCGCAGAGGAGTTCGGATTTGCAACAGCACCACTTGTAACAATGGGCTGTGTCATGATGCGTGTATGTAATCTCGATACCTGTCCGGTTGGTGTAGCTACACAGAACCCAGAGCTTCGTAAGCGATTCAAGGGTAAGCCGGAATATGTCATGAACTTCATGCGGTTTGCTGCACAGGAGCTTCGTGAATATATGGCAAAGCTTGGTGTGCGCACGGTAGATGAATTAGTAGGTAGAACGGATCTGATCAAGGCTGGCAAGCTCGCAGAGGAATACAATGTCGATCTGTCCCGTATCATTGACAATCCATTTGCAAATGATGCGCAGAGCAAGATCAGCTACGCCAATAAGAATCCTTACAACTTCGAACTGGAGAAGACGATCGATGAGACGATTCTTATGAAGAAGCTTGGCCCGGCGCTTGAGAAGAAGCAGAAGAAGACGATCGAGATCGATGTATCGAATATCAACCGTTCACTCGGTACGATCTTTGGTTCTGAGATCACGAAGAAATATGGAACAACGTTGGATGAGGATACATTTGTTGTCAAATGTCACGGCAGCGGTGGACAGAGCTTCGGTGCATTTATTCCGAAGGGACTTACACTGGAGCTGGTTGGCGACAGCAACGATTATATCGGTAAGGGACTTTCTGGTGGTAAGATCATCGTCTACCCACAGGAGGGTATCTGCTATGATGCATCCGAGAATATCATCGTCGGAAATGTGGCACTTTATGGTGCAACTTCCGGTAAGGCATTTATCAACGGTGTTGCCGGTGAGCGTTTTGCCGTTCGTAACTCTGGTGCAACTGCAGTTGTCGAAGGTGTCGGCGAGCATGGCTGTGAGTATATGACAGGTGGACGTGTCGTGATCCTTGGACCAACCGGTAAGAACTTCGCGGCTGGTATGAGCGGCGGTATCGCATATGTGCTTGATATGGACAGTGAGCTCTATATGAAGCTCAATAAGCAGATGGTTGAGGTTGAGTCTGTCGTTGATAAATACGATGTTATGGAATTAAAGGACATGATTGTGGAGCATGTTCAGTGTACGAATTCCAAGCGTGGTAAGGAAGTGCTCGAGCATTTCGAGGAGTACCTGCCGAAATTTAAGAAGATTATCCCACATGATTACAAGAAGATGATGTCGACGATCGGTCAGATGGAGGTCAAGGGACTTTCCAGCGAGCAGGCGTTGATCGAAGCATTCTATGCAATCAAGAATCATTAAGAGAGAGGAGCGTATGACTTATGGGAAAAAATACAGGATTTTTGGAGTATGAAAGACAGACCAGCAAGGAAGTACCACCTCTTGAGCGTATAAAGAATTTTAACGAGTTCCATGAGCCGCTTTCGATGGAAGAACAGCGTAAACAGGCGGCACGTTGTATGGACTGTGGTGTGCCGTTCTGCCAGTACGGCAAGATGATCGCTGGTATGGCGTCCGGCTGTCCGTTGAATAACCTCGTGCCAGAGTGGAACGATAACGTGTATACAGGAAATATGGAGATGGCGTATAAGCGCCTCTCCAAGACAAATAACTTCCCGGAATTTACAAGCCGTGTCTGCCCGGCACTCTGCGAGGCAGCATGTACCTGTAATATCAACGGTGATCCGGTCTGTACAAAGGAAAATGAGCGGAGCATTATTGAAAATGCGTACGAGAAGGGCTATGTGAACTGTGAGCCGCCAAAGGTACGAAGCGGAAAACGTGTTGCAATCGTTGGTTCCGGTCCATCCGGACTTGCAGCCGCTGATCAGTTGAACCGCAGAGGTCATCAGGTAACGGTATTCGAGCGTAGTGACCGTCTCGGTGGACTTCTGATGTATGGTATTCCGAACATGAAACTGGAGAAGCAGATTATCGACCGCAAGATCGATTGCCTGAAGAAAACTGGCATCGAGTTCGTGACCGGAACAGAAATTGCAAATGGAAAGAACAACCAGAACCCGGCAGTTGCCAAGGGCGATGAGATGGCGGCGTATCTGACCGATGCAAAGGTAAAGAACATAAAGGCAGAAAAGCTGTTAGAGGAATACGATGCAGTTGTTCTTGCATGTGGTGCATCGAATCCGCGTGATATCAAGGTAACTGGACGTGACGCGAAGGGCATTTATTTCGCGGTTGATTTCTTAAAGACAACAACAAGAAGTCTGCTCAATTCGAATTTCGCAGATGGAAAATATGTCAGTGCCAAGGGCAAGAAGGTGCTTGTCATCGGTGGTGGTGATACCGGAAATGACTGTGTCGGAACATCCATCCGTCAGGGTGCGGTTGCTGTGACACAGCTGGAGATGATGCCGAAGCTTCCAGAAACACGTGCCGCAAACAATCCGTGGCCTGAGTGGCCGAGAGTCCTGAAGACCGACTATGGTCAGCAGGAGGCAATCGCAAAGTTTGGACACGATCCACGTATCTACGAGACAACAGTAAAAGAGATTGTGAAGAACAAGGACGGTCAGGTCTGTGCAGCAAAATGTGTGAAGCTTGCATGGGAGAAAGACCCAGAGACTGGTCGTATGAACATGAAGGAAATCCCGGACAGTGAGTACACGATCGAGTGTGATCTGATCCTGATTGCAGCAGGTTTCCTTGGTACACAGAAATATGTCGCAGATGCGTTCGGCGTGAAGCTGAATGCACGCACGAATGTGGAGACTGCTCCGAGTGAGCACAAGACGAACGTGGACAAAGTGTACACGTGCGGTGATATGCACCGTGGACAGTCACTCGTTGTATGGGCAATCCGCGAAGGACGTGACGCAGCGAAAGAGGTTGACACATTCCTGAACGGCTACTCAAATGATTTCTAGAGGCATGTTTGCCAACCTATGAAAATTTAATAAGAATTGCACACAGTAATATAAAGCCATCTACAGACGCGCTTGCGCTCACTTCCGCACATAACAGACACTAAGCTCTAGAGAAACAATTTTTCAAATTGTCCCTCCAATCGCTAAGTGCTGATGTGCTCCAATGGTCTGTTGATGGCTTATATTATGTGTGCAATTCATGTTACCGTATTGAGGGTTGGCAAACATGTATGAACGCATCCACTTTGTGATTGTGTGGATATGTCAGTTCCATTCAGAATGAATGTCACAACCTTGAAGTGTGGAGAAGATATAGACGTATTAAAGTAGTACTTACCAAGAGGCATGTTTGCATCTTTCGAAGCTACCTTAGCGTAGATAAAACCCGAAGAACAATGCAGAAAAAATGGAATTCGCTCAGATATGATATGTTTGCAGTTTTAGAATTACTTGGGACTCCTTCTATAAGATAGCAATGCTTGAACACGATGTTCAAGCAAGTTGCCACTGAGCCACGGATGGCGAATTGGCAACGGTTGCGCATATTGTCATTATATAGATTAGGAGTGCCTAGTAATTCTTAACTGCAATACAGTATATCTGGGCGAATTCCATTTTAATGTATTGAACTTCGGGTTTTAATTGCAACCAACCTTCGTCAGATGCGAAACATCCAAATAGTCCGCGATACCATCCGCGTAGTCCGTTGGAACTTCCCCAGCGACAAGCGGTTTCAGATAAGCAATCATTTCCTCGGTCACATCGTGGTGATCTGGCGTGATCC
This sequence comes from bacterium, assembly GCA_963631525.1. Taxonomy (GTDB): domain Bacteria; phylum Bacillota; class Clostridia; order Lachnospirales; family Lachnospiraceae; genus Coprococcus_C. The sequence goes on from CAVGQQ010000019.1 coordinate 29,672, forward strand.
ATGCAACAGGCACTTCCTTCGCCTGATTTGCCACTTCACTGACCGGCGTATTGGAAAGCTCATAGGTATATGGTGCATTCGACAGACGATGCAGACTTACCATCTGTGCACTTTCTCCATTCTTGGCAAGGACAACGGCGTGTTTGCCAGAGAGGAACGATTCTGTTAAGTCTGTCATACTTGCCATATGTCCGGCACAACGCTGTAAAACATTGACCTCGACGGAACGAACCTTGATGCCAAGCTTTTCCTTTACGAGGTATTCCAGTGTCTTTCCGGCACCGCTCAACTGCGCGTGTCCGAACTTGTCAGCGGCAGCATCGGTAGCAGAGATGTAGTTGCCGTCCTTGTCACGGATACCCTCAGAGACAGCGACGATAACATTCTTGTATTTCTTTACCATTTCCTTTAAGTCTGTGATGAACTGCTCCTTGTCGAAGGCAACCTCCGGCAGGTAGATCAGATGTGGTGCAAGGCTGAATTCATTTCTTGCAAGCACGGAAGCAGCCGTTAACCAGCCGGCATCCCGTCCCATGATCTCGATGATGTTGACACTCTCCAGGTCATAGATATAAGTGTCGTAGGCAATCTCACGGATGGAGCTTGCGATGTATTTGGCAGCGGAGCCAAAGCCTGGTGTATGGTCTGTCATGATTAGATCGTTGTCGATTGTTTTAGGCACACCGATGATGCGGATATCATTGCCGATGGATGCGGCGTAAGCGGACAGCTTGGCAACGGTATCCATCGAATCATTTCCACCAATATAGAAGAATGCACCGATGTTCATCTCCTCGAAGATGGAGAAGATTTGCTCGTACATAGAAACGTCTTCGTTCATATCTGGGAGCTTGAACCGGCAGGAACCAAGGTACATGGCTGGTGTGCGCGCAAGCTTCTGGATGAATGTGTCATCCTTGTCTGACAAATCCAGAAAGTGCTTTTTCAGTACACCCTGAATTCCGTGAATTGCACCATAAATTTTATCGTATATTCCGAAATCACTGGCAGCGGCAACAACGCCGGCGAGAGATGCATTGATAGCGGCTGTCGGTCCGCCAGATTGTGCAACGATACAGTTTTTACTCATGATAACTCCTTATTCTACTTTAAATATAATCATTTGGTAACAGACGTAAAAATAATTTCAATTATAGTTGATTTACGCCATACAAAATTATATTAGCATATTCATACATGGATAGCAAACCCAAAATCCGCGAACCTGCGCATCGCCATAAAGTGATAAAAAATTCTATAAAAAACGAGAAATCCAAAAAATTTTATATAAGATTCAAAAATTTTTAATTTTAATCAAATCCAATCTTATGTATTATAATGACATAAACAAAAGAAGAGAACTTCAAAAAGAAGTACCCCCTCTCCCCCCTTTTTATGTGACAAAGCTGCGTGATCCATTCTCTCCCCTCTTTTTGGATTCCGCAGCTTTGTGTATAGTTAGGCATAATTCGGGATTCGCGGAAAGCATTTGCCCAATGTGGTATATATATGGTAGAATATGAATCGTTGGAGAGATTCAGCGGACATACGGATAAATATAAAATATGTAAAAGCATTACGTATAAAGAAGGAATTATGAAAGGTGGTATGCAGGCTATGAAGATTTTAGTAACAGGTGGCGCCGGATATATCGGAAGCCATACATGTGTGGAGTTGCTTGAGGCGGGCTATGATGTTGTGATCGTCGATAATCTTTACAATGCAAGTGAGAAGGCGGTCGACCGAATCGGACAGATCACAGGCAAGACGCCGACATTTTATGAGGCAGATATCCGGGATTATGAGAAGATGACGGAGATATTTGCAAAGGAACAGCCAGATACTGTGATTCATTTTGCAGGACTGAAAGCAGTTGGAGAGTCTGTGCGGAAACCACTGGAATATTATGAGAACAATATCGCAGGTACATTGAATCTGTGCAAGGTTATGCGTGAGAATGGCTGCAAGAATATTATCTTCTCATCTTCCGCAACTGTATACGGAAATCCTGCATTTATCCCTATCACAGAGGAATGTCCAAAGGGCGTTTGTACAAACCCTTATGGCTGGACCAAGCATATGTTAGAGCAGATTCTGACTGATATCCAGTTTGCAGATCCAGAGTGGAATGTGATTCTGCTTCGTTACTTCAATCCAATTGGAGCACATAAGAGCGGCCTGATCGGTGAAGATCCAAAGGGTATTCCAAACAACCTGCTTCCATATGTAGCACAGGTAGCGATCGGCAAGCTTCCTTGCGTGGGTGTGTTTGGCAATGATTACGATACACCGGATGGTACAGGTGTCCGTGATTATATCCATGTTGTTGACCTTGCGAAGGGACATGTGGCAGCAATCAATAAGATCAAGGAAAATCCGGGCGTTAAGGTATACAACCTTGGAACAGGAAAAGGATACAGTGTGCTCGATGTAATCCATGCATTTAGCAAGGCGTGCGGCAAGGAGATTCCATATGAGATCAAGCCTCGTCGTGCCGGTGATATTGCAACCTGCTATTCCGATGCAGGCCTTGCAAAGAAGGAGCTTGGATGGGAAGCACAGTATGATATTGATGAGATGTGTGCAGACTCATGGAAGTGGCAGTCGATGAATCCGGATGGATATAATACGCCTGAAAAATAAAAACATAAATATGAGAAGGCAATCGCGTCAGGTGGTTGCTTTTTTCATTATTTTTTCTGTTATGTGTCTATTTATGTAGAACGGTTGCTTTTTTTGATTGTTCATAGTAAAATTACATTGCTTGGTAAAAAATAAGGATGTATTGCCGATATTATAAATAGAATTCGTAAGGAGGAACATGAATGGGAAACAGAATGAAGGAAAACAATCATGGATTTACACTGGTAGAGTTAGTTGTTGTAATCGTAATATTGGCGATATTGGCAGCGATTTTGGTGCCGGCACTGCTTGGGTATATTCACAAGGCGAAAAAACAACAGGATATATTAAGAGCCAAGAATTGCCTCACGGCGGCCCAGACTGAGTTTACGGAGCTTTATGCATTAGGCTCGCAGATAGGAAGTAAAGTGGAATCCAATCATGATGTTGTTCTGCAAAAAACGTCAGAGGGTAAAACAATTGCAAATAAGATTTTAGAGGCAGCTGATGATGCCCCGTATATGTTGATTATAGGAACCGGTGATTATGAAAAATATGTAAAAACAGATAAGCATAAGGCATATACTGTATATTTTGTTGCGTATTGGTCCGAGGAAGATAAAGCTCCTATTTTCTTTAACGGCTCGGAATGGATGTCTACATATCCATGGAAATGGGAGGGGGGAATACATTCCGCGTAGATGGAGAAGATATTAAAATGCAGTTTTATTTTGTGTCAGCGCCTTCCACAGATAAGAATCAGAATTGGAGAATAATTCAGAACTATTTAAAGCGTGTAGCATAATACGGAGGAGACCTCTTATTAAATATAAAAAGAAAAACATGAAAGCAACCGTGTTAAGTGGTTGCCTTTTTATCTATTCGCAGTACAATCCATGTAATTGAGTGAAAAATTAAAGGGAAAGTGCCCATATTATTAATAAGGTACGTCCAGCGTTCGAGAAGCTTGCCAGTAAGAGTTTCCGGAAATAAGAACAAACTTGATAAAAACAAGTAAAATAGCATAAAACATAGAAAAAGAGAAGTGAAAACACGCTTTCGCTTCTCTTTTTCTGGTACAACTTAAAAACATGTGGCGATTTTGTGAGCTTACTTTATTAAATTAAATAAAAACAGCATATATGCTTGATTATCGTAAGTAAAAATGCGAATCTGCTTGATATAAATATAAATATTTGTATTTTGACTGGAGAAAACTGTTTGACAAATTAATTTTATTAAGTATAATGACACCATGTTAAGTGAAAGAAGCTAGCAGACTTAACAAAAGAATTTGACGAGATGAGGAGGAAATGATTATGACAGAAGAAATTATGAATGCAATTTCAAGTGAAGTCTACGGCGTCTGGTTTTTGATCGGTGCAGCACTGGTATTCTGGATGCAGGCAGGTTTCGCGATGGTGGAGGCAGGATTTACCAGAGCAAAAAATACTGGTAACATCATCATGAAGAACCTGATGGACTTCTGTATCGGTACCGTGATGTTTATCCTGATCGGTTTCGGTTTGTTCTTAGGTGAGGATGTGGCAGGTATCATTGGTAAACCTGGATTTGATATCTTCACAAATTATGCAAATTTTGATTGGTCAAACTTCGTATTTAACTTAGTGTTCTGTGCTACGACAGCAACAATCGTATCCGGAGCGATGGCAGAGAGAACAAAGTTCTTATCCTACTGTGTATATTCCGCAGTAATCTCCGCAGTCATCTATCCGATTGAAGCACACTGGACATGGGGCGGCGGCTGGTTGTCAAAGATGGGCTTCCACGATTTCGCCGGTTCCAACTGTATCCACATGGTTGGTGGTATCTGTGCCCTGATCGGTGCAGCAATCCTTGGACCACGTATTGGTAAGTTCAAGAAGCAGAAAGATGGAAGCATCAAGGTCGGTGCATTCCCTGGACATAACTTAGCACTTGGTGCACTTGGTGTATTTATCTTATGGCTTGGCTGGTATGGATTTAACGGTGCAGCCGCAACATCTGTTCCACAGCTTGGCGCGATCTTCACAACAACAACGATTGCTCCAGCCATTGCAACCGTTGTATGTATGATCTTTACATGGATTCGTTATGGTAAGCCAGATGTTTCGATGTGTCTGAACGCATCTCTGGCAGGTCTTGTAGCAATCACAGCTCCTTGTGATGTGACGGATGCAGCTGGTGCCATTGCAATTGGTGCTGTATCTGGTGTACTTGTAGTATTTGGTGTATGGCTGCTTGATAACAAGCTCCGTATCGATGATCCGGTTGGTGCCGTAGCCGTTCATATGATGAATGGTATCTGGGGTACGATCGCAGTTGGACTTTTTGCAACAGACAGTGCACCTACCTATTCTCTTGCAGATGCAAATGGTGAGAAATTACTTGGTCTCTTCTATGGTGGTGGATTCAAGCTCCTTGGCATTCAGTTAACAGGTATGCTTGCAACAGCCGCATGGACAGCCGTTACAATTACAATTACATTCCTTGTAATCAAGAAGATCTTTGGTCTGCGTGTATCCGCTGAGGAGGAAATCACAGGTCTGGATGCAACCGAGCATGGTCTGGAGACAGCTTACGCTGGATTCATGACATATGGCGATCATATCAGCAGCGACGGTACAACAACAGTATCGGCTCCAGCTATCCCAGAGAATGCAGTGCCTGAGGATGAGGCAGTTCCGGTTCAGGTAATGAGCGGTGGCGCAGGCGTTGCTTCGGATGTCAAGCTTACAAAGCTTTCAATCATATGTAAGCAGAATAAGTTCGAGGATCTGAAGAATGCATTGAACGACGCCGGAGTCACAGGTATCACAGTCACACAGGTACTTGGATGTGGTGCTCAGAAGGGTCAGACAAAGTACTATCGTGGTGTTAAGATGGATATGACATTGCTTCCAAAGGTAAAGGTGGAAGTCGTTGTCAGCAAGGTTCCGGTTGCTACGGTTGTAAAGGCAGCAAAGAAGGCACTTTATACTGGCAGCATTGGCGATGGCAAGATCTTCGTCTATGGCGTTGAAAATGTAATCAAGGTTCGTACCGGAGAAGAAGGCTACGATGCTTTGCAGGGAGAAAACTAAATCATTTCCTTACATATAAAGAAAGGCGTCTTGCATGTAATGTGCAAGGCGCCTTTTGCTGTATCTGCCAGACAGATGATTTATGACGCATGAACTTTTCGCTTGATCCATGCGTTGTAGAGTTTGAACGGCTTCTCGAACAGTGGCTGTGCAAGAATGATTGCGAGTAGTACTGCGATGATCAGCCATAAAATATTTGCCCATCCGTGGAAATGCTGATACAGGAACGGGTATGTCTTTGCGTATTCCAGATAGAAGAGCACCGGACGATGGAAAAAATAAATCGACATCGATTCCTTTCCTAGGGCATCGAGATGGAACACTTTATGCCTTGGAATGATGCTTAAAATACATACACCAACAATAAATGTAATCATATAGGCAGACAGACGGAACAAAATGCCAATCTCGCCTGCATCATCCAGTAAAGTTTCATACGAGCTTCTGCCGGTGAAGAAGCGGCGGAAGATGTAGAAACTGTCAATATTCAGACGGCACAGAATAAAAAATACAAGTACGATCACGGGTGCAAGAATCTCCATAGCCGGGCGGTGAAGCTGGTATTCTAATTTATCTACCTCACACATCCATCCGAGTACAAACCACGGGAAGAACACAAGACACCGGGAAAACGCAAATACATCCTCGATTCCGTTGTCATAGCCAGCCAGAAGCGCAACTAAAACTGCAACGGCTAAAATTTTGCGCTTATCGACATGGCGGAGCAGATACGCACATGTATAAAAGACACACATTGCAAAAAGATACCACGGTACGCCATCGGTTTTCACGAGTGAAAATGTCAGATCTGGATCGGTCAGGCGTTGAAATGGAAAGATCAGCAGCTTCAACAGGACATATAGCCCGGCAAAGTTTGCGAGTTTTTTATAGAAGCGTTCTTTGGTCTGAATGGCATGCTCGCACATCAATCCGCTTGCAAACACAAATAATGGCATGTGAAAACTGTAAATGAACAAAAATAAAGATTTGCACATGTTGGAATGATAATCAATTCCGCTCTCTAAAAAATGTCCGGTGACAACACAGATGATCAAAAATCCCTTTACATTGTCCAGCCAGATGTTTCGTTTTTGCGTAGACATAGAAAGAACTCCTTTTCCATATAATCAATTACAGGCAATAAAAGCCGTCGTTTATAGTAGTCTTGTCGGGTGGAAAAGTCAATAGAAATTCATTGTGCAAAATGTCCTCTTTTTTTCATGAAAGCGCAAATCCATTGGTAAATACTTAAGAAAATCCCAAAAAGCCTTGCAAATTCAAGGAAAGTGGCGTAATATCATGTCAACAAAAGAAATCAAAGACAACATAGTATTACTGAAAAATATACGTACATATTTACGGAGGAATGAAGCATGGCAGTAAAGAAAGCAACAGTTGATGCCACTATGGCAAAGGTAGAAGCAGCAAAGGCAGCAGCACCTGCAAAGGAAGAAGTTAAGAAGGCAGCTCCAGCTAAGAAAGCAGAGCCAGCAAAGAAGGCAGCAGCACCTGCAAAGGAAGAAGTTAAGAAGGCAGCTCCAGCTAAGAAAGCAGAGCCAGCAAAGAAGGCAGCAGCACCTGCAAAGGAAGAAGTTAAGAAGGCAGCTCCAGCTAAGAAAGCAGAGCCAGCAAAGAAGGCAGCAGCACCTGCAAAGGAAGAAGTTAAGAAGGCAGCTCCAGCTAAGAAAGCAGAGCCAGCAAAGAAGGCAGCAGCACCTGCAAAGGAAGAAGTTAAGAAGGCAGCTCCAGCTAAGAAAGCAGAGCCAGCAAAGAAAGCAGCAGCTCCAGCTAAGAAAGCACCTGCAAAGAAGGCAGCTCCAGCTAAGGCAACTGCTCCTAAGGCAGTAAAGCTTTTCGTTGAGTATCAGGGTGGTCAGGTTTCCACAGAAGATATCGCAGCAAAGGCAGCAGAGGCAAGTGGAAAGAAAGCAATCAAGGAGCTGAACGTATACTATCAGCCAGAGACAAACATGGTATACTATACAGCAGATGGAACAGAGGGTTCTTTCTCATTATAATTTGTATTCCCAAAACCTTTCATAAAAAAGAAGCACTCGATGAAATTGATCGGGTGCTTCTTTTTTGCTCTTGAAATTTTTTAAATTCCCTTCGCCTTTGCAGTGCAGGCTTTCATGGCATCCATGACCGCGCCGCGGAATCCTTTTTCTTCTAAGACACGAACCGCTTCGATGGTTGTTCCGGCAGGGGAACATACCATATCCTTTAATTCAGCAGGGTGCTTTCCGGTTTCCAATACCATCTTTGCGCTTCCAAGTACTGCCTGTGCCGCGAACTTATATGCCTGTGCCCGTGGCATTCCATCGGCAACTGCCGCATCTGCCATCGCTTCAATAAACAGGAATACATAAGCTGGTGAGCTACCGCTGACAGAGACAACCGCATCCATCAGAGACTCTGGGATTGCCTCGGCAAGTCCAAAACTGCTCAGTAATTTTAAAACATATGCAAATTCTTCATCTGTGACAAGCTCGTTTTTGCAGACACCCGTGATTCCTTCGCCGACAAGGGCTGGTGTATTTGGCATGGTACGGACGATCTTCATATCACCGAGACGTTCGCCAAGCCATGCGAGTGTCTTGCCCGGTGCGATCGTAACGATGATCTGTTCAGCAGGGAGTGTCGGCTGGATCTCTGCGATCACTGTCTCATAATATTGTGGTTTTACGGATAAGAATAACACATCTGCCTGTGTGGAAACTTCTGTATTTGATGCAGTTGTACAGATACCAAGGTTTTCCTTTGCCTTTTCACGTGCAGCTTCCGATGCGTCTGCTGCAATGATTTCGGAAGCGTCGATACCAGCGTGTGCCATCAACCCGCCGATAATAGCGCTTGCCATATTTCCACAACCAATAAATCCAACTTTGTATTTCATGCTTGTTCATCCTTTCTGTCTTTGTCTGTCTGATTATTCAAAAGCCATACGTGCCTGCAACCCGAAATCCGGGCGGTCGGTGATAATACCATCGACACCTTTGCGGATCAGCTTGCTCATCTTCGCGATGTCATTGACTGTCCATGCATAAACTTCTTTGCGGTGCATATGCATGCGCAGGAGAAATTCCCGTGTCACGAACTGGAAATGCGGGGAGATAAAATCTGCCTTGCATACATGCAGCCGGTGAAGCGGGAAGTATTCGTTTAACCGGTGGACGACTGTGTTGCGTGGCGTCCCGATCAACAGACCCGCTTTGATGTTTGGATCAATCTCCTTGATTCGGAGTACCGAACGGTCAATAAATGACTTCATCATATAATCGGAGTAATCATAATAGCGTTCGACCAGATCAATGATCTTCTGCTCGTAGCCGGTTTCCTTTAACTCGATATCGAGCTTGATCTTGCCGCGGCACAATTCCAGAACTTCCTGCAAAAGCGGAACACGGTAGCCGTGTGTACCTGTGATCTTACAGATCTCGTCATAGGTAAGCTGGCGGATATCCGTACCATTTAGATCTGGATTATGAAATACGATCAATTGATGATCCTTCGTCCGTCGGATATCAAACTCCGCGAAATCTGCCTGCAGGTTGATCGCAATCTGGAACGCTTCCAATGTGTTTTCGTGGGTGGCGAGAGCCGAAGCACCACGATGTGCGATGATCGCAGTCATCATAGAGCATCATCTCCGCGCTCTCCGGTACGGATACGGATTGCATCCGCAACATCATATACAAATATTTTTCCGTCACCGTAGCTTCCGGTTGGAATACGCTCGGTGATCATGGCAATCAGTTTCTCGCTGATTTCGTCTGACACAACCGTTTCGACCTTGATCTTCGGGAGAAGATTGACGAAATAATCGCCGTTATGGTGCTGGGACTTATATCCCTTCTGGTTACCATAGCCCATGATATTGCTGACCATAGCTCCGGTCGTGCTGCATTCATCCAAAATCTCTTTCATGTCATCCAGCTTCTCAGGTCGGATGATCACTTCCACTTTTTTCATCTTGATACCTCCTGATCCTGTCGTTTAAATATTGGTACCACGTAATTCGATGATCGGTGCGCCCTTGCCGTTGATATAATCGCCGGTGATGGTAACACGACCGATGTTATCGTCGCGCGGAATCTCATACATAATATCCATCATAAATTTCTCGATGATTGCACGGAGTGCACGGGCACCTGTCTTTTTCTCCATCGCTTTCTCAGCGATAGCTTCATAGGCGCTGTCATCGAATTCCAGATCTACCTCATCCAAGGCAAGCAGTTTCTTGTACTGCTTCAAAATTGCATTTTTCGGCTCCTTCAAGATCTTGATGTACATGTCCTTGTCCAGTGCGTCCAAAGTAAAAAGCACTGGGAGACGCCCAAGGAACTCCGGAATCATACCGAATTCACGCAAATCTTCGGTTGTCACTTCCTTGATCAGGTTATCGTTCTTGTCATATTTATCCTTCAGGTCTGCGGCAAAGCCCATAGAAGACTGCTTGTTCAGACGCTGCTTGATGATGTCCTCGATATCCGGGAATGCACCCCCACAGATAAATAAGATGTTTCGTGTATTCATCGTCGTCATCGGTGTCATGGCATTCTTGCTGCCGGAACCGACAGGCACTTCAACCTCGGCACCCTCTAAGATCTTCAGAAGCCCCTGCTGTACAGACTCTCCACTGACATCACGGCTGCGTGTTTCTTTTTTCTTCGCGATCTTGTCGATCTCGTCGATAAAGACGATACCGCGCTCGGCTTTCTCGACATCATTGTCTGCGACAGCCAGCAGTTTGGAGAGGATGCTCTCTACATCATCACCGATATAGCCTGCCTCGGTCAATGTGGTCGCATCTGTGATCGCAAGTGGCACCTGTAAGATTTTGGCAATCGTCTGAACCAGATAGGTCTTACCACATCCAGTTGGACCGAGCATGAGCATGTTGGATTTTTCGATTTCAATGTCATCCATCGTGTCTGTGATCACGCGCTTGTAATGATTGTAGACGGCAACGGACATGGCACGCTTTGCGTATTCCTGTCCGACGACATATTCATCGAGCATTGCCTTGATCTTATGTGGGGCTGGAACATCTGCCATCGTAAGTGGCTTTTGCTCTTTTTCTTCCTTCTGTTTTTTCTTCTTTTTGACCTTCTGGGAAGTCGGAATATCATCAAATGGCATGAACTGTGACATGTTGATATTCGGTATCTTGGAGAGATCTAAAAACTGCATCGCTCCGTTGTTGAAGGAGTCGAAGCTTTTCTGCATACAGTCGTTGCAGATATACATATTTCCCGGCATCCGGATAAATGGACCGGCCTCGGATTCCGGTCTGCGACAGAGATAGCAATACTTTTCGTACTCATCATCGTCGTTGTTATTCTGATTATTTCCGTTGTTGTCTGGCATAATTTCCTCCTTATGTATGCGCATAAAAATGCACCCTTATTATAGCACGGAAATATGCATATGACTATGGAATATTTATGCAGACAGCGATATAATGAAGAAATGAAAGTGAATACAGAAATACAATAAGGAAACGAAAAAATCAAATATAGCTATATGGTTTGGAGGAATGAAATGAAGAAACGAATTACCGAATATCTGGCATATATTGATGCGCTGTTAGAAAAAGAGGATGTAGACTGGGAGCATGAGAAAGAAAAACATCTCGTACAGATCGCGTTCTTTGCACATGAGCGGCAGGTACATCTGATTGTGATGGCACTGTTTGCGATAGCAACTGTGATTTCTATTTTGTATTTGAATTTCAGTGGTTCATTGATCATCGTTGCGCTTGTATTCGCACTTCTGGTTTTGCTGATTCCGTATGTGATGCATTATTACCTATTAGAAAACAGTGTTCAGAAAATGTATGAACAATATGATCGTATGATGAACAAGATTGAGCCTTCATTTGCGGTCACACCAGAGAATAAGAACAAGAAATAAACAAAAAACAAGGTTCCGTTTGTAGTGTAGAAACTGTACCACAGGCGGAACCTTTCTTTGCTATTATCGCTTGCTCTGATTTCCATCTACGGCATCTTCCACGCCGTCCACAGCATCCTTGACACCATTTCCGACACCCTCGGCAGCATCCTTGACACCCTCGCCGACGCCTTCGGCCGCATCCTTCACGCCTTCGCCGACACCGTCAGCGGCATCCTTGACACCATTTCCAACACCGTTGGAGTTGGTAGCGTTGCCACCAGTTGCGTTATTATTTTCGGTAGTCATCTGTGTCTGCTCGGAAGTGGTTGCTGTGTCTTTGCTCGTCTCGTCCATACCACATCCACACATACAGATGGAAAGCAACATAGCAGTTGCTGCGATTGCAGCGGTTGTTTTAAATTTTTTCATAATAAAAACACTCCTTATCTAGTTCTCATTCTATAAAAATAGTATGAACCTAAATAAGGAGATTATTTTACCAATTTCCGGTAATTTTTGAAATTCAATCCGATGGTGTCAGACAGGTGCAGTCATCAGGATCGGTACAGCTTTCGCAGTTTCGCTTCTGGTCAAGCGGATTGGAAAGCTCCAATGGCTTGATGTTCCGGTCTAAGAGGCTTCCGCTTACAAAGCTCATGCAGACAGAATCCTCCGGACTTGCCAGCGTGCCCTTGGATACGATCGCTTTTCCGTTGTGAGGAATCCGGTATTGGTTGTAGTAGATAGATTTCACGATCAAGGTAAGCCCTACCGTCATTTCTGCACTTGCAATATCGAAGTTCAATACCTTGGACATCGCCATGAGATTGAGTCCCTGTGATACCGTTCCGTTGGTGGAGAGGAAGCCGATAAAGTTCAGGTTTGGTGTTGCCACTGTCGTATCCGTGTAGGTTACGCCGTATGGTGCGAACAACTGCATCGTTACAGAGGTTGGGTTGGTATCCTCATCATATTCCGGATCAGTTGTTGCAGAAGGCAGGTAGACAACGCCCGTGACTGGCAATGTTGCGAGCAGCCGTTTGCAGCAATCATAGGCATAGATGACAAAATCCACGGTCAGGTTCGTAAGTGTCAGTTCGTAGCAGTTCGGACGTCCGGCAATTGGCGTGATTGTCACGGAAGGAGTATCTCCGGTTGCAAAGGTAATGTTCGTAACTTCTGCACGGATATATGCCGTTGTTGGATAATCGGAGAGCAGGTTTGCAAGTGGAATCGTCCGGCATACGTTGATTCCGATCTCGTCATAGATAACAGGAACATGCACGGTAAGCAGCTTTGGATCACCACATTGCGGTGTCACACAGACATCCGTACAGGGAGCGGTCAGGCTGCATGTGCAGGAATCGTTGTTGTTAGCAACTGCATTGCTTAAGACTTTTTTGTTACAGCCACAGCATTTAGACATGTTCGTTTCCTTTCAAATATGCTTACAATAATATATTCAGAATATGCATTTTTGTTCGATTCCGGCAATATATTTGTAAAAGAAAGAACTGGGAGGGAAACGTGGAAGCGGTTTATAGATGGAAAGGGGATAAACGGATCTTACTTTACGAGGAGGGCAATCAGATCTTGGCACAGGTGATTGGGACGGGCAGGACGGTACAGTGGGGCAGCTTATGCCGGGATTATCATTCCTGTGGCGTAAGCCGGCTGTGGGACGATGAAATCTATGTGGCGTATGTGAACACGGAGAATGTTTTAATGTGGGATAAGCTCTTTGCGGAGGGACGGCTGGTGCTTGTGAAGGGCGATGACTGGGGAAGTATTTCAGAGGTTCGGATCGCGCCTGTTGCAGGAGAGCAGACGCAGCTATATGTATGGTATCGCATGACAGATCCGGGAAATGGCACGGACAGTCTGTATGTGATAAATCCACTGGGAGAGAGGAAGGTTCAGAGATTGGTGCACGGAGCGGGACGGATTGAACGATATGAGATCTTACAGCACGGTGAAGTCAGTTATCTTCTATATAAATTGGCGACAGAAGCCAAACCTAGGATATTTGCAGTGGATGTTTCCCGGTTAGGTGACATAAGTCTGTCAGAATATATATTATGTAAAGAACAGACAATGCAAGAACTTGAAAAACGATGTAAAGAAAATGACAGAAATTATAATGAATCATTGCGAAAGACACAGGAGGATTATGAGTCGCGATTAAAATCGACCGTCAAAAATATGGAACAGCGTTATAAACAGCAATATGATGAGCTGGCAAAGCTGACTCAGGGGATGCAGGAAGAAGGTCGTAAGTGGCGGGAATTATATTACAAAAGTGTTACAAAAGATTAAGAAAAGATAAAATTTACTTGACATAACTCGTAGAATTTTATAATATAAAAATTGCAACCTTTTTTTCGGGAATGTCCCAAGGCTGCAAATGGTAATTTGTATTACATGGATAATGTACCACAATATATAGAGAATGTAAAGGAAAATTTTATGGAAGACAAGAAAAAAACTTTAACTGAATATGAGAAAGAAATTTCCGAAGCACAAGAAATGGAAGAGGCAAACACACACAAACGAAAGGTACGGAGCTTTAAGCGGATGTTGATGATAACATTTCTGGTCGTATGTGCCATTCCGATCACGCTATGTATGTTTCTGATGGTGAAGATGAACCGGCTGGATCACCGGATTGAGAATCTGGTCGATCGGGTGGAGGAAGGAAAGAATCTGGTCAGCACGAACATTGAACTGATCGATGAATCGACCGAGACAATGACGAGTGAGCAGATGGTGTATGGAGATCTTGGAAAGGGTTCGGAAGGTGTGCATGTGGCTTTGACAGACAATGGTGACGGCTCGAACAAAACCACGGAAGATGCAGAGGCGACAACCGAAGCGGAAAGTGATGTGCCGGAGCAGACCTACTACAATGGACAGAAAGTGTATCTGACCTTCGATGATGGTCCAAGTACTTACACCGGAGAACTCTTAGATGTGTTGAAAGAAAACAATGTGAAGGCAACTTTCTTTGTTGTCTACAATGATGATAAGGAAGCACAGCAGTATTACAAACGGATCGTCGACGAAGGACATTCGATCGGAATGCATTCTTACAGCCATGTGTACGATCAGGTGTATGCAAGCCAGGAAAGCTTTGAAGAAGATGTGACGAAGATTCACGATTACATACAGGAGCAGACGGGTGTGGATACGCATCTGTACCGGTTCCCGGGCGGAAGCTCCAATCAGGTCAGCAAGGTGGATATTCAGGATCTGATCGGCTATCTGCATGACGAGGGCATCGTTTATTATGACTGGAATTCCCTGTCAGGTGATGCCGTGGATGCATCTTTGACACCAAGTGAGTTAAATGATAATATACTTGGGTATGTACATGCAAATGTGGGTGATTCCGTGATATTGATGCATGATCTGCAGAACAATCATGCAACGATCGAAGCGCTTCCAGCTTTGATCCAGACTTTGAAGGATGAGGGATATGAGATTTGTCCAATCGATGATTCTACAAAGCCAGTGCAGCATGTAGAATATAAGGGAGACAAATAATTGAACTACGAAGAAGCACAAAATTATATCGAAGAAAAAGGCAGGCTGGGAATCGTGCCCGGCCTGACACAGGTAAAGGAGCTCTTACGGAGACTCGGCAATCCACAGGATGCGTGCAGGACATTGCACATCGCCGGGACAAACGGGAAGGGCTCTATTTTTGCGTTTGTACAGGAGAGCCTGCTTGCCGCAGGGTATCATGTAGGACGGTATATTTCCCCGACGATTCTGACGTATCTCGAACGGTATCAGATGGACAGACACTATATGTCGGAGGAGGAATTTGCAGCGTTACTCACAGAGGTTGCGGCGGTGATCGAGACGATGGAGGCGGATGGATTTGCCAGTCCGACTGTATTTGAGATCGAGACAGCGGTGGCGTTTCTGTATTTTGCGCGGAATCATGTGGACTATGTATTGCTTGAATGTGGCATGGGTGGAAGAGAGGATGCGACGAATGTGCTTGCAAAGCCGGAGGTTTGTGTGTTCACACAGATCAGCATGGATCATATGCAGTTTCTAGGCGATACTCTGACGAAGATTGCGACAGAGAAAGCAGGCATCATCAAACCGCATACGACCGTGATCTCTGCGCCACAGATGCCGGAGGTATCGAAGGTGCTGCGGGAGACGTGTGAAGCACAACATGCTTCTTATATAGAAGTAAATCCATCGGATTGGGAAGTCATGCAGATGAATCTGGATGGCACTGAGCTGGTGGATTGTGGAACAAATCCAGATGAAACCAATCTGGATGCGGATATGGATGGACGGCAACAACCTTATCATATCCCATTGTTAGGAGAACATCAGGTTGCAAACGCACAGACAGCAATCACGGTGCTTCGTGCACTATATATAGAAGAAACAGCGATTCATGAGGGAATCGCCCAGACTACATGGCTGGGACGTATGACGAGGGCGGCGGAACATCCGTATATCTATGTAGATGGTGCACACAATGTGGCAGCATGGGAATATTTGCGCACATCGGTGGAAAAGTATTTTACAAACCGCAGGGTAATCTATATAATAGGAGTACTGAAAGATAAGGAATACGAGAAGATGGTTGAGATTCTGGCACCGACGATGGCAGCAGCTGTCGTGATCACACCGGATACCCCGCGTGGTCTGCCGAAGGAGATTCTGGCACCGTTGTTACAGGCGCAGGGCGTACCAGTCCAGTTAGCTGATACGAGTGCGGAAGCACTGCAAAAAGCGAGACAACAGGCATGCGGAACGGATGTGATTCTTGTGAGTGGTTCGTTATCTTTTCTGGCAGAGTATCTGCAATTAGAAAGCGGAGATGAAAACAATGGAGCGAGTAGATAAAATTCTCGCACATCCGGAATTTCAGGTGTATATGCACCGGATCAAGGAGCAGGAGCGCACGCGTGTGTTCTGCCTGCATGGAATCGAGCATAGTCTGGATGTGGCAAGAATCGGATATATAAAGAATCTGGAACAGGGACTTCCCTTCCGGCAGGATGTGATCTATGCGATGGCATTGCTGCATGATATCGGCAGATGTGAGGAGTATGCATCCGGCGCATCCCATCATGAGGCAGGGGCGAAGCTGGCACGTCCAATCCTTCTGGCATGTGGATATACAGAGGAAGAATGTACAGAAATCTGTGATGCAATCGGCAGACATAAGGCACCGAGCGAGCAGACAAGATCGCTTGCAACACTCTTATACGATGCAGATAAGCAGTCCAGAAACTGTTTTGCCTGTGCAGCGCGGGAACAGTGTTACTGGTCAGAGGAAAAGAAGAATCATACGATTCGATATTAAGTTTCATATACAAGAAGAATGCAGTCGGGAAAAAAACGGCTGCTTTTTTGTTTATGACAGGTGTAAAGAACTTGATAAAAAACAAAACTTGATAAAAACAACTACAAATTGGTTTGTACAAAGGAAACACAAGCGAAAACAAAATACAACTTGATAAAGCTGTGCGACAACATAAAAATAATAAGAAAACCTCTCTTTTTTCCTAAAAATAAAAAAAGAACTCCCCAAAACTTTAAATAAATTAGGAAATCCCTTATCTATGTTGACAAAATAATGTTACAGGCACATAATACAGCCAAGTCAAAGGTAAAGGCTTAAAAAAATTAAGAAAAATGTGAGAAGAAAGAGAGGATGATGTTTATGAAGAAAAGAAAATTAATCAGCATGGTGCTTGCAGCAACATTGGCATTGACATCTCTTACCGGTTGTGGAAAGAAGGATTCGTCCAGTGATGACAGTGTATTAAGAGTTGGAATGGAATGTGCATATGCTCCATTCAACTGGTCACAGGAAACGGATGAGCTTGCAAATGGTGAAAAGGCAGTTCCAATCTACGGAACAAACATGTATGCATATGGATATGACGTAATTGTAGCAGAGAAGCTTGCAAAGCAGATGGGAAAGACATTGGAGATCCACAAGGTGGAATGGGATTCCATCGGAATGTCTCTTGATGCTGGCGATTACGATGTGATCATCGCAGGTATGGGACGTACAAAGGAACGTGAGGCATCGTATTCATTTACAGATCCTTATTATTATAGAACAAACTGCTTAGTTGTTAAGAAGGGTTCCGGATTGGAAGGTATCAAGGGATTGTCAGAATTGGCAGGCAAGAATGTAACACTTACAACACAGCTTGGTACCGGATGGGTAAACCTGCTTGATCAGGTACCGGATGCAACACTTGGTGCAAACTATGAGACAACGGCGGAATGCTTCATGGCAATTTCAAATGGAACGGCTGATGTATGTGTCATTGATGCACCGACTGCAGAATCCGCAGCGATGACAAACGATGATCTGGCAATTATCTATCTGGATGAAAATGATAAGTTTGTCGGTGATGAGGAAATGACAAATGTATGTATCGCCACAAGAAAAGATGATACAGCCCGCCGCGATGAGATTCAGGAAGCTATGAATGCCATTGGATGGAATGATAAGGCTGAGATGGATAAGACGATGGAAGAGGCAGTCAGCTTACAGCCAGCCGCTAATAAATAATAAATACATAATAACAATTGATAGGAATAAATCCCCCGCAGCCTTTCATGATTTCAGGCTGCGGAGGAATTATAAAAAACGTGTAGGACAGGAGGAAATCATATGGGTGCTATTCTAAGTATATCATCCCCGACAAATATCTTTGAATGGATGGCATTTCTTGCCGAGAAGTATTCGAGCATGTTCTTACAGGGAACATGGATCACCCTGTATGTATCTGTGATTGGTACGATCGTAGGTTTCATACTTGGTTATATCGTAGGTATTGTCGGAGATATCAAAATTCACAAAGAAGATAATCCGGTCAAAAAGGGAATTATCAAATTCTTCAAATTTATTTGTTTCTTATATGTAGAGCTGTTCCGAGGAACACCAATGATCGTACAGGCGATGATCGTATACTTCGGTCTCCGTCAGGGCGGTGTGAATATCAATCCGATCATTGCTGGTATTCTCGTAACCGTATTAAATACAGGTGCGTATATGTCAGAAACCGTGCGTGCAGGTATCAAATCCATTGATGCCGGACAGCGTGAAGGTGCTCTGGCAATGGGAATGTCCCCAATGCAGGCAATGTTCTATGTAATCCTTCCACAGGCATTCAAGAACATTATCCCAGAGATGGCGAACACATTCCTGACAAACCTGAAGATGACATCTGTGTTGAACGTAATCGGTATTCAGGAGTTGTTCATGCAGGCAAAGACCGTTGGTGGTACCTATTACAAGTATTTTGAATCGTATCTTGTAATCGCCATTATCTATCTGGTGCTTTGTGTGGCATTTAACCGGTTGTTCTTATTTATCGAAAAGAAGATGGCAGGCAAAAAAGATTATGTGCTTGCTGTGGAATATATGGAAGACAAACAGTAGGAGGGTGAGCTTATGAGTAAAAACAATGAAGAAAGTATTATTGAAGTAAAAGACTTAAGCAAATCCTTCGGTGATCATGAGGTTTTGCGGAAGATTGATTTTAAGGTGAAGAAGGGCGAGGTCATCTGTATCCTTGGTTCGTCCGGTTCCGGTAAGTCGACATTGCTCCGGTGTGTGAACAAGCTGGAAACACAGACAAGCGGACAGGTGTTGTACCACGGCAAGGAGATCCGGAATGTCCAGAAGGAGATTAACGAGTTCCGTTCCAGAGTCGGCATGGTGTTCCAGTCCTTCAACTTATTTAACAATATGACGGTGCTGGAAAACTGCATGGAGGGTGCAAGAAAGGTCTTGCATGTATCCAAGGAAGAAGCGTTCGACCGTGCAATCAAGCATTTGAAAGAGGTTGGCATGGCACCGTACATCAACGCCAGACCGGAGCAGTTATCCGGTGGACAGAAGCAGCGTGTGGCAATCGCCAGAGGGCTTTGTATGAATCCGGAGGTACTGCTGTTCGATGAGCCGACATCCGCACTTGATCCGGAGATGGTTGGAGAAGTATTAAATGTAATGAAGGAGCTTGCAAGTTCCGGACTCACGATGTTGATCGTGACACATGAGATGGATTTCGCAAAGAATGTATCGTCGCGTGTGTTATTCATGGATAAGGGCTATGTCGTGGAGGATGCACCACCAGAGGAGTTCTTCACGAATCCGAAGAACGATCGAAGCAGAGAGTTCTTAAGCAGATTCATCGCATAATAAGAGATTGTGAGGGAAAAATATGGAAAATTATGTTGTTACTTTTGCAAGAGGCTTTGGTACCGGCGGAAAGGAAATTGCATCGAAGCTTGCGAAGGAGCTTGGTATCCATTGCTACGAAAACCGAATTCTGACATTGGCGTCTCAGATGAGTGGACTCGATGAAAAGCTGTTTCAGGAGGTCAACGAGAAGGTACATTCCAATGGTGGTTTCTCCAGCTTCTTAAAAGGTCTGCCGCGTGCGAGAAGCTATATCAGCCGGAACGAGAAGTTCGTATCTGATGATAAACTGTTTGAGTATCAGAGACAGATCATTGAGAACTTAGCGGATACGGAATCGTGTGTCATAGTTGGTAAATGTGCTGATTACATTTTGCGGGGCAGACCGAACATTGTAAGCATCTACATAGAAGCACCACGAGATTTCTGTGTGAAGCGGACGATGGAGCATATGGGTGTCACGGAAGAGGTTGCGACTGCGACGATCGTGCATACGGATAAATTCCGAGCCGATTATTACAAGTATTACACACATGGAAATTACTGGACGAATCCAGTCAACTACGATCTGACGATCAACAGTGAAAAGGCTGGAATTGAGGACAGTGTGAAGGTAATCAAGGAATACATGAAGATTAAAGGCATTATAAAGTAATGAAAACATTTTATATATTTAGGAGGCGTTTATTATGAAATTAAAAGATCTTGGATTAACAAAGCAGGACATTAAGGATAAGGTAAGCAAGTACATGATCGATACATACGAGCGTTTTGATTTCCTGGCAGAGACAGCCGAGGGCATGTACATGTACGATGAAAACGGAACTCCGTATCTGGATTTCTATGCAGGTATCGCTGTAAATAATGCCGGAAGCAGAAACCCAAAGGTTGTTGCAGCCGTCAAGGATCAGGTCGATGATATCATGCATACATTCAACTATCCGTACACGATTCCACAGGCATTGCTGGCAGAGAAGGTCTGTACCACAATCGGTATGGATAAGATCTTTTATCAGAACTCTGGTACAGAGGCAAATGAGGCCATGATCAAGATGGCAAGAAAGTATGGTATTGAGCATTACGGACCAAACCGTTATCATATCGTGACTGCAAAGATGGGCTTCCACGGCAGAACATTTGGTGCAATGTCTGCGACAGGTCAGCCGGGTAATGGCTGTCAGGTTGGTTTCGGACCGATGACATATGGATTCTCTTATGCACCATACAATGATCTGCAGGCATTTAAGGATGCATGTACCGAGAACACGATTGCCATTATGATCGAGCCAATTCAGGGTGAAGGTGGTGTCAACCCTGCAACATATGAATTTATGACAGGACTTCGTAAGTTCTGTGATGAGAATAACATGCTGCTCCTGATCGATGAGGTACAGACCGGATGGTGCAGAACGGGTCAGCCGATGTGTTACATGAACTATGGTATCAAGCCGGATATCGTCTCTATGGCGAAGGGGCTTGGTGGCGGTATGCCAATCGGTGCAATCTGTGCAACCGCTGAGGTCGCAACAGCATTTACACCGGGTTCCCACGGTACAACATTTGGTGGACACCCAGTCAGTTGTGCAGCCGCTTATGCGGAGGTAAACGAGCTTCTTGACCGTGACCTTGCAGGCAATGCAAAGGAAGTTGGTGCTTATTTCATGGATAAGCTGAAGAATCTTCCACATGTGAAGGAAGTCCGTGGTATGGGTCTGATGATCGGTGTTGAGTTTGATGATACGATCGGCGCTGTCGATGTGAAGCATGGTGCATTTGACAGAAAGCTTCTGATCACAGCCATCGGTGCGCATGTCATTCGTATGGTTCCACCACTGATCGCAAGCAGAGAAGATTGTGACAAGGCATATGCAATTCTGGAAGAAACAGTGAATGCACTTTCAAAATAAAGGCAAGGTGAATTAGATTGAAGAGTTTTCGTTTTTCTGTGCCGCAGGATATTATTGTTGGTGCAGGTTCTATCAAGAAATTAGGTGAATGTGCAACCAAGCTTGGCGGCACACATGCCCTTATCATCTCCGGTCCCCATCTGAATAAGATGGGACTGGTGGATACATGTAAGCAGTCTCTGGCAGATGTCGGAATCCCGGCGGATGCATTTACGGAGACCGAAGGAAATCCTTCGGTTGAGACGGTCGAAAAAGCAACGAAGCTGTACAAGGAATGTGGCGCAGATTTCATTGTGGCATTTGGCGGTGGTTCTCCGATGGATGTGGCAAAGGCAGTTGGTGTTATCGCAAAATACGGTGGAAGCATTACAGAATACGAAGGTGGAGGTAAGGTGCCGGGACCAATCGTTCCGCAGATCGCGATTCCAACGACCGCAGGTACGGGTTCCGAGGTAACTGCATTTTCGGTTATTACCGATCATAGCCGGAACTACAAGCTGACGGTATTCAGCTATGAACTGATTCCAAAGTATGCGATTTTAGACCCGGATCTGATTGCAACGGCTCCTGCTTCGGTGGCTGCCGCATGTGGAATGGACGCGTTTATCCATGCATGTGAGTCGTATATCTCGACGGATGCATCGCCGTTTTCCGAGGCAATGTCCGAGAAGGCGATGGAACTGATCGGTCGTTCGATTCGCGCTTACGTGGCAAATCGTACCGATGTTGATGCCGCCAGTGACATGCTGGTTGGTTCGCTCTTTGCAGGTATTGCATTCTCGTGGGCGAGACTTGGCAATGTGCATGCGATGAGTCATCCGGTCAGTGCATATTTCGATGTACCACATGGCGTGGCAAATGCGATTTTGCTTCCGACGATTCTGGATTACAACAAGCTTGCAGATAAAGGTAAATATAAGAAGATTTATGAGTATGTGAGTGAGACACACAGAAGCGATGAGAGCTTCACACCGGACATGCTGGTGGAGGCGATCAGAGCGTTGAATGAGAGTCTTTCGATTCCTGCAAATCTTACAGAAGTAGGGGTGACGGAGGACAAGATCGATGTCATGGCAGATGATGCCATGAAGAGCGG
The DNA here is from genome assembly GCA_963631525.1 of bacterium. Taxonomy (GTDB): domain Bacteria; phylum Bacillota; class Clostridia; order Lachnospirales; family Lachnospiraceae; genus Coprococcus_C. The sequence goes on from CAVGQQ010000019.1 coordinate 52,478, forward strand.
AAATATCATGGTGAACCCACGCCGCTCTACGAAGAAGGATATTGTAGCCCTTTACAAAAAGGCTATGTAATATCAAACCTGTCTACACGGGAAAAGGTTGTCGGTTGTCGGCAGCCTTTTTCTATTGAGGATATTATTTGCAAAACAACCCTCAGGGATAATGATTTGCATGGAAAAATATACTATTCGGAATCATATGCGATGTATTGAATCTAAGAAATTCTAAATGTTCTAAATAAACATGGTGAAAACTTTACGCAACCGCTGCACGGGTATTGCCCCCTCACTTTGTTCGGCGGCAGATTGTCGAGCGCATTTGAAGTGTGAACCTGTCGGTTCACAGGCGCTCTCCGCTCGCCATCCGTGGCTCAGTGGCAGCTTGTTTGAACATCGTGTTCAAACATTGCTAGTATACTGATAGAACATTAAGAATTTCTAAGAATCAAACATATGCATATGAGAACCGAATAGTATATTTTTCTATGCAACATCAGTTATTGATAGGGTTGTTTTGCAGATAATATCCCCCTCCCGGCAGCCGGGAGGGGCGGTTTGACTTTATGATGGGATGAATTTGTAAATGGGTGAATTGTTATTTACCTATTGCGTGTATCTATATATGGCTGTAAAATAAGTAGGAATTTGAAATTTTCAAGAAGGAGTGCAGGGAATGTATCGTATAAAAGCTAACAAAGAAATACGTGTAAATGCGGTATCCTGCATGCTCCCTAACCTCAAAATAGAACGTTTGTTCATCGGGGGGGGGTACTGCTCAGCAGGAAAATTGTTGAAGCAGAGATAGAGAATTTCAAATCTCGTAAATTCATTTCCAGTTCGGAGAACTCACAGAAGCGATATAACTATATAAAGAACATGAATGTAGTCGGGCAGAGATGCGTGGCTTTTTTTCGTGCGCTTATTTATAGAAAACTTCTGATAGCAGAATGATGGAAATGAGACAGACGTAAAACTACACAACAAGAGGAGGACAAGGATGAGAAAAATGAAGAGAATTGTAAGCTTCGCTTTGGCGGCATGTATGGCTGTGAGCTTACTTGCAACAGGACCAGTCATTAAGGTGTCTGCGGCTGAACCAGAAGAAGTGGTAACTGCGGAAGTGTCTGCGACGGAAACAGACGCAGAAGCTTTGGATGAGGCACAGGAAGTTGTATATGATGGGAGCGAGGCGGATGCAGATGGTTTTGTGTGGGATGGAACTACGATTGTAAAATATGTAGGTAAAGGTGGAGATGTAAAGATCCCGGAGAAATGTACAAGTATTGGATATGATGCATTTTCTTTCTGCAGTGGATTGACAAGCATCAAGATACCGTCGGGTGTAACGAGTATTGCAGACTACGCATTTTATGCATGCAGTGGATTGACAAGTATCGAGATACCGTCAGGAGTAACGAGTATTGGAGATATGGCATTTTCTTGGTGTGAAAATCTAGAAAGTATTGTTGTAGCACCCCAAAATGCTATATATAATAGTGATGGTGGCTGTAATGCAATTATTGAAACAAAGACCAATACATTGATTCAAGGATGCAAAAATACAAAAATCCCATCAAACGTAAGGAGTATTGGAGACAATGCATTTTATGGATGTAGTGGCTTGACGAGCATTAAGCTTTCGGAAGGAGTAACAAGTATTGGAGTAGACGCATTTTATGGATGTGGCGGCTTGACAAGTATCGCTGTGTCTAATTTGAATCTAACATATAATAGTAAAGATGACTGCAATGCAATCATTGAGACAAAAACGAATACATTGATTCGAGGATGCGAGAATACAAAGATACCATCGGATGTGACGAGTATTGGGGGCGAGGCATTTTCTTTCTGTAGTGGCTTGAAAAGTATTGAGATACCGTTAAGTGTAACAAGTATTGGAGATGGTGCATTTCGGTGTTGTAGCGGCTTGACGAGCATTAAGCTTCCGGAAGGTGTAACGAGTATTGGAGACGGTGCATTTTTTAGATGTAGTGGCTTGACAAGTATAGAGATACCGTTGGGTGTAACAAGAATTGGAGAGGGCGCATTTTATATTTGTAGCGGCTTGACGAGCATTAAACTTTCGGAAAGAGTAACGAGTATTGGAGAAATGGCATTTATGGGATGTAGCGGACTGACAAGCATCAAGATGCCATCGAGTGTAACAAGTATAGGAGCTACTGCATTTGAAGCTTCTGGTTTAAAAACAATCTATGGTTATGCAGGTTCATATGCAGAAACTTATGCAATAGCAAATGGCTATACGTTTGAAGATGTAGAGGGGAAAATTACTACTTCTTACCGCACTCACGTCCAGTCCTTTGGCTGGCAGAACCCAGTTACAAATGGTTCAATGAGTGGAACATCCGGGAAAGCAAAGCGTCTCGAAGGTATCGAGATTTCCGTGAGTGGCAACAAGAACCTTGGTATCCAGTATTCTACACATTGTCAGACATATGGCTGGTTGCCTTGGTCTGCAAATGGTGAGATGAATGGAACAACCGGAGAAGCAAAGAGACTCGAAGCGATCAAGATTCAGCTTACCGGTGCAGATAAGGATAAGTATGACGTCTATTACCGCGTGCATGCGCAGTCTTACGGCTGGCTTGGCTGGGCGAAGAATGGAGAGCCGTCTGGAACTGCCGGTTATGCAAAGCGGCTCGAGGGAATTCAGATTGTAGTTGTAAAGAAGACGGAAGCTGCACCGGGACTTGATTATGCAGGTGTGAATGCATCCAAGGGTGCGCATGATTCTCGTGCGTATATTGCAAAGACAAACGGCGCAATCACAATTCCGGGCTCAACCGACAGTACAAACATCATGTACAAGACACATGTACAGAGCTTCGGCTGGCAGAACTGGGTGCTGAATGGCACAATGAGTGGAACCTCCGGTAAGGCAAAGAGACTCGAAGGAATCAACATCAAGCTTTCGAATGCAGCGTATGCAGGTGGAATCCAGTACCGGACACATATCCAGACCTATGGCTGGGAGAAAGAATGGAAAAAAGATGGCGCGATGAGTGGAACAAGCGGAGAGGCAAAGCGTCTCGAAGCAATCCAGATCAAGCTTTACGGCGAGATGGCAAACCATTTTGATGTCTATTACCGTGTGCATGCGCAGTCTTACGGCTGGCTTGGCTGGGCGAAGAATGGAGAAGAATCAGGAACAGCTGGATTTGCAAAGCGTCTGGAGGGAATCCAGATCGTACTTGTACCGAAGGGCGGCGCAGCACCAGCGAATAATTATAAGGGTATTCAGTCTGTGAATACAAAGGCTTATATTAAGAAGTAAAACAATTGTGTGATTAAGAGATAAACAGAGACGGAAAGTGTATTTCAATAACGAAGTACACCTTCCGTTTTTTACATTATTAAGCACATAAATAAAAATATTTTCGCTCTCAAACCCGCATATTTCCTCACTTTTTCTAAATGTTCCAAACTTACGCTTTACATTTCCATAAAACATGTGCTATGGTGGATGTGTTGTCGAGAATCGTTGTTCTGGCGTAGTTCGGTAACAGT
>CAVGQQ010000020.1:0-55026 GCA_963631525.1 bacterium
GAACTGCTCTGAACGCAATGTCTGAACGAACATAGGTAATGTATTCTTACTCTTATCAAGCAACATCATACTTGGTGTGAACAAGTTGTTCCATGAAGTGATGAATGCGAAGATCGCCTGTGTAGCCATAGCCGGCTTCATCAAAGGTAATGCAATCTTATTAAATGTAGAGAACTCGCTGGAACCATCGATTCTGGCTGCCTCAATAATCTCAATTGAAAGACCAGTTGCCATATACTGCTTCATGAAGTAGTATGTAGACGGTGAAGCTGCAGCTGGAAGAATCAGTGGCCAGTAAGAATCATACAGATTGATCTTCATCATAAACTGCATGAAACCGATGATAGATACCTGTGCAGGAATCATCATGATAGCCATAATAAATGTATGAGCCGCATTCTTCAGCTTAAAGTTGTATACTGTAAGACCATAAGCTGTCAATGTAGAACAGTAAACTGTGAGGATAGTAGCTGGTACAGAGATAATTGCACTGTGAAGCATAGCGCCCCAAAGTGATGTACCAACACCTTCTGCCTTCTTCATCAAGTTTGTGAAGTTTAATCCCAACTGCTTGAATGAACCAGGAAGCAGATGTACACCAGTTTTGATTGTATTTGAATCCAATGTTGAATTAATGATCATCAAGTAAAATGGAAAGATACTGATGATACACAACAAAATACAAATAATTGTTCTAAATATCTTCGTTGCACGAATACGTCCCGAGTAACTTGCCTCAACTTCTGCGCTTTTAGCCATTATTCGTACACCCCCTTATCGAATTACAGCATGCTTCTGCTTCGGCTGTCTATCCTTTGTGACAGCGAAGAAGATGATACTGATTACTAATGTTACAATGAACAGAACGATAGATGAAGCTGCTGCCTTACCATAGTCCTTAGATGTAAATCCAAGAGACTTGATCCACATTGTAATTGTCTCTGATGCAAAGTTTGGCTTACCATTGAAGGACTGGTCAACGTTGAACAGAGATGGAATATCATACATCTGCAGACCACCGATAGCGGATGTTACCAGGTTATACTGAATAATCGGCTTCAACAGTGGCAATGTAATCTTAAAGAACTGCTGCTTGCTGTTTGCACCATCTACCATGGCTGCTTCGTAGAGGGATGGACTAATACCCAAAATACCTGCAATGAGGACAATCATTGAGTTACCATACCACATCCAGAACTGCATGAATGCAATCAGACCAATTGTTCCGCCCGGCTTCTCCATGAAGTCGTACTTCTGTCCGATAATATGTGCATTTCTAAGCATCATAGTGATAGGTCCGTTTGCATTAAACAAACTGTAGAACAATACGGCGATAGAAGATGCTGTAATGATGTTCGGCATGAACATCATGATCTTGAATGCGCCCTGTCCTTTTAACTTTACAACTGTATCTGTAAACCAAGAAGCCAAAAGCAATGCAAGAAGAATCTGTGGAATAAAGTTCAGAATCCAGATCTTCAATGTGTTGCCGATTGACTTAACTGTCATGGTATCGAACCATGAAACAACCTTCAGATCACTACCTTTACCTTCTGTCGTTGCCAAAACCATGATGTAGTTCTTAAGTCCATTAAAGTTTGGACCCTGGAATTTTCCAAGTTTGATCTGGTAATACTCAACGAAACTGAGATAGAAAGTATAAATCAACGGGTACAGCTGGAATACAAAAAATACTAAGAAGAATGGAAGTACGAAGAAGTATCCATACTTACCATATTCAACTGTCTTTTTCTTCATGATTTCACTTCCCCAACCTTTTCATAAATTTTAACATATTTTTTCGCGTCCCCCGTTAGACATTTTATAGAAGATATTCTGCGGAATGTCCTCTATAAAATGCCTAACAGCGGTATGTTTTTTTCAAATTATGCACCGGGCGAACCCGGTGCATAACCATAAATTCATATCAAATATCGTTGCCAGTAAATTACTCTACTGTAAGGTTCTGGTAACCATCCTTGATAAGTTCCTTAATCTTAGCTACAGCGTCATCAACAGTCTTAAGCTCGCCTGAGTTGTATGCCTCTGAAGCATTGTCAAGGTAACCATTGAATGTTGAATCGTACTCTGTTGCGTACTGAAGGTTGATCTTCTCTGCATTGTCAGCCCATGTCTGAAGTGGGTTAGCACCACCAAGAACTGGAGACTCACCCTTACCATCAGCGATAAGCTTAGCTACAGCAGCCTTGTTGTTTACGAAGTCAAGAGTCTCATCAGAGAGCTTGTACATTGTGTCTGTATCACAGCAAAGTGTGTAAAGAACAAGTGCAGCAAGTTCCTTGTTAGGACACTGATCTGTTACACCAAGGTATGTACCACCCCAGTGATATGTTGTAGGACCCTGACACATATTTCTCTTTCCGTATGTATCAGAACCTTCCTCATCGTTGATTGACCAGTAAACGAACCATGTACATCCGAAGTAGCCAAATACATCAGCTGTAAAGTCTGTGTTCCAGCCATCTGTCCACTGACCATTGTTGTTTGTGTACTCACCATCATAAAGCTTCTTAGCGAACTCAAGATACTCTGTGATAACTGGGTCGATGTTAACTGTGTCGTTCTCTACCCATGCAGATGTTCTCTGATCGATGATAGGCTTCTTAGCGTCTGCCGAACCAGAAAGCATCTTGTAACCAGCCTGCTTCATTGTCTCAGCTGTGTCAAGGAATGTATCCCAATCCTTTACATACTCCTGAACCTTATCTGGATCAGATGTTCCGAGAACTTCCTCAGCGATATCTGTTCTGTAGATGAAACATCCAGGTGTTGCCTGCCAGCACATACCCTTGAGCTCGCCATCGATTGTAGCATAGTCAACTGTATACTGGTAAGCGTTGCTGTACATATCAGCTGTGATACCAAGATCCTCAACAGGAACGATAGCATCTGAGCTCAGGAAGTACAGAGCTACATCATCATCACAAGCGATGATTGAAGGTACCTTGTCTCCGCCGTTAGCGATAGCGTTCTCAACAGCACTCTTGTACTCATCAGATGTTCCGCCAAGACCAAGGTTCTCATACTGAATAAGATCAGCATACTGAGGATACTTGTCCTTTACATACTGAAGTCTGTCACCAAGCTCTGTATTCCATGAGTATACATAGATTGGATCGCTGTCTTCTGCAGGCATTGGAAGAGCTACCTCTGCGTTTGATGCTGATGCGTCATCTGCTGTAGCGTCATCTGTTGCGGCTGCCTCTGTTGTTGTAGCCTCTGTTGTAGCCTCTGTTGTTGTCTCTTCCTTCTTGTCGCCACAAGCTACAAGTGAAAGACCCATTGCAAGTGCCAATGACAATGCCATTGCTTTTTTAAATTTCTTCACAAAAAAACCCTCCTTTAATGTGTTTTTGTCATCTTAACCTCCATATCATATCTTCCTCCGAACATTCCACAGATAAATCCTTCTAAATTTCGTATTATCTATGTGCAATTTAAACGAAGCCTACGACATATCGGTCAAACAAGACTTGTTTGAACCTGTTATTATTCCAGTCTAAGACTGTCGGTTCCTTAGTTAATTGTGAAATATCATAACATACTCCGTCATGACTAAGGTAATTATAGGACATATTTACCAAGTATGCAAGTACTTTTTCACTTTTTCTTCACGATTTTGTGCATTATTACTATAATTTGGAATAAATATGTCAAAATCTGCCTAATCGTTCAGGTATGCTTTGATTAATTTTGCTACTCCGTCCGGATCATAAGTGTATAATCTCGACGGGCCAGACATCTCCTCTATCTGGACATTCTTATACTGACTGTAATACGTTTTCTTGTCTGCGTTATACTCTCCGACATAGTCCACACCATCCGCATCGCCCGCACTCGCATCGGTCGCAGTTCCATAGACCTCCTTCAAGGCGTCCTCATACTCTTCCCGCACAGACGAATCGTCCTCGATATACGGTGCCATCAGTGGATTGGCAAGAATCACAAGCATCGGTGTCTGCTCCGGCCAGCCCAGTTCTTTCACAACCGCAGCATTGTGTACCGCCTGCAGGTCCTCCTCATACATATCGGAGGTATAGAAATTCTTTGAGATCAGCGCCTTGCGCACGATCATCTGTTTTTCTGTATATACAGCACCAAAATTATCCGGATAGACACTCTTGACATACCGCTGTCCACCAATCGCTGCGAATTTCACCATCAGATAATTAAAGAATCCGCAGTACTGTTCCTCGGTCACACCATCAAAATCGTCTGCCACCGAAATATTGATTCCGATGATAGACTCGACTTCATCTGGATATTTGTCCGCCCAATAGGTTGCTTCCAATCCGGCAATGCCGTTTGGCACCAGTACATATGGTCCTTTGACGTTTACTTTCTCCAGTGCTGTCCGAAGCTCTGTAACAATACTTTCAATATCCTTATCTGTCTTTGTCGTATCACTGTATCCGAATCCACTCCGGTCGATATACACAAGGCGGTACTCCTGCAGCTTACCAAACAACGGTTCCAACGCAACTGAGTCATCTGTGATGCCATTACTATGGATAAACACCAGCGTTTTATCCGCGTTCTCATCACCATCGACGATCACATGTACAGAATGTCCGCCGACGTCCACCATCTGCCCCTGTGGATTCAGATATCCACGTTCATCTGCCAGCTTGTTTTTGTGGATCAAAAACAGCACGCCGATCACAAGAATGTTGATCGCAATCGCGGCTCCAAATATAATAATGAAGATTTTGAAAAACTTATGAAGAAATTCTTTAAATTTCTTTTTTCCTTTTGGATTTGCTTCTTTTTTCACGTTTCTATACCCTTTTCCTATATTTTGTCGCATTTCGCATACCTATATATAATAATGTAGATTATTTGAAAAGTAAATAGTTTTCAGATGTGTGATATTTATTTCACAATTTTACACTTCCTCCTGTTCTGCTTCTATGTTAATATAGTAGAAAGTTTTATTTTGAGGAGGAATCCCTTTTATCAGGGAACAATAACAAGCATGAGTGAACAGGAACTACCAAAATCAACAGCCGATGAGTCCGAAGCTGTCAGCACAGATGTCGTCGAAGAAATCAACGAATCCCTGTCAGATGAATCCGCACCGGAAGGTACAGAAGCAACAGAAACCGATAAGAAATCAAAAGATGTAAAAACGACAGTCAATACCGAGGACAACCTTGAATTACACAGTTTAAGTTTCCGCGACCGTCAGCGCGCCAAACGTGCACGGATCAAAAAACACATGGAAAGCATGACGAAAGGACAGAAATTCGGATACATTCTCTCTTATTATAAGGGAAGGATCATCCTTGGTCTGATCCTGCTTGCGATCTGCATTGCGCTCCCGGTTACAATCTATAAAAAGAGCCGTCCGGTTGCTTTGTCCTACTGTATCGTCAATTCACCAGAACCTTCTGCAGTAGACACATCCTTCGTCGATGAATATCTGGACTTTTACAACCTGAACGGTGCTTACCAGTTGGAGAGCGACGTGACAGTACATCTGGATAAAGACACCTATCTGGAAGAATACTCGCAAAACTCCAGTGCATCGATCTATACAGAACTGCCAATGCTGTGCTTTAACGGTTTTTATGATGTCATGATCATGGACGAAAAAGGACTGGAATATTGTGCAATGCAGGAAATCATCTATCCTTTGCGGAACTATCTGCCAGCGGAGATCTATTCTGAAGTGGAATCCCGGATCTGTACCGCAGACGATAACGACGGTGTCAATGTTCCGTTCGCGATTGATATCAGCGATACGAATTTTGCGAAGGGATTAAATCTTGGATACGACAAGGTATACCTAGGTTTCCCAGGGAACACAGAGCGCAATTACATCAACGCAAAACGGATGTTGAAATTCATTCTTCATCTGGATATTGATACAGAAACAACCTATTAGCAAAATGGACAGGCTTTTCCGGAAGCCTGTCCATTCTTTATTCTTTTCACATCATTCGATTGTTATTATTCCAATCAATCCTGATCGTCACTTGCCATATTCATAACCTGACGTTTTCTTGCAAGTTCGTCGTTAGCAAGGTATTCATCGTAAGTTGTCTGCTTGTCGATCAGTCCGGTGTTCGTAAGCTCCATGATACGGTTTGCCGTTGTCTGTACAAACTGGTGATCCTGACATGCAAAGAGACAGACACCAGGGAACTTGATCAGTCCGTTATTTAACGCTGTAATACTCTCCATATCCAGATGGTTTGTTGGCTCATCGAGAATCAATACATTGGAACCCATGATCATAAGCTTTGATAACAGGCAGCGCACCTTCTCGCCACCAGAAAGCACCTTGACCTTCTTCACGCCATCTTCACCGGCAAATAACATTCTGCCAAGAAAGCCACGTACATAGGTTGCGTCCTTATCATCCGAATACTGCGCCAGCCAGTCTGCGATTACAAGATCATTATCAAATTCCTTCGTATTATCTTTCGGGAAATATCCCTGTGACGTTGTAACACCCCACTTGTAGCTTCCTTCATCCGGTTCTTCTTCTCCGGCAAGGATACGGAACAGTGTTGTCGTTGCGATCGTGTTCGGTCCGACAAATGCAATCTTATCATCATGTCCGACTGTGAAGGAAATGTTATCCAGCACTTTCACGCCATCGATTGTCTTCGAGATATTCGATACGGTAAGAACCTCATTTCCAATTTCTCTCTTCGGGCGGAAATCAATATATGGATATTTACGACTCGATGGACGAATCTCATCAAGCTGGATCTTCTCCAATGCACGCTTTCTGGAGGTTGCCTGCTTGGACTTTGAAGCGTTTGCAGAGAATCGCTGAATGAATTCCTGCAGCTCCTTGATTTTCTCTTCTTTCTTCTTATTTGCTTCCTTCATCTGCTTGATCATAAGCTGGCTGCTCTCATACCAGAAGTCATAGTTTCCGGCATACAGCTGAATCTTCGCATAATCAATATCTGCAATATGGGTACATACCTTGTTCAGGAAATAACGGTCATGTGATACAACGATAACCGTATTCTCGAAATTGATCAAAAACTCTTCGAGCCATGCGATCGCATCAAGATCCAGGTGGTTGGTTGGCTCGTCCAGAAGAAGGACATCTGGGTTACCAAACAATGCCTGTGCCAGAAGTACCTTGACCTTCAGGTTACCATCAAGTTCGCTCATCATTTTGTAATGAATATCAGTGTCAACGCCAAGTCCATTCAAAAGGGTTGCTGCGTCACTCTCTGCGTTCCATCCATCCATCTCTGCAAACTCTGCTTCAAGCTCTGATGCACGGATACCATCCTCATCCGAGAAGTCTTCCTTCGCATAGATGGCGTCCTTTTCCTTCATAATATCGTACAGACGCTTATTTCCCATGATAACGGTATCTAATACCATATACTCATCGTATTTGAAGTGATCCTGCTGCAGGACAGACAGACGCTCGCCATCGTTCATGATAACTTCGCCATTTGTCGGTTCGAGTTCTCCGGAAAGAATCTTCAGGAAGGTTGATTTACCGGCACCGTTTGCACCAATCAAGCCGTAACAGTTTCCCTCTGTAAACTTTATATTTACATCCTCAAACAAAGCCCGCTTTCCAAGCCGCAGGGTTACATTATTTGCACTAATCATATCTGGTTTCCTTTCTTTGCTGCTTATCCAAAACTAGCTATGAGTATAACAACCACCCTCTTTTATGTCAAGCATTATGCCATGTCCAGATCGTATCTCTTCTGCCATTTCAATATCCATAAGAAAAGGGACTTCCGAAAAAGTCCCTTCGTTTCTTATAAATCTTTTACAATCGGATCGTACAGATCCAGTCTGCAATGCTCGTCCTCTGCGAAATGTCTGCAATTCAGGCAGCTCTTTTCGCCTTCTGCCACATTGCAAAAGCAAGATTTCCGCTCACTCTTGTCATAAGCGCTGCAACGCTCTGCTACTTCTCTGTAAACTTCTGCTCCAGCTCGCATACAATATCCTCCTTCTCTGAACTGTTTTGTTACAGTTCACAGATAGTATGCGTCAGATCCTCTGTTTTTATGCTGGATTCACAGCAAGCTGCAACAGAGAATACATCACAGCCAGACAAACAATATACGAATACGCACAATCCAGATTCACATTTCCACGATCATGTACATAATGTTCATGTTTTTCTTTGACATAATCGAGCAATTCCTGTACAGAATGGATCGTCGGCAGCATCCGTTCATCGTACTGCATCTCTCCAGATTCATATCTATGCCGCACAAAGCTCCGCATACGGTGCTTCAAATCTTCTTCATAGCTGCAATGATCTTTCAGTGTTCCCGGATAATGCGCATTGTGCGGATATGTAAAATAATCTGCAATATAATGCAGCACCACACCCATCCGGATGCTCGATAAGATCGAAACGCCTTTTCTCTTTGTTTTGTAATGCTTCAAGAATCCAAGCATCTTCTTTTCACACACACCAAACGTATCCTCGATACAATGACGCCTTGTCAAAAAAGAAGGTGTACAATCCGGAAGTATGCTTCCCACATATAAGGAAAAGCGATGTCCGAACCGCTGTTCTGCGGACAGTCCGTGTACAACACCCTTTGTAAGCGATATGTGTGACTTCTTACGCATCCAATACCTCCTTTGGTTTTTAGCCTATCTACGTTTTTCCCATGTCATGCCTGCTCCGATTTTCCGTGAAACAATATAGCGCGGGCGGCATTTTACCTCCTCATAAATCTTCGCAATATAATATCCTATAACACCCAGTCCCACAAGAATCAGACTTCCCATGATCAGGATAATCAGGATCACTGTCGTAAATCCTTCCACCGCATGACCGGAAAAATAATTTACAAGTGTCTGTATGCCTAGTATAACCGCAAACAGGAACCCTAGTATACCGGTAATTGTTACCAGCGTCATCGGTGCTGAAGAAAACGATACAATGTTTGAGATCGCATAGCGGATCAGTGACTTGGTCGACCATTTTGACTCACCAACCTCCCGTTCCTGCACATCAAACTCCACCGAGGTTGTCCGGAATCCAATCCATGAAGATAACGCCCGGAAAAAAGCATTCCGCTCCGGCATTGCAAGCAATGCTTCCACCGCACGCCGGTCCATCAGCTTGAAGTCCGACGCTCTCGACATATCAATCTTGACAGCTCTCGAGATCAGTTTGTAGAAAAGTCCCGCGCTTAATTTGTGAAACACACTTTCCTTTCCACGCGTACGCTTCACACCCTCAACAACTTCATATCCCTGCTGCCACAGCCGATACATCTCCACAATTGTCTCCGGCGGATGTTGCAGATCGCAGTCCACCACAACGGTGCAATCACCACCTGCATTTTCCAGTCCCGCCATCATGGCAGATTCTTTTCCAAAGTTTCTGGAAAAACGAACTCCATTGACATGCCGATCTTCTTTTTGTGTCTGTTCTATTTGCTGCCATGTTCCATCTCTGGAACCATCATCTACGAATATAATCTCATAATCAATGGCTTCTTTTTGTAAAATTCCGCCTATGGTTCCTGCCGCTTTCTGAATCATTTTTTCTTCATTATAGGCAGGCAATACGACTGATAACATCTTTTCACCCTTTACACTTTCCTGTTTGTTTTTACTAACCCTATTTTACCACATTTCCTATAAATAAAAAAGAGGCAGACCAAGTTTCTGTCTCTTTTTAACCATATTTTCACAAGTGATTACTCTGCCAGTGCCTTGAATGCCTCATCGAGATCCTCAATGATATCATCGATATTTTCTGTACCGATAGAAAGACGGATTGTATTTGGCTTGATTCCCTGATCGAGAAGCTCTGCCTCGTTGCACTCAGAATGTGTGGTTGATGCCGGATGGATAGCCAGTGACTTTACATCCGCTACATTTGCAAGCAGGGAGAAGAGTTCGAGGTTATCGATAAACTTCTGTGCTTCTGCAGCACCACCTTTAATCTCAAATGTAAAGATTGATCCGCCGCCATTTGGGAAGTACTTCTTGTAAAGTGCCTGCTGCTCTGGATTCTCAGAGATCGATGGGTGATTTACCTTCTCTACCTGTGGCTGATCCTTCAGATACTGTACAACCTTCAGTGCATTTTCTACATGGCGTTCTACACGGAGAGACAATGTCTCAAGTCCCTGTAAGAAGATGAAGGAATGTACTGGCGAGATCGTTGCACCTGTATCACGGAGCAGGATCGCACGAATGTAAGTAGCGAATGCTGCCGGAGCTGTATCCTTGGCAAAGCTGACCCCATGATAAGATACGTTTGGCTCTACCAGCCATGGGAACTTGTCCGCAGCCTTGAGCCAGTCAAATTTACCACTATCGATGATCACACCGCCGAGTGTTGTTCCATGACCACCAATAAACTTCGTTGCTGAATGAACGACGATATCTGCACCATACTCGATCGGTCTTACAAGGTATGGTGTTGCAAATGTATTATCAACAACAAGCGGAATGTTGTGTGCATGTGCGATCTTTGCGATACGCTCAATATCTACAACCTCTGAATTCGGATTTCCAAGTGTCTCGATCTGAACTGCCTTTGTGTTTGGCTTGATAGCTGCTTCGATTGCATCATAGTCAAACGGATCTACGAAGGTTGCCTCGATACCATAATCCGGAAGTGTATGTGCAAGCAGGTTGTAAGTTCCACCGTAGATATTCTTCGCTGCCACGATATGGTCGCCTGCATGTGCCAGTGCCTGAAATGCATATGTAAGGGCTGCTGCTCCGGAACCAACGGCAAGTGCTGCAACGCCGCCTTCGAGCGCTGCGATACGCTTCTCAAATACATCCTCTGTCGGGTTTGTCAGACGTCCGTAAATGTTACCTGCATCCTTCAACCCAAAACGATCAGCTGCATGCTGACTGTTGTGGAATACATAAGAAGATGTCAGATAGATTGGAACAGCTCTTGCATCTGTCACTGGATCCGGCTGTTCCTGTCCTACGTGCAACTGTAATGTTTCAAACTTTAAATTTCTGTCCTCATAATGTTTCTTTCCCATAATTTTGTACCTCGTCTTTCTTTTATTTTTCAGTTTGCGTTTCATTGTCTTTTTGTTTTGCAACCCGTTTTCCTGATTGCAAGGTTATCTTATCATCTTAATTCCTATTTGTCTAATAGGAATTAAATTGAATTAGCTATAAATTTTGATTATAACTAATATCTTGACACCACTGTGGGTTCCCGATAGAATAATAGGAAATTTATTGAAATCAAAGGAGTGATTCTTTTTGGACACAAGTCCCGCGTTACAAATTATTGTTATCGTTATCTTACTGATATTATCCGCTTTTTTCTCTTCTTCGGAAACAGCGCTGACAACCGTCAGCCGCATCAAGCTCCGTTCGCTCGCGGACGAAGGAAACCGAAGAGCAAAAAAAGTATTGAAGATCACCGGCAACCCAAGCAAGCTGCTGAGTGCAATCCTCGTCGGAAATAATATCGTGAATATATCTGCTTCTGCGCTGACGACGACCTTCTGTACGTCCGTATTCGGAAGCAAATACATCGGTGTCGCAACCGGAGTCTTAACTTTCTTGGTTTTGATCTTCGGCGAGATCTCACCAAAGACGCTCGCGACGCAATATGCACTGCAGCTTTCTATGGTTGTTGCCTATCCAATCTCATGGCTGATGACGATCCTGACACCGGTTATCTTCTTATTAAATATAATCACATCCGGTATCTTCCGTCTGTTCCATGTCGATCCATCTGCCAGAAAGGCAAGCATCACGGAAGCAGAGCTTCGGACGATCGTCAATGTGTCCCACGAGGAAGGTGTCATTGAACCGGAAGAAAAGTTTATGATTTCAAACGTCGTTGATTTCGGTGACGCACTCTCGAAAGATATCATGATCCCAAGAGCCGATGTGATCGCCGCCGATGTGAATTCAACGTACGAAGAGCTGGTTGATATCTTCAAAAGTGAGACATATACCCGAATCCCGATCTACGAGGATTCTAAGGAAAACATCATCGGCATCCTGAACATCAAAGACCTGTTCTTCTACCGGGAGCTTCTGGATATCCGGTATTTTGATCTGCGAAGCATCCTGAGAAAACCACTGTTCGTCTATGAATATCAGAAGACAAGCCAGATTTTCGCCGAGATGAAAACGTCGGCTGACAGTATGGCGATCGTGCTCGATGAATATGGGCAGGCATCCGGTATTATCACGATGGAAGATCTGGTCGAGGAGATCGTCGGCGATATCCGCGATGAATACGACGAAAATGAGAATGATCTGATCCGTGATCTTGGCAATCACACATATGATATTGATGCCTCGATCAAGCTGGACGACTTAAACGATAAACTGCACACGGATTTCCAGTCTGAGGACTACGATTCACTTGCCGGTTATATCATCGAACTGCTGGACAAGATTCCAACTGCCGGTGAAGAGGCAAACTGCGAAGGTGCCCATTTCAAAGTAACCGAGGTACACCGAAACCGTATTGAACGTGTCACCCTCACACTTCTGCCAAAAGAATCCGACACAGAAAAAGACGAGACGTAAGATTACGTCTCGTCTTTTTTCTTCTTTTTCTTATCTTTCTCGTTTGCCTGTTCCTGTTCTTTCGCCTGTTCCGCAGCCATCTCATCAATGATCTGCTCCATGATTTTCTTCTTGATGAAGATATCATAACCGAGCAAGGACAGGAAATTCAGATTCTTAATATACTTGTCTTCCACACCTGGGAAATCATGTTCTGACAATTCAAACGTCTTCACGACACTGTTTTCCACCCGGAAATGCTGATGCTGCTCTAACTTGTAAAGACTTGCATAAATCTCTTCCAAGCTATGCGGTGCATCCGGATTCTCAAAATAATGATCGATCAACGGCTTCAGCATGATCTGAATATCACTGATCGATATCACATTTTTCAGATAATAGATATAAATCAGCAGAATCAGATGCTCCTTCGTATACCGCTTTTTCTCTGGCGGCGGGAGCAGATTGTTCTTCGTGTAGTTGTTGATCATCGTTTTCGTCAGTGTCTTATCTTCCTCATACCGTTTGTTCTGCGAAAGATATTTATCCATGAACGTCGTCACCTGATCCATATAAAGCTCAATCGAAGGAAGATCCTCCGGTGCAATATAGCCAAGCTGCGTCATTTCCCGTATTTGTTTTTTCAGACTGTCCTTTTCAATATCCATATAATATACGCTCCTAATGCGTATATTATATAGTATTGAAAACCATGTGTAAAGGTTTAAATGAATATATCTGATTAGTGTGTCTTGTAGTAGTTGATCAGACATCCAGCCAGAATGATATCTCGCTCATCGTCTGTCAGGTCGCCCAGCTTCAAAGACAGTTCCTTCATATCCTTGTTTACAACGTATGCCTTGATGATCTCATCCTTGTTGCGGATTGCCTGTGCAACACCCGGAATGAATACATAATCATCCACATCAAAATCGTAATCTTCATCCATGACAAATGGAAGCATACCCCAGTTAATCAGGTTTGAACGATAACGCTTTGTCGCATACTCCTTGGCAATATTTGCCCAGCCGCCAAGTACCTTCTGGCAGGAAGCTGCCTGCTCACGTGCAGAACCATCGCCCGGCTTCACTGCAAAGATCGTACTTCCGACACCGGTATTTGAACCGCATGCATCCGGGAACATTTCCTTTACCTTGTGCATAGCGGTCTTCATGTTCGGATCTGCTTCTCCCATGCACTCGCCAGCTTCACGCACACGCTCGACCTTCTGGATTGCCTTTGCTCTGCCTACATACTCCGGGTCCTTACGTGACAGCGTAAACTCTGCAAGTCCCAGCGGGTTTGAACGATAAGAAGATGTCTCACCGGAAGGGATCAGCTCGTCGGTCGTTGTAACCGGATCATGGATGACAGAAGCTACCTTGAGCATCAGATTGTCTGTCAGCGCTACCATCTCCGGCCAGTCCTTGATGTTTGGTCCAAACTTGATCTCCTGTTCTGGCTGTGGATGTCCCCATCCATTATAAACACGGTTATCGTAAATCTTCTTGTCGAAGAAATATTTCTGTCCCTTGTATTCTACATCCAGATCGGTTGCAGCTGTTAAGAATCCCTTGTTTGCGGCTGTTGCTGCAATCGAACGTGCATCCATCAGTGCAACGGAAGCGATCTGTCCATTCTGAATCTTGGAACCTTCACGGTTCGGGAAGTTTCTTGTTGAGTGACGGATCGAGAATGCATTATTTGCCGGTGTATCTCCAGCGCCAAAGCATGGTCCACAGAATGCAGTCTTGACGATTGCACCTGTCTCGATCAGATCGGAAAGTACACCGTTCTTTGCAAGCTCCATATAGATTGGAGTCGATGCCGGATATACAGAAAGTGTAAACTCGTCAGCGCCAATATATTTTCCACGGATCAGGTCTGCTGCCTGACAGATATTCTCGAATCCACCACCGGCACAGCCTGCGATGATTCCCTGCTCTACATAAAGCTTTCCGTCAACAACCTTATCCTTAAGTGTAAAGTCGATCTTGCCATCTAAGGATACCTGTGCGCGCTTTTCTACATCATCTAAGACATCCATCAGATTTGCCTTTACATCCTCGATCGTGTAAACATTACTTGGGTGGAATGGCATTGCAATCATAGGCTTTACCTTAGACAGATCTACATAAACAACACCATCGTAGTAGGCAACTGCACCCGGATTTAATTCCTTGTAGCACTCTGGTCTGTAATGGGTCTCATACCACTCTTCAATTTTCTCATCGGTCTTCCAGATAGAGGAAAGACAGGTTGTCTCTGTTGTCATAACATCGACACCGATACGGAAATCTGCGGACAACTTGTCTACGCCCGGTCCTACAAACTCCATAACCTTATTCTTTACATAGCCGCAGCCGAAAGTTGCGCCGATAATTGCAAGGGCAACGTCCTGTGGTCCAACGCCCTTCTGCACCTCGCCGTCTAAGTAGATTGCTACAACACCCGGCTTTGCCACATCGTATGTACGCTTCAGCAACTGCTTGGCAAGCTCGCCGCCGCCTTCGCCAATTGCCATTGTACCGAGGGCACCGTAACGTGTATGGCTGTCAGAGCCTAAAATCATGGCACCACATTCTGCAAGCATTTCTCTTGCAAACTGATGGATAACTGCCTGATGAGGTGGTACATAGATTCCGCCGTATTTCTTTGCACAGGAAAGACCAAATACATGATCGTCCTCATTGATTGTTCCACCAACTGCGCACAAAGAGTTATGACAGTTTGTAAGTACATATGGGATTGGGAACTCTGTCAGTCCTGATGCTCTCGCTGTCTGGATAATACCAACAAATGTAATATCATGGCTTGTCATCTTATCGAACTTGATTTTAAGCTGTTCCATATTGCCCGAAGTATTGTGTGCTTCGAGAATTCCATATGCCATTGTGTTTTTCGATGCATCCTCTTTGGATGTCTGTACACCCTTCGATGCAAGTACTGCCTGTGCCTGTCCGTCATCTGGAACCAGCTCGGAACCATTCAGTAAGTATGCACCTGTTTCATAAAGTTTTACCATAATTCGCCTCCATACTCTCGTTTAATTTATTTGTAAGCTAAAATATAGCTTTCACTGTCTTCTAATGTTGCTGTATCACAATCTTTGACACCCTTATTTAAGGATGTTGCAAGCGTTTCACTCTGCTGGGAAAGATACTCTGTCTCATCCACAACCTGCTCATTCACATAATAAGTGCCATCCACATTCTGGACATATGGTCCATCTGTGATCACACCATCTGAATATCGTTTCAGACAATATTCATCCCCGGAAGTCCGTGTCGACAGCCAAGGGAATGCAACAAAGCTACTGTCGCTGCAGAAGCTCCGTACCTTTGCATAACCAAGATAAGATACTGCGCCATCCCGGTAGGTAAAAATAAAGCAGCTCACATAGGTCTCATTGCGCTCCATGCTGTTATAGAAAAATGCTTCCGGCACACCGTCCTCATCCACATCATACAACAACATACTGTCCGGTTTGATATTCTTATAGAACGAATCCAATATATTGATACCGTCCTCGGTCTCTCCAAGTGCCTTCTGGATTTCTGAATCTGCATTTTCCGCCAGCTTCACATATGCCTTCTGCCAGTCGGATGCCATAGACAGCTTGTATTTCTGGAGATTCATATCCTCCGCATAATATTTTTCCAACTTATCAAGCAGATTCAGTGCATTCTGGTTATCCCCAATCTCGATATACGTATCAAGCAGGCTGTCATAATAATTCATGCCTGTGGAATACGCAAGCTTATATAATGAATAATATTTGTCAATATACTGGGAATCCAGTGGGTCTAACTGCACGGACTGGCAAATATTCAACGCCGTAAAATAATCACCCTGTTCATACGCCGCCTGCGCCGTATCATACAATGCCCGGTAGGACTCGATCACCTGAATGTTGTTGGCAAGCACCGTCATATAATCTGCAAGATCTGTCACTGCCAGACCATTGACGATAGAAATGTAGCTGTTCATCGCATCCGCCGTAATCTCTCCGTTTACATACTGCTGATACTTCTCATTTAAAACCTCGATCACAACTTCTTTTTTCGTGTCCGTATCCAGCCGGAGATTGATCTTGTTGATCGTCTCGTTCGCCTGCACAACACCCTGTCCGTTATAATTCTGGTTCGAGTTGTAGATCTGCTCGATCGCATCCCGGTATTCGGTACGATTGACAAGCACATTGTATTTTGTACAGATGCTCTTTGTCTCATCGATACTATTGATCGCATCATAGGCTGCGACTGTATAAATGTAATCTTTCTCTCCGGTCTGATATTCCAGACAGATATGCTTCGCGTAATCCGGAAGCAGTTCCTGTACTGCCTTTTGCTTTTCGCTGTCTAACGCTTCGTAGCTTTTTTGTACCTCACTCCACTGTCCGGCTTCAATACCGTCAAATACCTTATATTCATTGTAATACGGATAAAGGAATACGATTGCCGCACAGGCAACGACCGCAAGCACTATAAACGACACAATAATAAGTTTATTCCATGTCTTTTTCATCCTTGCACCTCCTAATCAATCACAACAGGCTTTGCTTCTGCATCGTCTGCCGGTAATGTATCAGCGCCCTCTGTATCCTGTGTAGAGACATCACTTGGTGTCGCCTGTTCAAACGGCTGTTCCACCCATGTATCAGTCAGATCCGACGGGGTTGCAATTCCCTGCAAAGCAGTTACCTGCTGCTCGTATTTGGATGTATCGGTCTCTGTGGCAAACCCTTCTACATGCAGATTCTTTTCCTTCTCTCCCACCTGCGCATAGGAAGGTGCAATAACCAGCCGATAGACAAACAGTGCAACTGCAGCTATTCCAACAATCAGCATCATCAAAGACAGCACGCCAAAAAACTTATGGGCGCCGCCCGCCTTCATCTGCTCATATGTATCGTCATCGACATCCGCATACTTCGCACGCTTCTTCTCCTGCTTTGCCTTGATCTTCTCGTCCTTGATCCGATTTTTGCGTTCCCATTTGTTCTCTTCCGCAACATATGCACCAAACAACGCCGAAGACTCGCTTTCTTCCTCCGGTGTTTCCAGCTGTGCATCCACTTCCGTTTCTTCCTCTGGCTGTGACTCTACTGGAATCAGATCAATCTGTTCCTGATCTATGTTATTTTTGTCTTTCTTTTTTCTTCCCATAACAAAACTCCTTTGATTTTTGCTGTGTAAAAGCTTAACGTACTGATTATAACAATTTCGACTAAATTATTCAAGAAAGATTGTTATTTGCTAAGAAATACCACGCGTCTCTTTACTTTTTTTGCCAGAATGGTATAATTATTGTGTTTTTTACTGTTTTTATGAGAAATGGAGTGCAATATATGAAAAAGAACATCGAGATCAGATGGCACGGACGTGGAGGTCAGGGTGCCAAAACCGCAGCACTTCTGCTTGCGGACGTTGCTTTCAACACTGGTATGCACGTCCAGGGATTTCCGGAGTATGGTCCGGAACGTATGGGCGCACCGATCACAGCCTACAATCGAATTGGCGAATCCGAAATCCGGGTACATTCCAATATTTATCATCCGGACTATGTGGTTGTTGTAGATGAGACACTGCTTCATTCCGTAGATGTCACAAACGGTCTGAAGGAGGATGGCGCCATCGTGATCAACACCCCTCGTCCAAAAGAAGAGATCCTTCCTTTATTAAATGGATACAAAGGAAGCGTTTATACGATTGATGCACACAAGGTATCAATGGAAACACTTGGAAAGTATTTTCCTAACTCCCCGATGCTTGCTGCTATCGTAAAGGTTGCAGACATCATGGATAAAGATGTGTTCTTATCCCAGATGCAAGCATCTTATGAGCACAAATTCGCAAAGAAGCCGGAAGTAATCGACGGTAACATGCGTGCACTGAAAATGGCGTTCGAGGAGGTAAGATAAATGTCAAAAGCAACCGATATTTCTAAAATCAATGAACATAGTCCTTACTATGATATGACGCCGGGCAACCAGATCTATGGTGGCGGCGGTTCCCGTAAATTCTGTACAGGCGAGTGGAGAACAAAAACTCCCGTAATCGACTGGGAAAAATGTACACAGTGTCTGCTCTGCACACCGGTCTGCCCGGATAGCTGTATTCCGGTAAAGGACGGAAAAAGAGAAGACTTTGACTTAGACCACTGCAAGGGCTGCGGTATCTGCGAACGCGTCTGCAGCTTCGGTGCAATCACAATGAAGGAGGGAATCTAATATGGCAATTCGCGAAAGAATGTCAGGTAACGAGGCAGTTGCACATGCAATCAAACAGATCAATCCTGACGTAATGGCAGCATTCCCAATTACACCATCGACAGAGATTCCACAGATGGTATCCACCTTCATCGCAAACGGCGATATCGACACCGAGTTTATCCCGGTTGAGTCCGAGCACAGCTCCATGAGTGCTACAATGGGTGCCTGTGCCGCTGGTGCAAGAGCCATCACAGCGACTTCTTCCTGTGGTCTCGCCTACATGTGGGAAGTGCTTTATGTCGCAGCTTCCGATCGTCTTCCAATCGTTATGGCAGTTGTAAACCGTGCATTAACCGGACCGATTAACATCAACTGTGACCACTCTGACAGTATGGGCGCCAGAGATGCTGGCTGGATTCAGATCTACGCTGAGAACAATCAGGAAGCCTACGACAACTACATCCAGGCGTTCCGCATTGCCGAGCATCCAGACGTCAAGCTTCCATTTATGGCTTGTCAGGATGGTTTCATCACCAGCCATGCAGTTGAGAATATCTCACTGATTGAGACAGAAAAAGTAAAAGAATTTGTAGGAAGCTACGAACCAGAAAACTTCCTGTTAAATGCAGATATGCCAATGGCGGTTGGTCCTTATGCGAACTCTCCATTCTACATGGAAACAAAGATGAACCAGCGTATCGCCATGAAGAACGCAAAGAAGGTTATCTTAGAGGTTGCAGAAGAATTCGAGAAGATCTCCGGAAGAAAGTACGGACTTTTCGAGGAGTATCGTATGGATGATGCCGAGTATGTGATCGTCATCATGGGTTCTGCCGCCGGAACAACAAAGGAAGCCGTCGATGAGCTTCGTGAGCAGGGCATCAAAGCAGGCATGATCAAGGTACGTGTATTCCGTCCATTCCCAGGCGCTGAGTTAGCTGCTGCTCTGAAAAATGCAAAGGGTATCGCCATCATGGATCGTGCAGAAAGCTTCTCTGGATGTGGCGGTCCACTTGGTTCCGAACTGAAAGCTGCTTTATATGACGCAAAGAACGAGTCTACAACCGTCAACTATTTCTACGGTCTTGCCGGAAGAGATTACACAGTTGAAACTGCCTGCGGTATCTATCAGGATCTGATTGATTATGTATCTGGCAAGCAGGAAGTAGAACAGTTCAAGTACATCGGACTTAGAAAGTAACGGAGGGAATCGAGATGGCATTTAATTTTAAAGAAGTAATGAGCAAACCGGAACGTCTCGCTCCGGGACATAGAATGTGTGCAGGCTGTGGTGGAACGATCGCTGTTCGTACAGTTCTGCGTGCCCTGCATGAGGGCGACAAGGCAGTCATCGGAAATGCAACCGGCTGTCTGGAGGTATCCAGCTTCATGTATCCATACACTGCATGGGAGGACAGCTACATGCACAACGCATTTGAAAATGCAGGTGCTACCCTGTCCGGTATTGAAACTGCTTACCACGCATTAAAGAAGAAGGGGAAGATCTCCGCAAATTACAAATTCATCACATTCGGTGGTGACGGCGGTACTTATGATATCGGTCTCCAGTCTCTGTCAGGTGCGATGGAGCGTAATCACGATATGGTATATGTCTGCTATGATAACGGCGCTTACATGAACACCGGTATTCAGCGTTCTTCTGCAACACCAATGTTCGCAGATACAACGACAACACCCGTTGGTAAATGCTCCAACGGTAAGATGCAGAACCGGAAGGATCTTGCATCTATCATCGCAAACCACGACATTCCGTATGTTGCACAGTCTACCTTCATCGGTACAATGAAAGATCTGTATGAGAAGTCTGAGAAGGCAATCTACACACCTGGTGCGGCATTCTTAAATATCATGTCACCATGTCCTCGTGGCTGGCGTTATGATACACCGGATATCATGAAGATCTGCAAGCTTGCAGTTGAGACATGCTACTGGCCACTGTTCGAGGTTGTAGAAGGCAAGTGGATTTTGAACTACGAGCCAAAGAAGAAGCTTCCAATCGAAGACTTCCTTCGTCCACAGGGAAGATTCAAGCACCTGTTCAAACCTGAAAACGAGAACCTGCTTGTACAGTATCAGGAAGAGGTTGACCGCAGATGGGAAAATCTGCTGTATATGTGTTCGAAGTAAGATATATCTACGAATCATGCTTCAGGCAAAAAGGCACCGTCCAATGACGATGCCTTTTTTGATGTGGGATGATGCGTTGTTGGGGAGGGGCTTTCTGGTCGGATTTTCATCCTTCCTGCTTTGCTCCGCCATGCAGTAGAAGCTCTAATATCACCATCTCGGTTGCAAGCTTATCCCGCATTTTACCTGTTTTGATGCTCGTGTCTGCATCCTGACATAACCGCACACAGGAAAGCAGTTGCTCTTTCGTGAAAGAGCGCGCCTGCGCAATATATTTTTTGACAAAATACGGGCGGATGCCGAACGTCGAAGCAATCTGTCCCTCTGGTGTCCCGGTATCCAGCGCAAACCGGATCTTCAGAAGCTGCATGAAATTCCGTGTAATCAACACGAGAATCTTCATCGGCGCCTCCTGCAAATACAGCAGATCATCATATAAATCCATTGCTTTTTGCTGTTTTTTCTCTGATATCGCATCAATCATATCGAAGATTTTGTCTTCCACCTGATTCACACAAAGCAGGTCAATGTCTTCTTTGGATACGCTTCCTTTTTCCACAGCATAGGAGCGGAGCTTGTCTGCTTCATTTTTTAGCAGATTCATACTCGTTCCTACTCGATCGATCAGATACCGCAGTGTCGCTCCGCTGATCGCAATCTGATCCTCTACAAACATTCCATTTAACCAGACAGCTAACATCTCGCTATCCGGTGCATCAAACATCGCTACCGTACCAAGCTGTGCCACAAGCTTGCTTAGTTTCTTCCGGTTGTCAATATTCTTCTCCACAAAGATCAGCACTGTCGTATCTGGCAGTCCCTCTAAGGCTTCTTCCAGCTTCTCACAACCGTTCTTGAAGAAATTGCTGTTCTCCACCAGCACCACTCTGCGTTCTGTAAAAAATGGCATGGTATCCGCAAATTCAATGATGTCCTCTGGTTTGGAATTCTCACCCTTGTAGGTGATAAAATTCATCGTATCATTTGGATCGATCATCGCCGCAATCAGCTTGTCCCGATACTGATAAATCAGATATGGTTCCGTTCCTCCAAGCAGATACACACGACTGAATTCTTTCTTATTGATTTGTTCATTTAAAATGGCCATGCCATTTGCTTTTTCTTTTTTTGCCATGTTGACTCCACATCCGTTTGCAAAACGGCAATTCACTATTTAAAATTAAACACTATGTTAGTCGGACTTTCAACATTACTCTTTTTTACCCGTTTTCCTGCCAACAATCTGCTTAACATCTCCTGCTTCTCATGTTCAAGTTCGGAAGCAGACATATTCTTATATTTTTCGGGAATATTCAATGTATCATTTTCATACGCTATCATATGCCATTACCTCCTTAAATTGAATGTCAAAATTCGTTTGAATCTCCAATAATGCACACGTTTGTGCTTCATCTTCATTATACCCACGTTTCAGATATTCTTCAACAACCAAATTATAGTAATCCTCATTTATACGCTCATTTGCCGAATACATATATACTTTCTATTTTTTCCACCATGTAACAGAAGCTCTAACAGTTATCTCCCCCGAAAAACAACTGCCCCCATCTCATCCGTCCGAAGCACCTTCGTCCCTTCCTGTGCTAACCCTTGTAACACTTCCGCGTGTGGATGTCCATAACAGTTATTGTATCCACAGGAAATCAAGCCATAGTCCGCATGCGCATAGACCCCCTCCACATACGAGTACTTTGAGCCATGATGCGGAAGCTTGATACAATCATAGTCCTGTTGTATATCCATATCTGCGACGGCATCTGCATCCATGTCTCCGGTAAACAACATGTCAAATGTATTGGAATGATATTCCAGTGCCAGACTCGCTGCATTCTTATCCTTTGCACGATATTCTGCAGTCGGATGCAGGCAGGTAAGCGTAAATGTGTCATCGCCAATCACGTTGCCCTCCTTCATCCACACGATTGATATTCCGGCATCCCGAATCATTGCTTCTAACTCTGTCAATGCTTCATCCTGAAACACATAGGCAGAAAAGACAACCGTCCGCACTTTGATCTGCGCCAGTTTCCCCTGCGATAAAAGCTCCTTCCATCCACTGATATGATCTTCGTCGGTGTGCGTCACAAACCAGCAGTCAATCTCCGTCATGCCCTGCGACCGCAATGCAGGAAGCAGCGTGTATGTCCCACATTTTGACTGCGACGCCGAGCCGCCGTCAATCACGATATTCCTTCCGTCTGGCGATCGTATCAGGATTCCATCGCCTTGTCCGACATCTAAGAAATAGATTGCTTCTGTGCGTTGCTGCCACATGCATAACGCCTGCCCTCCGGCCTGTATCAGCATGCTTAGCATAATTACGCATACGGTGTAACGCGTAATTTCCCTTTTACGCCAGAACCTGCCGGTATGTTTATATACAAAATCCCGGAGCCTGTTTCTTGTTTTTGTGCGGAGCAACACCAGCGTGCATGCAATCCCTCCATACCACATGCCAATCTGCCAGCCTTGTATCTCTCCTGTAACAAGTGTATTCCAAGGCAGTTCTAATGACCTTTCACAAAGCCATGTATACCCCCGTAACATCCAGCCAACCGGCAGCATGACAAACCTGCCAAGGGAAATCGAACCAATCGATACAAGCAAACCCAACCAGCTTCCTGCTACCACAACCGTCATCCCTGGTACAACGATCAGATTCAGCAAACCGGCATAGACCGGTATCTCATAATAGGTTTTTGCCACCACGGGCAGCATCATCCCCTGCAATGTTACGGAATAAAACAGGCTCTGCACCATACGGAACCGCAGCGGATACCGCTTCTGAAACCGCCGAACCCCAGCATTCCTGTGCAGACGTTTCATTCCATAATTTCCAAGCGAAATCCCGGCAATCGCCATATAGCTTAACTGCATACCAGCATCCAAGACGCGAACTGGATTGCATAAAAGCATCACAAACAACGCAAGCCCCATCGCAGTCGGCATATCATAAGACTTCCCGAACATCTGCGCCACAAGCAGAATTACCATCATCCAGATTGCACGCATCGTTGCAAGACTCATCCCGGTCATCATTCCGTACAACAAAATTCCTGCTATCGTGATAATTCCTGCTGCCGGAATCGGCACGCGAATCCGCCGCATCAGCCGAAAGAACAGTCCTCCAAGCAGGGAAATGTGAAGTCCCGATATCGCCAGAATATGTGCAATCCCACCCATCTGATATAATGTTTTGAGTTCTGTATCTATCCCAGCCTTTTCTCCAAGCAGGATTCCCGACACAAGTGATGCCTGCGCTTCTGGAAGAAGCTTTGCAATCTGACGGTCTGCCCGCACACGCAATTCATATAATATACGGTTTCCCCGATAATACAGATACCTTGGCAGCCCAAGTACTTCTCTCTGATCAATGTCGATCGTCATTACCTGCGACACATAGTAATATCCGCTGATATTCCGGGCAAGATAATAGCTGCGTGATTGGAATCCACCCGGATTTCTCGCATTCTCAAATGTACAGTAAGTACCTGACACCTGTACAATCTCCGCAATCGCATGCTCCCCTTCCACGCCACGGAGCAGTATATCTCCATGCACAGTATCTCCGTCCAACACACGCATCGTCCATGTCTCCCCCTGCCGTTCAGTCAAAATCCCGGCACAGATGGCAGTCTCCCCTTGTGCCTCCGCTCTTGATGCATAGGTTATAATGTCGTAGTTAGTTTCCTGCCGGATATCCGGCTTCTCCCGTAAATCCTGCGGAATACGCAAAAAAGCGCCAAGCATCCCAAGACCGACTCCCAGTCCCAGCACGCATGCGCTTTTCCCTTGCTTCATTTTCCGCATGAAAACTCCAACACAAACAAGCATAACACCCGCTATGCTTATCTCGCCCACCGTTCTTGTGTACAGGCCAATCACCTCTCCAAGTGCATACGCCAAAGCCACACAAAATACTGGTCGTTTCATACGTCTCCTATATTCATTTATTTTTCTTGTTCTACTACATTTGCATTAAATGGTAATGGTTTATCGATTGCAACCACATTCCGGTACATCGGTACGATCTTTCCATCGATCAGAATCTGTACCGTATCTACGTCCGTTTGTGCAATCACCGAATTCACAACGGCATACAATGCAAGCTCCGGCGAAATCGTTCCCACAGCACTTGTAAACTCCTCCGACAGGTCAAGATAACACACAGAATCATGTACGGAAACCTGATTCACCTTTGTGTCCGGGGAAAGCACCTTTTTCTGTACCAGTTCCCGCACAATGTACTCCTGATCCGACGTCTGCGGCTCTGACTGTACTTTGATTCCATAAGATTCCAGTGCAGTTCCCTGCGTATTTGGCGCATACAGGGTGATTGACTCCTCGGTCAGACTCGGTTCATCGGTACCATAATAATAGATGGAATCCCGCAGGAACAACTGCTCTGCATACACATTTTCATCATTTCCCTTCACTGTCAGTGCAATGCTGGAAATATCATCCATTTGGAACAACGTCTTTGTCGTAGCTGCCATGATCAGCAATATATCTTCCTGCTCATAACTACCTTCCACCAGTGTAATATCCATCTGCAAGCTGTTATCCTCGCCCATCATATAACTATAAGCTTCAATCTTCGATGTTTCCAGCGCTGCGAGCGCTGTCATTGTATCCTCCACGCAGGATGCGATTGCATCCGGTGTTTTCAACTGATAATCTGCATCCGCACGCACAATCGTGTTATCCTCTGCCAGATACAGGTGAATCATATTATCTGCAATCGGTGTAATCTCTCCGGTCTGCGCGTTCCCACAGGCAGTCAGGCAAAGCAGTGCCGCGATCACGCATCCAGTCTTCCAATACTTCTTTCTCATTCTGCATCGACCTCCTTTCGTGTTGTATCCACGGAGGCATCCGATTTCATCGGAATGCGAATGGTAAATGTAGTGCCCTCTCCAGACTCGCTGTACAATTTGATGGAACCCTTGTGCATCTGAATGACACTTTTCGTGATAGCAAGTCCAAGTCCTGTTCCACCGGTATCCCGGCTTCGCGCTTTATCTACCCGGTAGAAACGTTCAAATACATGTTCCTTACAGTCATCCGGGATTCCAACACCAGAATCTGCAACCTTTACATAGAAATTTCGATGGTCTGCATTGAGCGTCACCTTTACCCAGCCATTGTCGACATTGTACTTTACCGCATTCTCTATGATATTGGTCAGAGCCAGACTCAGCTTGACCTCATCCACCCAAGCCGTCACATCACGATAGCTCTCGTAAGTGATCTGGATTCTACGGCTTTTGGCAATCGGGGTTACACGCTTTAAGATCACCTCCAACAGGTCGTTGATCTTTATCTCCTCGATATTCATCGCGGCTGATTTCTTATCCATCTTGACAAGCGTCAGCAAATCCGTGATGATCTTACTCTCTCGGTCAATCTCGTCCACGATATCGGTCATAAATTCCTTGTACATCGCAAGGTCTGCGGATTCATTCTGTATCAGGGAATCTGCCAGCACCTTCATCGACGTGATCGGTGTCTTTAATTCATGGGACACATTCGATACAAATTCCTGTCTTGTAGAATCAATCACCATCAGCTTGGATATCGTCGCATTGTAACGTTCAGTAAGCTGTTTAAACTCCTTAAATCCACGCACCGGAATCTGTGTCTCCAACTGTCCTTCTCCAGCGATCTCCATCTGCTGGTTGATGCGCTTGATGCCGCGTGAGCTTGCATTTCCAATCGCACATGCTGCGCCAATGCAAATTGCCATAATCAGTGCAAATGACAGCCAGTTCCGCCGTTCTACCCGGCGCTCGATCACCTTCAGACTGTCCGTTGATGCCTGAATGACAAGCACGCCCTGCACATCCTGTTCCTGCTTCACGGCTGTGATATATTCGAGATATCCATCCTTCTTCGCTATCTTCTCGTCCACCTGTCCACGCATCACTGCTATGATATCCGGATTTACAATCTGCGCATTTTCATGGTTCCCATAAGTATCCTTGATCACCCGGTACTCCTGGTTTATCACAAGCACTCTGCCATAAAAGGTGGTTGCGACTCCTTCGATGCGGAGATTTAAATCCTGCGGATCATCGAGTGTCATATGATTCTCAAGCAGATTATTCTTCAGGTATTCCGCCTGCGCCATCACATTTTTTTCAAGCTGTTCCTGATACCGCTGCACGTACAGGCGGCTTGACATCAGCGAATACACAAGCATAATGCCTGCGCACAATGCAATGATCAGAAACGTGACAAACCAGCGGAGGCTGATACCCATATGCTTATGCTGGCGTTTCTCCGCCCGTTCCCGGCGTTTCAGCTTTTTACGTTCTAATTTTTCTTCTTTTTTTTCGTCTTTCACGTTGCTTCATTCCGTCCTTTTCCAGAATACCACTACTATATCACACCGTCCGTTTTGCTTCAAGGCACTTGTACAATCCATGCGAAATTGCTATGATACAAGTAGAACACTGAAAGGGGGATACACCTATGAATTTTGATCCTGTTTCCATGCCAAAAGTTGAGCTGCACTGCCATTTGGACGGTTCTTTGAGCAAAGAATTCCTGATGCAGACATTGCAGCTCCCGGCACTGGATATACATACAATACAGGCACCTGCCAACTGTCAGTCACTTGCCGAATATCTGACCTGCTTTGACCTTCCGGTATCCGCATTGCAGGAAAAAGAGCATATCCGGGATGCCGTCGTCGATGTCGTGCGGCAGGCTGCCGCCGAAAACGTCCGCTATATGGAAATCCGGTTTGCACCTATGCTGAGTGTCAACAGTCATCTGGATCTGGAAAATGTCGTGCAGGCGGCTGTCTATGGATGCCAGAAAGCCTTCGACCGTTATGGGGTATTCACCAATCTGATCTTATGCGCGATGCGCCATCACTCTCAAAAACAAAATCATCTGGTTGTCCGCTGTGCCAGAGAATTCCTAGGAAATGGTGTCTGTGCGTTAGACCTTGCCGGCGATGAAGCTGGACATCCAAACGAAGAATTCGAAGCACTGTTCGAGGAAGCAAGGCGGCTGGAGGTGCCTGTCACGATCCATTCCGGTGAATGCGGCAGTGCCAGAAATGTGGCGCTTGCCCTGCAATACGGGGCACGCCGGATCGGACACGGCATTGCAGCCATCAAAGATCCTGCGCTGCTGGAAGCCTGCCGCAACGCACACATCGGTTTTGAGCTTTGTCCAACCTCGAATTTCCAGACAAAAGCGGTAACTGATCTGGATGCGTATCCGCTTCGTGCCTTTCTGGATCTGGGGCTGCTCGCAACAATCAACACCGACAACCGCACCGTAAGCGACACAACCCTCACAGAGGAATATACGTTTGCGCTGGAAAAACTCCACATAGAAAAAGAAGATCTCCGTACACTGTATAAAAACAGTGTGGAAATCTCCTTTGCCTCTGACTCTGTCAAGCATCAGTTACTGTATCTTCTGCCATAGCAAACGCTTTACGCTGCATACAGATTACTCGTGGAAATAATATCCCACGCCCCATTTTGTGTGAATGTATTTTGGATCGGCTGGTGTTGCCTCGATCTTCTCACGGAGTCGACGCACATGCACATCCACGGTTCTGGCATCACCCGGATAAGCTGGTCCCCAGATAGTTTTGAGCAACTGTTCTCTGGAATATACCTTGTTCGGGTTCGATACCAGCAGGTATACAAGCTCAAACTCCTTCGCAGTCAGATTGACCTCCTTGTCGTCGATATATACCCGGCGGCTGTCCACATCAATCTTCATGCCCTTTGTCTCGATCACCTTCTGATTTTCCTGTTCCGGCACATTTCGGTTGTTCCGGCGGAAAATCGCTTTGATTCTTGCCTTTACTTCCAATATATTAAACGGCTTTGTTATGTAATCGTCTGCGCCATATTCCAGTCCCAGTATCTTGTCCATATCATCACCCTTTGCTGTCAGCATAATGATTGGCACATCCGAAAATTCACGGATCATCTGGCACACTTCCAGTCCGCTAAATCCCGGCAGCATGATATCCAGTAAAATCATATCGTAACGATTTGCCTTTGCAAGCTCCAGTGCAGTTTCACCATCGTAAGCAACTTCGACTTTCATATCGTCCTGCTCTAAGCTGAACTTGATGCCCTTTACGATTGACTTTTCATCATCTACCACCAAAATTTTCTTCATTCTATACACCTCATCCCACAATAATTAAGTCCTTGATTTGATTATATATGCCCTCTTTGATTCCACGGATATTCATAAGCTCCTCCGTGTTCTGAAACTTCCCCTGGGCTTCCCGATATGCGATAATCGCATCCGCTTTGCTCTCGCCAATTCCCGGCAATGTCATCAGTGTGTCTTTCCCGGCGGTATTGATGTTGATCTTCCCGTCCGTTTCCACATTTGTACTGGCTGGTGCATCCTGCGCCGATGTCCCATCTGTTTCCCGCTCTGATAAGGAAATCCCTCTCGTCTCCTCGACGGTCGGAATGTAAATCTGTTCTCCTGCCACAATGGTCTGCGCCAGATTCACATAAGTAACATCTGCATCGTCGGCGAATCCGCCTGCCATCTGAACTGCAGTCTCTTTGATTGCTGAACTCGTCACATAGTAAACGCCCGGCTGTCGTACCGCACCACACACATACACAGCCACCTCATCTGACTGCTCTGTCATATCTGCTTCCGTTGCGGTCGTTGCAAGCACCTCTGTCGATGAAACCGCCATTTCTTCTCTGGCAGTGTCATCCACCATCTGCGTTTCCGCCATCTGTGCCTCGCTGGTAAGCAGCATCGCCTGTCTGCCACAGCCGCACAGAATCGCCACCAGCATACAGCCAGCGGTTAAAATTTTTATGTATTGCAAAATGAAATAGCTCCCTTCTAAAAAAGTCTAGTATTCCATATTGCATATTCAAGACATACACCCATTGTACAGAACTTCCTCCCGAATTACAATAGGCGGATTTCACGAAAAAAAGTTACTTCTCCCACTGAAAAATGATAAATCCCACTACGGACACAACGATACCAACCAGCTTCGTCCACTGGAAATCTGCTTTCTCGACGCCAAACCAGCCAAAAAGCTCAATCAGGTACGCAATCAAAAGCTGTGATATGACAATCAGAAGCACGGCCTTCGCCGGACCCAACCCTGCCATCGCTGTAATGACTGTCCATGTGATAAATGCACCAATCACACCACCTAACAGCATATATTTGTGATCGACCTGTGCAAGCGAGAAAACTCCTGCCTGATTCCGTTCAAAGATTGCCCACAGAGCAATCGCAACAACAAACCCGGAGAATGCCACCCATGCGGACGCAAGCCATGTCGATGTCTGTTTTGTTACCCCGGTATTAAATACGCCCTGCACGCTCATCAATGCACCGGATATCAATGCAACTATAATTCCCCACATAAAAAACTACCTCCATAGACAAAATGTATATAGAGGTAGTTTGTGTTAATTATTTCATTTTCATTCGGACAAATTAGAATAATGGCTCCTTCAAAATCGCAGTACCAATACCCTTTTCTGTAAAGAACTCCAGAAGCAGACAATGCTCTACACGACCATCGAGCATATGGACGCGCGCAACACCATTCTTCATTGCCTCGATACAGTTTGTAAGCTTTGGAAGCATACCACCGCCGACAACACCACTGTCGATGAATTCCTGTGCCTCGTTGATATCCATTTCGGAGATCAGGGTTGACTTGTCGGTTGGATCTACGAATACACCTTCGATATCGGTCAGGAATACAAGCTTCTCTGCGTTGATGGCTGTTGCGATTGCACATGCTGCATCATCTGCATTGATATTATAGCCATGATAATCATCGATACCGATACCAATTGGTGCGATAACCGGGATGAAATCATTTGCAATGAGTGTATCAATAATCGTCGGATCTGCTGATACAACCTCACCGACATATCCAATATCCTTGCCACCGGAAAGCTTCTTCTGTACCTTCAGAAGTCCGGAATCCTTTCCACTGATACCAACTGCTTTTAATCCAAGCTTCTGCATCATGGATACAAGGCTCTTGTTGACCTTAGAGAGTACCATCTCTGCGACATCGAGTGTCTCCTCATCTGTCACACGCAGACCGTTTACGAACTCGGATTCCTTGCCGATCTTCTTCAGCCATGCACTGATCTCCTTACCGCCGCCATGCACGATGATCGGCTCCATACCGATCAGCTTCAGCAAGGCAACATCCTTGATAACATTGTATTTTAAGTTCTCATCGACCATTGCGCTTCCGCCGTATTTAACAACGACACGCTTGCCGTTGAATTTCTGTATGTAAGGAAGCGCCTCGATCAGTGTCTGCGCTTTCGCAAGTATCATATCCATTGAATCATTATTTACCATCTTTATTTTCCTCCATTTTCATTCATCCTATATGGTAACGCCCCCTCGCTTTGCTCGGCGGCAGGTCGTCGGATGCATCCTAAATCACTCGCTTCGCTCATGATGGCATCCTCCTAAGACCGATAGTCCGCATTGATTTTCACGTAATCATAGGTGAAGTCACAGCCCCATGCCGTTGCCTGCACATCACCATCGCGCACATCGACCTTCGCAATCACAACATCCGGCGACAGGATCTCTGCTGCCTTTTTCTCATCAAAAGCAGTTGCCACACCATTTTCTACCAGTGTAATTTCGCCCTTTTCAGACGCCATCACGATATCGACCTTGAGCGGATCAAACTGTGCACCCGAATATCCCATCGCACAGAGGATTCGCCCCCAGTTTGCGTCCTTTCCGAAGATCGCACATTTCGTCAGATTGGAAGTGATAATCGACTTTGCAAGCACCTTTGCCGTCTGCTTATCCTTCGCATGTGATACCTGCACCTCAAACAGTCGGCTTGCGCCTTCACCGTCACCGGCGATCTGCTTCGCAAGGTAAGTATTGACTGCAAGCAGTGCTTCCTTGAATGCCTCGTAATCTTCATTTTCCTCAGTGATCTCCGGGTTGCCTGCCATACCATTTGCCATTACTAACACAGTATCGTTCGTTGATGTATCTCCGTCAACAGATACCATGTTAAATGTATCCTCGATGGAACCCTTCAATGCCTTGTCCAGCAATTCCTTCGAGATTGCTGCATCCGTCATGATGAATCCAAGCATCGTTCCCATGTTCGGATGGATCATACCAGAGCCCTTACACATCGCACCAAATGTAACTGTCTTTCCGCCAATCGTTGTCTCATAGGCGATCTGCTTCGGATGCGTATCGGTCGTAAGAATTGCCTCTGCGGCATCCTGTGCGGACTGTACATCGCTTTTCAGCATACCGGAAAGCTTCTTCACACCGTCTGCGATCACATCCATCGGCAATGTAAATCCGATGACACCGGTTGATGCAACCAGCACTGTATCGGATGAAATATTCAAAGCCTCGCCAGCCAGCTTCGCTGTCTCAACAGCATTTTCGTAGCCTGCCTGTCCGGTACATGCATTTGCAATGCCTGTATTAACTACGATTGCCTGTGCCACACCAGCATCTGTAACCTTCTTGTCCCAGAGTACCGGAGCTGCCTTGACAAGATTCTTCGTGAAGGTTCCTGCAGTAACCGCCGGCTTCTCCGAGAAGATCATCGCCATATCCTTGTTTGTCTTTCCTTTTTTGATTCCGGCTCTTGTGCCGGCTGTTGTATATCCCTTTGCGGCGGTTACGCCGCCTTCGATCTGCTTCATCTCGATTTCCTCCTTATTTGTATCTCCTATGGGAACATTGGTGGCATCAGAAGTCCTTCTTCTTCTGGTAAGCCCATAATCAGGTTCATGTTCTGAACCGCCTGTCCGGCAGCACCCTTTACCAGGTTATCCATTGCACCCATCACAACGACACGCTTCGTTCTTGGATCAATCACAAAATTCACATCCACATAGTTGCTGCCTTCTACCCAGCGTGTCTCCGGGCAGACGCCCTTTTCAAGCACACGCACGAAGCGTTCCTTGCCATAATATTTATCATACACTGCCTTGATATCCTCATAAGAGACATCCTTCACAAGCTTTGCATATGCTGTTACCAGGATACCACGGTTCATCGGTACGAGATGTGGTGTAAAATTGATTGTAAGTGGTGTGCCGTCGTAAGCATAGCCAAGCTGCTCCTCAATCTCCGGGGTGTGCCGGTGTGTCGTCACGCCGTATGCCTTGATGCTCTCATTTACCTCACAGTAGAGGTTTGCAACCTTGGCACCACGTCCAGCTCCGGATGTTCCGGATTTCGCATCCACGATGATCGTATCGACATCAACCAGACGCTCCTTTACGAGTGGATACAAGGAAAGAATCGAACAGGTTGTATAACAGCCCGGATTCGCGATCAGACGTGCCTTCTTGATATCCTCCCGGTTAATCTCGCACAGGCCATATACCGCCTCATCGATAAACTGTGGACTCTTATGCTCTAAGTTGTACCATTTCTCATACGTCGCTACATCCTTAATACGGAAATCCGCGGACAAATCTACGATCTTCGTATTCGATAAAATATGCTCATTGACAAGCGATGCGCAAAGTCCCTGCGGTGTCGCAGTAAAGATTACATCTGCCTGCCTGCTAAGCTCATCCATATTGTCATCCATACATTTTGCATCCACTAACTGGAACATGTTCCGATATACAGATGCGTATTCCTGATCAATATAACTTCTGGAACCATACCAGACGATCTCTGCGTCCTTATGTCCCAGTAAAATGCGTACTAATTCCTGACCGGCATATCCGGTTGCTCCTATAATTCCGACCTTTACCATTCTTCCTGCCTCTTTTCCATAATTACAAATTTGTCTCATTATACATCCGTAGTTTTATTTATGCAACCCTATTTCAATATTTTATGTATATTTTTACAGGATGATATTGTTTTATGCATATTTTTATTCATTTATGCATACATTATGCAGAAATATGCAAAATTTCTGGTTGCATCTTGCAGAAAAAAGAAGTATACTAGACAAAACGTGTCGCAACGTGAATTATTACATATTTTATGGAGGAAACTTTGATGGGTAAAGAGAAAGTTATTCTTGCGTATTCTGGTGGTCTGGATACCACAGCAATCATCCCTTGGTTAAAGGAAACTTACAATTTCGATGTTGTATGTGTATGTATCGATGTCGGACAGGAAAGCGAGCTGGAAGGCCTCGACGAGAGAGCCAAATATTCCGGAGCTGAGAAGCTCTACATTCTGGATGTCGTTGATGAATTCTGTGATGAGTACATCCTTCCAGGTGTAAAGGCAAATGCAACTTACGAGTATGAGTATCTGCTTGGTACTTCTTTTGCAAGACCGCTGATCGCAAAGAAGCTGGTAGAGATCGCACGTAAGGAAGGTGCTACAACGATCTGCCACGGTGCTACTGGTAAGGGAAATGATCAGGTTCGTTTCGAGATCAACATCAAGGCACTTGCACCAGACTTAAATGTCATCGCAACATGGAGACAGCCAGAGTGGACGATGCAGTCCCGTGAGGATGAAATCGCATTCTGTAAGAAGCATGGTATCGATCTTCCATTTGATGTGACAACCTCTTACAGCCGTGACCGTAACATCTGGCATATCAGTCACGAAGGTCTGGAGCTTGAAGATCCATCTTTGGAGCCAAACTGGGATCACCTCCTTGTACTTGGTACTTATCCTGAGAAGGCACCAGATGAGGCTGAATATGTAACTGTAAACTTCGAGAAGGGTGTTCCAACTGCTGTCAATGGCAAGCAGATGAAGATGTCTGACGTTGTCCGTGAACTGAACCGTCTCGGCGGCAAGCATGGTGTTGGTATTGTCGATATCGTAGAGAACCGTGTCGTTGGTATGAAGTCCCGTGGTGTCTATGAGACTCCTGGTGGAACCATCCTCTTAGCTGCTCACAAGCAGTTGGAAGAGCTGATCCTCGACAGAGATACACTTGCATTCAAGAAGACAGTTTCTGACAAGTATGCAGATCTTGTATACGAAGGAAAATGGTTCTGCCCACTCCGTGAAGCATTACAGGCATTCATCGAGAGCACACAGGATCGTATCACAGGTGAAGTAAAGTTCAAGCTTTACAAGGGCAACATCATCAAAGCTGGTACAACTTCTCCTTATACACTTTACTCTGAGTCACTTGCAAGCTTTACAACTGGCGATCTGTACGATCATCACGACGCAGAAGGATTCATCCATCTGTTCGGTCTTTCCATGAAGGTTCGTGCAATGCTCGACCAGAAGCGTGAAGAGAAAGATAAGAATAACGATAAATAAATTTACGTGTTCTATACAGAAAGAACCCCGGCAAATGCCGGGGTTCCTTCTTTTTTGTCTGATTATTTATCAAGCTTCAGATACTTCTCCCAGAATTCCAAAGAAGTAAACTGTGGTCTTGCTTTATGCCATTTCTTTCTGTCCCGCTTGTAATACAGCAGGATATTCTTGGCAGTCTTTAAATACTCGCCCAGATAATGGAAGCCTTTCTTGTAATCTCTCTGCAAAATATAGCCTGCATTCTTCTCTTCATCGTACAGGAACATCCGCTTGTAGATATGTGGCTGCTCAATGCCGATCGCAGATACTGCCTTGATATCCCGCAGTGGCGGCAACAGCCAGCAGAACATACAGATGATTCCATTGGCGAACGGAGGGAAGAAATTCTTTTTCATCTTCACCGGTTCCTTGATGCCCGCTTCTTCTGGTGAAATAAACTTGTAATTGAGTGTTGCAAGCTCTGCATGCTTCTGTACCGGATCGATCTGCATAAATGCTTCCGGTCCCTTGTGGAAATCATTGTATCCCTGCAGAATACACTCTACCAGATTGTACCGGTAATCGACTACATGAATTCCCATCATCATTGTCATATATCCAAGCAGCTTCCACGATGATCCAAGCTTCTTCATCGTAGATGCCTCTGCAATCAACGCATTTCTCGTATCATAATAAGACATGGATACAGACGCCTTGTTCGGTGCCTGTGGATGCCATACGCAAATACCATTGATCAGGATCACACCCTTGTCTGAATGACGCACACCGTATTCAATATCATCGAAATGAATAAATGCTGGAATCGGAAGATTGTCCGCCTGTATCTCTGTCGTTGGAATACAGTTATACCACCAGCCACTGTAATTAATCGGTGTCTCCTGCTCGTTTGCACTTACCATATCCGGTTTGCGCATGTCATAATGGCGATGATAGAAATCATTCAACTGCCAATGTGTCAAAGCACCTGCCTCAAACTGCATATATTTGCGGTCAAGTTCAAACATCTCACCGCCAAGGATCGCGCCCTGATATTCTTTCTTCACATGTGACAGGAACAACCATGTCCGCTCTACCACGGCTGTATCAAGCAGGATATCATCATCCATCAGAATAATGTGGGTAAACGGTGATGGCTTTCTATAAAACAGCGCTTCCATAATGCACCGGGTAAATCCGCCTGCACCACCCGCGTTGATATTCGGGAATATATGAATCTTATCACTGTCAAATGTATCCGGCTCGATCGTCTGTCCATTATCGGATACATAGACCTCCAGATTTCCATAAAGCGGGCTATCCGGGTTATTGATAATGTGATTCAATACCAGATTGACATTTCGCTTTAAAAACTCCTCCCGCTTAAAGGTACAGATTCCAAGTGCAATGACCGGCTTCTGTGTCATCACAGCCTCTGTTCCATAGCCACCGGACAATATAACCTCTGAGATATCAGATACCTCTTTCTGACATTTTATATTCACATACAGAATACCATCGTCTGGCAATTCCTCAAACTGCAGGCGGTATTTGTTTCCGTCCTTCGATACAGAACATGGAATTTTACGGCGTACAACCGCTACATACTTGGAAGGCGACTCCTTCTGAATCATTTCCCGTGTACAATCGTGTCCGGCAGCCACACTGCCAACGGCATGTACGCAGGTAAACTGCAATGCTTCCTCGGACTCCACCTCAAAATAAAGATTATCCAGATCGGTATATTTTTTCCACTTTCCAATCGAAAATGCGTTAAAATACGTCTCTAACGATATCTTGTCTTCCTTAATTCTATAATACATTTTCTGCTCCGGGCAGACCTCCTGCTTCGGAAACAAAAGCGGCTGTATAATCATAATTCCCCTCCTAGTTTGGTACATACTTTTTATTTTTTCCTAATCTTCCTGCTTTTCCATCCATCCATGCATCCCACAGCATTCGTGTGATATATTTTCCCTGACGATGGTATTTCGGAATCAGGCACATGCCTGCGCCACATGCAATAAAGACCATGAACTCTGCATAGATCACAAGCTGTGTGACCTTGCTGCAATGCGTTTTTACCGCATCCAGCCGGTTCCGGTGTCCGTAATAGGTTCTCCAGCCCATCCGCATGAAAAAGCCCTTCTGTTCGCCGGATGGCAACACCGTTTTATGATTCAGATGCGCTGCATTGACATTTACAATGCCTCCATATTTCCGCAGGCGCATCGAAAATTCTGTATCATCATACCAGATAAAATATTCTGATTTTGGAAGTCCGATCTTCGCAAGAATATCCGCCCGGATCATCAAGCCACAAAACGTCGCCAAATCGTAGCGGAAGCATTTGCGCTCGTACGCAGATAGTGGAACGTTTTTCTCCAGATACAGTGTCCGGTTCGCAATCACTCTCCGATGGATCGTCTGTATCTTTCCATCCGTATAAACCGTTCCCGAACATGCTACCACATTCGGATACCGCCGAATCACACGGTCACATTTCTGAATATAATCTTCTGCGATCATTGCATCATCGTCGATGATCAGCACCCAGTCCAGATCTTCTTTGCCCGCAAGCTCCAAGCCTACACGGAATCCGCCTGCACCACCCAGATTCTCAGACTGTTCCGAAATCACAAACCGCGTATCTACTTTGTACTGCTGTAAATACTCGTCCGTTCCATCGGTGCTGCAATTATTTACGATAATAATCTTCTCAAATGGGGTTGTCTGTCTGATACAATTCTCAATACATTCCTTCAGTAATTCTAACCGGTTATATGTTACAATTACGACTCCATATTTCATCTTAATTCCTCCAGCAAAATCTGTAACGAATCAATCTGGCATTTGTTTTTAAACGCCTCCCGTTTACAGTCCTTCTTAAATGTTGCATTGGTAGACATATCCTCCAAATGCAGAATATCAATCGACGGTTCATATACCGTTTCAATTTCATGCTTGCGGCACCGCAAATATAAAAGCTCTTCCTCACGGAACATAAATG
This sequence comes from bacterium, assembly GCA_963631525.1. GTDB lineage: Bacteria > Bacillota > Clostridia > Lachnospirales > Lachnospiraceae > Coprococcus_C. The sequence continues at coordinate 38,121 of CAVGQQ010000020.1, forward strand.
TCCGGTCGTCAAATGCTGTATCAAACGTTCCAATATAGAGCGGTGTCAGAATCAAACAACAACCATGTAAAACGATATTTTTGTGCCGTTGCTTGCTTGCAATCACCATCTGTATCTTATCATCCAATGTCTCCTTGATCGGTTGCTTCTGCAACTTCAACGCAGGAAGCAGCTTATCCAGTGTTCGATTGATTATATTTCGAACCGGATATAGTTTGGAAGTATAATACCGGTACATCTGTTTCGACATTTGTAATTCATGTTCAAAATATTCCCGCGTATGTATTTTGAGATACATATAATTGGTATAACCGTTCAACAACGTGATATGTGGTCCAACAATTCCACACTTCGATGTCTCATACTCCTGTACAATCCGCTCTATAAAATCCGGCTGCAACAACAATACATCATTGTTCATCACACATATATAATCCGCATGCAGCGTCTGCTTTGCATAGGTGTATCCAATGTTATTTCCTCTGGCAAACCCCAGATTCTTCTCCGCTTTCAAAACCGTAATATGCGGTTGGTCTTTATATTTTTTCTCCAAATAAACCCCTGAACCATCCGGAGAACAATTATCAACAATGACAATCTCTGAACTGTGCTTCTTTGTATTCTCCCGGATTGCTTTCACACATTTTTCTGTCACTTTTGGTTCATTATAATGGAGTACCACAAACGCAAAAATACTATCTGCCATTTTACTCTCCTAAAATTCGCTGGTATTCACGATATATGTTTTCGGCATTTTTCTTTGCTGTCATATGCTCTGCCATGAAATCGCGGGCTGTCTTTGCTGTCTCCCGCAATTCTTCTTTATGATTTAAAATATATAACATCTGCTGCTTAATACTTTCTGGATTGCCACATTGATACAGCACGCCGAATTTTCCATCTTTCAAAAGCTCTTTTGTACCCGCTGAATTCGCACCCAGCACCAGATTTCCAGTTAACATCGCCTCTACAGTCACACGTCCAAACGCCTCACATCGCGAAGTTACAACGGATACATCTGCCTGTGCCATCACATTTGGCACATCACTCCGAAATCCCAGTAATTCTACATTTTCTATATGATCCGCCTTTAATTTCTCACGCAACGCTTTCTCATACTCTTCACCGCCTCTTCCTGCAATCATCAACCGGTATGCATCCTGATACCCTTCCTGATTCAGCAAGCAACAAGCCTCAATCAAATCATCCGTTCCCTTTAATTCTGAAAGTCCGCCAACATAGCAGAGCTTCAATGTTGAGTCCTCAAATATCTGTCTCTCTGGCTTATAAAATTGGTCTATATCAATTCCATTGTATATAACTTTCATCACATTTTTATGAAGTGATTTACTATATTTCTTATAAATACTATGGGAAATGGCAATGACAAGATCTGCCCGGTTCATCAACTTATACATGTATTTCGGAAAATAGAACTCATTCCCCTGATCTTCCTGCAAAAATTCCCGGATATGCCATACATATGGAATATTCACTTTGCGAGCAGCATATGCGCCAAAATAACTATACACCGTGTTAATATGCACCAAATCCACATGTTTCTTCTTCAAGATTCCCGCCAATCCACGCGCATAGATCTTATTTCTCAAAATATATTTTATCTGCCCCAACGTTGCCAGTATATTTCTTGGGAAATCACATGGCACAACCCCTGATATGGATGGAACCACATAATATTTTATCTTGTGCTTCCTTAATAACTTCACTCCATCACCAGGTCCTACATAAGGTCCTTCCTTGGGAATAATCACAATCGTTTTTACCTGTAATTGATTTAGTTGTATTGCAAGATTTGTCATGCTCAAGAAAGCTCCAGAACTTGCATTATTATCCGAAGCAATCAATGCTACCTTCATTATTTCCCCTCTTTGATTACTTTTATTTTTTGTCATAATACTTCTACATTGTACCCAATTCCATACAAGAAAGCAAGAAAAAAAGCAACATCTTAGCTTTCCGCTAACACGTTGCTTTTCTTATCTCTCTGTCTATTTGAAGAACACGTGATTACCAATCTGCTTATAAGTTCCAAGTGTACTTGTATCCACATATCTTGCAGGGCGGAATGACATCAGATTTCCGATGTTGTTATTGCCTGCACATGCATCTCTGGCTGCCTGAATACAACTTGCCTGCGCGCCGTTTTGAATCAGTCCCTGTAATCTGGAATCCGATACAACACTGAACTGGTTCGCTGCATATACGACATCACTGATAGTACTACCCCATGCGCCAGACTGCAGACGGTTCAAAATTACATTTGCTACCGCAAGCTGTCCTTCGTAGGACTCATTTCCACATTCCAGTGTCATTACAGCCGCCATCAGATTGATATCTGCATCGCTCAGGGATACCGGTGTTCTGGATGAAGAACCGATATCCGAACCAGTACTCGTCTGTGTTGTTGCCTCAGTCGTAGCCTGCTGTGTAGTAGAGAGCTTCTCCGCCGTCTCATGTGCTAATTGCTTCTCCCCCTCTATACTACCTGAACTCCTTTTCGCCTCGATTGCAGACGCGTCGTCCGACGTCGTATCATTCACAGCTGCAGCTTCTACCGGCTCGGCAACACGATATCCTTCCATAACCTTCATATATTCAGCACTTACATATCCCTCTGTACCAACCGATACCTGAATACATACCCATTCATCGTCTGTTTTCTCCGGTATAACTGTATATGTTACATTTTCATAAACTGCACCCACAGCCTCTGCCTGCTGATTAGCCTCTGCACGAAGATTAACTCCATCCTCCTTGACTGTCGCCGTTATCGAATAGTACCTCTGTGCCAAAGCGTATGCCTCTTCGCCAAGTGTCAGATACTCAGCTCTGACGTATCCTTCTACTTCACCGGAAGTAAGCTGAACCCAGCCATCTGCCTGTGCAATCATAGTACCACATGCTCCAATGTTCATGTGTCCGACAATCTCAGAAGCAACGGAAGCTTCCTTACGCACATTCACATCATCCTGATTTGCAACACATTTATCAGCAAACTCTGAACGTGCTGAAGCCACTACTTCCTTTTCCTTCGCCTCTTTGTCTGTCATCATAGAAGATTCCAGATCCGCACGAAGCACATTTGTTCCGGCTGCATTCATTGAGACAATCGAATCATCTAATGTCACAACCTCTTTCACACTTCCTAAAACACCTGCATCATCGTCCGCCTTAACATTTCTGTTACAAATCACAATGCCTGCCCCGACACTCATGGCAACAAGTGTTACTATAATTGTAAGTGCGAGAATATTTCTGACTATGTAACGACTGTTAAATACGTTTTTCGTAAAAAATAACCGTATATTCCGTATTTTTAACTTCATTCTTCTGTTCATTTCTTTCACCTTGCAAAACAATTTGTAACTTTTTATCGCACATTGTTACATTTTTATTACAAATGTATCTTATCATTATCTTACAAAGGTGTCAATAGTTTGTTACATATTTGTTACGAACGCAATTGCCAGCATACCGGAACCAACGTGTGTTCCAATGATCGGTCCGATTGGCGCAAGCATCAGATTTTCCGGCTTCATACCGGCATCCACTGCCATCTGCTTTAATCTTTCTGCTTTCTCAATACAGTCCGCATGTCCGATTACAGCACGGAGTGTGCTTAAATCGCCGCCCTCTTCCACGGTCTTTGCGATAAGGTATTCCATCGCCTTGTTCGTTCCACGTGCTTTGGAACGAATAACCAGCTTGCCTTCTTCATCCACACTCAGAATCGGTTTGATTTTAAGGGCACTTCCGACCATCGCTTCGACGGTTGATACACGCCCGCCACGTTTTAAATGGAACAGATCTTCCACCATAAACCAGTGATGCACATGTCCGCGTGTCTGCTTCACCCACTCTGCAAGCGCATCCAGATCCAGCCCTTCACGTTTCTTCCTTACGATATCATACAGGAACGCACCCTGTCCAACAGCGGCAGAACGAGAATCCACACATTCGATCTTTGCCTCCGGGTATTTGTCCAGCACCATATCTGCGCCAAGCACAGAAGACTGATACGAACCACTTAAGCCAGAAGAAAAACTGATATATAAGATATCTCTTCCTTCTTTCACATATGTCTCAAAAAAATCCTGATACATCACCGGATTGATCTGCGATGTCACAGGCATCGCGCCCTTGCGCAGGCGTTCATAAAAGCTGCCAATATCACCGTCGCGCTCATCCAGATAATACTCGTACACCTGCTCCTCGATCGAATAGGAAAATGGCACGATCGGAACCTCTAACTCTTTTACAACCGTGATCGGCAGATCTGCTGTTGAATCACTTATAACGATATAGTCTCGCATACAATCTATCCTCCAATTTAATATCCATAATACGCATCTAAGCCATCTGCAAGTCCCTGAATGATCTCTTTCTGATAATTTTTGTCAATCAGTTTGGATTCTTCCTCGGCATTGCTCAGATATCCAAGCTTGATCAGAGCAACCGGCTTTTCACTCCAGTTGATGGCTGTCATCTGGTCTGTCTCGTAGATTCCCTGATTCGTACATGCCGTATTATCCAGGACGCCCTGAAGCAACCGCGTTGTCAGGCGGTAACTGTCATTGTACAAGTCACTATTAAATTCACTATCCGGTGTCATACACACACCCATCACACCAGTCAGGGAACTGTTCTCACTGAAATTCATCTGGATACGCACATACACGGTTGACTCTGAATCATTCGCAAGCAATGCACGGTCCTTGTTCGACAGATTGATCTTATCCGTATCTCTTGTCATCAGCACCTGATAGCCTCTGCTTTCCAGCTCGGTTTTCAACAGGTTCGCATAGGTTAAGTTCAATTCACTCTCTTTCGTTCCAAGTGTCGTTCCAACATTTCCGGTAGAAGCACCCTGCTTGGTCACATCGGTATTCGGTCCAATCTCAACCTGTTCGGCATTCACAACCGCCTGATTGGCTGGATCGAGCATGACAATCTTCTTTACCTTCTCGGCATCGCTCTTTGTCGCCGTATCCGTCGGCGTCTCTTCCTCGGTTGTATCTGGCAGGGTTCCGGCCGGCGGTTCTGTCTGGATCACATATTCGGAATACACGTAAAATGTGCTGCCATCCACAATAACCTTTGTCCACTCTTCATTGTAACCGACACGGTTCAATACTTCGCCGCCCGGAAGCAGCTTGTAAATATCTGCAGCCGTGGATGCTGCCACGCGAACATTGATCGTCTCGCCCAATGTTTTCACATAATCATTTGTAATATAGTAACCATCGGCATCCATCGGCAGCTCCGGTTCCTGCGCCGCATCCGCATTCGTCGCAACAACTGCAGGTTCTGCCGTTGTAACTGCCTCGGTTGTTCCATCCTGTTTCTTTCCACAGCCGCCAAGCATCATCATACAGACGGCACCAATCAGCCAGCCTGCCAGTTTATTTCTTCGATTTAATTTTTTCTTCATAGCTTATTACTCCCATTTTCGTATCTCAATTCATCTGTAAAAAGCGTATTTATAAATAGTATCATTCCACGCAAAAAAAGACAAGATGTTTTCCGCATCTTGTCTTTTCCAATCTTTTGCAATCTTTTGAAATGTAAATTAAAAACAAACGATCACGCCGCCACGACTCTCATACGTGGAGCTGATTCCACTTGCATCCAGGATCTTCACATCGGTAAATCCAAACTGTTCCATCAGAATCCTCCGCACATTCTTGCTGCGTTCCATACTGCCACACTGTGTGATACGAACTGGTTTTGTATTATCATAGCCTTCCTTCTCGATATGCGACAACAGCTTATTTAACGCTTTGTTCATGCCGCGTGCCTGATCGAGCTGCTGGATCTCTCCGTCTACCCCATGCAGTACCGGCTTGATATTTAACATATTGGCTGCCAGTGCCTTTACCTTCGTAATTCTTCCGTTCTTCCGCATCGTGTCAAGGCTGTCCAGTACGAAAAGTGTACGGATCTCGCCGACATATTCCTCTATCTTTTCCACGATCGTCTTGAAGTCAAGCTCCTGCTCTATATAGCGTTCCAGACGCTCGCAGATCAGATGCTGTGCTGCTGCTGCCGACTTCGAATCAAACACATGGATCTTTACATCTGGATGATTCTCCTGATAGATCTGCTTTGCAAGCACTGCACTGTTGTAGGAGCCGCTCAATCTGGAAGAAAGCGTCACAACAAATACATTCTCTGCGCCGTCAAAATGCTGCATATAACTCTCCGGAGACGGACAGGAGGAACGCGGACAATTCGGACAACGGTCTACCAGATCCAGATATTTCTCCTGATCAAATGTATCATCATCGATCACATCCGTATCCCCAACCGTAAGAATCAATGGTACCCGGCTGATATATTCTTTTTTCAGATCCTCGGCTGTAAAATCACAACAGCTATCTCCAACAATTTTATATTTCATAGTTTTCGCCTTTCTTTCAGAACTATTACACGTGGTTTTTAATACTACATATGATAGCATGTTAAAACATGAATTGCAACCTATTCTCATAAGATTTGTTATGTTTTCATAAGGTTTTCACAATTTATTGTTTGTTTATTTTCTATTTATGTTTTTCGAATTGTATTTTTGTAGCTTTCATAGTATAATTTCAAGAGTTTGTATTATACATTCAATATAGTAGTGAAGGAGTTAAAACCATGAAATTCTTAGTTGATCTAATTAAAGGTGTTTTTGTCGGTATCGCAAATGTTATCCCCGGTGTCAGCGGAGGCACCATGGCTGTTTCGTTCGGCATCTATGACAAGCTGCTTGAAGCCGTTTCCAATCTGTTGAAAAGCTTTAAAAAAAGTTTTATGACGTTATTGCCTATCCTGCTTGGCATGGCAATCGGAGTTATCAGCTTTACATATGTCATCCCATGGCTTCTGGCGCACTATCCTTTCGCCACATCCATGGCATTCACCGGACTAATCGTCGGCGGCATTCCGGCAATCATACATTCACTTCAGGATGGCTGGAAAAACGAAGCAAAACATTCTCTGTTCGTAAACATACTTGTATTTTTAATTTTCCTGGCCATTGCAATGACAATGATGCTGTTTAACGGAAACGGGGAAGGTGGTATTACGCTTATCGTAAGTGCAGGTATCATGGTTAAGCTTTTTTTTATGGGTATCATCGCTGCAGCTACGATGGTCATCCCCGGTGTCAGCGGTTCTCTGGTTTTAATGATACTCGGATATTATTTTGGTGTGATTAACTCCATTAAAACCTTTATTGACGCCCTGCGTGTATTTGATATTGCAGGAATGATACAGCAGCTTTATATTCTGGTGCCTTTTGCAATCGGCTGTGTGCTTGGTATTTTCTTTATCTCCAAGCTTATCAACTACTTATTGCACCATTACACAAGTGCGACCTTCAGCGCAATCCTTGCTTTGGTTGCATCTTCTCCGATTTCCATCTTCTATAAAGTAAATCAGGAATATAGCATGAATGGCACATCCGTTGCCTCCATCATCGTTGGTGTCATACTGCTCGCCGCATGCATCGTATTAACGCTCTTTATGGAAAAGCCCGGACCGGCAGAAGCTACCGAACACGAGTAACAATGCCCTTCTTCACAAGGCTGTCCGGCTGATAGGACAGCTTTGCCTGTCGGAGTCCCGGGATGCCCAAATCCTCTTCTCTGTTTATATAGGTATACTCAGACAGCTCCTGTCTGACAAATTCCCGATTAATCATGGCATACGCACCTTGTATATCTGCGTATGCCTTTTCAAAATGTACATCAAAGGTATCCTCTGTCAACCGTTCTCCAAGCGTAAACGCAACTACCCTGCTATCTGCACGGATCAAACCGCCAATCAACCCAAGCACCTTCCGATGTTCAAGTGCGTAGGCGATGATTTCCTTCTCAGTGTTCTTGTCCTCGTCATTTTCCGGATTGTTTTCCCGTACCCACGCTTCTTCTAATTCCAGACACTCCTTCCAGTTTTTTCCATTGATCCGTTCATACCGGTAATCCGGATAATTCTCCAGAAACCGATTGATATGGTTCCGCTTTGCATGCAACTTCTTTCCGGTCAGATTCGCCAATGTCTCATATTTGTAAAGGTAATCTGCCGAATCCCGGTCATATGCAATACGGTATCTGCCCGGATACCATGTCTCGATCTTCTCGTACATTTCCGGTTCTACCATATACATAGCAAATGGCAGATTACTTTCTTCAAAGTAATCTACCACTCTGTCAAATGCATCCTTCGGATTATGTTTCCCGACTGGAAATGTAAACGAGGTTGGAATATCATTCTCCAATCTGCAAAATACAAGCATATCCTCTAAAATTGTGAATTTTGTATGATAAAAATCACACCAGAACAAGCTGTTTGCCACAGAAAATTCACATTCTCTGTAATGATTATATTGTAAATACTGATTTAATAGCTCTTTTGTCTCAATACTCGGTCTTATAATGTCCATATTTGTTTATTTTCCTTCCAATAATGTATCGACGTCGTTTCGTCCGTACGCACATAATTGTTTGCGGATTTCCTGAATCGTATACTCATCTGCATGAATTTCTACCTTATCCAGCAAATGCTCCACATAGCCACACCATTTCTCGTAGATACGCACCAGATCCTGCTCGGTCGGCTCCTTCTTCTTATGATCGTTCAAAGAAACTGTACCTGACATAATCTCCTTCATCGTAAGTGTCCGTGGCTCAATGCCATATGCAATATAACGGATCTCTTCGGTACGAACCAATGCACAGTCATACATCTCCACCAGCAGATCCTCAATACAGTCATCTGCAATATTAAAATGATGATAATATGCTTCGATCGGACGGCGCGCCGGACGGTCTGCCGCATCCTCTTTGTTATACCAATAGAAATCCTCGTCGCTTGCAACGTTGGATTTTGCCCGTTTATTTTTCTTAGAACCGTAGGAGGAAAGTTCTTCATTGATACCAAACATCGTCTCTACCGGCACCTTCGCCGCCTTCAGATCACCCATAATGGCAGCGCCCATCGCCTCTGCTTCCCGCACGGATGCAACGAGCGCTTCATTGCTGATATTGATCTCTGGAATATCCGGTCCAAATGCAGAATCTGTAAAGTCATCATTTACAGCCTCCGTCTTCGGTTCTGCAATCGTTTCTGGCTGTTTCTTCTGCTTTCTTACATGCTTTTTCTTCTGTTTCTTTGGTGTCTCTGCTGGAATCTCTTCCTCTGCTGCTGTATCGGCTTCAGGCTTCGGTTCTTCCGTTTTTTCTGGCTCTTCTGGCTGTTCTACCGAAGGTACAACCGGCTCTTCTATATCTTCAGGTGCTTCCTCTGATATCTCCGTCTCTGTAGCAATCTCCGGAATGCCTGCATCTGCCTGCTCCGCATCCTCTGGCTTTGGATTCCGGTGTTCTTCCTTGACTGCCTTTGTATCAATCTCCTGTGTCGGTGCATTTGCCTGCGTTGGATCGATCTTCATAGATCCCGGTACATCAAATGCACTGTCAAGCTCTGCATCATACTCGTCAACTTCTACATTCTCATACTCTTCATAGGAATCATCTGCATCGGCTGTATCGACGTCATCATAAGCGCCATCCTCTGCATATTCATCCTCGTACTCATCATCATATCCCGTGTCATTCTGTACAAATGCGGAATCCTCGCCCGGCATATCCAGATTATCTATATAAAAATCATCCGATAACATGGCGTCCGCATCATCAAATACTGTTTGTCCTTCATCCGGCTGTTCAGTATCTTCATACTCTGTGCCATCCTCAAACTCATCATCGTCCTCATCGCGTCGTCTTGATCTGCTTGCGATCACAGCAATCGTCGCAATAATCATAATCAGAAATAATGCTAACAATGCGACAAAATATATCATTGAAATCATTGATCGATCCATATCATTTCCCAGCTTTCTTATAAAATAACCACTCCCAAAAAATGAGAACAATCCTTTTGTAGTATACTAAAAATAAATTCAATAATCAACAATATGTTGTAAAATGATTTTTCCTTTGTTATAATTTCCTAAGAATTTATCTGTTATACAGGAGGCTATCATATTACAATGGCAAAGATTAGAACAAGATTTGCACCGAGCCCGACTGGCCGGATGCATGTAGGAAATTTGAGAACTGCATTATACGCATACCTGATTGCAAAACATGCGGGTGGCGATTTTATTTTGCGTATCGAGGATACGGATCAGGAGCGTGAGGTAGAAGGCGCTGTCGACATCATCTATCGTACCCTGAAGGAAACAGGTCTTGAGCACGACGAAGGTCCGGACAAGGACGGTGGCGTTGGTCCATATATCCAGAGTGAGCGCCAGAAGCAGGGCATCTACCTGGAATACGCGAAGAAACTGATCGACAAGGGCGAAGCATACTACTGCTTCTGCGATGAGTGCCGTCTGAAGACACTTGTCACAGAATTCGAGGGAAAGACCATCTCCCGTTACGACAAGCACTGCTTACACCTTTCCAAGGAAGAGGTTGAGGCAAATCTTGCTGCAGGCAAGCCATATGTTATCCGTCAGAACAACCCGGAAGAGGGCACAACGACATTCTCTGACGAGCTGTACGGTGACATCACGGTTCCGAACATCGAGCTTGACGATATGATCCTGATCAAGTCCGACGGTTTCCCAACCTATAACTTCGCAAATGTTGTGGACGACCATCTGATGAACATCACACATGTTGTCCGCGGAAATGAATACTTATCTTCCTCTCCAAAGTACAACCGTCTCTACGAGGCATTTGGATGGGAGGTTCCAACCTATATCCACTGTCCACTGATCACGAACGAAGATCACCAGAAGCTCTCCAAGCGTAGTGGTCACTCATCCTTCGAGGATCTGTTGGAGCAGGGATTCCTGACCGAAGCAATCATCAACTTCGTTGCATTACTCGGATGGAGCCCGGAGGATAACCGTGAGATTTTCTCTTTGCAGGAGCTGGTAGAAGCATTTGACTATCACAATATCTCCAAGTCCCCGGCAGTTCTGGATATGACAAAGCTCAAATGGATGAACGGCGAGTACATCAAGGCAATGGACGACGAGAAATTCTACGAGATGGCACTTCCTTACATCCAAGAAGTCGTTGGCGACAAGATGGATGCGAAGAAGATCGCTGCTATGGTAAAGACAAGAATCGAAGTATTCCCGGACATCAAGGATCAGATTGATTTCTTAGCAGCCATACCGGAATACGATATCGCAATGTATACACACAAGAAGATGAAGACAAACGCAGAGAATTCATTGCAGTTATTAAAAGAAGTTCTTCCAGTCCTTGAGGCACAGGAAGCCTTCGACAATGACAGCTTATTTGCAACGCTCTCTGCTTTTGGTAAAGAGCACGAGTACAAGACCGGATTTGTAATGTGGCCGCTTCGTACCGCTGTATCCGGCAAGCAGGCAACACCAGGCGGTGCAACCGAGCTTATGAGTATCCTCGGCAAGGACGAGACACTTGCAAGAATCAATGCTGCGATTGTGAAGTTAGAAAATGCATAGCTTCGGAACGCACGGCTGAATTACCGCCAGTACGATCCCGGTCATATTATGGAAAACATCATCTACAACGAACTTCTGCGGCACGGGTACTCCGTTGATGTCGGTGTGGTTTGCGACCGCACAGGCGACAGCAAGGTTCAGAAAGAGATTGACTTTGTGGTAAACGATGCGGATAAGAAAATCTATATTCAGTCCGCTTTCCGCATGGATGTGCCGCACAACTTTTATGACGACAACGGAATCTTCCACTGCAACCTGATCGACCTGCTGCTCGGCCGGGTAGAATTGTTCTGACAAAATAACTCATATATCTATGAGGAGTGACCTTTCGGGACCACTCCTTTTTCATACCAGCAGACACGCTCTCACCGGGAACTTAGGACGGTTTTGCTCTTTTCCTGCTCCCTATCTCATAGACAGCGTCAAAACGGTTGAGAAGGTACTGTCCTGCATGAACGGTAGGCAGACTCCATTTTCTCCTTCCGCAATCAACAGGTTTTCACCGGACCGGTCGATCATAATGGGATAGGTCTCACTGATGTACATTGGACCGTCCGCCGTATCATAGCTCTCGCCGCCCACGCGGGAAAGGCTGATTGTCACCTGGCTCGGCATATCCAGTTCGGTTTCAATCGTCCAGAAGCCGCTCCACTGTTCTTCAAATTCTTCCTCGCCGTCATACCGCCAGTCCAGATTGACTACGCCGCCTGTCTCGTCGCCTGGATAGAACGTCAGCATAAAGTGCGCATAGCGATCCGTATCCCATGCTGTACCGGATGCAGACCATGTCGTGCCCCACTCCTCGCTTCCAGCCAATCCGAGCGCCGTCGGCCCAAGCCAACCGTCATAAAGCCATGCTTCCAAACCTGCCGCGGCACTGTGCTGATAATCCGTGAAGTCCCAAGAATAGCACTCCCCGTCCTCTGTGATGCACGGCACGAGATTGCTCTCCGCGTCAAGCGCCGGATACCACTCGCAAGTGTTTCCGCTGTTGCTGGTAATAAATATCTGCGTGTCGGACTCATATGCGACACCGTCAAGGTTTGCAAAAAGTAAAACCGGCTCACCGGTCTCTGCCCTATAGAGGACATCCGTACCCTCGTAGGTTTTTGTTTCATCATTCCACTGTACACGATTAATGGAAATCGTCGCATTTTTATCTACCGGAACGAGGCAATACAAGTGTCCCGCACCTCCAATGATGTGGTTCTCGTCAATTTCCGCGATGAAGGGATACTCGTCCAGCAGGGTTTGGTTGCTGTCCTGCAGCCACGCAGGGAATTCCTGTTCAAAGCAGTTATCAAACAACCCGCCGACATAGCCGAGATACGCCATGCCGAAGAGCATGTCCTGCGCGTTGATCCTGTCGCGCAGCAGCGCAAGTGACGCTTCGCCGCTCTGCGTCCATTCAATCGACTCTGACTCTTGGCTGCGCTCTTGTTCCTTCTGCTTATCTGTTTTTGCAGGTAACCCCAAAGTGGTTCCTGCGTTCTCCTTGACAGGAGGTTGCTCCGGCTTCTGCCCACAGGCGCAAAGCGACAGCAGAATCGCCAGTGATAGCAAAAGCACGAGTACTCGTTTGGGTGTCATTCTCATAGACGCTCCTTTCAAAATTTTCCCGTTCCCGTTTGTGTGGTATCGCAGACGAGAATCGGATTCTCTTCCGGCTGACCTTCTTTTTCGCCGCAGCAGCAGGGACATTTGTATTCTTGCAAGGTCTGCATGCAAAGACTCCTCTCTTTTTTATTCGGCTGTTTTCACGTCCTGTTTTATATTTTGTTTTTCGTTCTTTTTGCAGCATTTGCGTTGTTCTTGTTTCTGTCCTTATTTTCTGTGATCAAACCAATTGCACCATAAAGCAGGACCGACGCGGAAATAACAAAGCCGAATGTACTCGGACTAGAGGCTTTATATTCGCCTTTTGAGGTTTTATACACCTCAATCCGCACTATCTCGCCGCTGTATGTTTCAGTTGAGTATGTTCCCTTTGTTGTATATTCTTTGCCATCAACGGTGTATCGCAGAGTCGCCGCCCACTTTTCTCTCGTAATGTCGCCGGCATCGTCTCGTTCATATGTATGCTTTACACTTATGACCTCGGCATTTACGATTCGTTTATCTGGTGAATTTACATATTCCATTCCGCCCGTCAAGCTTACGAAAATACCGTAAAGGCCGACAAGTACAAGAACAATCTCAAGGATTATAAAAATGATTTTATTTTTTCGTTTTGATTTTTGTTTTTTGCTTTTCATAAAAGAACCTCGTATTCCTCTTACACTCAAGTTGGTTTTACGATCCATTTCGCATTGTTGACTTTCAGACCGTATCCGCAAAATGAGCAGCAGTACTTCTCGTCCGGGATAAAATTTGCTCCGCAGGACGGGCAGGCCTTCTCTGTAAAAAAGCTGCCGTCCGCCTTTCTCCTTTCGGGATACCGTGCCCTTTGCAAAGTGAGTGTTTTTTTGAATTTTTTCGTATACGGCTTTTTGCCATTGGGAAGATAGATTTCGCTTATATATACCCGAGCCGTTATTTCGGTTGTATCCTCCGTATTGACGACTTTTTTCAAAACGACCGTGCCGACACTGTGATCCATCAGATTGGCAATATTCGCTTCGTTATACAGCGCCTCATGGATGCAGGAACGAAGGTAGTTTTCGGAATATCGGACAATCTCTCCGACGAGCGCTTCCTGCTTTCCTCTTCTCCTGACGGAAAGAGCGAATGTCACCGCCAATATAAGAACCGCCGCGCCTACACCTGCCGCCAAGGATACTTCCGTATCCTTAATAAGACAAAGGCAAAGAAATACGCAGACAAACAGGATCACCGACGATGTCAGCAACTGCAGAGCTCTTTGCAGATTCGTCCCAATCTTCTCGTATATCTCAAAAGACTCGGTTTGCCAATCGTAAAAATCGCTTTGGATCAGACCCCCGCAATACGGGCAAACTGTCTGCTGACTTTTCAGTTCCATCTCCGCGCCACAGGAAGGGCAGAGGATCTTCGCCCGGTCAGTGTAGTAGGTTTGCTTTTTTTCCGTGCGGTCCGAGTTGCGGATATGTCTTGACTGAAGAAGCCGTACATAAGCGTTTTTGCGGTAGATCTTATATATGGGCTTACTATCCCGTTCGGATACAAGGCGTTCCAAGGTGCTACAGCGCAAAACAGATTCGCGCCATTCTCTGCCGTCATCACTCCATCTTTTGAAGTCATTTTTCGGAAGCGGAACAACATCTGTCAGCCGAATATCCCGGCAGACCTGCCGCCGTTTGAGACAATCAAGCTGACGCTCGAGCTCGCGTCTGAATGTCATATCCATTCGCGCAGGCAGCAGATCTTTGTCTGCTTTGCCAAGCGGGAGCAGTATTTTCTCAAATTCCTCTTTCATATCACCGTGAAGTCCTGCTCCTTGAAGCGGAGTGTTGCGCTCGGCAAGCAGTCTTTTGAGCTTCGCTCTTTTCAGATTTTCCGGCAAAAGCCCGGACAAATCGAAATCCAGCAGCTTTTCGCCGATAAACCACGCACAGAGCACGGCGACCGCCGCTGCGATCCAAAAAGCCTCCGATAAGCTCATCAGAACACCTCCTTATTCATCGCTTCGGCATTTTTTCGTCCTGTCTCCTGTTTTCCCGTATCCTTGGTAAAGACGGCAGAAAACATTGCCACTGCTATAAGGCCTCCGATAGGGATCGCTATGCAATAAAAGAGAAAATATATGGGGTTGCCCTCCGGAGTAAGCTTATACCGACCGTTGGATGTCCGATATACCTCGACAGTGACCTCGTCTCCCACATACAGATCACGGTAGAAGGTTTTTGACCCCTTATAGGTCTTTCCGTCAACAACAAAGGAGAGCTTTGCCCAGTACTTATAATAGTCAGCGTCATCGTTGCTGGTGTCTTTGGCATATACAACGATAGCCGTGACCTCGCGAATATCATCAGAATTTTTGTACTCTCTGCTTGCTATTCTGCTGGAGACAACCCCGTAAATACCGGCTGCAAACAGGGCGACAGCCAACAGCAGCCCTGCCACCTCGTATATCTTAATTCTATCTTTTTTTGTCGGATCTTTCATCAAAGTTTCCCCTCCGTTGGTGAACAGCGTTAAAAAGGCTCAAGCTTTCCCGATAATATCCCCGGCAGAAATCGGACCGTTATAGTCCACGATCAGCCATCCGCTCTTGCCTGCCCTGACTTTTCGGGACAGATTTGCATGAAGCTCCGTTTCATCCTTTTTTGAAAAGCCAAATAACCCCATTTCAGATATGCCTCCTATTCTTTTTCCGTTTGGGTCTTCCTGCACACTTTGCAGAAAGGGAGCTCACGCAGGACTGCCTTGTCAATCCCTGCAGCAGATCGTATCACCTACTTGAAGGATATGATTCTGTGGGTCGTACAGAATGCGCATATCCGCCGCGGAATGGTCGCTGCTTACCTCATTTCCTGTTTGAATGTGACTGGGAGGAAGTCTCCATCGGCAGATTTCCACTTGTAGGTATGATTTCCATCGGTCCATGCGATGTCCGTTTCTTTCCCTGGAATACCGTCGCCGCCCAGTATCTCCCGTGTCTTTTCGTAAGACCGATTGGAATTGGTATCGTCCCTGAAGAACGCATAAATTCATTTTAAGGTCACACTCTCTATGATTGCTTTGACATCATCAGCCTCAGGATCCAGGGACAATCCCTCAACTGATTTAGGAAGGATGACGTTTATACAGTCATTTTCATTAATTGGGATGTAGATAAGATAGTACTCATACGGATTATCATCTGACTCGCCGTAGCTTATTGTTCCTTCCATTGCGATGCAGTCGGTGCCATTTACCGAATAATCAAATTCTTTGATGTCAGAGTAAATCCAGGAGGCTCCTTCCGACTCATCTTCAGCGGTTGTACCTTCATAGTAATAAATGTACATTGTCGGATTGCTATATGAATCCAATTCATTTTCACCATCCTTAATAAGTCCGATGGAATCGGTGCAGGCCGGCTGCTTGCCGTCCTCATCCGCATCTGCGGAGTAGTCCGGGATAGTCACAACGAAATAGTTGCCCGGAACATCCACGGTGAAATCGCCTACATCATAGACTTCGGCACTTATGCCGGCAGCTGAAGTGCTTTCGGTTGTTCCAGCTTTGCTGTCAGCGGTGCCGCTTTCCTTGCTTCCGCACGCAGTAAAGCTAAGTGTGAGAGCTGTTGCTGTGATAAATACGAGAATGAACGATTTTAAATTTTTCATGATAACTCCTTTCAATTGTTATCTGCTTTTCCTGCTGTTCAGCCGTTTACTGCGCCGCCGCAGTATTCGCAGCAGCCGCTGGCATCCGGTGTGGTGGTTGCGCCACAGTAGGGGCAGGTGACCGCCGCTTTGGGGGCAGCTGCCT
>CAVGQQ010000021.1:0-53741 GCA_963631525.1 bacterium
CTAAAATTCCGAAAAAATGACAGATTGGTGCTCTGGGAAGACATAACTATTTTTTTATTACATTTTGCGGAAACTCAAGATTTATTCGCTGATAATCTTACGGCTGCAGATATAGGTGATCATGAAATAAATACCATAAATTACCAGTATTACAGCTGCCGCAAGCAGGATCGAGCCAAGCAGTCCGCCCCGTCCAAATGCTGTCAGAATGAACATTGCTGTCTGCATTCCGAAGATGGAATGTACAATTGCAAGTAACAGCGGCATTCCGAAGAATACGCCTGACTGTGCCAGCAGAGAATGACGAATCTTTT
Source organism: bacterium (assembly GCA_963631525.1). GTDB lineage: Bacteria > Bacillota > Clostridia > Lachnospirales > Lachnospiraceae > Coprococcus_C. Next base: position 315 of record CAVGQQ010000021.1, read on the forward strand.
TCTCATCAACACCGATCCGGCGCAGGATCTTGTATTTCTCCTTGCTGTCAGCTGCCTCAGAAAGCTCCTTCAATGAGAGGATCGCCGCACCGGAGATCAGGAATACAACACCTAAGTAGATTCCGATAAATACGATCATCGCAGTAAGTCCCACGCTGTTGTCACGGAGCCGCTTGCTCGTTTCCCCACTCATGGAATAGTAGGCACCATCCTCGCCGACAAACGCTTCCGCCTTCGCATCCTGCAGTTCGTAGAAATGCTCATTACTGTAATATTCATTCAGTGCATCTATTTCTGCCTGATCGGTCGTATTATAATTGGCAGAATAAATATCATACCAGAAGTTGCAGTCGGACAGATCTGTCGAATCCGGCACAAGCAGAACACCCTCATTACTCTCCGAATTGCTGATGTAGACGATACCATTCACGCAGGCATTGTATTTCGGATGATAGGTCTTTCCTTTTATCGTAACTGTTTGTCCTTCCGCCAATCCCACATTGTATCGTTTGTCCATCTCTCCATAATTACAGAGTATCACATATTCATCCTCTGCAAGGTCGATTGTCGTTCCACCAAAGGATTTTACAAAATTGTTGTATTCTCCAATGTGCATCGTATTCATCGATGCTTCATTGAAATAATCCTCCGAACCACTCTCCGCAAATTTCTTTCCGAAGAAATCTCCGATGTTGATATCTTCCGGTGCATACAGGTGCATTTCCGTCACATCCGTAAGCTTCGATGTATCGATATCACAGGCTTTTAAGTTTTCTTCCACATTGTGCCCGGTTATGTCATAGTCCTCGGCTGCATCATAGGAATACAGCTTTAAAAACTGCACATCAACCGGGGTACAGGTCTCTAACACATGATTCATCGAATTTCGGATTGCCACCGAGCTTGACAGGATACAGATCGTGAAAAAGAGCAGCAGGCAGATAATTCCACCGGAGAAAACCGTTGTGTTGATACGGCTTCCAAGTTCTTTCACACTGAAAGAATTGACACCCTTATAATAAAACCGTTTGCACCGCTTCACGATTGCGAGCAGCATGCCGGATACAGACCAGAATACAAGGAAGGTTCCGATGATACCTTTGGCGATCTGAATTCCAAGTCCCCGAATATCCGAGATTTCATTTACGCCTGCTGTCACCTTATAGTATGCGGTTGCAAGCAAAACGACGGCAATGATAAATACGAGCACACAGACAACCGGATTTTTCGCATGGTTTTTCTGTGACTTCAAACCTGCATGCAGCAGATTGATGAGCTTTGCACGGCTCACTACGATCACATCCAGCACCATGACGATCACATACATAATTGCAAAGTAAACAATAGTTTTCACAATCGCAGATGTGCTGACCATGAACCGGAAGTTTGTCATATCCGCTTCGAAGAGATTTGCTGTCACAACACTCATGCCCTGTGAGATACCGATACCAAACAACAATCCGATCACCAGAGAAATCACACCGATCAGCACCGTCTCGATCACCAGTATCTTTGCCACCTGTGTTTTTCCCATACCGAGGGTCAGGTAGATACCAAATTCCTTCTTCCTTCGTTTCATCAGGAAGGTACTTGCGTACACGACGAGAAAGCCAAGCACGATCGATACGAACACACTGACGACGGACATTGCCTCATTCATAAGCTTGATGACCTCTGCCGTGTTTGATGATACCTTCAGCATAACGGTCTGACTTCCCAGCGCATTAAACACATAGAAGATCGCAACACCTAAGATCAGCGTTGCAAAATAGATCAGATAATTCTGCATACTTTTCCGAATATTACGGGTTGATAATTTAAAGAGCATCATTCAAACTACCCCCTAACACTGTCACAACCTCAATAATACGGTTGAAGAATTGTTTCCGGGTATCCTCGCCTCTGCGGATCTCATTAAAGATCTTACCATCCTTGATGAAGATAACGCGGGACGCATAGCTTGCTGTAAATGCATCGTGTGTAACCATCAGAATCGTTGCAGCAAGACCTTCATTCATCTCCTTCATGCTCTCCAACAGATAGCGGGAAGACTTGGAATCAAGGGCTCCGGTCGGCTCATCGGCCAAAATCAGCTTCGGATTTGTAATCAGCGCTCTGGCTGCTGCCACACGCTGCTTCTGTCCACCACTCATCTGGTAGCTGTATTTGTTCAGGACTTCCTCGATGCCAAGCCGCTTGGCAACTTCTTTGATCCGGCTGTCGATTTCCTTCGGCTTGACGTTCTGGATGGAGAGTGCCAGCGCGATATTCTCATAGGCAGTCAGTGTATCCAACAGGTTGAAATCCTGGAAGATAAATCCCAGCTCTTCCCGACGGAACTTGTTTAATTCATTGCCACGGATCGTCGTGATGTCCTTGTCTCCGACATAGATATGTCCAGCTGTCACACGGTCGATCGTGGAAATGCAGTTTAAGAGTGTTGTCTTACCAGAGCCACTCGCTCCCATGATTCCGACAAACTCACCTTTCTCTACGGAGAAAGAAATCTTATCCACCGCCTTTGTCAGGTTGGCTTTGTTGCCATAATACTTTTCTACATTGTCAAGTTTTAATATCTCATTCATAGATAGTCTCCCTTCGTTTGCTAACATTCTGCGGACAGGAATTCTGAGGTTCTGCCGCTTTTAACTGTACGCAGTATATATGGTTTTGCAGCCACCATCCATCGGTCTTGATTACATGTTTCTTACGTTTTTGTAATATAGTGGTTGTATTATATATGGTTTTGCTCTAGATTCCTATGGATGAATTTCATTTTTAGAGTATTGATTGGGGGATTTCCTTGGATTTCTGGAATTCTACCCAGTTTTGGGGGCATAATTTTCTGGAATTGGGGGATTTTTTCATATTCTGATTTTTCACCCAACTATTTCACTTACTTTCGCTTATATCATTGGGGGAATTTCTACTATTTCAATTTTTTACCCAATCAGCTTGCTTTTTGCTACTGCTCCATTGGGGAATTTTTCCATATTTCAAATATTTACTCCAAGCAAGGAAAAAGGAGGCATCCCTGCCTCCAAAATAACATGTTTCAGCAAGCTAGTTTTTTGCTGCCGCATACTCTACACTGTCTTCGTTCCAATGTTTGTAATCTGAATTCTTGCGCTTATCCGGCAGTGTGTAGTTCTCGCTCAACCACGCGCCAATGTAATTGCTTACTTTCTTCGCGCCGTCAAAGTTCAAATGGTCGCCACCATCCTTCGTATCGGACGCCCAGTCGATACCAAGTGTATTGTTCAGATTTAGATCTTCATAAGTAACCGCGTTTGCCTGCGCCCAGTCGGATACACTGTTGTGCTTGGCGTAAGTCCAGTTCTTTGGGGAAGGGGAACTGACTAAGACAAGCTTCACGCCATGACTCTCACAATATTCTTTCATCAGAAACAGTACCACGCAAAGTCCAGCTAGAAATCCGACGCTACCCGCTGCCATCTTGAGGGTTATTTTACAATTTCCACTTTGTTTTTTCATAAACATTCTTCTTTCGTAAATCACATACAATTACTCTATCCATAATATTTCCAATTGCAAGCTATCGAATATCATCTTCCACTCAAATATTCATCCCTCTATCAGTACGCCGCGTAGATCATATCCACGATGGTGTATCCACTTCCGTATGCCCCAAACACAACAACCAGAAGCACAACTGCGTACCAGAAGCTCCAACGGACTGGCAGCTTACAATCGGCTACCTTTCTTCGAATCGAAATTCCCTTCTCATGAATGATATCAACCACAAACACAAGCAGGATACTGACAACCGCCAGAATGAGATCCGGTACATCCACGCCAAAATTGGTCTCTGCAAGTGCAGTGATATGGAAGTCCGTCACGATTCCTCGCAGCATCCGGAACCCATTTGCAACCGTGTCGGCACGGAAAAACATCTCTCCAATATTCACGATTACAAAAAGCTTCAAGAACTGGAAGATCCGAAATCCAATGCATTCCGTATCGAGCTTGAAACGCTCTACCAGCTTCCTGCATGGTTCCTCGGTCAAGTTCTCAATCACGATCAGCACAAAATAATACATACCATAAAAGATATAATTTATATGCGGTCCATGCCAGATACCATTTGACAGCCAGACAAAGAATAATGCGATCGTCGGTGCCACGAATTTGCTGATTGAAAATCCGGCTTTCTTCTTGATTTTCTTCGCCAGATTCTTCACCGGCTTGGCAAGTGAGATCGGATAAAATACATAGTCCTTTAACCATGCACCAAGTGTGATATGCCATCTCCGCCAGAAATCACCCGCATTCTTCGCGAAAAACGGCTGCCGGAAATTCTCAGGCAACGGCACACTGAAGATTTCGCCGCTTCCCATGATGATATCCATGCATCCGGAAAACTCCATATAAAGCTGCAACGTGTATGCAAGCACCCCGGCTAAGATTGCCGCACCATCGAAATTGTTGTAGCTGCTGAACACCTTCCATGATCTGTGGGAAGAAGCTCAAATAAAGTGCCACCTTAACCGGATTCTTACAGGATTCCTGCGTGCCACGATAGACATCCGTCATGTAAGAAATCGCCTGCAAACTGTAATAGGAAATACCGATTGGTGCTGCAAGTGTCACACCAAATACGCGGAGGTATTTCAGTGTCACAAGTGCCCCTAAGATCAGAACAATTCCAAGCGCCAGCACACCACGCTTCTTCCGCGTAAGTGCTTTTCCATGAAGATCACTGTGTCTGACTGGAATTGCCGCCAGCCATCTGCCGGTTCCATAGGTCACAAGCGTTGCCAGAAGCAGCCAGACCAGAAGCTTACCGCTTATCATACAGAAAAATGTATAATCGGCTGCAAGCAGTACCACGAACCGGAACCGTGCCGGGCATAGCTGGTACAATGCGATCACGACCGGTAGAAATATTAAACTGTATGTAAGCAGATGGTACGCCATATCATTCATCCCTTCGTCTTTTCTCGTTCGTCCATAGTATCTTCCATGATGTAAATTCTGTCATAAATCATGTAATTATTCCAACCCTGTACTAATCTTCCTTGAGTCTGCAGATCATCTCCCACAGGCTCTTTGCTGAATTAAAGTTTGCAGGAATCAGCTCTGCCGGTGATACCTCTACGTCAAAGGTATCCTCGATTTCTGATACAAGCGATAAGATTGCAAAAGAATCCAAGATATGATCGTCAATTAACGTTGTGCAATTCTCAAAATCCTCGCCCGGTGCAATACCTTCTAAAATCTCCAATAATTCTTCCATGTTACATATCCTCCTAATCTTTATATACATCCATGAATTCTCATGTATTGTTACCAATGATTCCACATATGTTTCGTATTATGTTATTACAAACACATGAATAATTATTTTTCTACTACTAGAAAATTTTTCTATCTATCATTTCGAGCATGAAATAAATATGTCTCCATCTGGTCGCGCAGCTTCTCAATCTTCCCATCTGTCTTGCAGACCAGAACCTGTGGAAGCTCCCGGCTCAGAAACATCGCCATGCCCTCGGTCGCTGCATATGCGCCACATCGTTTGAAGCAGATCACATCGCCTTTTTGCGGATCACACATGGCAACATCCCGCGCCAGCACATCATTGACCGTACAGAGCGATCCACACAGGTGAAACAACTCTTCCTCTCCACTTTTTTCTGTTAAGACTTCGATCTCCGGCTGCTTCATACCCATCATCCAGCCATAGTAATTGATCTGGTGGATTCCGCCATCTAAGATCAGGAATCCCGGCTGTGCCGTCCGCTTGACATCCATCACGCGCGTCAGATAATAGCCGCTCATCGACACGAGGAATCGTCCAAGCTCGATCGTCTTTTTGCCGTATGCATCACATGTCCGAAGCTTTTCGGCAAGTGCCTGTATCTGCGGTTCCGGCTCGCTTTCCCGCTGATCCTTCTCGCTGTCATTTATGAAATAAGAAACCTTCATGCCAGCTCCATATTCAAGTTCTTTCAGCACAGTTCCAGTCTCTTCTTCAAACGTCTTTGCAAATGCGGTTAAGGCATCGATTTCCTTTTCCAGCTTGCTCTGCCGCTTCTGTGTCCCTGCATAATAATGGACGCCCGCCAGTGTCAGATACGGGCTTTCCTGTATCTCCTTTGCCAGCCGGAAGAACGTCTCCGCATCAACGCCAAACTGATTGCCACTCGAAAGCCGGATGAGTACCGAGAGCGGCGTCTGATTTTTCTCTGCGAGTGTCCGCAGGATTTTCGCATGCTCCTCCGATTCAATCGTGTAAATTCCGGCACCCTTGCTGTAAGACAAGATGCGTTTCATGGATTCGTAGGTCTTGTTAACCCCGGATACCACGATCTTCTCCGGTGCAATCTGTTCCTGTATGCAGATCTCATATTCGCCCGGCGAGCAGACCTCCAGCCGGTCAACCATGTCTGCTACATACGGGATCAGAAATGGATTTGCTTTTACCGCAAAGCAAAGTCCGGTGTCCTTTGGCAGCAGGTTTCGAAGCAACTGGATTCGTGCTTCCACTTCCCGCACATCGAAGATATAGGTCGGCGTTCCATACGTCGCCGCAACCGTTCTTAACTCTTCTGTATTCATGCAAACGCTCCTTCCTTGTACTGCGCTTCCAGCAGCTTCTTGTCTGTCTTGCCATTTTTATTGAGCGGCAGCATGTCCACCTTACAAAATACATTTGGCACCATGTAATCCGGCACCTTCTTCTTCATCGCAGTAATCAGATATTTCTTATCTTCAATTCCAATATAGCAGGCGACGACCTTGTTCTTCTCGCGGTCGTAAAAGCACGCGGCACCCTCAATCTCCGGGATTGCCGCCAGTGCATGTTCAATCTCCTCTAACTCAATCCGGTGTCCCATATGTTTAATCTGAAAATCTTTCCGTCCTGCGAAATAAAGCAGTCCATCTTCGCCGTAGCTTGCCAGATCTCCCGTCCGATAGATTGTCTCCGGGTAATCGGTGTTAAGCGGATTTGCCACAAATGCCTTCGCTGTTGCCGCCGCATTTCTGTAATATCCAAGGGCGAGTGTCGTACCTGCCACGCAAAGCTCTCCAATCTTGCCCGTGCTTTCCGGTTCGATCAGATGATTTTCCTCATCGAGCAGGAATACACGTTCATTTGGAAATGGAATTCCGATTGGAAGCTTTTCCTCCTCACTGTATGCCCGGTCTAAAATATGATAGGTACAGTTGCAGGTGATCTCCGTCGGTCCATAGAGATTCACAAACATCGCATCCGGATAATAGCTCTGCCATGCATGAAGCTGCCGGATTGGCATTGCCTCGCCGCTAAATAAGATCTTGTTGATATCTGCTGGAACCTTGTGTTTCAGTCCGTGCAGACGGTTCAACAGACAGAGTGCCGATACCGCCCAGATCAGAGTCGTGACATGGTTCTCATCGAGCATGTCCACAACCGAATTCGGGAACATGAAATACGCTTTCGGAATCACAACTAAGGTTGCCCCAACCTTCATCGCACTGTAAATATCCTTGACCGATACATCGAAGTCAAACGGTGCCTGATTGCCAATCACATCGGTTTCCGTGATACCGAAAATCTCCGCAAACTGATCGATAAATTCGATTACCGACCGATGTGCCACAAGCACCCCCTTCGGGGTTCCGGTCGAGCCGGAAGTAAAATTACAGTAGAGTGGATCGGTGTCAATCATAGATTCCCGGATCTGTTGTAACTGAATTTCATCGGAAGCTGCACATTCACTATCCATCCCCTGCGCCAGCGTCTCCATCCGAACCACGTTTTCTGTGTAGCCACACGCGGTAAGCTTCTCCGACGCATTGCTTCCATCCACGATCATATCCGGCTGTAACACCGAGAGCATCGACTGGATACGTGCCTCCGGAAACGAAGGATCAACCAGCGTGTAGAAGCATCCCGCATAGACGATTCCGAAAAAAACTGCCAGTGTATCCGCACTCTTATCGGCAAATACGCAGATCGGATGGCGCGGTGTTGTCCGCTTTGCCAGACAGGCACCAATGCATTTTGCCTTTTTCTGCAATTGTTCATATGTATAGGAACATGCCGTATCCTTCACTGCAATTTTGTCCGGATACATCTTTGCACTTTGTTCCAGATATTCTAATACATTTTTCATAATGTCCTCCATGCGTACAGGTTCATCCGCCGCATTTCTTTGTTCTGCTACATAGTATAGCGATCTAAATATTAAGATAAAACCAAGCAATCGTTTAAGATTTCTTTAAGTTTGCGGAAGGAGTTTTTCAAACTCTGCCGCGCGCTTGTTCCACGTCTCATACCGCACATCCTTCCGGCAATCCGGCAACGTATAATGCGTCTGCAGATACTGCTGCAGATATGTCGTAGCCTTCTGACAGCCGTTGTAGTTTAAATGATCGCCACCATCGAGCGTATCCAGATTCCAGTCTATGCCAAGCTCTTCGGTATTCAGATTCAGATCGAGATATGGTACATCCAGACGCTCCGCAAGTGCCTGCACCTCATTATGCCGCTGCATCGTGTGATTGACAGGAGAAGGGGCTGTCACAAGCAAAAGCTTTGCCCCATGTGCATCACACAAGTCCTTGATCTTCTCCAGATAATATCGCGTGATGAAGGTCACCGGTGTTTTCTCATCCGTCGCATGCATGTAGGCGCCACCAGTATACGGTGCCACAGTTGCCCGCAATTCAAAGCCATTGAAGATCGTCGTCTGTAGTTTCGGATCGGCCGGTTCCATCTTCCAGAAGCGGTGATATTTGAGAATTGGGAACATCTGCCGTGCAAGCTCCTGCGCTGACTTTGCCACATCCCTTATCACACTCGCATTTCCTCTGGAGAAAAACTCATTTGTCTCTAAGATCACAACCTTCGGGGACTGCCTCTTCAGAATCTTCTTCAGCGAAAAATAACTTTCTCCGATCCACTGTCCGGACTGCCCACCGATGTACGATGCAATGCCCGCATCCTTCCACAACTGATACGTCGATACCAGTGTATAACTTTCGCTGTCACCAAGGATTGCCACATCGACCATATCCTCCGGTTCGGACAACAGGTGCAGCGGATACCGTTCCCGCTCGGAAACCGAATCCTGCAAGCCTAGCCGGATTGGATCGCACAGCTTTCCGGCTGCTATTAAAAGTAAAATGACAACGACTGCAAATGAAATTACCCGGAGCCAGATTCTATGTCTGACATTTTTCGTATTTGCAATTTCTGTATTAACAGATTTTTTCTTTTCTATTTTTTTGTTCTCAGAAGCCTGCATAGATCAGATCCACCTCCTGATATCCCGGTCCATACGCACCGAATATAAGTACAACAAAGATGAGCGCAAGATACACGAGCCAGCGCACTGGCAATCGCTTCTGTAAGATCACACCGCGCACATCAATCTGCTGCTCACGGAAATGATTTACTACGCCGACAATCAACAGAGAGACTAAAATAATTCCGATCTCCACTCTGCCAAGTCCAAGTGTAAGCAACGTACCATCCCAAAGCTTCTGTATGGAAAAATCATGGAACAGCGACCGGAACATGTGCATACCGATGCCAAGTGTATCCGCCCGGAAAAACAGTTCTCCGGTGAAAATAATTACCCATGTTTTCAAGATCCGAAGGACCTTCCACCATGCCGCGTCTTCTGCGATTTTCCATGCCGCGCAAAGCTTCTTCACCGCTGGTTCCAACATCAGCTCAATCATAATTACGACGAAATAATACATGCCGTAGAACAGGTAGCTCCAGTTCGCACCATGCCACAGTCCGTTGCACACCCACACCGGGAATAATGCGATTGCCGACGCAACCATCAGCTTTATGTATTTGCTTGTATGTTTCTTCGCAAACCGGTTCCATTTTCTGGTAAGCTTCGACATGGAAACCGGGTAGAAAATATATGTCTTGAACCATCTGCCAAGTGAGATATGCCATCTGCGCCAGAACTCAGATGCATTCTTCGATACGAACGGCTGCGCGAAATTCTCCGGCAATGTCACGCCAAAACATTCCGCACTTCCGATCACGATATCCATGCAGCCGGAAAATTCCATATAGAGCTGCACCGTATAGGACACTGCCGCAACGACGATCATCACGCCGTGGTAGGACGCATATCCATCGAACAACGTCTGCACAACGACGTACAGGCGGTCAGCGATCACAACCTTCTTCAACAGTCCCCAGCCAATCCGCATATAGCCGCGGATAAGGTTCTCACTCCGAATATCCTCGCCCTTTGCAAGCGTCTCTGCAGTATCACTGTACATACAGATCGGTCCTTCCATGATGATTGGAAAGAAGCTTAAAAAGAGTGCAAGCTTTGCAATGTTTTTCTCCGGTTCAATCTTCTTCCAATACACATCCGCCATGTAGCCAATCGCAGAAAGTGTGTAAAAGGAAATACCAAGCGGCAGCAGGAACCGCCGCACCGGAAGACGCAACGACGACTGCGCCGCTCCAAAAATCAAATTCAGATTCTCTGCAAAAAATCCGCTGTATTTCATCACAAGCAGCATACCAAGAAGCAGCCAGACCCCTATTGTCAGTATCGTTTTTCTGCGTTTTTTCTCACCGGTAGCAGCCTGCCTGCCAACTATGTAAGTGATTCCGGTTGCTCCAGCCAGAAATATAATCAATCTGTGGCTGAACAAAAAATAGAAACAATAACTAAAAAAGAGCAGCACACCAAAACGAACCTGCTTTGGTGCAAGCTGATAACCGATGAGAACCACCGGCAAAAATACTAAAAAATACATGGATTCATGATAAGCCATGTTCCAAATCCTCGCCACAGTATCCGACTGTGCCTTTCTTCCATATTTGTGTCCCAGGCAACTGTCCTGCCTGTATCATACATTCTCCCATGCGTTCTATCCATCGTAGTTTATGACAACTCTCTTACATTTTTGTAAGGTTATAAACTACTCTCTCGTCAGGAATGTCTCTTTGCCAAAGACAATCTCTACCTCAGTATATTTCCCATGCACGGACGTAATCGCAATCGAATGTCCAAGCTTATTGCAAAGCTGTTTACATATATACAAACCCATTCCGGTAGAAGCATTTCCGCGCCGTCCGTTCTCCCCGGTAAAGGTCTTATCAAACACCCGGTCGACATCCTGTTCCGGAATTCCGATTCCATTATCACGGATGCGCAGAACCATCTTATCTGCCAGTTCTTCTACCGTGAAAGATATACACGGCTGTTTTCCGGCATCCCGGTATTTGATACTGTTGTTCACGATCTGACCTAGCATAAATGTCAGCCACTTGGAATCCGTGACTACCGAATGCGCTGTATCGTTTTTCTCAATTCGTATTTTATTTCCAATCAGCAGATCCTTCTGCTGCAGCAGCACCTGGTTGATCGTGGCATCCAGATCACATGCAGTAAGCAGATAATCCTTCTCCGCCGCATCAGCGCGCGCATAAAATAAGATCTGTTCAACAAAACCGTTGATACGTGCGAGCTGTGCTTTCTGCTTCTTCAGATCCTGACTGCCGTTGTAATTCATCAGGTTTAAGGCAGCAATTGGGATCTTGATCTCGTGAATCCAAAGCTCTAAATATTCCTTGAAATCCCGCAGCGAATCTTCTGTCTCATTCAGCTTGTCCCGCATGGATTTTCCGGTGTCATACAGGACATCCATCCAGATCTTTCCTTCCTCGAAATCCGGTTGCACCGTCATCTCCGTAATCAGATACTTCTGATCCAATCCCTCTAAGATCGCCAGCAGTTCCCGGTAGAAATGCCTGCGCTTGCGATAGTCCGCCAGACACACGCACAATGCCGTCACGAAAATGATGCCCTCCATCACCCAGATGAAATCCATCCGCGCCTTACAGGCAAACCCTAACAGCCTCAACACGACCATGATACATGCCGTCGCTGCAACAAAACTGATTCTGTCTTTTAAATAACTTCGAAATGTCATGCCAGAATATACCCCTGTCCTCGTTTTGTCCGGATTACATCCTCCACACCGAGATCAGAAAGCTTCTTTCTGACACGGTTCATGTTGACCGTCAGCGTGTTATCATCGACAAATGCCTCCGAATCCCACAGATAGCTGATCAGCTCATCGCGCGTGACAATTGTATTCTGATGCTTCAACAGATAGGATAAAATACCCGCTTCATTTTTCGTAAGCTCCACGCTGTTATCCTCAACAGTCAGAACTCCACGTGCCGTATCGAGCGTCATATTCTTATAGGTAAGTCCCTTGTCCGCATCCATCTTTCCAAGCCGCTTGAATACCGCCTCGATATGCAGAAGCAAAATGGACGGGTTGTATGGCTTCGCGATAAAATCATCCGCACCGAAGCTCATCGAGATCACTTCGTCCATCTCTGTGTTTTTGCTTGTGACCATGATGACCGGAATATCGGATGTCTTGCGCAACTCCCGCAGCACGCTCTGTCCATCGACCTCCGGAAGATTGATATCAAGCAGAACCATTTCTGGCTGTGAATCAAGAATCTGTCCGGCTACATCGGTGAATTCTTCGATACACTGTGCATCATACTGATTCGAGATCAGCAGATACTGCAATTCCTGTGCCAGCGCCATATCATCTTCCACAATTAAAATACGTTTCATCTCATACTCCTGTCTGCTCTCCAGTCCTGCTACTGTGCCAGACGAAGCATCTCGTCGAGCGGCTTTTTCGCCTGCTCACACATTTCCTCTGGAAGGATCACTTCATCTTTCAGATCCTCAAGCTTCTCAAGTACCTTGTCCAGACTGACCTTCTTCATGTTCGGGCAGAACTGTCTGTGTCCGACAGAGAAGAATTTCTTGTCCGGATTCTTCTGCATCAACTCATAGAACACACCCATCTCGGTGCAGATCAAGAACTTCTTGCTGTCCGATGCGGTTGCGTAATCAATGATCTGGGATGTACTTCCGATAAAGTCCGCCAGTGCCAGCGTGTCACTTGTACACTCCGGATGTGCCAGCACCAGTGCGTCCGGATGCAGTTCCTTCGCCTTCTTCACATCCTCGCTGTGAATGCTCTTATGTACATGGCAGAACCCATCGTTGAAGATAAAATGCTTTTCCGGTACCTGCTCCGCTATAAAATGTGCCAGATTATAATCCGGGATAAAATAGATGTCCTTGTTCGGCAATGCCTTGACGATCTTCCGTGCATTGGACGATGTCACGCAGACATCAGAATGTGCCTTTAATTCTGCTGTTGAATTCACATAGCAGACAACTGCCACATTCGGATATTCCTTCCGCACTTCCTCGATCTTCTCGACTTCCGCCATATGTGCCATCGGGCAATCCGCACCGTCATCCGCCATATAGACATGCTTCTTCGCATTCAGAAGCTTCGCACTCTCGCCCATAAAGGAGACGCCGCAAAATAAAATATTCTGTTGTTCCACTGTCGTTGCAACCTTCGCCAGATAGTACGAATCGCCGACATAATCTGCGATTTCCTGCACCTCGCCGTCCACATAATAATGTGCCAGGATCACAACATCTTTTTCTTTCTGTAACTCCTTGATTCTCGCTTTCGTTTGTTCGTTCATGGGAAAACTCCTTTTCTATTTTAAATCATAGTTGTATCCAAATTGTATCTTTTTCCTTAAAGTACGTTGATTTTTTGTTTATAGCTTTCTTAAATCGTATCGAAATCATCCTTCGTAAACCGGTGATAGGTAATTCCAAACTGATCGTCTGTCACACAGTACAGATAAGGCTCCACATCCTTATCCGCAAAAGAGAGCACCGTTCCGAGATCCTCCTCATCGTCCTCGTCACAGACAGTCGTGCCATGTGCTTTCGCAAATGCTTCAAAATACGCCCGCACCTGCTGCATATCCTGTGTCTTTAACACCTTCAGAAATCCCTCTAAAAATTCGGAAACCGGAATCTCCCGGTTGATATAATCACAGCCCTCCGGACTGACAAACACGCAGAACCGGTCTGCCTTTTCGGTCACAGTCACGTGTCCAAGCTCCGGTACATTTTTCTCAAAATATGCCTCTGCCTCCTGACAGATTTTCTCGGAATCCTCCTCCACCGGAAGCTTCAGATATCCACACATCGACACCTTTGGATAATAGAGTCGAACGCCCGCATCATCCGTGCCGATCTTCGTCTGCCATTCTTTCACTGTATCAATCACATGCTTCTCTAATGTCATTACTTCTGCCTCCTGTTCCATCACATGCATACCAATTACACGAGTTACTATATTTTATTTTGCCTGCGTCCGTATTTATGTTGTCGGTTCTTCTGCTGTGCGGGGTACATCCTTCACCAGATCCTTCACAACCTCACCGGCAATGATCAGTCCTGCCACCGGTGGGACAAATGCGACACTGCCCGGAATATCTCTCCGCTCCGTGCATTTGTGTTTCGCGCCCGGCGGACATACACAATGTGTCCGGCAGCTGATCGACATATCCTCGATCGGACGAATCGACTGTTCCTCCGAATACACAACCTTTAATTTCTTCACACCGCGCTTCTTAAGTTCCCGCCGCATGACCTTCGCGAGCGGACAGACCTTTGTCTTATAGATATCTGCCACCTTGAACTGACTGCCATCTAATTTATTGCCGGCACCCATACTGCTGATGATCGGAATGTGTTTCTCCTGTGCCTTCATCACGAGAGAGATCTTTGCCGTTACCGTATCCACTGCGTCAACCATGTAGTCATAGTCCTCATATGGAAACTCATCGGCATTTTCCGGCAGGAAGAAACATTTGTGCACACGTACATCCGCTTTCGGGTTGATCTCCAAGATCCGTTCCTTCATAACGTCCGTTTTATATTTTCCGATTGTCTTATAGGTCGCAATGATCTGACGGTTCAGATTCGTCAGACACACCTTATCATCATCGATCAGATCAAAGGCTCCAACACCGCTTCGTGCCAGCGCCTCACAGACATAACCACCTACACCGCCGATTCCGAATACGGCGACACGGGAATTCTGTAACTTCTCCATCGCTTCTTTTCCAAGCAGCAGCTCGGTTCTCGAAAATTGTGTCAGCATCTTTTTACTCCTGTCCTGTTCCTCTTGTCTATAATTTTCTTTCTATAATATTTTATACATATTTATTTTCGCCCCTAAGTATACTTCAATCCCTGTAAAATAGCAATGTATCTTGCTGTGTTTTCCTTTAATAATTACAAATAATTTACATACATCTTCCTCTTGACATAAGTCCGAAATCAGACTATACTAAGTACGTTTTCGGACTTACTTGAGTACGAAATCAGACATATTTTGTCGAATTACAGGGCGTGCAAAAATGCAAGTTCAACAAGAATACGCGAATATGAAATATATATACGATACGCAACACGGAAGCATGAATTTTCAAAAATCACGATGAAAAGTGAGGTACAGCCATGAGAAAAAAACACGAAGAAGAACAATCATACATGAAGGGGACTCACGAAGAAGAACAACCATATATGAGCGAAAAGCTGATTACATTCAACCGACTCTACAAAGAATATAACGAAATTTATCACGATGCAGCGATGCGGCTCGGTCTCTCAAACAGCGAGTTTGACACCCTGTACGCAATCTGCGAACTGGGGGATGGCTGTAAGCAGAGTGACATCTGCCGCACGACCTTCATTCCGAAGCAGACCGTCAACTCAGCGATCCGGTCATTGGAAAAGAAAGAATATCTGACACTCGCATCCGGGAAGGGACGGAGCATGCACATCTATCTGACCGAACAGGGACTGCAGCTCGTGCGCCGTACGATCTTCCCAATGGTTGAGATTGAGAATGAAGCATTCCCGAAAATGACAGAAAAAGAATACAAAACGATTCTGCATTTCCACGCACAGTATCTCGCAGCGCTGCGCGAGGGAATCCAGAAGCTGTAATATAAACGGAGGAATTACAACATGAAGATACAATTATCAGAACATTTTACTTATAAGAAGCTGCTGCGCTTCGTCCTGCCATCCATCATCATGATGATCTTTACATCCATCTACGGCATCGTCGATGGATTGTTCGTATCGAACTACGTCGGCAAGACCGCATTCGCCGCAGTCAATCTGGTTATGCCCCTTATGATGGGCGTGTCTGCACTTGGATTCATGATCGGTACCGGTGGCAGTGCGATTGTGGCGAAGACACTCGGCGAGGGCGAGCATAAGAAGGCGAACGAGTATTTCTCACTGCTTGTCTATGTAACATTTATCGGTGGTATCATTCTGAGCCTCTGTGGTATGCTGTTAGTCCGCCCGGTTGCCTCTCTGCTTGGTGCTGAGGGTGCACTGTTAGACAACTGTGTATTATACGGAAGAATCTGTTTTATCTCTATGCCAGCCTTTATGCTGCAGAACGTATTCCAAAGCTTCTTCGTCACCGCAGAGAAACCGAAGCTTGGACTTGGCGTAATCATCATCGCGGGTGTGACAAACATGGTATTAGATTATCTGTTTATCGCAGTCTTCGGATGGGGATTGCCGGGTGCCGCGATTGCGACAGTCACTGGAGAATGTATCGGTGGATTCTTCCCGATCTTCTATTTTGCCCGGAAGAATTCCAGCCTGCTGAAGCTCGGAAAGACAAAGTTTGACGGAGCGGTATTATTGAAGACATGTACCAATGGTTCCTCAGAGCTTATGACGAACCTGTCTTCCTCTCTCGTGAACTCCCTCTACAACATGCAGCTCATGAAATACGCAGGCGAAAATGGAGTTGCCGCCTATGGTGCGATCATGTATGTAAACTTCATATTCATTTCGATCTTCCTCGGATATGCCGTCGGTAGCGCACCGATTGTCAGCTACCATTATGGCGCCGGGAACCGGGATGAGTTAAAGAACATGTTCAAAAAAAGCACAAGCCTGATTGCCATCTGGGGGATCCTGCTTGTCCTGCTGGCTCATGTGATTGCAGGACCACTGACGAAGATTTTTGTCGGCTATGATGCAGAACTGTTTGCACTGACCAAACATGGATTCCTGATCTATTCATTTACCTATCTAATCAACGGATTCAATATTTATGGTTCGTCCTTCTTCACGGCATTAAACAACGGACTAATCTCCGCGCTGATTTCCTTCCTGCGGACACTTGTGTTCCAGTTAGCTGCCGTCATGCTGCTGCCACTGATCCTCGGATTGGACGGTATCTGGGGCGCGATCATCGTAGCGGAAGCAATCACACTATGCATGACGCTCTTCTTCGTGTTCTCACAGCGGAAAAAATATGGGTATCTGTAATTAACACAAAAGCCGGCAAGAAACTATTTCTTATAGTCTCTTACCGGCTTCTTATATTCGTACTAAATTATAATATTCTGCCAAGGAAACTACGCAGCCTCCGCGAATATATCATCGACCTTCTCATAGATTGCCTCCGCGAGCCTCGCGTGCCCTTCTTCATTCAGATGCTCCTGATCGGTGTCACTCGGTGCAGCCACATCGGACGCATCTAAGAAATACAGATGTTCATTTCTTGCGATCTCCGCATAGACATCGGCAAGCCCCTTCGATACATCGACCGACTCTCTGGAAAACTCCGGATCATAGGATTTCTCCCAGACCTTTTCCCCCAGATGAATCGGTGACACAAGCAGGATCTTGCTATCCGGTGCAAAGCTTCGGATCTTCGCGATCACTGTCTCCACACCTTTTCCGATCAACTGCGGTGTCGTCTTGTACGCGGTCTTACAATCATTGGTTCCAAGCATCAGGATGATAAGATCCGATGCGCCATGTGTCTCCAACACGGCATTGACAAATTTTGCGCCATTTCGATGGTCACGGAACGGATCATCGAAGACGGTCGTCCGTCCGCAAAGTCCTTCCTCAATCACGCGGTACTGCTGAAGTCCAAGCTTCTCATTTAAGCGGCTTGTCCAGCGGATCCCCCACGGATACCGTGCATTTTCCTTCGGTACTAATCCATATGTATTCGAATCTCCATAACATAAAATCTGTCTCATCGTTCTCACCTCGATCAATTTCTTTCATGTCCCTATTATATAGCTATAAGGCAATTCTGAAAAATACAAGGTTTTTATATCTGATTATAAGTAATGGTTATTGCACACTTGTTTTTGGTGTCTTCAGTATGCCGATCGTAAACAGGATAATACTGCACAGCAGGCAGAGTCCCATATACGGAAGTGCGCCTGTCAGACTGCCGCTTCGCTGCATAACCTCGATTCCTTTCGCGATCCAGCGTGGAGGGAAGCATGTCCCGATCGTCTGCATTGCCTTCGGCATAAACTCAAACGGGAATAAGATTCCGGCAAGCAGGGACATTGGCATAATACAAAACGAACTGAACATCCACAGTCCCTCATCGGTTTTCGCAACTGCACTCAGGCACACATAGAGCGATACGGAAAGCAGGTCTGCCAGATACATCATCAACAGATAGCCGACCGGATACCGCATGCCGAAGTCAAAGTTAAAGACCTGTCCGATTCCGAAGAACAAAGTTGTTCCAAACATCATACAGAGCAGATACAACAGCGACATACCACCGAGATACGCGCCCCGGCTGATACCACTCAAAAAAATACGGTCACGGATCTTGTTGTTCCGCTCCTCGGCAATCAGCGAGCCAAGCAATGCGGCTGCCGTCAGTGTCTTAAATATCATAAACGCAAGTGTCGTACTGATATTTAAGCCTTTCTTCTTTACTTTATTGACTGTGACAACCGCTTTGTCTGACGGCTGTGTCAGATTCGCCTCGGCTACGACAAGCTCCACAGCTGTCCGCACCTCGGAATCTCCAACCGCAATGATCTGTGCTACCGGAATATCCACGCCCGGCTGATCAGTAAGCACGACTGCAAGCTCGATGTTGTTGTTCATCAGCTTGTCCTGCAGATCCTTCTCCTTGACTGTCACAACCCGCACACCATCCAGATCTTCCAGTGCCTCGACGATATACGCCGCCCCGGAATCCTGCGACAGATTGCAGATACCGACCGAATGCTTCTTCGTATATGGCAGGAGTACAGACATCAGCAAAAACAGTAGCACCGGCTGTATCGCAACCGCCATGATGAATTCTTTATTCTGCTTAAACACGCGAAATGTATTCTTGAATATTGTAATCATTCTGCCTGCACCTCCTCTTCCTTTGTCTCTGCCTGTTCCGGTACGATCCGTACAACGCGCTTCTTTTTCTCACCGAGCACGATCACGATTGCAAGAATCGCAGATAACATCAAAAGCACAAGTGCACTGTATAACGTCTTCTTATCTAATACTCCATTGTACAGGCTGATGAGTGCCTGATTCGTCCAGTAAAGCGGACTGATCCGCACGATAACGCGGAGCGCCTTGATATTCTCCAGAATATAGATCGGGGTAATCGATCCACCCAGATACGCAGAAAGCATGGTAATGATAAGCACGGTATCCTGACTCATGGATTTATTCTTGCCACGGATACCAAGCAGCATTGCCAGAAGCACTGCAAATAAATTGTTGAGCATCAGCAGTAACAGCATGTAACCGATCTTGTCGCCCCACTTAACACCAAGCGCCAGCGTCGAGAACAGGAACGAAACACCGATCTGGATCAGTCCGGCGATCATACCAACCACGATCTTGATTCCATACATGCCCCAGATTCCCGCCTTGGAGATACGGTAACGCACGATTGCCTGACTCTCCCGCTCATTGTATATGGACAGAGAGACACCGACACTCAGCATCATCAAGGTAAATGCAAGCGCCGAGAATGTATAGTAAGCATTCGAATCGACATCGCTGACCTTGATATCGATCACATTTTCCACGAGCACCGGATAGCTTTCCAGTGTCTCACCCGAAAGTCCTGCAAGCTGTACGAACATCGTTCGGAGCAGCTTGCCGCCCTCCGTCTCGTTGTATGGGGAACGGTAATAATCGTAACCATCTGCTTTGATCGTGATGACGCCATAGCCCTCACTTGCCTCTACGCGGTCTTTCGCATCTGCCAGATCGTTCACTTCAGTAAAGGTAACGCCGGTCGCTTCCGTCAGCTTGTCGCAGATCACGCCAAACCGGTCTAAATATGTACCATCGTCTTCCACATAATAAAATACATTTCCATCCTCAAAGGTTCCGTAATCCGCACCGATATAATCCTTCAGGGCAACACTGAACAGCCCGATAAAAATAATTGGAAGAATGATCATAAAGACAAGGTTGATCTTGCTTGAGACATACACCTTCCATTCTTTCTTCAACATTTTCAAAAACATGTACGTCCCCCCTAATCTCTGAGTTCTTTTCCGGTCAGAGCAAGGAATACCTCTTCTAAGCTTGTGTCCTGTGTGATGCCTTCGGTATGCATGTTCTCGATGATCTGTGCCTTCGTTCCTTCTGCGATAACCTTTCCGTGGTCAACGATCGTAATCTCGTTGCACAGTGCCTCGACCTCCGGCATGTAATGTGTCGTATAGATGATCGTTGCGCCCTGCTTGTTCAGGTCTCGTACATTCTCCAAGATACGGTTTCTTGACTGCGGATCGATACCGACGGTCGGCTCATCCATGATAATAAGCTCCGGCTTGTGTGCGATGCCACACGCCATATTCAGGCGACGCTTCATACCACCGGAAAATTCCTTGGACTTTTTATTCCGTACATCGGTAAGTCCAACAAAATCAAGTGCCCAGTCCACCTGTTTTTTGAGCTCCGTACCCTTGAATCCATATAATGCACAGAAAAACTCGATATTTTCCTGTGGCGTCAGGTCCGGATAGATTGCGAGATCCTGTGGGACGTATCCAATATGCTTCTTCCATTTCTGAATGGATTTGCCATCGGAAAACTGGATCGTTCCTCCGTCGATTGGAAGCAGTCCGAGCATACAGTTCATCGTCGTACTTTTCCCCGCACCGTTTGGTCCCAAGATACCGTGGATTTCTCCCTCTTTCACCGACAGACTTAAATCATCTACGGCTACCATATCCGCAAATACCTTGCGCAAATTTTTGATTTCTACAATTGCCATGTTCTCTCTCCCTTGTGAATCCTCTTCCATGCATATCTGCACGAAACACATAACATAAAAAAACAGTTAGATAACACTAACTGTTTTCATTATACATAGATATTATTTACGTGTAAATAGGCATTTCCTACAATTCCCGCTCGTTCTTCATCAGGGCAACACTCACGGTAATCATATGCACCGTCACAAAAATGCCGATGATCGACACAAGCAGGCTTGGCAAAAGTCCGATTGCCTGATTGAAATTCGACAGGATCATCGCAAACGACTGTCCATAGAAGCACAGTGCAAACACCTGTCCAAATCGTAAGTTCAGATGGAACTGATGATTCATGCTGTTCACAAGGATTGAAAAAAGCAGCGCAACAACTGCGTATTTTACAAAATAACTGAGCATGGTGCCAAGCAACGTCACAAACAGCACTGCGTAAATCGACGGGATCATCGCAACGAGACTGTCATTGTTAAACCCATCCTGCAAATAATCAGACAGATAATAAACCCCGTAATCCGTCACCTTGGAACCTAGCACCATACTGATCCGCACCGTCTTGCTTCCAACCGCAAGAAACATGCCCTGCTTTTTGAGGCTGTCGTTTTGCACCGTCTCCTGTGACGTATCCACTAAGAAATTCGCGGAGTTAATATGCATATCAAAATTATTCGATACCGAAAGGGTATCATCCGTATAATTTACCTCGCCAAGACTCTGTGTGAAAAGCTTCTCAAATCCTCCAAATCCAGAGATAATAGATGCCGTCGGAACAACATAACTGACAATCGCTAAGACAAGCATCATCACGATCACATACGCAACAAATCGCCTGCGCGGCAGCTCTATCATATCCTTATATTTCGATGGCTTAAACCAGCCATACACGATCTGTTCCGAAAATGTCATCTTCTTACTCCTTTATTACATATCCCTGTTTTGGAATCTTTACGGTCAATATCGTACCCTTATCCGGTTTTGTGCGCACTTCGATCAAAGCGCCAACCGACGATTTCAACTGCCTTTGCAATCCCCGGAAATCCTGCTTTGCCCGGAATTTCTTTACCGGAGAAACACCATTTCCATTGTCGACGATCTGGATTGCGAAACAGTCCAGCCGCTCATAGCTTCGCACAACAACCTTTCCATCCTGCTTCGTTTCCACAGCCGCCTCGACTGCATTTTCCACAAGCGGTTCAATCGTATTGTATGGCACCTTGAACTCTGTCACCTTGTCCTCGACAAGTACCTCAAGTCCCGGATGGATCCGCTTCTGCATTCCAAGATATGCGCGGATATACGAAAGCTCTGTATCAAAGGAAACAAGTCCCTGCTTATAAACCGCATCCATGTTGTGCTGCATAAACATCGAAGTATCATAGATCAGACGGCTGTTCGCCTGATCGTGTGTCTTTAAATCCGTGATTGCGGTATTTAATGCCCGGTAAATAAGCGCCGTGTTGATCGTGCGCACCGCCTGAGACTTCTCATGTCCGACGCTGCTCAGAGCTGCATCACGTTCTGCATTCATTTCCTGGATTACCGTTTTCTCGATGGAGATCATCAAAAGCACTGCAAATACAAACAAGCCGATCTGCAGGACTACGCCCTGATAGCTCTTGTAAAACCGGAAAAAATGCAGGATAAATTCCACCAGACACGATCCGGTCAGTATTACATTCGCCCAGAAATTGCTGTAAATGCTCTTATCTGCATATGTGTCTGCCGCTAAATACATGATCAGGCACAACAATAGCAGACCAACCATGATCAGGATCTTCGTAAAGAACATATAGCTTGCAAAATCGCAGACGCCCACTAACTGGAATACGATTCCAGTCAGGAAATTCACCGCGTAAACATAGATCAAAATCTCAAAGATCTTTGCATAGCGCCGCTTCATTGCGAAGCTTCGCAGATACATAAAATATAACATCGGCATCAAAAGCAGGAAGATCTGACTCGCCATGTAGGTAGCAAACTGATTCTTCGTCAGAAGCTGCATCATCGTATTTCCAAAGAAAATCCATGCCGCCGCAAAAACTATAAACCCAAATCCATACGCCGCCTTCTGCTTGTTGATGTTTTCATTTGTCATAAATAACAGTGACACGCCAAGCAGGATCGTAAGCACTAAGATCATCAGTGACACAACAAATGGAATACCATTTCGCCGTATGAGCCATGATACAATATCCCCGCGCGAGCCATAATAGATGCCCGGTATTCTACCACTGTATCTGCCATATGCCGAGGCAAGCTGAATCGTTACCGTCTCCCCAGCTCTCGCGTCAATATCTACCACATGATATCCGGGCACTGCATTTTTCATCATCTTGTTATCTGCCAGCACGCCGCTTTCATAGACACGGCGGTCACCGATGGAGACGATCACATTCTGGAACTCTGTGTAAAAGCAGATCGCGCTGTCCTCGCCGGCATCCTCCGGCATCTGGTGTGTGATCGTGATGATCTCGCCTTTTTTCGCCTTGAGCTTCGTCGGCAGATCAATGATCTGTTCGTCTGATTCGCCCTGCCGGTACAACACCCAAGTATCGTCAAGCTTCTTCGGGGTGCGGAAGGAAATCTTCTGATTGCCACCGTCCGATACGACAAATGCAAAAAAGAGCATCATCAACACACCAACCGCCACGGCGATCATCGTCAGTATATTCAGTTGTCGAAATCGCCGTTCATTCATCGCTTACTCTATCATCCCAAAATGCCGCATGGCTTTCTCGATGCCGTCATGCTCTACCGTATCCGTGCGGTACGAAGCAGCCTCTGCCACTTCCTCTGTACAAACGCCCATCGCAATACTGTTCTGTACATATCGTAACATATCCAGATCGTTATTGCTATCCCCAAACGCATAAATGCGTTCGAGTGGAATGTCATATTTCTCCATCAGGAACTGGATTCCGGTCGCCTTGGAAAATCCATGTGAAACAACCTCTAAGAAATTGCCCTCCCTCTGAATACAGGTAAAATCCTCAGACATATAGTCAATAAATTCCTGCAGCTTCGGGTTGCCCTCCTCATACCAGCAGGCAAACTTGTCAAAACAAAACTCCGGGTCCTCGATACTCTCAATCACATGACGTCCCATCGATTTGAAATAGTGCAGGATTTCCTGATATCCGGCATCCTCGCCAGCAAGCACACTGTCATAGCAGGTGTGCTCCGTATGCTCAAAAATTGCCATCATGCGGCACTCCCGGCATTTGTATGCGATCTCCCGGCAGCGTTCCTGTGGGATGCGGTGATGCAGCATCACTTCTCCCTCGGATACAATATATGTGCCACAACCGCAGACATATCCATCAAAACCGACTTCCCGGATGAAATCATCTACGTTCGCCATGACACGCCCGGTGTTGATGTAGACAAGATGTCCACGCTCTCTTGCCTCGCGCAGCGCCCGCTTCGCACTCTCCGGAAATGTCCGCTTGCCATCGGTTGTGATCAATGTCCCATCAATATCAAAAAACAACATACAACGTTCTTTTTTCATATTCGTCTATCCTTACTCAAAACTAAACTTCTATCCTCTGGTGTATCGCAGGTAATTAGATCTGCTTCATGAGGTTGATCATCTCAATAGCGGAAAGGGCACAATCGTATCCCTTGTTTCCAGCCTTTGTACCTGCACGCTCGATTGCCTGCTCGATATTCTCAGTTGTAACGACACCGAACAATACTGGAATCTCTGTCTCCAAAGATACAGATGCTACGCCCTTGGATACTTCGTTACATACATAATCATAGTGGCTTGTTGCTCCACGGATAACAGCGCCAAGGCAGATCACAGCATCGTATTTTCCAGACTTTGCCATCTTCTTTGCGACAACTGGGATTTCAAATGCGCCCGGTACCCATGCGACTGTGACATCCTCTTCCTTCACGTCGTGACGGATCAGACCATCCATCGCACCACCGACTAATTTGGATACGATAAATTCGTTAAATCTCGCTGCTACGATTCCGATTTTTGCGCCGTCTGCGACTAATTTTCCTTCTAATTTGTTCATTTTCTTTCTCTCCTTATTCTTTTATATTGGACGATAATTGCGTATCCATGATCTCTTTCTATGCATACATTTGATTTCAATTTCTGAATCCAGCATGTATCGGAATTAAGAAGTACTAAATGTTCTGTACTTCCATATCTATATCGTACGAAACCGCCGCCAATTCGCCATCCGTGGCTCAGTGGCGGCTTACCTGAACATCGTGTTCAGGTATTTCTGGTTTTCGCCCAGAACATTAAGTACTTCTAATTTCCGAACATATGCTATCTTTCAGAAATCGAATCAAATCTATGCATATCTCATTATTGCTATACGCAATTATCTGTGTAATCAAACCATAACGGAGAGGCGGCATTCACTGCCTTTCCGTGTTTGTATTTCATTTAGATGTCGAGGATATGTCCCATCTTTTCTTTCTTTGTTTTCAGGTAGAACATATCGTATTTACTTGGCTCCATCTGAATTGGCACACGCTCGACGATCTCTAAGTTGTAGCCGGAAAGGCCGTATACCTTGAGCGGGTTGTTCGTGAGCAGGCGCATCTTGTGTACGCCGAGGTCTACGAGGATCTGTGTACCGATCGTGTAGTCACGGGCATCCTCCGGGAAACCGAGCTTCAGGTTTGCCTCGACGGTGTCAAGTCCCTGATCCTGCAACTGGTACGCACGGATCTTGTTGATGAGTCCGATTCCACGACCTTCCTGACGCAGGTAGAGGAGCACGCCTCTGCCCTCCTTGGCGATCTGCTTCATCGCTGCATCATACTGCTGTCCGCAGTCACAGCGTGCAGAGCCAAGTGCATCTCCAGTCAGACACTCGGAATGTACACGGCAAAGAACTGGCTCGCCGTCGGTGATGTCGCCCTTTACAAGTGCCACATGATGCTCACCGTTTAATTTATTTACATAGCCATAGATCATGAACTCGCCGTAACGTGTCGGCATCTTCGCCTTTGCCACACACTCGACAAATACTTCATGCTCCTTACGGTACTGAATCAGCTTCTCAACAGTAGAGATCTTCAGATCATGTTCCTTTGCAAACTTCTCCAAGTCATCGCGTCTTGCCATCATGCCATCGTCACGCATGATCTCACAGCAAAGTCCAACCGGCTTCAATCCGGCAATCTTCATCAGATCCACGGTTGCTTCCGTGTGTCCCTGACGCTCGATCACGCCGCCCGGTCTTGCCTCCAGCGGGAACATATGTCCCGGTCTGCGGAAATCCTCCGGCTTCGCATCATCCTCTACGAACTTGCGCGCTGTAATCCCTCTCTCGTAGGCTGAGATTCCGGTCGTTGTACTTACATGATCCACCGATACTGAAAATGCGGTGCAGTGGTTGTCTGTATTTGTAATACACATCTGTGGCAGATGCAGCTTGTCTGTATATTCCGGTGCCATCGGCATACAGATCAGTCCCTTTGCATGACTTGCCATAAAGTTGACATTCTCTGTTGTTGCGAACTCAGCGGCGCAGATGACATCACCCTCGTTCTCACGGTTCTCATCGTCCATGATTACGACACATTTTCCTTTTCTGAGGTCTTCTACAACCTCTTCAATGCTGTTTAATTCCATGTTGTTCCTCCTTTTCTATAAAAAACCATGCTCTGCAAGAAATCCCATATCGACCTTCGAGCTTTGTTTCTTATTTTCCGGTTCTTTGAAATGAAGCAGATGCTCCACGTATTTCCCGATCACATCATTTTCCAGATTCACGATATCGCCCGTCTTCTTCGTGAGCAATGTCGTCTCCTGTCCGGTGTGTGGGATGATGGATACCTGAAACCGGTCGGTGCTGACTGTTGCGACCGTCAGGCTGATACCGTCAATCGCAATCGAACCTTTCTCGATAATGTATTTCATGATCTGCGGTGTCGTCTCGATCGTCACCCAGACTGCATTTTCTTCCCGCTCCATGTTCACGATCGTTCCAGTGCCGTCAATGTGCCCGGATACGATATGTCCACCGAAGCGTCCGCCTGCCGCCATTGCGCGTTCCAGATTGACCTTACTTCCGGTATGCAGCGTGCCAAGTGACGTGCGCCGCATCGTCTCCGCCATGACATCCGCTGTAAATGTATTACCCGAAATCGAAGTTGCCGTCAGACAGATACCATTGACTGCGATGCTGTCTCCGACCTTCGCATCCTGCAGGACATATGGTGCCTCAATCGTAAGGCTTTCCGATTTCGATGCTTTTCGCGTGGCAAGAAGCGTTCCAACCTCTTCTATGATTCCTGTAAACATATTTCCCGCTTCTCCTTTCGATATCGAAGTAAGATGTCGTCTCCGACCTGCTCCATCCGGTCAAACGCAAACCGGTATGCACCATTTGGATCTGGCACGCCCTTGCCTTCCACCGGCGTTTTTGCTTCTGCACCACCTATGATTTTCGGTGCGATATATACCTGCACCTCCTGCACGATATCCTGTGCGAGTGCCTGCTCATTTAAGGTTCCTCCACCTTCTAACAGGATGCCATCAATATCCTGTGCACCAAGCTGCACCATCAGATCATACAGATCAATGCGTCCATCTTTTTCCTTACACTGTAGTATCTGCACATTTGCCTGCTGCAATTCTTTCGCCTTGTCAGATGTGCCATCGAGTGTTGCCACGATCGTTGGAACATCCACCGCCGTCCGTACCAGCTGGCAGTCAAGCGGAATTCGCAGATGACTGTCGCAGACGATCCGGATCGGATTTCTGCCTCCTTCGATCCGACAGGTCAACGCCGGATCATCCTGCAAGACCGTATTGCAGCCGACCATGATTCCTTTCAGCCAGTTCCGCGTCTCCTGCACATGCTGTCTCGCTGCTTCCCCGGTAATCCACTGGCTCTTGCCGGTATACGCTGCGATTTTGCCGTCCATCGACATCGCATATTTCATAACCACATATGGAAGCTTTGTCGTTATATAGTGAAAGAATACCGGATTGATCGCATCGCAGGCATCCTTCATCACGCCCGTTTCTACGTCAACGCCATGCTCCCGCAGAAATGCGATGCCTTTTCCTGCCACCTTATCGTTTGGATCATCACTGCCGACATAAACCTTTTTGATGCCGTGTTCCACGATTGCAAGTGTGCACGGTGGCTGTTTGCCATAATGGCAGCATGGTTCCAGCGTTACATACATTTCCGCACCTGCCGCATCCTCGGTAAGACTTGCAAACGCGGCTCGTTCTGCATGCAGATCGCCGTATCTGGCATGATACCCCTGTCCGATGATACGATCATCTTTCACGATCACCGCACCGACAAGCGGATTCGGATTGACTGCACCGGTTCCTTTTTTCGCAAGCTCGATTGCAAGCTCCATATATTCCTGTTTGTATGCCACTTTATCACCTTCTTTATTCTATTCCATATCAATGCATGTGCCTGGTGAATGATCACGCACAAGAAAACCCCGGTCACATTGATATGTACCGGGGCTTATATGCATCGTAATTAAATGGCGTTCGTCGTGCATCGCACGCTGCCATTTCTCCTGCAACTCTATCCTTACTCTCTCATCCAGACTATACTGTCGGCTTTGGAATCTCACCAAATCATGCATCGCTGCGCGCGGGCTATACCGCCGGTGGGGAATCACACCCCGCCCCGAGTAAATATTTATTTACTTTTAACACAACTGTACTTTAGCACCAACGTTTTCTTATGTCAATACTTATACTTCAATCTGCGACAATACCTCACCAATCTTGCCATTGATGACAATATCCGCAAACGAATCACGCGGTGTCGATGCCATGTTGATCACAACCAGATATTTCCCATGAAAATAATCGATCAATCCCGCTGCCGGATATACGGCTAACGATGTACCACCGATGATCAGCATATCTGCCTTCGCGATATGGTTGATTGCCCGTGTCAGAACACTCTGGTCAAGTCCTTCTTCATACAGAACAACATCTGGTTTGATAATCGCTCCACATTCGTCGCACGTTGGAATTCCCTTCGATTCCACAATATACGAAAGTGGGAAAAACTTCTTACATTTCGTACAATAATTCCGATGTACCGAACCGTGCA
Organism: bacterium; assembly: GCA_963631525.1. Taxonomy (GTDB): domain Bacteria; phylum Bacillota; class Clostridia; order Lachnospirales; family Lachnospiraceae; genus Coprococcus_C. Next base: position 29,343 of record CAVGQQ010000021.1, read on the forward strand.
GTTCCAACACCTCTTTGCTGCCTGCCGCCTGATGCAGTCCATCGATATTCTGTGTGATGACTGCTTTCAGCTTTCCAGCCTGTTCCAACTGTGCAAGCTTTTTGTGCGCAGCATTCGGCTGTGCCTGTGGAAACAACATCTTGTCCTTGTAGAACTCATAGAATTCTTCTGTCCGCTGCATATAAAAGCTGTGGCTGACGATCGTCTCCGGTGGATATTTGTACTTCTGATTATATAAACCATCTGTGCTTCGAAAATCCGGAATTCCGCTCTCCGTCGACACACCGGCGCCGCCAAAGAATACAATCGAGTTACACGCGGCAACTGCCTGTTTCAATGCTTCTATCTTTTCCTGTTCCACATTCTCACGCTTCTTTCTTCTCTTCCATCCTCCATCTGGCGGATCAAACCCATCCCCGCATCTTTACTTCTCTGCATTTGTGACATTGACGCTGACCGTACCACTCATTGTATACGTCACACCATCAATTTCCTTCAAAGTCACAGTTACATTTCCATGATTGCCAACCGGCAGTCCGGAACAGTCAATCGTTGGAACAATATCATCCAGCGTCAGCTTTGATACCACATCCGCAAATCCAGATGCCGTGATCGTAAAGTTGTTAATCGTTACCTCATACTGATAATCATCCACCTGTTTGTCAAGTACAAAGCTGTTCGCTGTTACAGTAATCTTCTTGTCCTGCAGTTTTGCAATAGAAATATTAACTGTGATCTCCGGTGGAATATCTACCACGGAAACGCCATCCGGCAGATAGTCACGAATATCTACATCTGTCTGATAATCTTCAGTCATACCGCTCACAGATACATCATCCACATCTACGGTTTCTATCTTGGCAAGTGCATCTGCCGGTCCAACCAGTTCTACACTCTGTGGCTGATATACCACACCTTCCACACCGTAGCCATCGCCCGGTGTTCCACGCAGGTTCACTTCGATTGGCACGGACTTGGTTGCATAAATCTCAACACTTACCTTTGCCGATGCGACATCCAACGTAATCTTATCATTTGTGATCTCTTCTCCATATGCATCATAGATATGAAGCTCCGACTCCGTCTCGAAGCTGGAATATTTCTTGTCTACATCCACCGATGCACGGATCTCTGTAATCTTCTCAACTGCACTCTTTGGTCCTTCCACCTTTACGATATTCGGGGTAGAACTCGTTCCGCTTACCGCATATCCATTCTTCGTGCTTCCAGTTGCAACCACCTTGATCGGGAATTGCTGTGTGACTTTCTCCTCCAGATTGAGCTTCATCGTATTATCTACACAGGTAATACTGATCTCGCTCTGAACCGAGTTACTTTTTGCTTCCACCGATATGGATACCGTATTGGTGATCGACATCGTTGACAGATCTGCAATTGCCGTAAAATCATCTTTATCCAGTGAACCGACTACGGATCGTCTGCCCTTGACTATGATATCAACCGTGTCTCCGCTCACTACATCATACACCTGATCAAGTTCGTCGAGCACGTCTCCATTGATCTGAGTGACCGGAATATTGGATATCTGCCGTGTCGTCTGGTAATCAGAAATATTTGCCACGGCGAGCCATGCAACGATCGCGAGCAAAACTGCCGAAATCTTGTATCCGATATGTCCAAGCTCTTTCTTATTTTTTTCCATTCTTTTTGCCCCCTTTCCGCAGTCTCGCACGTCTGTGCTCCGGAACAACCGGCTGTAAAGAGGTCAATTTCTTTCGAAGTTCAATCGCGTCCAGATTCCGATACAGGGTTCCGCCATAAGCAACCGAGATTTCTCCGGTCTCCTCAGATACCACGATCGTCATACTATCGGACACTTCACTGATACCAACTGCTGCACGATGTCTCGTTCCAAGCGCCTTGTTCAGATCGATACGATCCGTAAGTGGCAGATAACAGGTTGCTGCAAGTACACGGTTATCCCGTATGATCACAGCACCATCATGCAATGGGGTATTGTGTTCAAATATATTGATCAGAAGCTGCCTTGTCAAAGCCGCATCGATCAGAATTCCTGTATTTTCATATTCTCCAAGTGCGACATCCTGCTCGATGACGATCAGCGCACCAGTCTTTACCTTACCCATATCAATCGAAGCGGCAACCAGCTCATCGATCGTATGATTGTTGACACGCTCCAGATGCAGGTTCTTATCGTCTCTCGCCAGAACGTCTGTAAAGATCTTCTTTCGTCCCAGTTCTTCCAGCGCACGCCGCAACTCTGGCTGGAACAAAATGATCACCGCGATAATACCAACACTGATCGTGTTCCGGAATATCCACAGGATCGTATTCAAACGAAAAAGGGTTGCCAGTCCGACAAAGATAAACAACACAACAATTCCTTTGAACAGGGTCCATGCACGCGTCTTTTTAAACCAGATCATGACATGGTAAATTACATACGACAGAATAATGATCTCAATAATGTCCGTCACATGGATCTTCGGTATGTAAAACCAATCAAAATATACACTTAATGCTGTGAGTAACTTTTTCAAACTAACACCCCTTAACCATCGCTAGTCTTATCGATTTGTCTGTCCGTTGTTTCGGTTTTGCTGTGGGCGTGGCTGTCTTGCCTGACCGTTTGCACCCTGCTGTGGACGCGGCTGTCTTGCCTGACCATTTGCGCCCTGCTGTGGACGTGACTGTCTTGCCTGACCATTTGCGCCCTGCTGCGGACGTGACTGTCTTGCCTGACTGTTTGCGCCCTGCTGTGGACGTGGTTTCTTCACCTGCTCCACAACTTCTTCCTCCGTCATGGTTTTCACACGTTTTTTCTGTGCGTTTTCCACCTTCGGGATCGCCTTTACATAATAATAGTAATCATCATCTTCAAACTGCACGGATTCCTTGTGCGAGTAATCGATCACACTCTTGCACATCTGTACGATCACCCCAAGCACACCTCCGAGAATCGCGCCAAGCACCAGACTTCCCGCTGGAACGCTGACGTCCACCAGCATGCCGCATACCATAAATACCAGAATCGTAAATACGCTTCCGACACCGATAGCCACATACCATGCATAATCAAAATTCAACTGATGAATCAGTGCGGTCACCATAACGACAACCACAAATGCAATGATTGCAAGCAACATTGCCTTATCCTTCATCATACCGTTTACAATATAGGAATAGCCCTGAAAATCTGCATCCTCACCAAGAAGGATGGTTGCTCTCGCCTCTTTTACATACTGCGCGAAATAATAAATCACCACGCCAAATGCGGCTGGAACTGCACCGGAAAATCCAGCGAAGATCGCTACCATAACAGGCGCTGCAAATGGAATCTTCAGCATATATAAGATTGGCACCAATGCCAGTACATAGCCTGTGCTCTGGAACATCCGGATGTAAGAGCAATACATCACAAGGAATAACAACAGGCACAAAACGCCTACATCGATCGATACCGTGAAACAATTCACAGCAACGACAACACCAGCCAGAAATACAACAACCGGTCCTGTCACAAGTGCACTGATCACAGACAACAAAAATGTGATAACGCCTCTATGTAAAAACTCGCTATATCCAAACAGAGAATTTATACAGGAAAATACAATAAACGAGAAGATAAACCGAAGAATCGGAGTGGTTACCTCATCATATTTTCTCAAAAAATCACGTATGGAATTTCTCACTGCTATCAATCCAGTCATTCGTTTTCTCCCCTTCCTGCACCGTTCGGTGTATTTGTATTATAGACATGATCTTCCCGGTACATACCTTGCTGTTCCTGTCTGATCCGCTCCAACTGTTCCCGCTCTAACTGTGCACGGCGTGCGCGGATTCTGCGTCGTTCTTCTTCCATCTCACGCTGTCTCTGTGCTTCTTCCTGCTGTTTCTCAGAAATCCGCTCATTCCGACGCTTTACATTCTCGATAATCTCCTGATTCTTGCGTTCCTGCTGTGCCTGTAACTGCCGCTGTACCATCTCGGAACGGCTGACATTGGCACGGGATGCCTGCTGTGGCGCATGCGCTCTGGCTGCGGAGACATCATCGGTCGTACGCTTCGTATCGTCTACCATGCGTCGCTGCATCTCCGGTGGATCGTCCGCATGAATCAGTTCTTTCAGGTTAATATTGTACTGTACCAGTCCATTTCTTGCTTTCTTATACCGATAATTATACAGGATAAATGCAAACAGAAAATAGATTGCACAGATGATCACATAGCCACCCAGCATCTTATATACGACCGCAAAATAATCCAGATCGTTCAGCTTCTCTAAGATACTGTCAAATGTCATGAATATGTATCCTGCAATGACACACCAATACAATACGGTCACTGCCACCCATGTTTTCAACACGTTATAACGGACATAATCACTTCTATAATACTTACTCACAACCAAGCTTTTGTTCTTCTCATGTTTCTCAAATATCGCAAGCTTCGTCATAAGGATGGTTTTCTTCTCGTCAACCATATCCATACCTCTCAAACCTTTATTCGGCAAAGCCGTTCTTTCTTATCATATCGCATCTTGCCTTTAAAATCAATCTTTGATTCCCTGTACTATTTGAAAATACAGTGAATTTTTAATGTGCAGCATACTTTTTCAAACCATTTACCATGTAGCTCAAAAACATCCTGCAGGATTTCCACACCGGATACCCTGCCAGCCGATAGGTACGATACGTCATCCGTGCAGATTTCAGCTTATTTCTTGACTTTCCATTCTCAGACAGCCGGTATTCCAGCAGCGGTTCGTCGATACCTACCGCATATGGATATGTCCGCAGCATCCGAAGCCATGTCAAGTAATCCTCATGCACCTCGCTGTGCTGCATCGGATATTTCAGCAGAATCTCTCTCGGTGCCACCACGGAAGAACAGTTGATCACGTTCGTTTTTTCAAGCTCCGCAAGTGTGATCGTCTCCGGCGTATGCATGATCGTCTGTGTCCGGCTTCCGTCCGGTCTTATCAACACGCGGGCGGTATTGCAAAGGCATGCCCCCGTCTGTTCCAGAAGCTCCACCTGTTTTTTCAGTTTTCCCGGTGCAAACCGGTCATCTGCATCCAAAAATGCAACATATTTCCCATCTGCTTCCTGCACGCCCCGGTTTCTTGACACCGCAACTCCGCTGTTTTCTGCATTCTGCAGCACCCGGATGGAAATGCCCGCCGTCTGTGCCTCATGCGCATCGAGCCATGCCTGCACACACACTGCAGAATCATCCGTCGAACAGTCATCCACCAGTATTACCTCTTGCACATATTCCTGCGCCACCGCGGAGGCAAGTGCCTCACATACATACTGTTTTGCATTGTAAAATGGAATGATCACTGAAACCATACTTACTCTCCAAACATCATCTTCATAATCCGCTCGGTCGCATGTCCGTCACAGGCACTCATGAATTTCTGCCGGAATTCCTGTACCTGCTTCTTATCAAACCGTTCATCCACATGCTGGATATAATCGATCATCTCTTCGGTCGTCGTGTGGATTGGTCCCGGAACAAAATCCTTATAATCATAATAAAATCCACGCCAGTCATAATAGTTATCCAGATCAAACGCGAAGAAGATCATTGGCTTTTCAAACAGTGAATACTCAAATACAAGCGACGAATAATCTGAGATGCAGATATCTGCCACAAACAACAATTCCTCAATGCTCATATCATCCGTCAGATCAAACGCGAAATCCTCGTATCCCTCCGGAATCGCAGTCCGTTTCTTCACAAATGGATGCAATTTAAACAAAAGTATATAATCTTTCCCCAGCGCATCACCAAATGCCGCAATATCCAGTTCATTTGGTGTCTTTGCACGGGCAACCCTGCCACGAAATGTCGGTGCATACAAAATCACCTTCTTGCCCTTTGCCTGTGGAACCACAGAAAGCAGCTTTTCCTGTGCTGCCTTTTTCGCGTCTTCATCATAGAAGATATCCGAACGGGAAATACCAGTCGGTACAACGACGCCCTTTTTGTCCTGCAGGGACATTGCCTCTTCATACGCCCAGACAACCTCTGGAGAGCTGACCGTCACATACGTATAGTTTCCATGATATGGATATTTTTCCAACGTCTTTCTATCATCACCGAAGATCAGCTCTGCGGTACTCATTCCGAATTTCTTAAAGGCACCACAGCCATGCCAGAGCTGTGTGACAATCGTCTCCTTGCGCATCGGAAGTGCTGCGATCACATCGGAGGATTCATTTAAAAAGATATATTTTGCATCTGCGATATCTGTGATCATCGCCTCACAGGCATGCTGATAATCCTTTCGCTTCGAGAATCCACTGCGCAGGAAATGCGTATGAATCTCGTATTTGTGTTCCTCCTGTACCTTCTTGTACATCAGAGAAAAGCTGTCACTGATCTTGCTCTCCCGCACCTCAATAAAGACAACCTTCTTCTCATTGACCGGTCTTGCCGCATACTTATTGTAAAGCTTCGGATAATGCTTCCGCAGCATCTCATAACGATACATCCTGCGGATCTGCTTTCTGCACACACGATACACCTTCCGCAGCGCCCGGTATGGAATTGTCTTCTGAATCGTCTTAAATACAATCGTCTTCTTAAATTTCTTAAACAGGCTTTTCAACATCGTTTCTCTTTGTCTCCTCATGTAAAATATATCGAATCAATCGTTTCGTTGCATTCCCATCACACCGGCTCATATACCGCTCCCGGAACGCCTGACGTTTCTCTGCGTACACAGCCTTCCCCAATGTGCCGACAACCGCATCCGCCAGTTGTTCTCCCCCGGTCACAATCATGCCCGGCATCTCCTCATAGGACAGATACCAGCCCCGGTCTGCACCATATGTTTTGAGATCCGGTGCAAAGAACAGTAACGGTTTATCAAGCAATAAATATTCAAATAAAACAGATGAGTAATCTGTGATCAGCAAATCTGCGGAGAAAAGCAGCTCCCCCGTCGTAAGCGGCTGTATCTCTCCCCGTTTCAGCATATGCGGATGCAGACTTTTTATCACCAGATAGTCTGGATTTTTCGCGAGTTCGTCAATCCACTTCTCCCCGATCGTCCGCTCACCCTTGTTCTGCTGTCCGGCATTTCCACGGAAGGTCGGTGCCCACACGATCACGGTTCTTCCAGCTTTTGCACCATAGACCTGTTCGAACTTCTCCCGCATTGCAGCCTTGTAGGCTTCATCAAAATAGCAATCCGTATAACTGCTTCCGTATGCCCGCACGGTCTTCGGATGTTTCATCCGCATCGCCGATGTGAAAAATGGACGGCAGTAAGGACTGCTCACCGTAACAAGGTCATAATTCTTATAGACATTTCCCTTATAAAACCGTGGGATATCATCCTTCGCATCATAGCCAAACCGCTTAAATGCACCACAGCCATGCCAGAGCTGGATTACCTTCGTTCCTTTGCGCTTATGGCAGGACGAAACCGGAAGGAAATTATCCTGCAGGATCACAAACTCTGCCTGTGCATACAGCTTCATGAATGCAAGCATCCGCCGCATCCCGGAAAGCGCAGACATCGCCTGCAGATCAAAAAAATCATCCACTACCGTAAAGCCTTCCTGCAAAAGCAGTGCATCATGCAGCCGCTGCATGGACGGTGGGCAAGCCGTTTTATGTTCATCCGCGAACACAACCAGCCCCTTTTTCACCGGTTTCCGGCAGCAAAAGAAATAATAGATTGGAAACAGCACATGCTGCGCTGTCATTTTTATAATCTGTCTGATATAAAATCCCATATTATTTTATCATCTCTTCGTAGATTGGAGCTACCTCATCGATATCCCCATATGCTTTCATTTCTCCATGTTCCAGAATCATCGCTTTGTTGCAGATACGCTTCACTTGGTCCAAGTTGTGCGATACGAATAGCACCGTCACACCAGTATCCATCATATCGACCAGTTTTTTCTCACTCTTCTTGCGGAATTTCGCATCGCCAACGGATAACACTTCATCGAGGATCAGAATGTCCGGGCGTACCACCGTTGCAATCGAGAATCCAAGTCTCGCCTTCATACCAGAGGAATAATTCTTGAGCGGCACATCAATAAATTTGCCAAGCTCGGAGAACTTCACGATCTCATCGAATTTCTCTTCCATGAACTTCCGCGAATGTCCAAGCACCGCACCATAGAGGAAGATATTTTCTGCACCGGTATACTGCATATCAAATCCGGCTCCAAGCTCGATCATCGGCGCAAGCACACCTTTTTTCTCAATCGTGCCCTCGGTCGGTTTGAACACGCCGGCAATGACCTTCATCAAGGTTGATTTGCCTGCGCCATTTAATCCAAGGATTCCAACACGGTCGCCCTGCTTGACTGTAAAGGTCACATCCTTTAACGCCCAGAACTCCGTGTACGCGATATCATGCTTCACAAGCTTGATAAAATATTCCTTCAGGCTGTCAACCTTCTCTTTGTTCAAATGGAATTCCATGCCAACATGGGATAATGTAATTACGTCTTTTCTTGTCTCTTCGCTCACGATATCTCCTCCCATGCCTTACAGATGCAGAATGAACTGATCCTGCTTCTTGTTAAATACTGCGATTCCTACCACAATGCAGATAAACGCAAAAGTGAACGAATAGATTAGCATATGTGCACTCATCGCCCTGCCGAATACGCAGTTACGGAAATTGTTGATAATACAAAACAGCGGATTGAATTTCAGAATCCAGCTTACATTACTGTTCAGGATCTTCTTTGGATAATAGAAGATCGCACAGGTGTACATGATCAGCATCAGCGCAACATTCCACAGGTATTCCATATCGCGGAAATACACACCGACCGTCGCAAGTATCATGCCGACGCCAATAGACAGTAAGAACAGATTGAGCAGCGGTACGATGGCAAGCAGGGTGCGCCATGTTGGGAATACCCCCAATACCAGTGCAACAACTGCAAGCACCACAAGCGAAATCAAAAACAAAATATAATTAAAGCAGATATTCGCAAGTGGATACAGGTATTTCGGAACATATACCTTCTTGATCATCGCCTCATTTTGCCGGATGGACTTTAAGGCAGAGGTCGTCGACTGCGAGAACAGTGTGTACATCAGTCGTCCGGTCAGGATATAGACCGGAAATGATTTCTCCTTGTGTCCAAGCAACGTACCGAATACCAGTGTCAATACGATCATCGTAAGCAATGGCTCGATCATCGACCAGACGATTCCAAGATAGGATCGTCTGTATTTTAATTTGATTCCTTTTCTGACAAGCTCCGTAAATAAATTGTTATATTGACGGAACTCCTTGATTTTTGCTCCCATATGTTTTTCCCTATTTTCTCATCAACATAATTTCCCGCAGCACCTGTACGGTGTGGGAAAGTCCGGTCTTCATATCGTACTGTGACACAAATCCAAGCTCTTCCTTAAGCTTCGTCGTGTCAAGGGTTGCCTTTGTCGCCTTGGAGTAGCCTGCCTGCTCCGTTGCATCCGGCAGATCAAATACGACCTGCTTATCTGCGAGCTCCGCAAGCTGCTTTGCTACATCGCGAAGCTGCACATCCGAATCCTTCGAACAGATATTGTACGCCTCGCCATCTTTGCCATCCATCATAACGGCAAGGATGCCTGCGACACAGTCTGCCACATAGGCATACGAAAACTCCTGTGTTCCTTCGCTCTTTAACACGATGTCCTCGCGCTTCACACTCTTTAAGATGAACTGGGACAGCGCCTTTGTATCGCTCATCAGCATCGTCGGACCGTACACACGGGACAGACGCGGGATCACGACATCCATCTCCTTCTGCTTGCGGTACGCCTGACACAGTGCCTCACCGGTACGTTTGCTCTCCGGGTATCCGGCACGCATCGTGTTGCAGTCGATATAGCCGAGATAGTCCTCGGCGAATTTATCCGTATCACCACGGTTTTCTCCATAGATTTCAACGGAAGATAAAAATACAAACCGCTTGCTGCCTGCTGCTTTCGCATAGTCGAGCAGATACTGGGTGCCAAATACATTTGCGGTGATCGTTCCGATCGGATCACTCGCATAGGCAACCGGGTGGGTATTGCTTGCCGCGTGGATCACATAATCAATCTTCTCTGGCAATTCCGGATTCCCGACTACCTTCTCATTGATATCCTGTTTAATAAAATGAAACTGTGGACAATCCGCATAGTCCGCAAAACGGGCACGCGCCTTCTCCTCATTTCTGCCTAATATATACACTTGCGTATTTGCCTGATAATGCTTGTCTGCGTACAAAAGTGCATCCACCAGGAAACTGCCAATCATTCCGGTTCCCCCGGAGATCAGCACTGATGCGTCTGCAAGCTCCTGTACCTGGATCATGATTGCAACCGCACACACATCCTGCATATAAAGTTCACTGTCATATAAATGCATCGTCGTCTCTCCTACTTCAACCATTTATCCTTCTCTGCGGTCAGGTATCCCTTGAAAATCTCCAGATCATCCTTCGTTGTAAGCTTGATATTCTTGTCCGAGCCCTTCGCGAAATACAGACGCTCGCCAAGCTCTACCATCATCGTATTTGTATAAGAAGAACCATAGATACCGATTTCCTCTGCAAATGCTTTTTCATACGCCCACACAAGCTTATCGAACTTGTATGCCTGTGGTGTCGATACGCGGCGCAATGTCTCACGTGGAATGTATTTCGTTGTCGATGCCTCATCGTCAATCACGAAAATCTGCTCATTATACGGAAGGGATGTAACACCATTTCCAAATTCATTACACTTGGCAATGACATCCTCCAATACCTCATCGTCCACCAGTGGACGGATACCGTCATGAATGATGATATTGTCATCTGCAGAGCAGACATCTTTCAGATTATAAACACCGTTCCGGATAGACTCCTGTGCACTGTTGCCACCGGAGATCACCCATTTTACCTTTGTGATATTAAACTGCTTGGCATATGCCCATAATACGTTATGCCATCCGTCGATACAGACAACCTCGATCGCATCGATCAGATCATTTCTCTGAAAACTCTCCAGCGTATAGATCAAAACCGGTTTGTCATATACGTTGATAAACTGCTTTGGGATATCCTGTCCCATTCTCTGTCCGGAGCCTCCGGCAATAATCACTGCTACATTCATGTGTGATACCTTTATCCTTTCTCGTTTTTATCCTTTAACGCGGTCTGCTGGTTCTTATCCACACCCTCCGAGCTTTCCTTACGGAACACGATACGGAAAGTCAAAAGCAACAATTTCAGATCCAACCGATAGGAATATTCCTGAATATATGTCAGATCCAGTTTCAATTTATCAATCGGAGTCGTGTTGTATTTTCCATATACCTGTGCATACCCGGTCAGTCCCGCCTTCACCTTCAGACGGAAATCAAAATCCGGCACCGACTCCTCATATTTCTCGAAAATCTCCGGTCGCTCCGGTCTTGGACCAACCATCGACATATCACCGACAAACACGTTGAAAAGCTGTGGCAATTCATCCAGATGGAGATTTCGCAGCACTTTTCCAACCGGCGTGATACGGCCATCATCCTTCTTCGCAAGCTGCGCACCATTCGCTTCTGCATCCATGCGCATGCTTCGGAACTTATAGATCATAAACTGTTTTCCGCCCCGCGTCAGCCGCACCTGCCGGTAAAAGACCGGGCCGTGGTCATACGCCTTGATTGCGATCGCAATGATCAGCATGATCGGGGACCCTACAATGATTCCAATCCCAGATATAAACAGATCGGTTGCACGCTTGAAGAAACGCTGGTCTGCCTGCAGACCGATATTTCTCGACAGAAATACCGGAGTATCTACCAGATGCATGTCATCCGACCCTTTCATGATAATATCCGTGATTTTCGGAATGACATACGTACGGATCGAATGCTTAAAGCAATACTTCAAAATGTTATTTCGTTCTTCCGACGGTAAATCGTACAGTACAACTCCCTCAAAATCCAGTACATCCTGCTGGATCTTCTCCATACCCTGCTGATAATTTAACACCTCGCAAATCTGATAACGGTCGCGTCTGGCATTGATTTTAAGCAGAAAATTCTCCGGCGGATAAATTCCATAGATCACAATCAGCTTCCGCGGTGGGAAAAACAGCATGTAAATATGCTGGATCAGAATTACCCAGAGCGTCTCAAACACGATCTGTATGATTACCATTATGATAACCGGAAGTACATTCATATAATCACGCGATACCATGCAAATAAAAATATACGCAACGGCTCCACCGATCACGATTGCAAGTCCATGTGACAGACACAGATCAAGTACGCGCATATAGCTTAATTTATATCCATTGAAGCTTTTGGTAATCAGAAACAGAAAGACGGCATACAACCCGATCACGACATAATTTCCCCGAAAGAATAACGGATTGTGATACTCTCCAAACCAGATCACACCAAATGATACTGCCTCAAATACCCATATGATCAAATTCGCAAGCAAACTCAATGCTCTTCTTCGTTGTTCTTCTAAGTACATAGTTCCTCTTTTTACAAATGATTCACGCTCATTTGTCTCTTTCCAAAAACACGACAGTCGCACCGGAGACATGTTTGTATGTTCCGATGCGACACCCCGCTTTTTTATTTAGATTGCTGGATCTGTCGGGTCCCATGTCTGGCTGCCCGGTATCTTCTGTAATACTGGCTTGCCGAGAGGTCCCGGATCACTGGAATTATAGATCGTAATCTTTGTGCCCCTTGGACAATTATCAAAGATCCACTTTGCGTCGATTACCTGTAAACGGACGCATCCATGCGATACGCGTTTTCCAAGATTGTTGTAACTGCTTGGAATCAGTGTACGCGGATTTGTCTTATTATATAACACCGAATGGAATAAGAAATTGCCCTGTATCTGGGAACAATACTGTCCCTGCACACCACCCATCAGTGCGTTCCAACGCCATTTTCCAGCCAGATAGAAGGTTCCAACCGGAGTGGCGTCACCCGGTGAACAGGTCATTGCCTTGATCGGCACGCCATCCTTATAGATCGTGATGCAGCTTTCCTGCTTATTTACACGAATCTCATATGTATCCTTCGTGATTGCTGGCGGTTCAACATAGACATACGGCTTTGTCGTTGCCCCCGGTGCTTTGCCGCCCTTTTTGACGAGCTGGATCTGGATTGCTTCCATCCGCTTTCCGCCATTGGTCGTACCTGCCATCTGTCCATTTTTCGCCCAGTCAAGCCAGCCGAGTGACTGACAATGGACGCGATAATAAATATCATAATAGGCTGTGATATCGCCTGTCAGATGCATGCAGATTGCTTCGAGACGCTTCGACTGTCCCGTCGTACCACTCACGTCGTTATTCGAAACATCTTTTGTCCAGCCAAGAGACTGTACATGGGTATTATAGACGATACCGCCCGTTACACCCTGTGTCTTTAAATCAATCTTAATTGCTTCGAGACGCTTGCCCTGTCCGGTTGTACCCGCGATCGTTCCACCTGTCACCGTATTCATCCAGCCATAGCTCTGTGCATGTACCTGATAATTGACCGTGGCTGTCGGCGTCACCGATGGTTTCTGGATCAGCTTGATCTCGATTGCTTCGAGACGCTTGCCCTGTCCAACCGTTCCGGCAGTCTCTCCGCCCTTCGTCCATGTACTCCAGCCATACGTCTGCATATGAACGCGATATAACACTTCAAAATGATTGGCAAGCTCACCGGTCAGTTCAATCCGGATAGCTTCCATGCGCTTTGACTTTCCAACCGTTCCTGCATACTGTCCCTTGTCTGCAAGACTTCTTGGTGATGCGCCATTCGTATCAGCATCCACCCAGTTCATCCAGCCATAGCTCTGCACATGCGTCTGATAGCGAAGTCCACCTGTATAAGACGTCCCATTCTGTTTTAAAGAAATCGCAATCGCTTCGAGACGTTTGCTCTTTCCGGTCGTACCGGCTGTCTTTCCATTCTGAGCCGGATTCATCCAGCCATAGCTCTGTGCATGTACGCTATACGATACTGTCGGTATCGCCTCCGCTGCCTGTGTGGTATTGGCTGGCAACACAATCACACTGAGCAGCATCACAAGCGATAATAAACATGCTCCTAATTTTTTCATAACCCTGTACGCGTCTTAGAAAGACCGCTTCTCCTTCACCTGATTTTTGTAAATCACATAATTGACATTTATTATATATAATTTTCCTGTTCTTGTCACGAACTTTCTATTACATTCTGCTTTACTGGATTGTTACGCGGATCTCTGCAACCTTTCCATCACGGATACGCTGTGCTGCCTCTCCGGATACAACGGCTGCCTCGCAGGTCTCAATACTTCCATCGGTTGCCACAAGCTCGTACTTTGCAACTGTATACTGTCCCGGAATCAGATCCCGTTTGCTGCCGCAGTTATATACGACCTTGGTCTTACTGAACAAGGTTGCTTCTACCTTGCCATCGTCCTTCACAAGATATGCCGGAATTGCCGGTGCAAGCTTAAATGTAAGCACGCCATCCTGCATTGTAAATAACTTCTCGCCATTCATCATCAGCTCCCACATCTGTAAGAACTCTGCGGTTGAACCACTCAGTCTTGCGACAAATCCTTTTCCGTGAATCTTCTCGTTGAAGTTTGCAGAGCTTACTAAGAACGATGAATTCTCCAGTGGACTTCTGCCATATGTCTCGTAAGACAGGAATGGAACGCCCATCTTCTTTAAGTCTGCGAAATACTCTTCGTAAAGTCCGGACTTCAAAAGCTCCAGTAAATATTTGTATTCCATATGCAGCCAGATGGACTCGTTCTCCAGCCAGCCTGGGGAGAATGCACGCGCACGTCCGATCTCATAAGAGCATTTTGTAAGTGGTGCATTGACCTTGTACATATCAAGCTTCTTATCATACATATCTGAAGCCTTTACCTTCTCGTAAAGTGCTTCCTTTGCCTCGTGTGTCTGTGGCAGCTTCAGGTAACGGACTGGTCCCTCCAGGAACAATGGGATATCAACCACCTGCAGATTCTCCGGTGTAATCACACCATCCTTCTCCGTGTAATCAGACATGCTGTATGCCATATATGCCGGTGCAATGCCATCCTTCATGGCGCAGCCAAGCTCGATTCCTTCTTCCACATATGCGATCATGCGGTCAAGAATTGCCACAAGCGTTGCAGCCGGAATCGTCTCTTCTTTTCCATCAATGCCAAATGCGGTCTTCTCACGATATGCTTCCTTCGCAATATTGACTGCATTCCAGACTGCCAGACGGTCACCGCCCTTTGTATAAGCTTTCAGGGCTGCATCTGTCTTGTCAATCAGCTCTGCAAGCTCTGCCGGAACGTCTACCGCACGGTCAAACTTCGCAAGCTCTTCACGCAGGAACAACAGCATCCGCTGCAACTCATACGTCTCGCAGACAGAAGAACCGAACAATCCCGGCAGACCATTTAACGCATCATACCAGCCCGGCTTTCCACCTTCCATCTCGACACCGATGCCCTTCATATCAAGCGCATCGAACTTGAGTGTACTCATCAGCACGAGCTTCGTTGCAAGGTTTGAAGTATAAACCTCGCCCTTTCCATATGCTGTACGCACCTTGTCGAAGGTTACCTCTGCCTTCTTCTCCTCGTCGATAGAATGGTACTGTCTGACACCCTTCTCTGTCTTGACATACCGCTTCACACGTGGAAGCACGGTTGCCTTTGACTCATAGTAGGTATAATCCTTCTCGTCAAAGAGCATTGTCTCTTCCTTCTCCGGGTAAACAGACAGATATGCGTCAACGAGATCGAGATTGTATGTCCAATGGTCGCTCCAGTAGCCCTCTCCAAAGTCTGCATTCAGATTCTCGACGCTGTGTTCCATCACAACGGCGAAGAACCTGTCTTCCTCAACGGTAAGTCCAACCTTCTTGTTATAGATCTGTGCATATAATTTACCCGGTGTAAACGGCTTTGCAAATAAATCCTTCAGGACATCCACATTCTCAGTTACATAAGAGAGCACTTCTGCTTCCGCCTCTGGCTTTAATGAGTAAGTGATCTGCTTTACCTGCAATGGATTGTAACCATCCAACTGTAACAGATCGTAAAATACCTTGATATTGTAATCACCGACGAAGTTTGCAAAATAGATATCGCTCCGGCGGTTCTGGTTTACGTCACGGAAGTTTCCATTTCCCTGTGAATAATATTCCGGAAGCATGGAGAAGAAATTGTAATCACGCTCCACATCGCCGTGCTTTCTGGAATATACATAGAAGATATGTCCGCCCGGAAGCTTTACCGGATATCCACCACGCAGGACGTTGTCAATGTATGTCTGCTTGCAGTACGCATCGAAAACAGGATCTGCTGTTGTCGTTGCGATCGTGTCTGCAAGCTCATTGATGATCGCATCATTTTCTTCATGCTTTCTTGCAAAATATGCTGCGTCCAAGCCAGCATTTGCAAATGTATGGAACAGCTCCTTCGTGCCTGCCTGACCATATACAGAGTAGATCGTGTAGCTGTCTGTGATTTCCTCATATGCACACGCAAAACCTGCAGGTACCTGATTGGCACATAGCTGATGCTCAGAAGCAAGTGCAAGCACCTCTGTCTTATAGAAATTCACCGGCTTTGCCAGACTTGTATCATAATCAAAGATCAGTTCTGGATCCGCAATAATTGGAAGCTTCTCACCATCCTTATTCACAGATACCATGAAGTTTCCTGCCTCTACCTCGGAAACCTCTGCCGCATCAGCAAGTGCGATACGCACACGGTAATATGGGAGCTTCTCGTTTACGTCCTCAACCTGCATCCACGCCTTTGTTGTCTGTGCCGTCTCCTTCATATCCTTTAATGCGATTCCATATGGAAGCAGTGCCGGCATACCATCTAACACTTCCACGTCTTTCTTCGCACCAGTGAGATTCGTGATCGTCACGGTACGAACCAGACCGCCAAGGCGCTCGTTCGGCATTGTGTAATACAGAACATTTACTTTGATACCAAGTGCTTCGTTCGTCTCTTCGATTTCCAGCTCATTCATACCGATGTACATCTTATGTGGCATATCATCATCCACAAATGGCTCGTAGAATGTTCCGTCTACCTTCAGGAACGTGCGGAAGCCCATTGTCTTTGTGAACTGGTAAGACTGATGTGCCGGATAAAATTCCATGATGGAATGATCTTTGTTCTCTGAGCCAAAGCTGCAGATTGCCTGTCCGCGGTTTACATAGAAGTTCCAGAGCGGGGTTCCGTGGATGCCGCTGATGCCTGGGAGGAAGCTTGCGAAGCAGGACTGTTTGTTGTAGTTTTCTATTACAAAGCGGTTCTTATTGTCAAACATATTTTTCCCTTTCTAATAATGACGGATAATTGCAAGCTATTACATCCATCGTGAAACGCATGCATTTACAACACATAAATTCATTTACACGAGATAAGATATAAATGTATTGCAACTAAGAAGTTCTAAATGTTCTAATTCACTTCACTGATTACTCACGCCACCGCCGCCAATTCGCCGTCCTTGGCTCAGTGGCGGCTTGTTTGAACATCGTGTTCAAACATGGCTGATATACTTATAGAACATTAAGTACTTCTAAGTTCCAAACATATCTATATCTTATCTCGTGCAATGAATCTTATGTGATGTACTATATGGTATTGCGTTTCACGACTATACATAAATAGCTGTTCAATTATCCTGTTTTATTTATAAATCTAATTTATCTTTGACTGTGTTAGTTACTTTGCGGCGTTTGCCAATTCAACTAATTGCTTTTCGTCGAGTGGCAGGATTGGGGAGTTGTCGTCGCAGGTGTCGCGGTTTTCCACGATTACGACTTCGCCGTCTGTATCCATGATATGGTTATGCCATGTGCCCTTCTTGATGTTGTAGATCTTGTGTGGCTCCATGTGTACGGCTGTGATCTTGCCCGGCTTGTCGCCTTCGCCTGCGAGGAACAATGTACAATGTCCCTGTACCAGCACGAATACCTCATCCGTATATAAATGCTTCTGCATGGTCTTTACATTCTCGATCAGCAGATCGTCGCAGAACTTTAAGACTGCGACTCTCCAGCTTTCGTAATCCACAAGTGGTTTGTAGCCTTCCGGCTGAAAATCTATAATTTCAATTCCTTCCATATTCTTTTCCTTTCTTTCTATTCCGGTGATGGAACCTCTAATTAAGACAGTTCCATAGAATACACAATTTATCGCAGACGCGCTCTCGCTCACTTCCACACGTAGCAGACGCTAAACTCCCTGCACCTTCATTCTTCCGGTGCAACTCGTTAAGCGCTGACGTGTTCCAATGGTCTGCATATAAATTGGTATTCTATGAAACAATAATCTTCTTATACATGGTTCCATCACCTTATCTACAAATTAACCAAATAATATGTTGTCATTTTACCTTGTCTAAGCAAGTGTTACTTCAATCGTGTGCTGTGCATCCTTGGAAAGTGCCTCGATGTCTGCACGCTTGATCACTGGTGTATCAGCAAAGTCATAAGCATTTCCGTCGATTGCGATTGCACTTACCTTGTAATCGGCTGGCGCTTTCTTCTCTGCATTCTTCATAACGATCTTGACATTTCTGTCTGCAAAGATCATAGAAAGTCCTGCTTCTCCATTTGCATCAAACTGCTCTGGCAGAAGCTGTGGCACGAATGCCAGATCTCCCATCTGTCCACGCACACCAAACATCTGTGTAATTACAGTCACAAGCAGCCAGCTTGCAGCACCAGTCAGATAGTGGTATACGCCACGTCCCTTGGCATCGACATACTCTGGCACACCCGGATAGATGCGGCTCTTCTCGATATCGTTGCAGTGCTCAAATAATGTATTAAATACTTTATACGCTTCCTTCGCGAAGCCTCTTGTATAAAGTGCATTTCCAAACATCGTTGCCATGTGACAGAACACGGCACCATTTTCCTTATGTCCATACGCGAATCCAAACATACGTCCAAGATCCATCTTCACCTCGTGGAAATCAGTATTCAGACGGTAGCCGCCAACAGAAGCATCGTACAGATACTTGTCTGCGGACTTCACGATCTCGGCGATCTGCTCGTCGGTTGCTGTCTTCGACATGATTGTAAATACCTGTGAAGTAAGCATCATGCGGACGCCGCCATTGATATCGCCCTCAACTGCCTTACCGGAATTATCATAATAACCGTTGAAGAAGCCGTCGCCCTCTGCGGTCTGTACCCACTCGGTCTTGCGGATGTGCTCACGCATCCAGTCTGCCTTCTCCTTGAGGTTTGCAGCAAGCTCTGCAACAGAGATCTCTACCTTCTCACCAGAAAGTGTATGTCTGCATGTCTCGCAGTAGTTCATCAAAACTTCGCGCTTCTTTGCCACATTCTCATACAGATCTGCGCCAGATACGAGGAGCTGCTGCATCTCCTTTGCGATCTTCACTGTCTTTCTGCCAGAAGCCTCAAATGCCGCAAGCAGTCCTGCGATGTGATCCATATTGTCTGCATACATCGTTGTAAATGCCACGCTCTCGCCACGCTGTGCTGCCATATCGAGCGCGTCATTCCAGTCTGCACCACGCAGGCGGATCTCGTTGTGATC
Organism: bacterium; assembly: GCA_963631525.1. Lineage (GTDB taxonomy): Bacteria > Bacillota > Clostridia > Lachnospirales > Lachnospiraceae > Coprococcus_C. The sequence continues at coordinate 48,884 of CAVGQQ010000021.1, forward strand.
TCCGACATCATAGAAGGAAGACAGGTTCTGGATCAGCAAATGCTCTAACAAGGTTCCAGAATATACATTTCCTGCTGCATCCTTCTGCTTTTCGCCCTGTGAGATATCCCAGTCTGTATCGCGGTCCTCACCACGGCAGATCAGAAGATCCTTGAAATATGTATTTTCTTCTAACAGGATATCCAAATCTCCTGTCTGATTGATATAAAGCTCCGTTGTAAGATATGGCCATACGCCGTGATCCATCCATACACGCGCGATACCGTTACGGTCAGCGATAAATTCGCCCTGCTTGCTTCCGATAATGGTTGCGTTTGTACCATCGAGACGCACACCACCGAAATTGTCGATCAGCATCTGACGCACGCCATCCGGATTCATAATAAGAAGTGCCAGACAATCCTGCCACAGGTCACGCCATCCACGGCCGCCCTTACCATAATCATGATGTGGAAGGAACGAACATCCATAGATACGACGCAGCATCGGCTGGAAGCTTACCCACTTCATCCACTGGTCGAAATCCTTGTTGCCTGTATGGTAAGAGACATTGACCTTCTCCTGCCAGTATGCGATTGTCTCATCCCATGCCTTATCAAATGCCTTGACACTCAGGAACTTGTTCGCAGCTGTCGTAAGCTCCTCTGCGCTGTCGCCATAACCCATTGCGATCACATAGGAGATTGTCTCACCGGCAGCAACCTTCTTCTCTGCAAATACAACGCCGCCCAATGCTTCGTAGCCGTCGATGCCTTCGCCCTTTGCATATGGTGCAAGTGGATTCTTGTAAAGTGCACGTGGGTTCTCCAGATTTCCTCCCTCACCGATGAAATCTTCCACGATTGGATAATAGCCGATCGGTGTCTCGTTCTCATTTCCACCGAACACACCATAGTTGATCTCGTTGCGCTTATGTCCACGCTCATCAAATGTCATCGTCGGCTTTACAAGAATACCTGTCTCATTCGTTGTGATGCGATGAAGCAGAGCCGTTACATGACGATGGTCACGGATGTTGTCTGCAGATCTTGCGTAAAGCGGAATCGCTGTTACGACCTGCATGGTCATTTCTTTCTCTGAAATATTTGTAAGTTCTACCTTCAAAAGCTCCAGCTTCTCGCCGCTGATCGGGGATACGCTGGAAAGAGCTGCCTTCACACCATTCTTCTCAGAAGTACGTGTGATCTTATGATGCATAAAGCCTGCCTCCAAATAGGTCGGCTCCTTGTCCTCTGTAAAAAGCTCTGCCTGCTGGGCAGCGGAACGTCCAGTCAATGACCAGAGTGTCTTTCCATTGATCTTGCACCATACATTTCTGGATGACTTGTCATTGTGCAGATTCTCACAGCTTACTGGTGGCATCAGAAATGAATTCTGACTCATTTTCGAGTCGCCTGCGAGATCGGGTGCAACCGAGCTCATAACCCCTGATTCATTTGCGATTGGAAAATAAAGATAACTAAGCATCTCTGGATTCTCCATAGTAAAGTCGCCCTGATTTCCTACATAATTAATCTTCATTTCAACACTCCTTTTTATAAAAATTCTTATATTATTTTCTTGTTTTAGAGGTTGTCTGACCGTCTCTGCAGACAACCAGATGCGCGCAATCACGCACATTACAATTATATCGTATTTTTCCACATAAGAAAAGAGACGTCTATCATTTACGTCTCTTTTTTTAGTAAAATTTTACTCATCATTTTCATTTTTATTTTCCTGCGGCAGCTTCCAGATATTCCCGCCGAAGAAATCGGCTTCTGCCTGCTCATGTGTCACAAGAAATGTTGTCCTTCCTGCAACCTTTTCCTTCACATACTGCATCACAATCTGCTTTGTCGCGGCATCCAAGCCTTTGAATGGTTCATCCAAGATCACACAGTCCGCCTCGTACAACAATGCCCGGAGCAAGGCAATCCGCCGCCGCATGCCACCACTTAGCTCCATGACATTCTGTGTTAAGTCTTCCGCCGTGATACCGACCTGCGCCGCTTCTTGTTCTATCTTACGGCGCTGCGCCTCCCTTTGCGTGCGTGTCGCCTTGCGCTCCAGCACAAGGGCAATATTCTCATAGGCAGAAACATCCCCACACAACCGGTCTTCCTGAAATAATACAGAAACCTTCTCCGGCATTCCGATCACTTCTCCATTATCCGGCATTTCTAATCCGAGCAGAATCCGAAGCAGGGTTGTCTTGCCACAGCCCGACGTGCCCATGATCACGCTAGTTTCTCCAGCAGGGAATTCTTTCGAGATTTGATTTAACACCTGCTTTTCTCCATAGGCTTTCGATATATTTTTTATTCTAATGTCCTGCATCCGTATCCTCCATAAAATGTAAATAAGAAAAGAATCGTTCTGTTACCGGTGTGACACGTTCGCGGTTTTTCATTGCAATGCCAATCTCCCGGAAATATGGTTCCTGCAGTGGACGAATCTCGACCTCGTATGGAATTCGTTGCAATATGAGACGCGGCAGGATTCCTATGCCAAAGCCCTTCTCCACCATCGCAAGGATTGCATAATCCTCCCACGTCGTAAATCGGATCTGCGGATGCACCTGATATTGTTCCAAAAGTTCCGAAACCTCGGTTCTCCCTCCATGCTCCAGTAGCATAAACGGTTCCCCTTCAAGCGTCTCAATCGGAATCGTCTTTTTCTTCGCGAGTGAATGTCCCTTCGGCAGCACAACCATATATTCATCCTTCTTAATGGAGATCGTATCAAATTCCGGCTTTGTTGGCAATCGCAGGAATCCACAGTCCACTCTGCCCTCATCAATCCAACGCGCGACTTCCTCGTAATCGCCAAGCAGCATCTCATATTCAATCCCCGGATAATCCTTCTGAAAATGCGCTATGATATTCGGCAGCCAGTGAATCGCTACGCTGGAGAAGGTTCCAATGCGGATCTTGCCCGTCTGTAATCCATGCAGTTCATCCACACATCCCTCAATCTTCCGGTAATCCTCCAACAGCAATCTCGCATAAGGCAGCAACCGTTCTCCTGCCGCAGTCAGCGTCACACCGTTCCGGTCACGTTGCAAGAGTGCCACCTGCCATTCGCGCTCCAGATCAGCAATCATCTTACTGACCGATGACTGTGTGTAATTAAGCACCGCCGCCGCTTTCGTGAAGCTCCCAAGCTCCACTGTCTTCACAAATGTAATATACTTCTGTAAATTATGATCCATTCTTTCATTCCTTTTTTCGATGTATCTCATGAAATAGATTCGTTTTCCTTATATTACGACATGCGCTATACTCTTTCAAGTAGAAAAACGAAGGGATTATAACAAATGAACCAATCACACAATACCGTGGATATGCTTCGCGGAAAGCTTCTATCCAAAATTATATTTTTTGCACTTCCAATTGCTTTCAGCAGTATGCTGCAGCAATTATTTAACGCCGCCGACACGGCAGTTGTCGGGCAATTTGTGGATGCAAATGCACTCGCCGCCGTCGGAACAAATGGCGAGATCGTAGCCCTGTTCGTCACGCTTTCTGCCGGGCTGTCTGTCGGCGCCAATGTCCTTCTGTCCCGATTCATCGGTGAAGGAAAGGAAGATAGGATTTCTGCCGCTTTACATACAGCACTTGTCCTTGCTATGATTTGTGGCTGCACGCTTCTCGCTGCCGGACAGATTCTTGCCGCACCTCTGCTTCGATGGATTCAGACACCCGCTGAAGTGCTTTCCTCCGCAATTCTTTATCTGCGTATCTATCTGATCGGAATTCCGTTTCTGATGCTGTATGATTTCGGCTCGGCAATCCTGCGTGCGAAAGGGAACAGCCGGTCTCCATTTATCGCACTGACGCTCTCCGGAATCTTAAATGTATTGTTGAATTTATTCTTTGTGATTGTCTGCCATCTAGGCGTGACAGGTGTTGCGATTGCAACCGATCTTTCCACCGCATTTTCTGCAGGGCTGGTACTCTGTACGCTCGCAAAAGAGACGGATGTATTTCATTTTTCTCTTCGCAGTCTGACCATGCAGAAGGATTTCTGTATGCATATTCTTAAAATCGGAATTCCTTCCGCTGTGCAGGGAGCAGTTTTCTGCTTTGCGAACATCTTCGTGCAGGCGTCTGTCAACAGCTTTGGTGCAATTGCAACTGCCGGAAGCACGATTGCCATGAACTTTGAGTATTTTGGATATTTTATGATTACCGCATTCGGACAGGCGGCAACAACCTTCACAAGCCAGAACCATGCCGCCGGAGAATACGCCCGCTGCAAGAAAGTGCTTGGTATCTGTCTTATATGCGCTGTACTTTTCTCCGCAATCATCACAGTACCGCTCTGCATCTTTCGCACAGGTGCTTCTGGAATCTTCACCCACGACGCACAGGTTGTCACATCCGCCTGCGAACGGATCATGCTGATTCTCGTATTCGAACCCCTCTGCTGTTTCTACGAGGTTCCTGCTGGCGCCCTGCGTGGTTCTGGATATTCCACGCAACCCGCTATCGTCACGATCCTTGGCACCTGTCTGCTCCGGATCGTCTGGATCTTTACTGTATTCCAGCATTTTCACAGCCTATCCGTTCTCTTTATCGTGTTCCCGATCTCGTGGGTTGTCACAACGATCGCGATGTGGATCTGCTATCTGCGGCGACGCATGCAAAAATAAATGGTTTTTTCTACCAGTATTTTTCCACGAGTTTCTGCGCTTCGGACTCAGTTTTGTCGTAGGATTCTACCAATTCCTGAACCGCCTGTTCCTTTGTGGTGCACAGCTTCTTTAGCAGTTTAAACATTGCTTTAACACTTTCTTCCAGTTCTTCCTCTGCCTTCTTTGTCTTCGCACGCTCTTCCTGTATGTTCATTGGCTCCATATTCTCAAACCAGTTTC
>CAVGQQ010000022.1:0-43424 GCA_963631525.1 bacterium
TTGGTATTCATAATATTGTTACACATAAATAAAAAATTGATCAATAAGGGCATTATATTTAAAAATGCGAAAGTGATTTTAAATATCGTGGAAGTTTTTATTTTAGCGTTTACAATAATTATTGCAGTATATGGTAAGGTTGATAACTTTGATTATACGAAATATGGAATACAAGTGCAGGATATAGAGAGTGCTTTAGAGGAAGGCAATATAGAAAATATCGCATTACGAGAAGTACTATCAATTCACAGTATAAGGAGAACCACGTCGGAGGACACAGTCGGATACAAAGTAATTAGTAAGTTATCGGAATGGGCATATTTTTTATCTGATAATTTTGAACTATTTATTGCATTAGCAGCAGCGGTGATTGTCCCATTTAAAAAGTATACAGAAAAAATAAATATATAAAAGAAACATATAGCAAAATACCGTGTGGATTCCCCAATCCACACGGTATTTCTATATAAAACACACATCTGAGCTGCTTCCGAACATCAACAACTCATCCTCTCCCCAAGATGTCCAAAGGTGTTTGCTTTGAACACATTTATCGTAACATAAGTAGAAGAAAAAACAAGGGGGGTGGCACAATTGACGCGCTGGAGAGCATACTTTTTCACTTTCGTGCATTTTCTGCTATATTTCGTGCAGAATCGACAACCTCTGTTTTGACAATTTTGATAAAAAATACAGGTTATATCTGAGGATAAAAACTTGTGATATACTACACAAGGAAAGGGGAAACATATGGATCTCAATCAGATATTTATAAAATATTATCCAGAGTGGACCGCGTTTGAAGCGGTTGTATTTTTCTCGGTTTTGATAGGAGTAACAGCCATTTTATTGATACAAGTGCTATGCAAGCATATGCGTTGGGTGCAGGCGGTTTCCACGTTATTGCTTGTGACCTATCTGATGCTTGTATTTGGTTCGACTGTGTTTATGCGTCAGCCAGGGACACGGCAGGCAGAGTATGAATTGTTCTGGTCGTGGAAGGTGGTGTATCACGCTTTTGAAGAAGGGTATACACACAATTTGTTTTGGGAGATTCTGCTGAATATTGCACTGTTTGTTCCGATTGGTGCATTGCTGCCGCTTGTCATTGGGCGGAAACGAGGCATTTGGTTGGCGCTAATTGCAGGAATCCTGATCTCTGCGAGTATTGAGGGCTTGCAGCTTTGGTTGTGCCGGGGACTGTTCGAGTTTGATGATATCTTTGACAATACACTTGGGTGTGTGTTGGGACAGGCAGTGATTGGGAATCCTGTGATATATCTTCTTATGAAAAATTCCAACCCACCCAAATGTAAAAATTGAATTATTTGAATCAAATAGCACCAGCCATTTTTATTGCAACTGCACATATTCCAATGGATCAACAACCTCATCATTTACCCGCATTTCAAAATGCAGATGTGGTCCGGTGCTGTTACCGGTGTTGCCGGAGAGCCCGAGCAGTTCGCCCTGTGCGACAGTCTGTCCGACCTCGACAGCGGTTTCAGACAGGTGACCGTACCGGATGACCATGCCGTCACCGCAGTCCACATAGACGCTGATACCATAGCCGCCGTTCCAGCCGGATTGAATGACGGTTCCGGCGGTGCTGCTTTTGACGGGCGTACCGACATTGACCGCGAGGTCAATTCCGTTGTGCGTTCTGCCCCAGCGTGGACCGACATAGGAAGTAATGACGTAGTCATCGACCGGAATCAGGAAGTCTGGACGCTCCTTCGTACCGACGTGCACCTCACGGGCAATCGCCGGCATGATGACGCGGGAATCAATGATTTCTTCGGACACAGCATGCCCGTTTAGATAGGTGATCAGGGCGGTTGTTTCCTGCTTGCCAGCGGTGCCTTCCTGTGTGACGACGACCTCGCCCTGATAGAGGGAATCATCGTAGACCGTGTTGCAGGAATCATAATAAGGAACGATTTCTTTCACACTTTGCAGGGAGGTTCCGGTCAGTCGATATTCTTTTTGCGGCAGCTTGATCGACGGGAATTCGCGCGCCTGACTCATCAGACAGACGAGCAGACTGCTTCCCACCAAAGTAAATGTCAGTAATTTTTGTCTTTTGTAGGAAAACTGAAATTTATGTTTCATGATTTGCTCTCCTACGGAAATATGTACTTGCAGTCAGTGTTCCCATATATTTCAGGTGCTATTCAAATATATGGAAAATGTGACGATAAATTGAAAAGTACGATAACAAATTCGTAACAATTTTATTGTAGTGTTACAAGTCTGTGATGTAAAGCAAATGCGTGTACAAAATTCTGACAGACAGCGGCAAAATTCTTGTTCGTGCACCGGCTTTGTGATAAACTAAAACATAAGTGAGTACAAAAGATGGATGCCGGAAATGCGGCATTGGATTACGATAGAGGGAGTTGCAAATGGCAAAAAATTTGATTGATATAGAAGATATTCCACCACAGCTTGCGAATAAGGTCAAACAGGATCTGCGATTTAAGACCGGGAATTTTGTATGGCGTGTGCGGTTCAACATTCCGCTGGACCCGCATACGGTGAACAAGGATACGATGTATGTGACGAATTCACAGAACCAGAAGCTTCGGTCCTATATCCGTTATGATACGAAAAATGAGATTATTGAGGTGGAGCCGCTGGAGCCATATTCGACGAATGAATACTATTTCCTGACGATTACGAAAAATGTGAAGTCGAGAGGCGGACAGTCGTTGAAGGAGCCGGTGCAGATCAAATTCAAATTATAAAAAATCATAGGGACCGAAGCAAATCGGTCCCTTTTTATAAAAATGCAACCGCGCGGGTGGTATCTTAGCAAGGGGGAGAAAATGACGGTAAAACTCGAAAAGACTTGTGAATAATCGGTTGCATGCGTGCCTATCCATATCATACGCAAAAAGCATGTCTTGTGTTCTTTTTTCCTAGACATAGTATGGTCGATGTGCTATTATTTTATGTAATTTGAAATGAAATTTTTTGAGTGAAACTGCACGGAAGGTGCAGTCTTGAAAAGGAGGAAAAAACAATGAGTTATTCCGCAGAGATTATTGATTATAAAGGGAAAGAGGCAGTTGCACTGACAGCAGGAAAGTACAAAGCAATCGTGGCACCTTTTTTAGGCAGTAATGTCATCCGTATGCAGGATGTTGAAAATGGCATTGAGATTTTCCGTTATGACGAATCCCTTTCTGTTGAGGATCTGAAGAAGAGTCCGGAGGTGTATGGACTTCCGACCCTGTATCTTCCAAACCGCCTTGCAAATGGCGTGCTGAAGGTAAGCGATGCAACCTATCATTTCCCATTAAATGATCCGCTTGGCAACCATATTCATGGTTTCCTGCATAAGCGTGAGCATACGCTTGTGAGCGCAACCGTCGATGGCAAGAAGGCAATCGCAAAGACAGAGTATATATATGACAAGAACGATGAATTTTTCGAGACATACCCAGTCAGCTTCAAGGCAGAGTTCACATTTACGTTGTCCGATGACGGCTTGGAGTATGCATTTACGATGACAAATACATCTGACAAGCAGATGCCATATGGTATGTGCAACCACACAACGATCAACGGACCTTTCACAGAGGACGGAAATGGTCTGGATATGCGTCTGTATATCCCGGTTGGTGAGAAGTGGGAGCTTTCCAGGTCCTGCATCCCGACAGGCGACATGCTTGTACAGACAAATCATGACAGACAGTATCTGACTGGTTCACAGGTTCCAGTGCTGCATGATATTGACAATGACGTATTCTTTGCAGAGGAAGGAAGTCTGGATGGCAAGCCATTCTATGGCGCAGTGGCAACAGATGCTGCAACAGGCAAGCGTATCTGCTATGAAGTATGTAAGGACTTCAAGTTCTGGGTTGTATGGAACGATCATGGAGACAAAGGATACTTCTGTCCAGAGCCTTGTACATGGATCATCGATGCACCAAACCAGCCAATCCCAGCTGAGGAGTCCGGTTATAAGGAGCTTGCACCGGGTGAATCTCATACGGTAACAGAGAAGATTTACACAGCATAACATGACAGTCAGAAATGGCAATTATAAGTGACAAAAATCAGACCGGTACATGATGTGCCGGTCTTTCTTTATGTATAGGATGCGCTGACCGATGAGATGGAATGCTACCAGAAGGCAATCTCAGATTCGTGCTGCGCGAAAGTTCAGAAATTCGTGCGATCTGTCGATATAATTCATAGAAATTACAAGAATCGGTGAAAATCAAGGAGCATATATGCAGAATATCAATATAAAAAATTCACAGGAAGCAGCAAACGCGTACAGCGCATATGAACGTGCGGCAGCGAATCAGAAATATGCGTCAACGGCGGCTGGAGCGATGGATGCGTTTGAGGCAGTAGAACAGGTGCAGTATGACCGGACGGCGAAGGTCGAGACAAATGCGCAGACGGTCATGGATAATTTCGAGGAATATCGCCGTGACATGCAGGAAAAGACAAAAACAGAACAGCAGCAGGAGATCTGTGATGAGGAGCAGGCACGCGAAGACGCAAAGGAGATCGCGCGTTCTCTCAGCACAGAGGAGATTCAGAAGCTGCGTCAGATGGGAATTGACGTCGGCTCTGCGTCTTTGTCAGATCTGATGGATATCGTCAATACAATGCGGGATCAGGCGCATAAGGATGCATTGGCAAATGTTCTGGCACAGGCGAAGGTCGATCAGGGCGATGTATCCAATCTCGTATTTACCAGTACGGGTACGAAGATTGCAGGTACAGACGTGGATTTACAGGTTGGCAACAACGATATTTTATATTTGCTGAAAAATAAAATGCCGCTCAATCAGGAGAATCTCTACAAGGCGCATTACAGTGGACAGCAGAGCAGGCAGACATCCAGCGAGACAGAAGAGCAGGCGGCTCAGGCATGGAATGAATTGCCGCAGACATTACAGACACAGTTACAGCACATTATAGAACAGGCAGGCATCCCGGTGGATGATCAGAGCAAGGGTGGCGCGGCACTGATGCTCGCGAATAATATTCCTGTCACGACTGATTCCATGCGCGCGTATATGGACATGCAGGCGCAGGTTGGAACACCGATAGACGAACTGCCAACGGCAGAAATGGAACAGACACAGGCGGAGCAGGATATCGAGACCAAAGCAGAAAAACTCCAGCAGGCGGTCGAAAGCCTGACGGAGACCGATGTGATCGAGACTGTGCGGGCGGAAAAGCCCCTTACGATCGCGGCGATGCTGGCAGATCAAAATCGTTCCCAGTCAGATTCCCAGTCGGGTGCTGAGACGACACCGCAGTCACTCCGTGAAGTGACGGCGCTGCGGCAGTTGGATGAACTGCGTCTGTCTATGACGCAGCAGGCGGCAGTCCGCATGTTAAAACAGGATATCAATATTGATACGCGTGACCTGTCACAGGTTGTAGCAAAGCTTCGAAACGTAGAAGCACAGATGACAAGAGAATTATTCGCCAGAAATGGCGTGGAAGCGACCGAAGAAAATGTCGCGTTATATACAGAGTTGCAGCAGGATTTACAGACGATCGGAGATGCTCCGGCTGTCCGGTTAGGATACCTCTTTGATGCGGAGCAGGGCAACGCACTGCAGAGGGTTTCCGTGCGTGGATTGACTACACTTGTTGCTGGAGAGGAAATCGCATCTGATACCATCCGCCGTCCGGCGAACTTTGTAGCGATGGAGCGGGAATACGATGCACTTGGCACCGCACCGCGGGCGGATATGGGAGACAGCATCCGCAAAGCATTTGCCAATGTGGACGCAATTTTACAGGAGATGCAGCTTCCGGCAGATGCGGAACACACACGCGCTGTGCGTATATTAGGATATAATTCGATTGCGATTACAGAGGAGAATTTACAGCAGGTAATCCAATATGACCGGGAGGTCAATGATCTGCTTGCGGCATGTCAGCCGAACGCGGTGCTGTCGATGATCCGGGATGGAATCAATCCACTGGATCTGTCGGTGGAGGAACTGAATCAGACACTGCGGGAGAAAAACTATCAGGCGGGTGTCAAGGAGACGGAGGATTTTGCGACATTCCTGCGGGATGTAGAGCGACGTGGCGAAATCAGCGAAGAGGAACGCTCCGGCTATATTGGCATGTATCGTGTATTGAAGAATCTCGAGAAGTCCGGGGATCGGGAAGCGGGTTATCTGTTCGCCAATGGCAGCCGCCTGACGGTGCGCAACCTGATCACAGCGATGCGAAGCCGCAAGGCAGCAGGCATGGATGTCTCGGTGGATGATGCATTTGGTATGCTGACAGAGATGCAGACCCGTGGTACGAAGATGGACGCACAGATAGAGGCGGCATTCTCGCAGGAAAAAAATCCGTGGCAGGAGATCGAAGAAGGCGACGCGCTTGCGCAGGCGGAAGAACTGTTGCAGGCACAGGATCTGGAAGAAAGTGCTGTGAATGTACAGGCAGCAAATGTGATTCTGCATGGAACGGATGCGGCGGAAAGCACAGATATATACAGCCTTCTGGCGCAGGTGATGAAGAACCTGCATTTTGAAGATCATACGACAGAGAATGCAGTCGACACAGAGACCGAGGCGATGGCGAAATCGCTTGCCGGGGCAGATATCGAGTTGCCGTTTGAGGCGGAAAACCTGTTAGAGCAGCTTGGACAAGGCGGCGATCTGTCACTGACCTATGCGGATCTGCAGCAACAGCTTGTAGAGCAGATGTACACACAGGCACAGCTTGGTGGAACATCGATGGATTTCCAGAATTTGAAACTGGTGCAGGCTGGATTCCGTATCCTTGGTGCAATGGCGAAGCGGCAGCAGTACCAGTTGCCGGTTGCGACGGAGACAGGAACCAAGCTTGTCAATCTGACCTTGCAGACCGACGCCAGCCAGCGGGGAACGGTCGAGATACAATTACCATCTGCGCGATTTGGAAAGCTTTCCGCGACCTTGCATGTGGATGCGGAGGGAACATGGGAAGGCGTAATCGTTGCAGATACTTCCGATGGCAACACGGCGTTGCAGGCGCAGTCAGAAGCATTTGATGCATTGCTTGCGGAGAGTCCGTATGCGGATGCAAAGATTGCACTGGGGCAGAGCCGCAGGGACGACTTTACGAATTTCGTACAGGCAGGACGCATGGAATCCGGTGTTGCGGAGAACGCGACACAGACAGAAGCAGCCGCGCATGTCTCAACACAGAAACTTTGTGAAGCTTCCGTGTTCTTTGTTAAGGCATTCGCACAAATTTCCGATAAATAAGTTAGAAACAGATGACAGGAGGCAGAGCATGAGAATTAACTATAATGCGTTGGCGATGAATGCCACGACGAATTTCGGTAAAATAAATAATAAAGTAGCAAAGTCGATGTCCAGACTTTCTTCTGGTTATAAGATTACAAGCCCGGCGGATGATGCGGCAGGACTTGCGATTTCAAAGAAAATGAGTGCACAGATCCGGGGACTTGACCGGGCGGCTTTGAATTCCAATGATGGTATCTCTGTGATCCAGTCTGCAGAGGGCGGCATGGAGGAGATGCACAGCATTTTAGGACGTATGCGCGAGCTTGCCGTGCAGGCAGCAAACGATGTCAATGATGAGGGCGACCGTGATGCGATTCAGGAGGAGATTGATTCTCTGGCAGCCGAGCTGACACAGATTTCCGATACGACCGCATTTAACGGACAGACACTGTTGAATGGCGATCTGACGAGACGTTCCCTGTCCAGTGTCAATGGCGTGAAAGCAACGTACATTTCATCAGAAGTGAGCATCGGTGTTTATTCGATCAATGTAACTGCCGATGCAGAACAGGCATCCATGACTACAGGATTTACCTATTCTACAGCCGTGATCACAAAAGAGCAGGCAGGAACGCTTAAAGTAAATGGATTTTCGATTGAGATCGAGGAAGGCATGACAATGGAGGATGTATATGGAAAGATCCAGACCAGTCTTGCCAAGATCAATATTGATGTCTTTGCGTCGAATGACGGAGCGACAGAAGAGAGCTTTGACAGTGGAGCACCGGTGGTGTTCCGCACAAAGGGATATGGTAGTAGTGAGAAAATCAGCATCTCTGTGGGAAATCCGGAGCTGGCAGCGGTGTTGGGAGTGACAGATGGTACGATGATGCAGGGCAAGGATTGTCAGGCAACCTTGAACGTCACAGAGGATGGATTTTCTACAACTGCAACTTTGAAGACAAATGGAAATAAGATTGAAGTGACAGACCGAAGCGGTTTTTCGATGACGATTGAAGCAGATCCGGGTGCCGTTGCCGAAAATGGCGGCTCTATAACGGCGGAGATCGAAGTGCTGTCGGCTGGAACGATGGTGATACAGACAGGTTCCAACGAAGGTGAGCAGTTGGCAATCGACATTCCAGAGCTGAATGCGAAATCACTTGGCGTGGATGAGCTGATCATGTACACACATGAATATGCAAGTCAGGCGGTGGACATCATCGATGAGGCAGTCAAGAAAGTTTCGGCTGCACGTTCGAAGTTGGGCGCTTACGAGAATCGTCTGGATGATATTCATTCGAGTCTGGAGGTACAGAGCGAGAGTATCACAGAAGCATATTCACGGATTATGGATACGGATATGGCAGAGGAAATGACGGAATATACACAGCAGGAGGTGCTGTCGCAGGCAGCGATCGCAATGATGCAGAAAGCCAATGACCGTCCGGAATCTATCTTGCAGTTGTTGCAGTAATTCTCTGTGGAGGAAAAAAACATGACACAGGAACAAAAACAGGAATTCACACGGCGCATCAGCCAGGAAAACCACAGTGGTTTGATTCTGGTGCTGTGTGATATCTTTCATACATATGGAAACGACGCGATAGCGGCGTATGAGGCGGATGACACGACCGCATATTTGCAGAATGTCGGGCAGGCGCGGCGCACAATGCAGGAGCTGATCGACTGTTTCTCAAAAGAAGATTCACTTGGAAGAAATGTAATTACTATTTTAAGATTTATCTATGGAAAGCTTGTGCGCTCAGAAGTGCGCAGACAGCCGGATGAACTGGAACGGTGTGTGCAGATAGTCGATGATTTACGTGTTGGATTTGTGCATCTGCACGAGCTTGACAACGAGGGCGCTGTGATGCAGAATGTACATCAGGTATACGCGGGACTTACCTATGGTAAGGGAACCCTGAACGAGAGTGTACAGGGCGTGAACTATGAAAGCCGTGGATACCAGATTTAATAAAAAGGAGTAATCGAAAATGAAAAAAGACGATTGTATTTTCTGTAAGATCGCAAATGGAGAGATTCCATCTGCAACGGTATATGAGACACCAGAATGCCGCGTGATTCTGGATCTGGCACCAGCTAATCAGGGACATGCGCTGATCCTGACGAAGGAGCATTACGACAATATTTACCAGCTTGACGAGGAGACTGCGGGCAAGGTGTTCTCACTTGCAACTCACGTTGCGAAAGCGGTACAGGAGGAGACAGGCTGTGAGGGCTTGAATATCGTGCAGAACAATGGTGAAGTAGCTGGACAGACGGTGCATCATTTCCATATGCATGTGATTCCACGTCACGCAGGGGATGACGTACAGGTAACATGGAAGCAGGGCGAGACAGAATCAGAATCCTTAAAGGCGTTGGCAGATGCAATCAAAAAGTATATCTAAGGATAAACAGACGCAGTCGGGGAGGCTGTCGAAGCGGCAGATTGTGTTTCTTGTATTGTCGGTTCTGTTCGCGATTATGATCTTCTGTTTCTCTGCCAGAAATGGTGTGGAATCGACGGAAGACAGTTATACGGTCGGGATGGAGTTTGGACGGATCATACATCCGGATTTTAAGAACTGGCCGGAGGAAGCACAGCTTGCGTTTGCGGCGAAGGTCGACCATCCGATCCGGAAGCTGGCGCATGCGACGGAATATGCTGTTTTTGCGATGCTACTTTGTGGTGTATGGCTGGATGCCCGGAGGAAACGAAAGCTGTCTGCACTATTCGCGTGGGGAACTGCGACGATGTATGCGGCGACGGATGAGTTCCATCAGTTGTTTGTCCCCGGACGGAGCGGGCAGGTAAAGGATGTACTGCTCGATAGCTGTGGAGCAGCCGTAGGCGTGCTGCTTTTGATGTTTGTACTGTGGCTGGTGAGCAGAAAACGTCAAAAACGCGCAAAAATGCAGGAAATTAGCAAATAAAACCATTGACAATTAGAAATATATGATATATGTTAAACATGTCTCTCTTATTCAGAGTGGTGGAGTCATAAGGGACGAAGAAGCCACGGCAACCCCGGAGACGGAAGGTGCCGACCTGAGCGATACTTAGATTAAGTTGTCGAGCAATAAGAAGATTTGATAACGACTTTCAAATCCGGTTGCAAGCAACCGGATTTCTTTTTTATGAATTGCCGCTGAAAAAGAGACAAAGAACTATAGACAAACGTATTCCAGAGGAGGAACAAATGGAGAAGTTATTATTTACTTCAGAATCAGTAACCGAAGGCCATCCTGACAAAATCTGTGATCAGATCAGTGATGCCGTATTAGACGCGCTTTTAGCACAGGATCCAATGAGCCGTGTCGCTTGTGAGACAGCCGTAACAACCGGACTGGTACTTGTTATGGGCGAGATTACAACAAAGGCACAGATCGATATTCAGACAATCGTTCGTGAGACAATTCGTGAGATCGGTTATGACCGTGCAAAGTACGGATTTGACTGCGATACCTGTGGTGTGATTGTAGCACTTGACAAGCAGTCAACCGATATCGCAATGGGTGTTGACAAGGCACTCGAAGCAAAAGAAAATCATATGTCCGATGAGCAGATCGAGGCAATTGGTGCCGGCGATCAGGGTATGATGTTCGGTTATGCAACAAACGAGACACCAGAGCTTATGCCATATCCAATCTCACTGGCACATAAGCTTGCAAGAAAGCTGACAGAGGTTCGTAAGAACGGTACACTTTCTTATTTAAGACCAGACGGCAAGACACAGGTATCTGTAGAGTATGACGAGAACGGAAAGCCTTGCAGATTAGAGGCAGTTGTACTTTCTACACAGCATGACGAGAATGTAACACAGGAGCAGATTCATGCAGATATCAAGAAATATGTATTTGATCCAGTCCTTCCACAGGATATGATCGACGATGAGACAAAGTTCTTCATCAACCCAACCGGACGTTTCGTTATTGGTGGACCAAACGGTGACTCTGGTGTAACCGGACGTAAGATCATCGTAGACACTTACGGTGGATATGCACGTCACGGCGGCGGAGCATTTTCTGGAAAGGACTGCACAAAGGTAGACCGTTCTGCAGCGTATGCCGCTCGTTATGTAGCAAAGAATATCGTAGCAGTCGGACTGGCTGAGAAGTGTGAGATCCAGCTGTCTTATGCGATCGGTGTTGCAAGACCAACTTCGATCATGGTAGATACATTTGGCACAGGTAAGCTTGCAGATGATAAGCTTGTAGAGATCATCCGTGAGAACTTCGATCTGCGTCCAGCTGGTATCATCAAGATGCTTGATCTGCGCAGACCAATCTATAAGCAGACAGCCGCTTATGGACATTTCGGAAGAACCGATATCGACCTTCCGTGGGAGAAGACCGACAAGGTAGACGACTTAAAGAAGTATTTGTAGAAAACAGGAGGAAGATATCATGAAGAATATGTTGAACTTCAAGAATTTCTCTGCAGAAGAGCTGCAGAAGATTCTTGACCTTGCACTGGATATGAAGAAGAATCCAGAGAAGTACAGCCACGCATTGGAGGGCAAGAAGCTCTATACGTTGTTTGAGAAGACAAGTACCCGTACATTCCTTTCCTTTACGACAGGTATGACAGAGCTTGGCGGAACCTATTACAACCAGCTTTGGAGAGACAGCAACTTTGTCCTTGGTGAGCCGGTTTCTGAGATCAAATATGTATGCCGTAATGTCGACATCATCATGGCACGTCTTGTAAAAAATGAGACCGTTGAGCTGTTCGGTGACAATGTAACTGTACCATTTATCAATGGCTGCGATAACTCGTATCATCCGTGCCAGATTCTGGCAGATGCGCTGACGATCATCGAGAAGTTCGGAAGTCTGAATGTCAAGTTCTTATACATCGGTGCAAAGAACAACGTATTCAATTCACTGGTAGAATTCTTCTCCAAGATGAAGCAGGGAACACTGTACGGACTTACCCCGCTTGTAAATGATACTGCTTGTGGTCCGGACTTCTACGAGGAAGCAAAGAAGACAGGCTATTATGTAGAACTTGATCCGGACATGCCGATGGATGAAGTGAAGAAATATGTGAAGGATATGGATATCTGCTACACTGACACATGGCTTGATATGGAATTCTTCAACGATCCTGCATATCAGGATAAGAAGAAAGAACTCATGGACAAGATGATGCCGTATCAGTTGAACGATGAGTTCTTGGAGGGCAGCCGTGCACTTGTCTTCCACGACATGCCAATGCATGTAGGCTTTGAGATTTCGAAGGAAGTGGAGATGAAGAATCTCGATCATATTCTCGATCAGGCAGAAAACAGAAGACACGCAGAAAAAGCTGTCATGTATACATTGATAAAAGGAATCTAAGTGGTATAATATATGGATGTGTGGCTTTCGGTACTGGCGTTTGTGCTTTTCCTTGGCTTTGGCACGGGCGTGCTTGTCTGCGTCTCTGCCGTGAAAAAAAAGTCTGGGATCGTCATAAAGAGCCGGTTGCATCACAAATTAAATATCTCCGAGGTCGTCTATGCGAACCTTGGACTTGTGGGACTTGTCGTGTTGGTGTATTTCAAGATCTACATATTTGTGCCTGCGGTATTGATGTTTGTGTTGTTTATCGTGCTGTCTACCCGGATACAGAGTGGCATCACAGAAGAGGGTGTGCTGGTCGGAACCACATTTATTGAATGGGAATTCATGCGGTCCTTCCTCCTGGAAAATCAGGGGGAGGACAGCAATGTAATCGTACTGAAGATTCGTGCGAATCGAAAAACGTATATCCTCGTTTGCAACCGGGAAGACCGGTTTGCAATCGATGGGATATTCAAGAAAAATAACGTGCGTTCAATGGGAGGAAACCAGAAATGAAACATGTAATTGATTCAACAGACCTGACCGTGGAAGAGATTGGTGGTATTTTGAAACTGGCGCAGGATATCATCGACGACAAAGAAGCATATAGTGAGGCGTGTAAGGGCAAAAAACTTGCAACATTATTTTTTGAACCAAGTACAAGAACAAGACTTAGCTTTGAATCAGCAATGATGGAGCTTGGCGGAAATGTACTTGGTTTTTCTTCGGCTGATTCTTCATCTGCGACGAAGGGTGAGAGCGTGGGCGATACAACGAGAGTCGTAAGCTGCTACGCAGATATCATTGCAATGCGTCATCCGAAGGAAGGTGCACCGATGCGTGCTTCTATGGTAAGCAGTGTGCCAATCATCAATGCCGGTGATGGCGGTCACAACCATCCAACACAGACACTTACAGATCTGCTTACGATTCTGCGGGAAAAGGGCAGATTGGACAATTTTACGATTGGTCTGTGCGGCGATCTGAAATTCGGACGTACCGTACATTCGTTGATCAAGGCATTATCCCGTTATAAAAATATCAAATTTATCCTGATTGCACCGAAGGAACTCCGCGTGCCGGAATATATTATCTCCGAAGTGCTTGAAGCAAACAATATTCCGTATGAGGAAGTAGAATCGATGGAAGAAGTGATGGGCGAGCTGGATGTGCTCTATATGACAAGAGTACAGAAGGAACGTTTCTTCAATGAGGCGGATTATGTCAGATTGAAGGATACATACATTCTCGATGGAAAGAAGCTTAAAAATGCGAAGTCCGATCTTGCCATCCTGCATCCGCTTCCACGTGTCAATGAGATCTCTGTGGAAATCGATGACGATCCACGTGCCTGCTATTTCCGTCAGGTTATGAACGGAAAATTCGTGCGTATGGCATTGATGCTGACATTGCTCAAGGCAAATGGCGCGAAGCTGAACCTGTCTGCGGACAAGCTTGCCAAGATCCCGGAGTAAGGAAATGGATTTGCATTAAGGAGGAAGAATCATGAAGATAGATAGTATTCAAAATGGTATTGTGTTGGATCATATTACTGCCGGCAAGGCACTTCAGGTATATCATGACCTCGAGCTTGACAAGCTTGACTGTTCGGTAGCCATTCTGCAGAATGTCAAGAGCAGCAAGATGGGCAAGAAGGACATCCTGAAGATCGACAAAGAGTACGATGTGAATCTGGATGTACTCGGTTATATTGATCCGGATATCACAGTCAGCATCATCAAGGACGGACAGACGGTTGAGAAAAAGAAGCTGGCATTGCCGAAAAAACTGATCAATGTGAAAAAATGTAAAAATCCTCGCTGTATCACATCGACAGAACCAGGAATTGTGCATATATTTAAATTAGCCGATGAAAAAAATCGTATTTATCGATGCATTTATTGTGAGGCAGACAAGTAAAAAGCTTTACAAAAAAATGGAATGTGTTATAATTATTAAGATTATGGGCTAGTAGCGTAAAAAATAACTGGCAGCACAGAGGTGTGAAATGGAAAAATATGTTATAAAAGGCGGCAATGTTCTGGAAGGTGAAGTTTCTATTGCCGGTGCGAAAAACGCCGCACTCGGTATCCTTGCAGCAGCAGTCATGACGGACGAAGAATGCATTATTGAGAATGTACCATATGTAGAAGATACAAAAACATTACTTCGTGCGATCGAGACAATTGGCGCTAAGGTAAAATACATTGATAACCATACAGTGTCTATCTGCGGCGGAAGTATCAAAACCGGCGAGGATGTTTGTGTGGATGATGAATATATACGGAAGATACGAGCATCCTACTATCTGCTTGGAGCTTTGCTTGGTAAGTACAACTATGCACAGGTTGCTTTACCGGGCGGCTGTGATATCGGACTGCGTCCGATCGACCAG
The DNA here is from genome assembly GCA_963631525.1 of bacterium. GTDB lineage: Bacteria > Bacillota > Clostridia > Lachnospirales > Lachnospiraceae > Coprococcus_C. Next base: position 14,959 of record CAVGQQ010000022.1, read on the forward strand.
CATATCAAGGGCTTTGAGGCACTTGGCGCGAAGGTAGAGATCGTAAATGGTGGAAAGGTTGTTGCGAAAGCAGACCAGTTGATTGGTAACCACATTTATCTCGATGTGGTAACGGTTGGCGCAACCATCAATATTATGATGGCAGCCGTGCTTGCAGAGGGCAAGACAACGATCGAGAATGCTGCGAAGGAACCACACATCGTAGATGTAGCGAACTTCCTGAACAGTATGGGTGCAAATATCAAGGGCGCCGGAACCGATGTGATCCGTATCCGTGGCGTTCAGAAGCTGAGAGGAACGGAATATTCGATTATTCCGGATCAGATCGAGGCGGGAACATTTATGACGATGGCAGCAGCCACCAAGGGAAATGTTCTGATTAAGAATGTAATTCCAAAGCACTTAGAGGCAATCTCTTCGAAGCTGAATGAGATTGGTGCACGCGTAATCGAATATGATGATGCAGTTCGTGTTATGGCGGACGGCAGATTCAAGGCAACACAGATCAAGACACTTCCATATCCGGGATTCCCGACAGACATGCAGCCACAGATGGCGGTAACACTTGCACTGTCACAGGGAACCAGTGTGATTACAGAGAGTATTTTCGAGAATCGATTTAAATATGTCAGCGAGCTTTCCCGTATGGGAGCACGCATCAAGGTAGAAGGTAATTCCGCAGTGATTACTGGCGTGGATGGTTACACAGGTGCGAATCTGGTAGCACCGGATCTGCGTGCAGGTGCCGCACTTGTCATTGCAGCACTGGCAGCGGAAGGATTCAGTACGATCGACGACATCAAGTATATTTTGCGTGGTTACGAAGATTTCGATGGAAAGATCCGTGGACTTGGCGGTCAAATCGAGGTAGTCGATGACGAGCGCGACGTCCAGAAGTTCAAATTAAGAGTGGGTTAAAACAAAAATATAATTGACCGATTACAAATCATGCAGATAAAATGTATATCATGTATTCGAATGTGAATGCATGATATATACATATGTTTGGAACTTAGAAGTACTTGATGTTCTGTGAGTATCAGCAATGTTTGAACACGATGTTCAAACAAACCGCCACTGAGCCATGGATGGCGAATTGGCGGTGGTTGCGTACGGAGAGAATACATATATCAGAACATTTAGTACTTCTTAGTTTCAATACATCGTATATGGAATGCATTTATATTCGGATACATGGATATCATTATGTACATGATTTGTAATCGGTCAATCAAGAAAAATAAGGGAGGGTTTCATATGCCTAAAAAACCGTACTACATTACAACCGCAATCGCATACACATCTGGTAAGCCTCATATAGGCAACACGTATGAGATTGTACTTGCAGACAGCATTGCCAGATACAAGAGATACGTCGGATACGACGTACGTTTCCAGACAGGAACTGACGAACATGGTCAGAAGATTGAGATTAAAGCATTTGAGAATCTCTCCACACCGAAGGAATTCGTGGATGAGACATCTGCTGAGATCAAGCGTATCTGGGATCTGATGAACACTTCTTACGACAAGTTCATCCGTACAACGGACGATTATCATGAGAAGCAGGTACAGAAGATTTTCAAGAAATTATACGATCAGGGAGATATCTACAAGGGCGAGTACGAAGGTATGTACTGTACACCTTGTGAGTCCTTCTTCACACCATCCCAGCTGGTCGATGGCAAATGTCCGGATTGTGGACGTGAAGTTCAGCCGGCAAAGGAGGAAGCATATTTCTTCAAACTTAGCAAATACACCGATCGTCTGATCGAGCATATCAATACACATCCGGAATTTATCCAGCCGGAGTCCCGTAAGAACGAGATGATGAACAATTTCCTTCTTCCAGGATTGCAGGATCTGTGTGTATCGAGAACATCCTTCAAGTGGGGTATTCCGGTAGACTTTGATCCAGGACATATCGTATATGTATGGATTGATGCACTTTCCAACTATATTACCGGACTTGGCTATGACGTGGACGGTAATTCTGACGAGATGTATCATCGTTACTGGCCAGCAGATCTGCATCTGATCGGTAAGGATATTCTTCGTTTCCATACGATTTACTGGCCATGTATGCTGATGGCACTTGGTGAGCCACTTCCGAAGCAGGTATTCGGACATCCTTGGTTGATCCAGAGTGATGGAAAGATGAGTAAGTCCCGTGGAAATGTAATCTACGCAGATGATATGGTAGATTTGTTTGGTGTAGATGCCGTTCGTTACTTCCTGCTGCATGAGATGCCATTTGAAAATGATGGTGTTATTTCATGGGAGCTTGTAATTGAACGTATCAATTCAGAACTTGCAAATACACTTGGAAACCTCGTTAACCGTACGATTTCCATGTCAAATAAATATTTCGATGGCGTTGTGACAAATGCTGGCGCGCATGAGCCGGTCGATGATGACTTAAAGGCAGTTGTAACTGACACCAGACTCCGCGTAAATGCATGCATGGACAAGCTTCGTGTGGCAGATGCGATCACAGAAATCTTCGCTTTGTTTAAGCGATGCAATAAGTATATCGATGAGACAATGCCTTGGGCACTTGCCAAGGATCCGGAGAATGCAGATCGTCTGAACACCGTTCTTTACAATCTGGTAGAGAGCATCGTGGTTGGCGCAAGCCTTCTGGAGCCATATATGCCAGAGACTTCTGAGAAGATATTAAAGCAGCTCAATGCAGAGAAGCGTCGTGTGACAGAGCTTTCGAACTTTGGCTTGTATCCATCTGGAAACAAGGTAACGGATCAGCCCGAGATTCTCTTCGCAAGAATCGATGCACCAAAGATGCTCGAAGAGATTGAGAAGCGTTTCCCATCAAAGGTTGTTGAGGAGCCAAAGCCAGAGAAGAAAGTAAAGAAAGAAGAAAAGGTTGAGATTCCTACCCTTGATGCGGTTGTGAAAGAAGAGATCACAATTGATGAGTTCAGCCGTATGCAGTTGCAGATGGGTGAGATCATCTCCTGTGAGGAAGTTGCAAAGTCCAAGAAGCTGCTTTGTTCACAGGTAAAGGTACAGGGCAGAACCCTGCAGATCGTATCAGGAATCAAGCATTACTATACACCAGAGCAGATGGTTGGTAAGAAGGTTGTTGTTATCACGAACCTGAAGCCGACAAAGCTTGCAGGTGTGTTATCCGAAGGTATGCTTCTTTGCGCAGAGGATTTCGAAGGAAATCTGGCGCTGCTTACCGCAGAAAAGGATATGCCAGCTGGAGCAATGATCAGCTAGGAATTAGAAAAATAACGAATAAAAAAAGACCGGTTGGTTTAAAACCAATCGGTCTTTTTTTTATGCTTTGTTATTTAGTTTGCATCTGTCGATGTTGCAGTTTCTGTGACGATCGCGGAACTGATCATTGCAGCGTCAATCTGCATGAAATCGCGGTCGCTGATATAATATTTGTTTCCGTCTTCAATAATTTCAACGGTTACAACCTGTGGATCTGCATAACTCATATTTTCACAACCAGCATTCAGGATGTCAATCAAGCCCTGCGCGAATAATGTTTCGTAATTGGTGAGAGAATAATCGTTGTACGTTCCGGCTTTTACATCATTGTTAAATGTGTCTACGTAAGCGGTGACATCTGCCGAGGTCTGCGCAAACAGGTTGATCGGATAAATTGTGATATCCACCAGATAAACACTACCATCTTTTCTCGCCTTATCCACCTTGTAATTGACCTTGCTGTAAATATTCCTGGCAAGCGACTCAAACTGTTCCCGCATCTCTGGTGCATCATCAATATTCACACTGTAGTATGTTAGGATATTGTCGGTAAGCAGGTCGATGTTTGCCTGATAAAGAGCATCTGCATCCTCCTGATTGGCACCAGACGCTTCGATATAATCCTTGGTCGCACCAAGATAATTGATTGCGATCAAACTCTTGATGTATGTCTGATACCGCTTCTCCACATTTGCGGTACACGCAGTTAAGGAAAAAATTAACAGCATACAAATCGGCACAAGGGAGAATCGCTTGTATTTTTTTGCATGACATTTCATGACAAAGTTCATTTAAAGATCACCTCGTAATAATTTTTATATGATTAAACATGCCCTTAGTGTATCATAAAGTGAAAGTAAATATCAATACACACATACTTTTTATTAGTTAGAAATCCCTTGCGGTTAGAAATCCCTTGCGGTTAGAAATCCCTTGTAAAAAAATGATGCATAAACCAAATTCTTATGGTATAATTAAGAAACATATTGGATAATAGACATTCGAAAGGAGAATTGCAGAATGGATGTAACTTTGAAGACCACATCGTTTGGTGGATATGACAAGAAGGCAGTAGAAAATTATATAGACGAGTTGACAGCAGAACACGAGAAAGAGGTTGCAGATTTAAAGGCAAACGTATTGAAGCTGTCAGAGACAGTAAAGAATCTCCATACGATGCGAGAAGTCAATCTGAACGAATCTTCAAGCACAATTGATAATCTGAAAAAAGTAAATGATGAGTTGCAGGTAGAGGTAACGCAGCTTCGAGATAAGATGGCAGCGTATGAGACAAGAGAAGAAGAGTCCGCAAGCCGTTATGAGTCCATTTCCAGAACTTTGCTGGAGGCGCGTGAGAATGCAGATGCACTGGCGAAGCAAACACAGCAGGAGTGTGAGGCGCTGCGCACAAAGACAGAGGAGGAGTGTGACAGACTTACACAGGAAACAAGTGATGCCTGCCGCCAGATGTCGGAGGAGACAACCGCAGAGTGCCAGCGTATGCATGCAGAGACAGTTGCGGCATGCGAGAGGCTTGATGCGGAGACAAAGAGCAAATGTCAGGAACGCAAGGAATCCACATATGCAGAGTGTGAGCGTTTGAAGCGTGAGACAAGAGAGGAGACAGATAAGCTGCGTGCAGAGACAGAGAGTGCCTGTCAGTCCTTGAATGATCATACAGAGGAGAACTGTGCGAATATGCGTGCCGAGGTAACGGCAGAGTGTGAGGAGCTGCGGAATCAGGCAAGAACAGAGACGTATAATACACGTATGTCTGTGAAACGTGAGTGCGAAAGTGTGAGTGAATATATGGCACAGATGAAGGCGGCGCTTGACAATGTGGTTATTTCCGTAAACAACACGATTAAGGTTGCCGATCAGGCATTTCCGGAGGTCAGTAACAATTAGTCGGGTTTGGAAAGCAGTATAGACGGGCTGTCGCACATAGTGTGTGACAGCCTTATTAGATATTGGGGTTTATGATAGGGTAAGGAGGCGGATGGCATGGTAATTGAAAACAAATATCTCAGAAAAGCAATTGAAAAAACGAAATATATCGTTCTTGTAAAACGATATATCACAGATGTACCGGGATCCAGTCTGGTATATATTTCGCCAAACGCATCCGAAATAGGTATGAATGTAGAGATGCTGAACAAAGGGATGAAATTGTCTGAGGATTATATTTATCCATCGGATCGGGAGATGGTGATGAGAACCATTCATAACGCAATTGACAATCGTGTTCAGGACTTTATGCATGAATACCGCATGGTTGGTGATGATGGAGTGCTTCGACAGATGCGCGTAAATATCTGTATCGAGGTTGTGTCAGAGGAAGAAAATACCTATGAGGTTGAATTTTACATCTGTGATATTTCTGCGGAGAAGGAGGAAGAAAAACAGGTGGAAATCAAACGGGCAATCGAAAAGCCGATTAAACGCATGCAGATTTCACCGACGGGCACACTGGTGATCAGCAAGCTGGACAATCCGGGTATGGTTCCGCAGATCCAGAAGATGGAGATGATTATGAGTGGATTTTCGCAGCTCACTAATTTATACTCTGTGTTTGTTGATGAAAATGGCAAGGTAGAATCCACGCCGGTCGGACCGGCGACGGATATGGGTGATTTCTATGACCTGTTTGAGACTCCGACTTACAGAGAGTATTTCAAAACAATGAAAGAAAAGGTGCTGACGGAAATGAAGCCATGTATTTTTGCCCGTGAGGAAGGTGGCTATGGAAAACTGGCTATGGCACCAATCTGCGTGGATGATAATCTGCAGGGCTTTTGGGTGCTTGGGTCCTATACGCCCGATGAGACGGAGCATCTGGAGAAAATATATGAATTGCATTGGATGACAGCAGAGCTGGTATCCGATTTCCTGTTACAAAGCTATAATTCCATTGTGGAGTCGGCCAAGTCCCGTGGCGCAGGCAAGAAGCTGAGGGAGGAGCTTGCACGACAAAGTATTGTAAACAATGCATTGTCGAAGATTAACAGTAAACTGAGTGAGGATGTGGAACAGGTGATTGGAGAGACCTTGCGTGAGGTTGCGCTGCATATGGATCTGGATCGCATGTTTTTATATACGTATGATAAGAAAAATCCAAAGGAATACAGCCTGCGGAGTTATTTCGATGTAGCCGGGGAGCTGCCGGGCGATGATATACTGACGCTGCTGCCGGAACGAATGTATCTTGTGATGGACGCAATTAATAATGGAAATGGCTGTTGTATGCTGGATCGCACAAATATGACACAGCGGGATGTGATCAATCTGATGCGGTATAATTTTCGGGCAGAGATTGCGTATCCGATTTATCTGGAAGAAAGGCTATATGGTGCTTTAATCTTTGCAGAATCAAAATCCGAACGTATCTGGACAAAAGAGGAGCTTCGGTTTTCGCAGAGTATTTCCCTGTTAATTCAGAATATGCTGGAAAATGCAGACGGCGATGATAATGTGCGAAACGTGAATAAACATCTAATAGAAACATACAATAGTTTTCATGAGGGCGTTTTTATCCGGGATTTTTACACAGGCTATGTATTTTTCTCCAACAAGGCATTGAATGATATGCTGGGATATGACCTGACCGGTGGAGACAGCTGTAAGATTTTGAAAAATCTGCGTGATAAATTCGAGTATATGGATGGCGTTCGCAAGGATATTGCCGGGAGAAAGATTACAAGCTGGTGCAGTTACGTGCCGGCATTGGATGAAATTATGGATATTACGGAAGTGCCGATTCAATGGCTGCAGGGAGGAGCTGCAACCATGATTATTATGAAAAAAGCTAAGGATAATTAGGAAATTTCCGATATATAGATAGGAGGAACAAGACGTGGCAAGTTCAGACATTGGAATCGACTTAGGAACCGCCAGTATATTAGTCTATGTCAAGGGAAAGGGCGTCGTATTGAAGGAGCCGTCCGTGGTTGCCTATGACAGAGATACCGAACAGATCATGGCAATCGGAGAAGAGGCAAGACTGATGCTCGGAAGAACACCTGGAAATATCATTGCGGTGCGTCCGCTCAGACAGGGTGTAATCTCCGATTATAAAACGACAGAAAAGATGTTGAAATATTTTATCCAGAAGGCAGTAGGCAAGAGCTTCTTCGGAAGAAGACCGCGTATCAGCGTATGTGTTCCATCCGGCGTTACGGATGTGGAGAAGCGTGCTGTTGAGGATGCGACTTATCAGGCAGGTGCCAGAGATGTTTATATCATTGAGGAGCCGGTTGCAGCCGCAATCGGAGCCGGTATCGACATTTCCAGACCATGCGGAAATATGATCGTAGATATCGGAGGCGGTACTTCTGACATTGCAGTTATTTCACTGGATGGAGTCGTCGTATCATCATCCATCAAAGTAGCAGGGGATGATTTCGACGATGCAATCGTTCGTTTTATGCGGAAACGTCATAATCTATTGATTGGTGAGCGTTCCGCAGAGGAGATTAAGATCAATATTGGAACTTGTTACAAACGACCGGAGAATATTTCCATGGATATCCGTGGACGAAATCTGGTAACCGGACTTCCAAAGACGGTAACGGTATCTTCGGATGAGACCGAGGAAGCACTGCGTGAGGTGACATCCCAGATTGTGGATGCCGTACATTCTGTATTGGAGCGTACACCGCCAGAGCTGGCAGCGGATATCGCAGACCGTGGAATCGTGTTGACTGGTGGTGGCGCATTGCTGCATGGACTCGAAGATCTGATCGAGGAGAACACCGGAATCACAACGATGACAGCCGAGGAACCACTGACCGCAGTGGCAATCGGTACAGGTAAGTATATTGAGTTTTTGAGTGAGCGTAAGTAGAAAGTAGGAAAACGATGGTAAGAGGGTTGTACACGGCATGGACCGGACTTCGCAACGAGGAAAAGAGAATGGATGTTGTCACAAACAACATGGCGAACGCGGACACGACCGGCTACAAAAAAGTGGACGTCACATCGCAGTCCTTTGACCGCCAGCTGGCAGTCAAGATTGACGATCCGACGATCGGACCGAACATAAAGCAGGGCATCGGCGGCGTGAACCTCGGCGTGAAGATTGGAGAGACGTATTATGATATGTCTCAGGGAAATTTCAGACAGACAGAAGACCAGTACAATTTGGCATTATCCGGCAGCGGATTTTTTACCATCAGCACAACAGACAAGAGTGGAACGACAACGACACGCTACACGCGCGATGGCGATTTCACTGTAACCAGGGACGGTTATCTTGTGACAAAGGATGGCGATTATGTGCTGGCGGAAGGCGGTAATCGTATACAGATTCCGAATGCAAATCTGGTTAAGATTAGCGTAAATCAGGCGGGAGAAATATACTCTGGCAATACGTATGTTGCGAAATTGCAGCTGGTTGATTTTCAGAGCTATGATGCGTTATCCAGCTATGGTGAGAACATGTACGAAGCAGTGAACGGTGCGGTACAGACACAGGCGGATGCGACGGTCAATCAGGGATATCTGGAAATGTCAAATGTCAATATGGTCACAGAGATGGTTGATATGATTGCGGTCACAAGAGCGTATGAGACAAATCAGAAGATGGTTCAGACGATCGATCAGACCTTGGACAAGGCAGTCAATGAAATCGGACGGTTATAGTGGAAGATAGGAGGTAGTAGCGTATGATGCGATCACTTTGGACGGCTGCATCCGGAATGCGGGCACAGCAGGTCAATGTAGATACAATTGCAAATAACGTAGCAAATATCAATACGATTGGTTATAAATCACAGCAGGCGAGCTTCAAGTCACTGCTGTATCAGAACCTGCAGTCAACATCGACGAACAATGCAGGTGAGAACAAGCCGGTTGCGGCAGAGGTTGGACTTGGTAGCCGTGTGGCAGCGATTACGAGTACATTTACACAGGGAAATCTGACGCATGTAGAGAATCCGTTTAGTGTGGCGCTTGAAGGTGACGGTTTCTTCCAGATCCGCACGGAGAGTGGAGAATTGCAGTACACAAGAGATGGTTCGTTTGAAATCTCACCAGTTGCAAATGGAAACATGCTTTGTACATCCGACGGAAATCCGGTTTTGGATGCATATGGAAATGAGATCATATTGCCATCTAACCGTGTGGCAACAGATCTGGTCATCAATCAGGATGGAACGCTGGCATTCCCGGATGGCACAGGGAATCCTGCAGTTATTACAGATGCGAATGGACGTCCGGTGAAGTTTGGTATTTATCAGTTTAACAATCCGGCAGGTCTTTCCAAGGAAGGAAGTAATAATTATTCGGTAACCGTCGCAAGTGGCGCGGCAGTTGCAGAGAATGGAAATGCGGCAGTGAAGCAGACAAAGACGCATCAGTATTATACGGAGGCATCGAATGTCGATGTGGCAAATGAGATGGTTAACCTGATCGTGGCACAGCGTGCATACGAAATGAATTCCAAAGCAATTCAGGCGTCTGACGAAATGATGCAACAGGCTAACAACCTTCGTTAGATAGAGGAAAGGTGACCTTATGGAAAACATCACAAATTTAACCAATCAAGATTATTCCTCGTATGTGACACAGGCACAGACGAGCAACTTAACCAATCAGATCAAGAAATCAACCTCCTCGGATGCAACTGATGAGGAGATGCTTGCAGCATGCAAGGAGTTCGAAGCATATCTGGTAGAGCAGGTGTACAAGCAGGTGCAATCCACAATCAAGTCCGACAGCGATGAGGACGACAACCCATATGCAGACTATGCATATGACCTGCAGGCGCAGCAGTACGCAAAACTGGTCAGTGATCAGGGCAAGCTTGGTCTGGCACAGCAGCTATACGAGTCTATGAAGAAACAGAATGCGGCAATCACGCCGGAGGAGCTACATGAGCAGGAACAGGCTGCGGCGACTACGCAGACACAAAATGCATAAAATACAAATAGGATCATGACATGATTAGAGAAGGCTACATAGAAAAAATCGTATATAAAAGCGACGAAACGGGCTATTGTGTGATGTCCGTGGAAGGTGAAGAAGGAGAAGAGATCTTCGTTGGCACCCTGCCGGGTGCCGGTGAAGGTCTCTATGTGATTGCAGAGGGAGAATACGTGAATCATCCGCAGTATGATATCCAGTTTAAATTCTCTTCCTGTGAGATTCAGATGCCAAAGGATACACTTGGAATCGAGCGGTATTTAGGCTCTGGAATCATCAAGGGTATCGGTGCCGTCTTGGCGAAGAAGATCGTCAAGAAATTCAAGGACGACACACTTCGGATCATCGAGGAGGAACCGGAACGTCTCGCGGAGATCAGTGGAATTTCCGAGCGAAAGGCGCAGGCGATCGCGACCTCGTATCTGGAGAAGAAGGAATTTCAGGAGGTTGCCATTTTTCTGGCACAGTATGGAATTTCAGTAAATCTGGCAATTCGCATTTTCAATACATATGGAAATAAAGTCTATGACATTCTGCGCGGCAACCCATATAAGCTGGCGGAGGATATTTCCGGTATCGGATTCCGGATTGCGGATGATATCGCGAAGCGCATGGGAATCGCACAGGATTCTGAATTCCGGCTGCGGTCAGCCGTGCTGTATGTACTGAATATGGCAGGTGGCGAAGGACATATGTACTTGCCGAAACAGCTTTTGCTGCGTCGTTGCGTGGAGCTGACACGCGACACCGCGACGGATGTGGAAGGTATCTATGGACAGTCAGCGCTTGGCTATGCAGAATACGCGGATGCGACAAGTGCGGAATCGGCGTATGAGCAGACGGTTTCTCTGTTTGAACAGCAGTTGATGGAGCTGCTGATTGCAGGTAAGATCATGATTAAGCAGATCGATGAGGAGGATGTTGTATATCTGGCGTCGAATTATTATGTGGAGTTGAACTCTGCAAGACTGCTTACCGATCTGCAGCTTCGTTATGACATGGAACAGGACGAGCTGGAACGCGAGATTCAGAAGATCGAGAAGGAAGAAAAGCTGATATTGGATGAGCTGCAGCGGGCGGCTGTGAAATCGGCGATTGAGGCCGGTGTGGCAGTTATTACCGGTGGTCCCGGAACCGGAAAGACCACGATCATCAATGTCATTATCAAATATTTCTCCAAGAAAGGTATGGAGATCAAGCTTTGCGCACCGACCGGACGTGCAGCGAAGCGTATGACGGAGTCGACCGGATGGCCGGCGCAGACGATTCACCGTCTGCTGGAAATCAGTGGCGCGATGGATGAGGACAGCAAAAATCAGGACGATCACGGTATGCATTTTGCACGGAATGCGGACAATCCGCTCGAATGTGATGCAATCATTGTGGACGAGATGTCGATGGTCGATGCGTATATCTTTTATTCGCTTGTACAGGCGGTTCCATATGGAACGAGACTGATTTTCGTCGGTGATGTGAACCAGCTTCCGTCCGTAGGTGCCGGAAATGTGCTGAAGGATATTATCAATTCGGGCTGCTTCCCGGTTACGACGCTGAACAAGATATTCCGACAGGAGGATGGCAGCGATATCGTGTTTAATGCGCATAAGATTCAGCGTGGCGAGCATCTGATTCTGACGAACAAGAGTAAGGATTTCTTCTTTATCCCACAGCGGACAGCACCGCAGATCATCGAGGAAGTCCAGACGCTTACGATGAAGAATCTGCCGAACTACTATGGATTTTCCCCACAGGAGATCCAGATTCTGTGCCCGATGCGGAAATACGAGGTCGGTGTGGAGAATATGAACCAGAAGCTGCAGAATCGTCTGAATCCGAGGGCGAAGGACAAGCCGGAGCATATGCGTGGCGATGTGACTTTCCGAAAAGGTGACAAGGTCATGCAGATCAAGAATAATTACCAACAGGAATGGAAGATTTACGGTGTCTCCAAGACGGGAAATGGCAAAGGTTATGTGCTGGATGAAGGCGTTGGCGTATTTAACGGCGATATGGGTGTGATTACCGATATCAGTGATTACGATGAGGAGCTGACAATCCTGTTTGACGACGGACGCGAAAGTGTGTATAGTTACAAGGAGCTGGATCAGATCGAGCATGCATTTGCCGTGACGATCCACAAATCGCAGGGTAGTGAGTATCCGGCGGTTATCATTCCGCTGCTTGGCGGAAACCGGAAGCTGATGAACCGGAACCTGATCTACACAGCAATCACGCGAGCGAGACAGTTGGTTATCATCGTCGGTGATGTGAATCTGGTAAATCAGATGGTTGATAATTCCGAAGAACAGAAGCGGTACACATCGCTGGCACTTCGGTTAGAGGAGTTAAATGAGAGTATGGAATAAACTTGTGAATTGGATATATCCACCAACCTGTCCTTTGTGTGGGGATGTGACCGGCAGACAGATCGGACAGGTGTGTGACGAATGCAGACCGATGATTGACTATCCGGCACAGCCAGTCTGTATGCGGTGCGGATGTGAGATTGCCGATGAGGAAGCGGAACTGTGTGAAGACTGTACGCGGCATACGCGGACATATATACAGGGCTTTCCGGCGATGAAATACCAATATCCACTCGATGAGAGTCTGGCGCGGTTCAAGTATCATAATCAACGGGATTACGCTACATTTTATGCAGGGCAGATCGTAAAACGACATGGACTCGCGCTGCAGAGTCTGGGGATTGATGCGTTGATTCCAATCCCAATCCATAAGCGTAAATTGGAAAAACGCGGTTACAATCAGGCGGAGCTTCTGGCAGATGCACTGGGAAAGAAGCTGGATATACCGGTCGAGCGGGAACTGCTTGCACGCGTGGTAAATACAGAACCGCAGAAAAGTCTGGACCCGGAGCACCGTGAGCAAAACTTAAAAAAGGCTTTTCAATGTACAGAAAAAAGTGTAAGCTATAAGAAGGTGTTGCTGGTCGATGATATTTACACGACGGGTGCGACGATTGAGGCATGTACGAAGAGTCTGCATGCGGCAGGTATCCTGGATGTTTATTATACAAGTGTGGCAATTGGAACCGGAAGATGAGATAGAAATCGTGTCAGAATGACATGCGACAGATAGAGGGAGGAAGAAATCGTGGAACTGATGAATTGCAGAAACTGTAAGAAGTTATTTAATTATATTGCGGGCGAGAAGCTGTGTCCGGCATGTAAGGAAAAGCTCGAAGAGAAGTTTCAGGAAGTAAAGAAATACATCGAGGAGAATCCGCGTGAGAATATCAATCAGGTAGCTGAAGCGTGCGATGTTACGATCAAGCAGATCAAACACTGGGTGCGCGAGGAGCGTTTATCCTTTACGGATGATTCTCTGGTTGGACTGGAATGTGAGCGCTGCGGCAAGATGATCCACAGTGGAAGATTCTGTAAAGATTGTGCAGGCGGACTGGCAGATGCCATGAACAACGCATACAAGCGGGAACGTCAGCAGATGGTACGGAAAAGCTCAGCAGGAAAGATGCGTTTCCTTGACTAATCCTGCCGGTGAAAGACAGATCGGGATTGTTCCCGGATAAAATACATAAAAGAGAGAAGAGACATATGCACAAATGCCGGTGCATGTGTCTTTTTTTACATAAAAAGGGTTATGATACAGGGAAAACATCCGATAATCTTATTGAAGAATCGTAATTGCAGGAGACTGCAGCTTGCGAAAGATAAGATAAAGGAGGGAGAAGCGATGAGAATAGGAACCTATAATATGATTAGTCAGATCTATGGCAACACAGGTACCAAAAAGGCGAAGACATCTGGAACAACCGGATCAGGAAGCTTTTTGGATCAGGTATCTTTCTCAAGCATGGGAAAAGATATGCAGACAGCAAAGACGGCACTTGGCAACACACCAGATGTCAGAGAGTCCAAGATTCAGGATCTGAAGCGCCGGGTTGACAGCGGCACATACGATGTGAGTGTAGATGATTTCGCACAGAAATTACTGGACAGTTACAGCAAGACAAATATCTAAATGAGGAACCGACATGGCAAGTATAATTGAGAATCTGATTACGGAATTGAATGATGAGTATGCATTGTATGAGCAGCTTCTGCAGGTATCGATGGAGAAGACAGGTGCGATCGTATCGAACAATCTTGATCGTCTGTCCGAGACAACCGAGAAGGAACAGCGTCTGGCAGATGCGCTTGCAAGCGTGGAGCACAGACGGCGCGAGACAATGGCAAATGTAGCGAACATCTTAGGCAAACGACCGGATGATGTCAAGGTAATGGATGTTGTTACATTTCTGGAAGGACAGCCGGAATTCCATGATCCGCTGCTTGCGATCAATGAGAAGCTGGCGAAGCTTGCACGGAAGGTGCGGGAAGTAAACGGACATAATCAGAATCTGATTCAGGATGCGCTTGAAATGATCGAGTATAACATCAATCTGATGCAGAATCTGAACCGGGCGCCGGAGACGGCAGAGTATTCGAAAGAGATGTTCAAGGGCAACGCTGCATATGCAGGCAGTGCCGATGTACCGGGCAGATTTGATGTACAGAATTAACAGGAATAAGGGAGTAAACGTATGGCAGGAACGATGGGACGGTTGTCCGTTGGCGTAACAGGACTTCAGACAAGTCAATATGCATTAAATGCAACCGCACACAATTTAATAAATACACAGACCGAAGGCTATACCCGTCAGCAGGTACTCCTGACAGATCGTTCTTATAATAGAGTTGCAACGGATTCGTATTATATCAATAATGTAGGTCTGGGCGTTGTGACAGCACAGATCCGGCAGGTGCGCGACCAGTTCGCGGATGATACATACCGCACAGAGAGTGGACGTATGAACTACTACAAGGCGCAGTACGAAACCGTTTCAGAGATAGAGAATTATTTCGGTGAGTTAGAGGGCAAGGATTTCAATACGACGTTAAATGACATGTGGACATCCATGCAGGAGCTGCAGAAGGAGTCCAACAGTATCGTAACACGAAGCGCATTTATCTCAAATGCACTTACTCTGATCGATCGTGTACAGACGATACGTTCCAGTCTGATCGAGTATCAGCGGAATCTGAACACGGAGATCAAGGATCAGGTCAAGACAGTCAATGACCTTGCATCTACCATCTATGAACTCAACCAGCAGATCCGTGCGGTTGAGGCAGGAAATGTGGAAAAAGCAAATGACTTAAAGGACAAGCGGAATCAGGCACTTGATAAGCTTTCTTCTATCGTGAATACCGAAGTTGTAAACAACGAAGACGGTACGGTAGAGGTGTATCTGGAAGGACATACACTGGTTACGCTTGGAAGAACCTACACACTGACGACACAGAAGGTGTGTGAGAATGAGAAATATCAGCAGAATTACGGATTCACAGGTTCTTCGACAGACTTCCTGATGCCTGTATGGGAGCAGGATGGCGATCCTTTGTTTAATATAAACCGGGTACCGACCGCAGACAGCAACAGCGATATTGGTTCCCTGAATGGTCTCATGATGTCACGAGGCTATTTCATCAGCAATTACACGGATGTTCCGACGAAACCGACAAAGCCTTTGGAGAAAGACTTTGCAGATCCTGCAGATTATCAGACCGCAATGGCACAGTATGAGCAGGATGTTAAGGATTACGTGGACGACTTGGAATATTTTAATACCTATGTGGAACCATATACGATTACGAATCTGGAGGCGCAGTTTGATGTGCTGATTCATGCGATGGTAACACAGATCAACGATACGTTATGCCCGAACAAAACGGTGACTCTGGCAGACGGTTCCACCGTAAAGGTGCTGGACGAGGACGCTGCCGGTATTGGTATGGGCGATGGCAACGAGTATCCGGGTACGGAGCTGTTCGTGCGAAACAGTGTAGATCGTTACACAGAACAGACATTGACACTGTCAGATGGAACAACACAGACGTTCAAGGTATACAACGAAGAAAATCCAGACGATTTCTATTCGCTCTATACGATCGGAAATCTGAAGGTAAATGAGAAGTTATTGCAGAATCCGTCCCTGCTTCCGCTTTCCCGTGTATCGGGCGAGGAGGCGCAGACGATTGCAGATGAGCTGCTGGCACGGTGGAACGATAAGTTTGCAACGGTCAGCCCGAATTCTCTGGTACAGTGCAATTACAAAGATTATTACAGCGGTATGATGGACGATCTGTCAGATCGTGGTTACACATATAAATCCATGATGGAAACCGGGCAGCAGGCAGTGTCCGACGCCGAGAATACGAGACAGCAGTTGCTTGGCGTATCCTCTGATGAGGAGTTATCCAATATGATCAAATTCCAGCACGCATACAATGCATCTTCCCGATACATCAATACGGTATCCGAGATGATTGCATATCTGATCGAGAAGCTGGGCGCATAAAAGAAACGATAATTCGCAATTGATAAAGAAGGAGTGGAAGCGATGCCATCTACATTTTTAGGACTTAATACAGGCCTTTCGGGACTGTCATATTTTCAGACGGCGCTCAATACGACCGCGCATAACATATCCAATGCGGACACAAAAGGATATTCCAGACAGAACGTGCAGGCTTCCGCATCGGATGCCTTACGATTGAACAAGACATACGGTATGATGGGAACCGGTATTACCGCCACAGCCGTAGAACGTCAGAGAAATGCATATTACGACACAAAATACTGGTCAGCAAATTCCAAGTACAGCCAGTACAATTCACAGCATGCCAATCTCGAACAGTTACAGACGTATATGAACGAGATGACCTCTGAGGCAGGCTATACAAAATGGATGGCAGAGATGTCCGATGCCATGCAGGATCTCTCGACAAAGCCAGCCGATTATACAACGCGAATCTCCTTTGCGCTCACGGCAGATTCTTTCACAGACATGGTAAATGAGCTTGCGAGCAACTTCCAGTCGACGCAGAAGACGATCAACGATGAGGTCGAGCTTGCAGTCAGCGAAGTGAATTCGCTTGCAAAGCAGATCTACGAGCTGACACAGGAGATTATCACAGTCGAATTAAAGGGTGGAAATGCAAACGATCTGCGTGATAAGCGGGGCGTATGTATCGACACATTATCCGAATATGTAAACGTCGATGTGGACGAGCGAAGCATCATGTATGGTGTGGGCGATGATCAGGTCGAAGCAAATGCCAAAACGCTGACGATCCGCATCAATGGTGAAATCTTAGTGGATGAGCTTGGTTACAATGAACTGACGGTTGTACCGCGGGAGCAGAAGGTAAACCAGAACGATCAGGATGGTCTGGTTGACATCTACTGGAAAAATGCGGATGATACCGCAGGTGAATTCTTCAATACAGCGAACACAACCGGAAGAATCGCAGGTCTGTTCAACATTCGTGACGGCAACAACGGTGAGGTGTTCTCCGGAACGACAACTGCCGTATCCGACAATCCACCGGAAGTGACCGTATCGCTTGCAGAGAGCATTGCCATGAAGGATCTGAACATCCCAACCGAAGGAACGATTACCTTAAATGGCAGGGACTACCTGTACGATGGCTGGACTGCCGAGTACGATGCAGACGGAAAGCTGAACAACTTTACATTTAAAAATATGACGATGATCAACGAGAAGAATGCGGAAGTAACTGCAGTCTTCCCAGCAGGCATCGATGGACGTCAGGCACAGATCGGCGTCAAAAATATGACAAAGGGTATTCCGTATTATCAGGCGAAGTTAAACGAACTGGTTCGTGTATTCTCCAAGTATATGAACGACCTGACAAGCGCGGGTGCCGATGCAGATGGAAATCCGGGACTCGATGCATTTACCGCACAGGCACCGGATGGACATGATTTCGTATTGAAGGGCAGCATGCAGGGAACCGGAACGATTTCTTCCAGCGATGACAGCTATTATCGCCTGAACGGTTTGAACTGGGAGCTGAACCAGCAGTGGAAGACTGATCCAAAGAAGATCGTTGTGTCTTACAAGGAAGATATTGATCAGGGTGATATAGAGGCAAGAGGCATCTTGGAAAAGATGATGGCTGGACTGACAGATACTTCCATGTTCCAGCAGGGTAATGTCTCACATTTCCTGCAGGCAATCACAACGAACATGGCGGTCGATACGAAGAAGAACGAAGTATTTGCAGCAAATCAGGATGATATCCGATACACGATCGATAACCAGAGGGCATCCATTTCTGGTGTTGATAAGAACGAGGAAGGTTCGAACCTGACGAAGTTCCAGGAACTGTACCGGCTGGCATCCAGAGTAATATCTGTATTGAATGAAGTATATGATAAACTGATTAACGAGACTGGTGTATAAGGCTGACGCCTTGGAGGTAGGAATATGAGAATTACGAATCAGATGATCTCCAATAATTCTCTGCGGAATATGCAGAAGACGATGGCAAATGTGGACAACCGCACAACGCAGATGGAGACAGGAAAGAAAATTACAAAGGCATCCGAAGATCCGGTTGTTGCCGTGCGTGCGTTGAAGCTTCGTACGATGGTAACACAGCTGGAGCAGTACAAGGATAAAAACATCGGCGATGCGGAATCGTGGTTGGAGATTACGACAACCTCTCTGGATAACATCACTTCACGACTTGAAGATATCCAGAGTTACTGTACACAGGGTTCGACGGATTCGTTCAATACCTCCGACCGAAGTGCGATTATCGATGTGTTAAAAGAGATGCAGGATATGATCAACAGCGAGGGAAATTCAACTTACGCTGGTCGTTATATCTTCTCTGGCTATAAGACCGACCGCTCTCTGGCATTTAACGAGACAGAGGATATCAAGAAATATTCTTATAAGATCACACAGCATCTGACCGCAGATGATCTCGATATGAAGACGGTTGTGTTAAACGGTGTGAACAGTGAAGATGTAGATGGAATTCTGGCAGGTACAAGCGCGTATGTAAAGCCGGACAAGCAGCAGGTATACCGTCTGAATCTGGCGTATGAAGGCATTTCTGATACAGACAGTCAGGGCAATGCAGCTCTTTCCTTGAAAGCACTGGACGCAGATGGTAATACGATCGATCTAAGTGGATTTACCCAGACGATCAAGACAACTGCAGATGCCGATACGTATTATCAGGTTGGACCGGACGAGATCAATATCATTGAGGAGACTGGCGAGATCATCTTCGGTGAAAACGTGTATAACACACTCAAGCAGGCAGACGATATCGTAGTTGACTACGCGAAAAATAAATTTGAGGCAGGCGACCTCCGTCCGGAGCATTATTTTGACTGTACGCAGTACACGGAACAGTCGGATGGCAGCATTAAGACAGTCGATTATGATACCTATGACCGGACACAGTCAATCTATTATGAAGTGAATTTCAGTCAGAGTATTCAGGTCAACACCGAAGGCAAGAATATCATCAATGATGATATGAGCAACAACATCAACGATCTGATCTATACTTTGCAGGATCTGGATGCGGCAGAAAAAACAGAGAAGAAATTAAAGAGTATGCTGGAGGACAATCAGTATGCATCGAATGAAGATGCAGTAAAGCAGATCAATGCCATGCTGGAAGATATCAATGTTGAGATCGCCATCAAGAAAGAGACGATGCAGAAGACATTTGCGAAGAATATCACAAACTTCCAAGGGTATATGGATCAGGTTTCCGCAATCCAGTCCGATGTCGGAAGCCGTATGACAAAGCTTGACATGATCAAGACGCGTGTGACAGAGCAGTACAGCACCTTTAAGGAATTGAAGTCTGAGAATGAGGATGTATCCAGTGAGGAAGCGGCACTGAACTTCAAGGAAGCCAATGTCGTATACGAGGCAGCACTTGCGGCTACGAGCAATCTGGTCAGAGCGTCATTGATTGATTATCTGTAAGAGGCAATATACAGGAGGGTAAGTTATGGTAGCAGAAACAAGATTATTTGGCACGGTCGATATCGCAGAGGATAAGATCATTGAGTTTCCAATGGGATTGATCGGCTTTGAGAATTTAAAGAAATTTGCAATTATTTACGACAGTGAGCGCGAGGTGCGTTCAAAGATCAGCTGGTTACAGTCGATGGAAGAGCCTGCACTGGCACTTCCAATCATTCATCCATCCGAATTGATCGACGATTATGGTCCGATCGTAGAGGATGAGCTGATGAAGAATATCGGTGATCCGGCAGACGCGGATATTCTGATGTTCGTGACTTTGTCGATTCCTTCGGATCTGACGAAGATGACAGCCAATCTGAAAGCGCCGATCATCATCAACACGGAGGGCAGAAAAGCGATTCAGGTGATCGTGGAAAATGAAGATTATAAAGTAAAATTCAATGCCTACGAGGCAATCCAGAAAATGAAAGAAAAGGCAGGTGAGTAATATGTTAGCACTATCCAGAAAACAAGGCGAATCCATCGTGATAGGCAATAACATTGAGATCACTGTGCTTGAGGCAAAGGGCGATCAGGTAAAGATTGGTATCTCTGCACCGAAGAGCGTGCCTGTCTATCGAAAGGAAATCTATGCACAGATTCAGGAAGAAAACCGTGAATCTGCGGCAAATCTTGATGTAGAAAGTTTGAAAAAACTCTTATAAAGTGGTAAAGTATGGGTGATTAGTTGACGATACAACTAATAGGAAACAAATGGGTGTATGCCATTCAAGGATGGAAGGTGTACAAGCAGTTCACGCAAGGAGGCGTATAGATTATGGCAATTGATGGAATCGGGGGCGTAGGAGCCCTGAATGTAAGTTCACAGACACGTACCCCTCGCCCACAGAGCGAGGCAGTTGATGTAAATGCAGGCAGTACCGCAAACCAGCAGGTACAGGTTGCAACTTTGCCGCCGGTTGGAGGAAAAGGCAACAGCAATAACAACAGCCAGCCGGGACAGCAGGATCGTGGTGCTGTGCAGACGGATAAGGAAGTTGCACCGGACAAGATTAAAGCAGCGGTCGATGATCTGAACAAGACGGTAAAGCAGGCAAGTCCGATGCATCACACACAGTTAAGCTTTAAGTATCATGAAGATACAAACCGGATTTCAATTACGGTTACAGACAGTGATACCGATGAAGTAATCCGTGAGATTCCGCCGGAGAAGACCCTTGATATGCTTGCGAAGGCATGGGAGATGGCAGGTCTTCTGGTTGATGAGAGAAGATAGGAGGTATCCTTTATGGGAATGCGTATGACAGGACTCGTATCCGGTATGGATACCGAGAGCATGGTAAAAGAACTGGTGAGTGCCAGTTCTGAAAAAGTAAATAAGATTAAGCAGAAAAAGCAGGATGCCGAGTGGAAGAAGGAAATCTGGAGCGGACTCAATACGAAGATTTACAATTTCTATAAGACACAGCTTTCTGCATTTAAGACGGTAAGTAATTATAAGACAAAAAAGGCAACTGTCAGTGATGAGACAAAGGTGTCTGTCAAGGCAGGCGCGGGTGCTACGAATGGTACACATTCCGTATCTGTAGAACAGACAGCGTCTTCCGCTTATCTGACGGGTGATAATATCAAGATTGCAGGTAAGACATTTACCAATTATGTTGCAGGCAATATGTCTACAAAGTTTGAAGATATGACAGACGCAGATGGAAACAGCCTGAATCTGAAAGGTAAGACGATTACGTTTTCCGATGGTACAGATGACATCACGTTTGAGCTTGGCGGTGAAGGCGAAAATGGCGTTGCGTCATTGGCGGAACTGAATCAGAAGCTTGCGACAAATGAGAACTTCAAGGGACTTTCTGCAAGCATCAAGGATGGAAAGCTGACATTTACAAATGCAACAGCTACGACAAACGAGGATGGAGATCTGACGGGAACAACATTTATTGTAAAGGCCGATGAGGCATTTGGATTGAGCGGTGTTGTTGGATATGACAAGGATGCAGATGCTGGTAATACGATAAGCGCCGCGTTCGACGCAAAAGTGAAGTATGAGTTTACAAGTGCAGATATTTCAACTTCCACGAAGCTGTCACATCTTGGCATTAAAGTAGGTACGACATTCTCTATCAACGGCAAGGATTTTGTAGTTGATGAGAATTCTACGATCAATGATTTTACGACAGCACTTTCCAAGATGGGAGTTTCTGCAAGCTTTGATGCGTCTCATGGAAGATTTTATCTCAATGCATCCAAAACCGGTGCTGCGAATGATTTCAACCTGACATCCAGTAACAACGATGCATTGGAAGCTCTGGGTCTTGGCAGCAAGGCAGCAAAAGTGGATGCCAGAGATGCGATTATCTATTACAACAATGTAAAATACACAAGTGACAGTAATACATTGACAGTCAATGGACTTACAATCACAGCAAAGGCAAAGACAGATTCTGCAGTGAATATTGAAGTTTCTGCAGATGTTGATAGTGCATATAACACAATCAAGAATTTCGTCAAGGCATATAATGAGCTGATCGACGAGATGAATAAATATTACAACGAAAAAGATGCCGGATATGATGCTCTGACGGATGATGAGAAGAGCAGCCTGTCTGATACCCAGATTGAAAAGTGGGAAGAGAAGGCAAAGCAGGGTCTGCTTCGCCGGGATTCTACGTTGCAGACATTGCTTTCCGGTATGCGTACAACCTTGAATCAGGGTGTGAAGGTAACAATGGCAGATGGTAGCACGAAGACCATGACATTGGCTTCGCTTGGCATCGTGACTGGCGATTACACAGAGAATGGTAAGCTTCATATCCTTGGTGATGAGGATGATGACCAGTACTCTTCCGAGACAAATACGTTGAAGAATCTGTTGGAGAGCGGCAGTGATATCGTAGGACAGGTAATCGGTGGATCTACAAGTACTTCTGGTGTTGGTACACAGATGTATAATTATCTCCGGAAGTCTATGACACGTATCGAGGGTGTTCGAAGCACACAGACCTTCTATAATGATAAGACGATGGATAGCGAGATCGATGATTATGATGATGAGATCGATAAGTGGGAAGAGAAGCTGAAAGCACTGGAAGATAAATATTATGATCAGTTCTCAAAGATGGAATCTGCGATGGCAAAGCTGCAGTCACAGCAATCCTATCTGTCATCCTTGTTTGGAAGTGCATCATAAATAGATGGAGGGGTTATATAAATGGCATATAACACAGCAGCAAAAGCATATGGAATGAATCGAGTCGAGACAGCAACTCCGGCAGAACTTACATTGATGCTCTATGAGGGTGCGGTAAAGTTTTGTAATGTTGCAATTGTAGGACTTGAGAAGAAAGACTATGAGAAGGTAAACACAAATATTCAGAAATGCCGGAATATCATCGTGGAACTGACATCGACATTGAATATGAAATATCCGGTTGCGGAGGATTTCAAACGGATGTATGATTATATCTTTGCACTTTTGACAGAGGCGAACATGAAGAAAGACATGGAGCTTCTGGAGAGAGCCTTAGAGGAACTTCGCGGTATGCGCGATGTGTGGAAGGAAGTTATGACGAAGGCAAAGGGACCGCAGTTATCACTGAGCTAGGAGGCAGGATATGAATCAGACCGGAACTTATGTGAATATCATGCGGGAATCACTGGAGCGAAAACGGAAGTATCTGGCAGAGATTTTGAAGTTGACAAATGAGCAGTCGGTGATTGCAGCAGCGGAGAAGTTTGACGATGAACGTTTTTCGGAGATTGTCGAAAAAAAAGATGTCTTGATTGATAATATCAACGAGATCGACAAAGGATTTTCTTCTGTCTATGATCGTGTACGGATCGAGATACAACAGGAGCCGGCGGCTTATCGTGATGAGCTGCTTGCAATACAGGAGCTGATTCGTGCCTGTGTGGATCTCGGTGTGCAGATCGAAGCAGTGGAAGAACGGAATCGTGCAGCGATGGAGCAGGTGTTCTCTGTGAAATTCCAAGGGGTGCGTCAGATGAAGCAGTCAAAAACGGTTGCAAACAAGTATTATAAGTCTATGGCAAATGGCATGGTGAATGACTCTTTGCTTTATGACAGAAAAAAATAAAAAAACTTTTTAAAAAGGGTTAAGGAAATTAGTTCCAGTCCGATATATAAGGTGTAAGGAACAAACAAGTTCCTGTAAACAAGGTTACTACCCAGAACGGGTTCTAACATACATACTATTCACGGGGCGGTGCCCCAGTACTTCTCGCAAGGACGCGGGAATAAATTCAAGGAGGAATTATTATGGTAGTACAGCACAATTTGCAGGCAGCAAACACAAACAGAATGTTGGGCGCTAACGTTAAGGCAGTATCTAAGTCAACTGAGAAGTTGTCTTCTGGATATCAGGTTAACAGAGCAGCTGATGACGCAGCAGGTCTTTCCATCAGTGAGAAGATGAGAAACCAGATCAGAGGTATTAACCAGGCTGTTAAGAACTCTGAGGATGGCGTATCTCTTATCCAGACAGCAGAAGGAAACATGAGTGAGATTCACAGCATCCTTCAGCGTATGGGTGAGCTTGCTACAAAGGCAGCCAACGATGTAAACGCATCTGTAGATCGTAAGGCAATCCAGGATGAGATTGGTGAGCTTGCTAAGGAGATCGATTCTATCTCTACAAAGGCTGCATTCAATGGTACAAAGCTTTTGAATGGTGACTTCGCTAATAAGCAGCTTCAGGTTGGTGCCGTTAAGGGCGAGAACATGGAGATCACAATCAACAAGATGAGTGCTTCTATCTTGTTTGGTGCTACAGGTTCTACAGTTGCAGCGAACACATCAACATCTTCAGATCCTTTGAACATGTATTCACATGAAAGTGCAGCAAACGCTATGGAGCTTATCACTTCAGCTATCAAGGTTGTATCTGCTGCTAGATCTGAGCTTGGTGCTAAGCAGAACAGACTTGAGTACACAATCGATAACCTCGAGAACTACTCAGAGAACCTGACATCTGCTGAGTCACAGATTCGTGATACTGATATGGCTACAGAGATGACCAACTACACGAAGAATAACATTCTTCAGCAGGCTGCACAGTCTATGTTGGCTCAGGCAAATCAGTCTACACAGGGTGTACTTTCATTACTTCAGTAATTTCATATTATTGACAATTTATTGGCTGGCTCGCTTGCGAGTCAGCCATATTTTGTATAAGGAGGTTTTTATGGAACAGGAACTAATACAGGATACAAAAGAAACATTGCTTACGATTGCGGATATCTTATATCAGGGGCGTGTATCCGATGGGATAGCTGCGATGAATGGTGTGATTCCAAACTTATCGTTAATTGCATCAGGTATCCAGGATGAGGCGTTGCAGCAGCGGTTGATTACGGATGCATTGTCACCGATTTTGTCAGCGATGGAAGAAGAGGACGGTACGTTGCTTGCGGATTTGATTACGTACGAGTTGGTAGAGTTATTAGATATATTGTAAAGACGCAGGGATATAAGAGGGTATAAAATGAACACTATATACGAGAACAATTTAAAAGCATTAAAACAAAAAAATGAAAAATTATGGGAGGCATTTTATACCTATGCGAAGCAACAGAAGGAAAGTCGGGCTTTTACTGCGGTAGCGAAAAACGGGGAACTTATTATTGGGTATCATGGTAAGGATCGGGATTTTTATTTGAATTCTACATACAATCCATCTAAAGAAGCAGAAAAACTCATGGCGGAGTATGATACAATTCCAGATAATGCGTTTTTGTGCATGTATGGGTTAGCAAATGGTATATTTGCAAAAAGATTCCTGGAGCGTAATCCGCATGGAAATGCGATTTATGTATATGAACCAGATCTGGACATATTTATGACTGCAATGCAGGAGATTGATCTGATAGAACTGTTAAATAATAACCGTTTTTTCATAGCGGTAGAGTCATTAAATACCGATGATTTTGGCGATTTTTTACTTAGTTATATCAGCGAAATAAATGAATTAACGAATCGATATATGGCGCTTCCAATCTATCAAACACGATTCCCGGAAGGCTATGATCGATATAAACAGATAATAAAGGATAAATACGAATATTATAGAATACAGACAAATACGTTGATCAAAGTGGGGAAACAAATTGGTCTTGCCAGTATTTCTAACATGCGATTTCTTCCAAATTGCCGGAGTGGCGCAGACTATAAAGATTATTTTCCGAAGGATGTACCGGCGATCATTGTAGCGGCAGGACCGTCATTGCAAAAGAATGTGGATCTGTTGAAGAAAGCGAAGGGAAAAGCAGTTACGATCGTAGTGGATTCGGCAATCAATACAGTCATGGCACATGGGATTATGCCTGATTTTGTAATTACGGTTGATACGAACAAAGAATTGAAGAATTTTACGGCAGAAGGACTTGCGGATGTATTTTTTCTTGCAGATGCTACTGCAAATACAGCCGTTTTGGATATGGTAAAACCCCAAAATCTGGTGTTTTATTCTACAGATTCCGGAACATGGAGCCGGATGTTTTCGGATGCCGGAAGTTCGCTTGGAGAGATTTTTGCGGGCGGATCAGTTGCGCTGGATGCAATGGCGCTTGCGATAGATTGGGGATTTGAACGAATCATTATGATCGGACAGGATCTGGCAATGACTGGAAATAAACAGTATGCCGATGGTGAGAATTTGAATCAGAATACATCGTTTAACAGTCCGACCTTATATGTGAAGGATATTTATGGAAACGATGTGCTGACGAAGAAGGATTATTATACATTTATTCGCAGTATTGAAGATCTGGCATATCGGAATCCTGATATAGATTTTATAGATGCGACAGAGGGTGGCGCATTGAAAAGGCATACTCGAATTATGGCGTTGCAACAGGCGATTGATCAATATTGCAAAAATGTTTACAACATAACAGAGATGATAGAAGCAATCCCTCGACGTTTTGCAACAAATGGAAATGAGCTTGTAAAACAGGAACTGCAAAAGATGAAAGAAAATATTGAACTGCTTATAACTCGGATGCGGGAGGGCGCAGAGGTTTGTGATAAGGCGGCGTATATGTTAGAACAGAAACAGTATGACAAAGATAAATTACGGAAAATAAATGAGAAAATTCGGGTTTTGGATGAATGGTATGCGGACATGGAGGAGTATAAGCTAATTAAAAAAGTGACATGTCAGGCAAATCATGATTATGAGACAACAATATATCTGACCGAAAAGGACAGTGTTGCAGAATCAATCCGTATATATAAAAATAGTGCGAAGCTATATGTTGGCATTGCTGATGGTGTTGCGGATATTATAAAAACGATTGAACAGTGCGAGAAAGAAATATAGGCATTTGACTAAATGGAGGGTGCACAGTGGGAGATATACAGAAGGTTTTGATGATTCAGGGAGAGTCGCAATATGATGCAATCTCTTGTTTTATGAATGATCTTGCAGATGGTTTTCGGCAGCTTGGGTGTGGAGTGGATATTTTGGGTGGCATCACAAAGGATGCATTAGATCGAGCGATTTATTTCGAAGAGTATGATGTAGTCTTGTCTTTTTTTGGGATTACCTCTGTATTGTATGATGCAATCAATCGAAATCCCAACACATTATTTTTCTTGTTTCTAGTGGATCATCCATATTATAGATATGACTGGCTGGCTGAGCAACATAGAAATTTGATTGTGTCCTGTATTGATAGAAATCATTGTGATTTTTTACAGAAATACTATAAGAACATTGATGCGGTACAGTTTGTGCCACACGGAGGAAATTTATCAGAGAAACCTCCGAAGCCATTTGCTGATCGGGAGATAGAGGTTGCTTTTTTTGGTACATGCAGCGCTTCAAATGAATACAAATCAATTGTGAATCAAATGTCGGAAGACATTATGAAAATCATGGATGCTACAATTGCGCGTGTTATGCAGGGGGAATGCATACCGGCAGAGGAAATTCTAATACAGGAACTTCGATCCGGAGGGATTGAACTTTCAGAAGCACAGTTATTGGAATTGTTTGTAGTACTTGCGTTTGCGGACACATATATTCGTGCGAAACAGCGGGAAAAACTAGTCCTACATTTGGCAAAGTCAGGACTGGAAGTGCATGTCTATGGAAACGGCTGGGAGAAAGACGAATTAGCGCAGTATGAAAATATAAAGTGTCATGGTGCCGTTTCTTATACAGAAGCACTGGATATTATGACAAACACAAAAATCGTGATCAATAAGATGCCGTTATTTTTAGACGGCTCACATGAACGGGTGTTTACTGCGATGTTGAATGGGGCTGTTTGTTGTACCGATGAAAGCAGGTACTGGAAGCAGGAATTCATAGATGGAGAAAGTATATGTTTTTATGATTTTCAAGATTTGGATAATCTCGAAGATATAATAAAAGAATTACTTTTAAATCCAGATAAAGCAGAAAAGATTGCACAAAAC
>CAVGQQ010000022.1:43434-53360 GCA_963631525.1 bacterium
GGATATAATATTGCGAGCCATAAACATCAGTGGAAAAACCGGGCGGAACAGATTCTGGAAATATGTAATAATATGTCCCGTATTGAGGATATAAATTATGTATTGCCGGGTACGAAAAACGCGTATGCATTTAACCGATTTCTTGATTATGTCAATGATAAAGATACAGAGATGCTTGTTCAGAAAACAAGGATGTATGAAAATAAGCTTCAATACCAGAAGAATGTGTATCATGCAATGGAGACCTATTATCAAAAGAATTACAGAGAGTCCATGAATCATGCAATTGTGAACAGAATCACGAGTGTTAAACATGCGTTGGGCGAATATGCATGGTTGTATGGACAATGTGAAGACAATTTGTCAAAATGTACACTTGCGGGATTGTTGAATTATTGGATCAGTATGGAATATCGACATGTGAAAGAAGTTGCAGATCATAGATATAAAGCGTATGCAGATTGGGACATATTAGATATGGAAGAATTCTCTCAGGCAGTATTTCTGGGAGCGGAACAGGCGGATAGTATTCAGGCAGTTGTTGATTATAACTATGATTTGTTGGATGCGATCGAGGTTTTTGCACCAAATCAAATGACAAAGGAAAGAATTTGTGGTGCACTTCATTCATCGGATGTGGAAGTTATGGTTTGCGAACCAGATATACTAAAAACAATCAATTTGGATGAGGTTTTTGACTCAAGGGTCAGATTTATTGCGCTCATGGGTGCCAGATATGCAGAAGAGATTATCAGAAATATGGAACAGCATATTCGGGCAAATAAACCGCAGTTGGCGATCCGCGTAAGTGGAGAGTATGACAACTTATGGAAACTGCCGAATGTATTATATGATTTTCGGGAAGATTACCGTTTTTATATACGGTACTATGATGATGGAATTGTGAATGATACCTGTGTGCTTTATGCGGTTTAGAAACAGAGTTGAGGTGTTTATATGGAATTTTCACACGAATATTTTGATGATGAAATACGAGAAGATTTTTATGTATCCGGATTGATGAAGCGTTTGTGGGCGGCAAATCTTGAAGTTATTTCGGATGTTGCGAAAGTCTGCGAAAAATATAACATCCGGTGGTTTGCGGATTATGGAACATTGCTTGGCGCTGTTCGTCATGGTGGATGTATTCCGTGGGATGATGATTTTGATATCTGCATGTTGAGAGACGATTACATGCGTTTTCTGGAAGTGGCAGAAAAAGAACTGCCGCAGAATTATTCGGTGTTAAATTGCCACAATGAATATGAGGATTTGCTTACACGCGTTATCAATACACGGCATCCAACTTTTGAAGAAGATATTTTACAAAGATATCATCAATGTTATCTGGGGGCGGGTATTGATATTTTTCCGCTTGATTATATGGCACCGACAAAAAAAGAACAGGAAGCACATAAGACATTACTTCGAGCAATTTTAAGTTTTGAGCCGATATTGTCGGATGAGAATCTGGATCAGGCAATGCTGGATCAGGTGTTATCACAACTGGAGCAATTATGTGGTGTGAAGTTTGACCGGCAAGGGAAGCTTATAAAACAGATGTATGAAGCGGCGGAGGGTGTATGTGCATTATATGGACCAGAGCAGGCAGATACGGTTATGCTTGCTCCAGTCTGGGCAAAAAATGGTACAAAGACATATCCATTATCTTATTTCAAACATGCAATCAAAGTGAAATTTGAGAATATTGATATTTGGATATCTGCAGAATATGACAAGATGTTGCAGAGAGAGTATGGCGATTATATGCGGATTATCAAGGGTGGAGCATCCCATGCCTATCCTTGCTTTGCAGAACAGGAAGCGTATGTGCGTGAAAATGTGTCTGTGTATCCATTTGAATATAAATTTAATCAAAAGGATATAGAACCAGAGGATCGTCTGACCAATCGTCTTGCACAGGAACGTGTACGGAGAATTTTGAATTATGATAATCGTGTGCAAGTCCAGATACAGCGGGAAGTTTTGATTTTGCCGTATCGTGCTTCCTCGTGGAAGAATATCGAAGCTGTGTGGAGACAGGAACGCGCGGATAAAACCTGTCATGTGACAGTGATCCTGCCTCCGTATTATGAGAAGAATGCATTTGGAAAAATGGGGGAAATGCATGACGAAAGCGGGTTATTGCCGGATTATGTAGAGGTAACACCATACGATGCATATGATTTTGAACACATGCTGCCAGATGTTATCTATACGCAGAATCCATATGATGAATGTAATTATACGACAAGCGTGCATCCGTTTTTCTATGCGAGAAATCTGAAGAAATACACGGACAAGCTTGTCTATATTCCGTGGTTTACAATGCAGGATGTAAACGTAGATAATGAAAAAGTCAACCAGACAATGAAGTATTTCTGTACAGTTCCGGGTGTTGTTCTTGCGGATGAGGTATGGCTGCCATCCGAGTCTGCAAGGGAAGCGTATGTCAGAAAATTGACAGCATTTGCTGGGGAAGATACAAAACGTGTATGGGAAGATAAAATTCACGTGCAAGAGGTTCCAGTAAGCAGTTCAGATTATTCAAACATATTTGAAAAATTGCCGATCACATGGAAGCAAATCATACAGCCGGAAAATACAATACGAAAGCAGATCATATTATATGATATATCTGCGGCATCGTTTATACAGGGAAGAGAACGTGCTCTGCAGAAATTAAAAGAAACACTAGAGTTCTTTGAAGGAAAACAAGAAGTCATCGCGCTGATCTGGCGTCGTAATACAGTGACAGAAGATGTATTGGCAGCATTGGAACCAGAAATGTACGAGCAGTATAAAGAAATTGTGGATGAATATAAAAAGTCTGCATGGGGAATTTTTGACGAAAATCTTTCCTATCAGCAGGAAGCGGAGCTTGCAGATGCTTACTATGGAGATGCTGGGTATGTATCGCGCTATATGGAGACCCTTGAAAAGCCAGTGTTGTTGCAGAAAATGGAAATTTCTCGAAATATAGATGGACAGCCACTTGTTCAGATGCTGAAAAATGAAGTAGGAAATTATCCATTTCATGTTCGGGCGTATGCAATTGTGGATGATCTTATGTATTTTATTCCTGACGAGATGAATCTGCTTTGCACGATGCAACTTGCAGATGGAGAAGTTACGATCCTGAGTAGTATACCGGAGGAGAAAATCAACCAGACTGGGCTTTCGCTGAAGCTGGAATATCAGGCAGGCAAGTTGATTGTGATTCCATATATGGTGAAGGCACTATGGATCTATGATATTCAGTCTGAAACATGGCAGAAGGTCACAATTCGAAATGAAGAGCAGGCGGGCAAGTTTGTCTCATCGGTTTTATTTAACGATAAATTATATTTATTCCCTGCTTTTTATAAGTATATAGTATGTGTGGATTTGATGACATATAGTGTCACATATCTGGAGCAGATCTATGTGGAGTTTGCTGCATTATCTCCGGAAGAGGATTGTTTCTTTGATTATAATTTCGCGAGATGTGGAGATGTGTTGTATATAGCGGAACAGAGAACGAATCTTGTGCTGCAGTTCAATCTTGCGACAGAGGAATATACATGGCTTCGAATCGGAAATAAAAATCAGAAATGGCTGGCAAATGCGTGGGATGGAACTTATTTTTATTTTGTGCCATTGAACAGAGGACGTTTATTACGATGGGATGGGAATGATGAATATGTGGAATATGATCTTCCGGAGAACTGCAAATATGATCGATATGGACCGGTCAATGCCAATATTATAGATGGTAAGCTTGTACTGCAGGGCCGTGATTGTGATACGATCCTGTATGACTTGGAAGATATGTCTTGTCATACTGAGCCGGTACGATATACTTACGCATATAAAATCCGGGAGAATTTTTATACCGGACATGATATGGCTACGGATAGATTTGTCATACAGGATGGATCTAAGAGATTGGAATATAGTTGTGTATTTGATGTGGATGTGTTGAAAAAGTACCTGCAGGATGCACGGAGAGCAGGAAAGATAGGGCTTTCAAAGGAAGCAATCAAAGAAGATGACGCGATTGGAATCCAGTATTTTGTGGATTGTCTCTGTCAGGTACATGGAGGAATGCAGGGAGAAAACGATAAAAAAACGATCGTATTTCTTCCATACAAGGCAAGTATGTGGGATAGTCTGGAAAGCATCTGGCTGGCAGCGAAGGAAGATCCTTGCTGTGAATGCCATGTTGTGCCGATTCCGTATTATGACAAGGACTCGCACGGAAGACTCACAACCTATCATTACGAAGGTGCACAATTCCCGGAGTATGTACCGGTTATTGATTATCGAGACTTTGATCTGGCGAGCCGAAATGCAGATATCATCTATATCCATAATCCTTATGATGATGGGAATCATGTGACAAGTATCGATCCGGATTATTATTCTGCCAAATTAAAGGGATATACCGACAAGCTGGTATATGTGCCGTATTATGCAACTTCTGGTGGGATGAGTGAGGCACAGTCACTGTGCAAGGCATATCTGTCAGCGGATTATATTATTGTGCAGGCAGAGGGACATAAGGATTATTTTGATGCATGTATTCCAAGGGAGAAGCTTCTGGCACTTGGTTCGCCGAAGTTTGACCGGGTTGTGAAATTGTGTGAGAATCCACCGGAAGTGTCCGAAGACTGGCAGAATAAGATGAAAGGGAAAACCGTGTATTTCTTTAACACCAGTCTTGGAGGTATGCTGGCAGATACAGATGCATTCCTAAAAAAGCTTCGATATGTATTTCAGTGCTTTGCAGAAAGAGAGGATGCCTGCCTGTTATGGCGTCCACATCCGCTTTTGGACGAGACATTTACGACTGCAAGAAGTCAGTACAAAGAAGAATATGAGCAGTTAAAGCAGGATTTCCTGACAGCAGGCTGGGGAATCTATGATACGACGCCGGATATAGAGAAGACGATCGCGGTCAGTGATTGTTATATTGGAGATGCAGGAACTTCCGTGACTGCGCTCTTTGGAATCGCAGGGAAACCGGTTTATCTGCTCAACAATTATATTCACAGGGAACCGACGGAGAATGACTGGATTAAGGAGATGATAACACCATATTACCCGCAAGGAGAGGATGCGTGGAAGGTTACACCGGGCAACCAGTTGTATCATTTGGAGGATGGTATCTATCGATTCTATTGTAATCTTTCGGAATACACATCGGGTGGTTATTACCGGATGGCAGTCGAGCATGGGAAGTATGTGTATGTATTCCCGGCAAATGCACAGGAGATTCTTGCAATCGATGAGAAACGGAATATTACACAGATTAAATTAGAGCAGAAAATCAGTCAGCCGGGAGCATTTGCCAATGTGTGGTTTGAAGGGAAATATGCATTTTTGATTCCATATAAATATCCGTATATCGTACGGTTTGATATGGATACACAGGCAATTGACTATGTCGATGGCTGTCAGGAATTCCTTGTATCGAATCATGCAGGGGCAGATCGGATCGGAGGCAGTGGAATCTGGAATGGATATCTCATGTTGGCGAATCCGGTGGATAACCAGATTGTTGCAATCGACAGTGAGACATTGGAATTGCAGGTGTTGACAGTTGATGCGAGATATTATAGAGGTGCCTGTGCATTGCAGGTTGATGGTGATACGATATGGTTATTTCC
Source organism: bacterium (assembly GCA_963631525.1). Lineage (GTDB taxonomy): Bacteria > Bacillota > Clostridia > Lachnospirales > Lachnospiraceae > Coprococcus_C. The sequence continues at coordinate 49,086 of CAVGQQ010000022.1, forward strand.
ATCGACGGGAACGAATGTTGTACAGTGGAGTCCGATGACAGGAGAAGCAGTTACTTATAATTGCCGTGTGTCAGGGTTTGCATGCAATCAGTATCCAACAGGCAAGATGTGCATGGAACGCGCATTTGGCAGCATGGCACGTTCTGGAAGTCAGGTAATACTGGCTCCGACATGGGGAAACCAATTTGTATGCATTCATACCGAGACAGGGGAGGTTTCTTCGTTTGAGACAGAAATCAACCTTTCGTATGGAGCCGACAGTAGTTATTGCGTATCGGGTGGAAATGGAAGATTTGTGCGTAAACTTGACGAAACACATGCATTATTCTATCATGAACCTATGAGAAAACTGTATCGTATGAATCTTCTGGATGGCAGTGCAGAGGAAGTTGCTATTATTTATGATCGATTGGATGTTTTGGCACACGCGCCGGGCTATGCGAAGTTATCCAAATGGGTGCGGTATGGCTGTGAGGAACGCGCGATTTGTAGTCTGACGCAAATGCTGGAGAATCAGGGCGCAGGAGATTCCTTCGACCGACAGGCTTGTCTGGAAGCATATGGTGAGATTGCGATGTATGCGGATGGCAGCAGCGGTAAAGTGATACATAAAACAATGATGCAGAAACTATAAGAGAAGATAGATGCACGTAAATGTGTAAAGGGAGAAGGCATATGACAAAAGTAATTACATACGGAACCTTTGACTTATTTCACGAAGGACATTATCGGTTATTGCAGCGTGCAAAAGCGTTGGGGGATTATCTGATCGTTGGTGTGACAACCGAGGAATATGATAAGACAAGAGGAAAATTAAATGTAGTTGATTCTTTGGTGACGCGAATCGAGAATGTGCGGAAATCCGGATTTGCGGATGAGATTATCATTGAGGAATCACCTGGACAGAAATTCACAGATATAAAGAAGTATAACATTGATATATTTACAGTTGGTTCGGATTGGGTTGGATGCTTTGATTATCTAAAAGATTACTGTAAGGTCGTATATCTGGAGCGGACGAAAGATATTTCCAGTACAATGCTTCGGCAGGAAAACAGTCATATTCAGCGAATTGGCATCATTGGAACCGGGCGGATTGCTTCGCGGTTTGTTGTGGAAGCAAAACTGGTAAGTGGTGTGAGTACGCAGGGTGTGTATAATCCACATGAAGAGAGTATGCGTGCGTTTGCAGATCGCTGGCAGATCAATGGATATACGGATCTTGCTTCCTTTTATGGGGATGTAGATGTGATCTATATTGCGACACCGCACGAAACACATTATGCTTATATCAAAGATGCGCTGAATCATGGAAAGCACGTGATCTGTGAGAAACCAATGGTTTTAAAACGGAAGCAGGCAGAGGAGCTTTTCGCGCTGGCAAAAGAAAAGGGATTGATTCTGTTTGAAGGTGTAAAGACGGCATATTGTCCGGGCTTTCATAAGCTGCTTGGAATCGCTGCAAGTGGAAGTATTGGCGCGATTCGGAATATCGAAGCATGCTTCACGAAGCTGGAGAAACCGGATACAAGAGAACTGACAGATACAAGCTATGGTGGAAGCTTCACGGAGTTAGGAAGTTATATTATGCTTCCAGTATTAAAGCTATTAGGTGAGGAATATACAGATTATCGTTTTGAAAGCCTGCGTGGCGAGAATGGATTGGATGTATTTACGAAATTAAGCTTCACCTATCCGCATGCATTGGCGACACTCACATGTGGTCTGGGTGTAAAGTCGGAAGGACGGCTGTTGATCTCTGGCACAAAGGGATATATTGTGGCAGAAGCTCCGTGGTGGAAAACCTCGTATTTCGAGGTACATTACGAGGATGCATCCAATGTACAGAAGTATTCGGATACCTATCTGGGAGATGGTCTTCGTTACGAGATCAGCGATTTTCTGACGAAGCTCCGTGGGAATGAAAGCAGCAACTTCAAGTTGACAGCGGAGGATTCTATCTTCATGGCAGATATGATGGAGAAGTTTCTGGTGGAACAGGGACGAAAAATATAGGAGGCATTCTATGAAGATATGGGCACATAGAGGCTGCAGTCAGAACTATCCGGAGAATACGATGACGGCTTTTGAGACGGCGTGTGCAATTCCGGGACTTGCAGGAATCGAGACAGATATCCAGTTGTCGAAGGATGGACATCTGATGGTTTTTCACGATGAACGGGTGGATCGCACGACAGATGGAACTGGATTTCTGCGGGACTATACATATGAGGAATTAAGGCATTTGCGCATTGATGCCAGAGATGGAAAGAACGAGCGGATTCCGTGTATCGAGGAATTATTGGATCTGATAGAAGCGCGAATCCGGGATGACGCGGCATTTAAGCTGAATATCGAATTAAAGAACTCTGTATATCCATATCCGGGGATGGAAGAGAAGATTGTGGACTTGATTCATAAAAGAGGATTGCAGAAGCATATCGTGTATTCTACATTCTATGCAAAATCATTGGAGAAATTAGCAGGGATCGATCCAGAAGCAGAGCTTGGAATCTTGGATGTGCATGTATCCGATTGTCTGTATAAGATCAAAGGAGGGTGTAAAGCGGTGGCAGTGCATCCGTTCTGGAGAGGAATTGACGTCCCGAAAGAGGAATTGGATGGAATTACGGTTCGTGCATGGATGTCCGGGCATCTGTATCCAGAGAAGCCAACAGGAACAAGACTTGATTTTAAACCGTTAGAGGAACAGGGGATTACAGATATTATATTGAATGAACCGGAAGTGTATCTGGCAGTATAAATTCAAAGTGTGAATTATATGTGATTTCAGGCTGTAAATTATTTACAGCCTGTTTTTTCTATGGTATGGTTATGTTGTTGTCGAGAATCGTTGTTCTGGCGTAGTTCGGTAACAGTCTGATTATTTTATAGTTATATCTTTTTAATCTATTTATTTACCATTATTTTTTAGTCGCACAGTTATGTGTAAATCAATTCACACAGGAGGATCTTATATGTTTCAAACAATTAAATTTTCTGACGTTGTAGCTGTAGAAGGGTATATTGCGAAATATCCGGGGGCAAATGCGCTATACAAATCGTTTAAACCAGAGGCAAAACGGTTTATACAGGATTTCTTTTTGAGCAAACGAACGTTACCGCTTACATATGATCCGTTTTTTAAACGGATATTTAATCCGGATATTCATTCAGACCGGCTTTCCAGATTGATATCAGCGATTCTTGGACAGGAGGTTATTGTCACAGAGATATTATCCAGTGAAGACACGTTGGTAAAAGGAAATTCTCTCATGATTATGGATATTGTAGTCCGGTTAGCAGATGGTTCTATCACAAATGTAGAAATACAAAAAATATCAGCTGCATTTCCGGCTGAACGCATGTCTTGTTATTCTGCGGATCTGTTATTGCGCCAATATGAACAAGTGAAAGCACGGATGAAGGACAATTTTACATATGGTTCCTTAAACAAGGTATATACGATAGTTATATTTGAAAACACGGATACCCAAACGACAAGCGAGTCAGTATATCAGGCGTTTCATACAGAGGCTATGTCAAAGATATATTTGCATCATGGGAAAACAAATTTTGACACTGGACTTTCGTTGGATTTTTTGCAGGAGTTCTTCTTGATTTCCCTTGACATCTTCAAGGAAGTTGGATATGGTAAAGATGATAGCGAGCTTACTGCATGGCTATCATTACTTGCAACCGATACATATGAGGAAGCAGAGTTTCTCTGTGGCAAATATCCTTGGATGGAGGAGATTTTTCAGGAAATCTCTGAGTATGTCCATGATCCAGAGGAGGTGTTAGGGATGTTTTCAGAAGCATTACAAGTGATGGATGATAATATGTTCCGCTATATGTCAGACAAACATGCTGCACTGGTTAAACAGCAGCAGGCGGAGATAGAGAGTCAGCAGGCGGAGATAGAGAGTCAGCGGGTGGAGATAGAGAATCAGCAGGCGGAAATAGACAACAAGCAGGCAGAATTGGAGAACAAGCAGGCAGAATTGGAGAACAAGCAGACAGAAATAGAGAACAAGCAGACAGAAATAGAGAATTTGCAACTGTATATAATTAAGCAGTTAAAGGAAAGCAAGCAACTGAAGGAAGAAGCTGTTTTAAGATTGGCAGAAATCTGTAATCTATCGGAAGAACGTGCATCGGAAATAGTGGAAAACAATTGGAATTCTTAAAAACAACTAAATATTTTAATAGCGATATCCGATGATGTTGGGGTCAAAAGCTCCTCTATAGTACCTTGAAAAGTTCATATATTTT
>CAVGQQ010000023.1:0-48880 GCA_963631525.1 bacterium
TATCCATAAGAAAAGGACGCATGAAAAATTTTTCGTTTTTTCACACGCCCTTTTTTTGTTTCCAAGAGGCTGCGCCTCTTGACCCCGTGGGTTCAAGGTCTCCTCGCCATAAATGGCTCGTCGGTCGGTTCGGTGGGAAAAAGGTCCACTGGACCTTTTTCCCACCGAACCCCATCTTCCGCGTTAAAAGAGATGGGCTGCAGAAGAGGTATAGAAAACAGCTTGCCCATATAGGATAAGTTTGGTAAAATGTAGGTACAATGGGAAAAGCGATATCTTCAAAATTTCATAAGATGCGCGCGGAGGACCTGAAACGGCAGGTGGAACTCAGCAAACGGAAAGCTGAGTTTAAAATTCCACCGTTTGTTGTCAAGCAGTTTGACATCGATGAGCTGCATGAGGAAGGACGGTTATGTTATCGCCTTGTGCCGAAACAGGGGTTCAATGGGACGTACATTATGTACCTGTATTCCAGTAAGCTTTGCTTCCGGATGAATCCTGCGGAATGGATGTTCCTTGCGAAGACGGCACTTGCATGTCATGCGGGCATTTTCCTGCCGATGTATCCACTTGCACCAGAGCATTGCTGTCGGGAGGTCTTTCAGATGCTGGAGCCGACATATGCGAACTGTACGAAGGGACAGGATGTGGAGCGTGTGGTTCTGATGGGCTGTGGCGCTGGCGGCGGACTGGCATTGTCGCTTGCGATGGTAGCTTGGAGGGAAGGCTTGCGCAAACCGGATCAGCTGTATCTGCTGTCTCCGATGATGGATACCGAGTTTTTTGATAAGAGCTTAGAGCAGGAACTGATCGAGAATTCCAAGCATGCAAAGTGGACATTTTACAATGAGCATGTCAAAGAGTTCCTGAACTCCTATTGGGTGCGTGATTATGCGGTAAAGACGGAATATACCAGTCCGTATTATGGAGACATGACCGATATCTGTGACGATGTCGTGCTGTTTTCCGGGGTGCAGGATCTGTATCACTGCTATGCACGGGAGTTTTATAAGAAAGCCAAGAAGGCTGGCGTGAATATCCGGTTCTTTGAATTTGAGGATGAAGCGGAAGATTTCATGATCTACGATAAGACAAAGGAGTACAAGAAAGCACAGGGCTTTTTGATCGACTGTATCAATGGAACATTCGATACGTCGTTGCGTGCGATCTATCCTTTGAAGATGATGTCGGACTGGTCGAAGAAATATCCGGAATATTTCAAGGATGACTGGGCTTCGAAGTTTATATACGATCATAAGTTTGATTTTACAAGATTGAATCCACATATCAGTGAATACCAGAATATCCGCATGGCGGCGGATGCGAGTGCCTGCGATACGCTGGTGCGCCGGTTCACAGAGGAGTTTCCTTGTGGAACGGTTGTACATATGGCATGCCGGCTGGACAATATGTTTGGCAGAGTGGACAATGGAAGAATTCAGTGGTATAGCGTAGATTCACACAATATCATGTCGATCCGGCGTGCGATGTATGGCGTACGCGAGCGGGAGAAGACGATCGGGCGGCGTCTGATGGATTTCTCGTGGTTGGATGAAATCCGGTGCAAACAGAATCAGGGTGTCATGTTCGTGTGTGACGATGGATTTTCATATTTGAACAAGAATGAGGTGCGGGATCTGATCGCGAAGATCCGGGCGTTGTTCCCAGGTTCCCACCTGGTATTTACCGCATCGACGACACTTGCAAATGCGACGGCGAATACATGGAAACATAGCCAGACCGTACAAAAGCGGAAGAAACGGAAGTTTTCGGTGAATGATGCCACTCAGATGTTTGGCGCATGGCGGCCGGATTACCGCATTATCGACGAGCAGCCGATCTTCCGGTATTTGGAGATACCGAAGAAGCTGGACTGGATCACAAAGCTGATGTGCCGCTATAATCTGATCGGTTATAATCATAGAATTGTACATGTCAAGCTCGGCAGTGAAGAGTATAAGATCAATTACAAATATTAAGGCTGTCTGTAAATGCAGGACAGCCTTTTCTTTTTCTGATCAATGAGGATAGAACGGAAGAAGCGGGAAAGGAGAAGGAATGTTAGAGGTAGAAAATCTGGTAAAGCAGTTTGAAAAAAATGAGAAGAAGCATAAGAAAGTATTGTTTTCAGCGGTCGATCATATAAGTCTGCACATAAAGGAGGGTGAGATCGTCGGGGTATTAGGTCCAAATGGCGCAGGAAAGACGACGCTGCTGCGGATGCTTGGCTGTCTGATGCAGCCGACGGAGGGCGTAGTCCGATATACCGATGGCGACCGGATCATCACAGATCAGACGGAGATCAAACGGCAGATCGGTTATCTGTCGGGCAACACGAAGTTGTATGGCAGACTTTCCACGCGGGAGCTGCTTACAATTGCCGGAAACATTTATGGATTGTCAGAAGAGGTAATTCGGACGCGGATTGAGGAGATCGCGCAGATTTTGTCGCTGGAAGATTTTATTGATAACCGGATTGAGAAGCTGTCCACCGGACAGACACAGCGGGCATCTATTTCCCGGTGTCTGATCCATAGTCCGAGGCTCTATATCTTTGATGAGCCGACGCTGGGACTCGATATCGTGAGCAGCAGTGCGATTGTTGATTTCATGCGGGCGGAGAAGGAGCGCGGAAAGGCAGTGCTTTACTCAACCCATTACATGGAGGAAGCGGAGCTTCTGTGTGATCGGATTTTGATGCTGGCGCATGGATGTGTGATTGCGGAAGGAACCCTGCCGGAGATCTATGCACAGACAGAAACAACGAATCTACGGGATGCATTTAAAAAGCTGATACCTGCAGGAAAAGAGGAAATGTCATGAATTTCAAGGTGATCAAACAACTGTATAAGAAAGAAATTTTAGACGTCCTCCGGGATAAAAAGACGATTATTATGATGGTGATTGTACCGCTTTTGATCTATCCGCTTATGTTTGTCGGCGGGATGCTCATGATGTCCAAGGTGACAACACAGATGGACACACAGACGTACGAAATCGCGGTTGATTTTATGGATACGAATCCGGAGCTTGTCCAGATGTTTCTGCACCCGGACGATGACACGCTGCATTTCAAGCTGTGTGACCTGGATGTCATGGATGCAGATATTTCGGTGATTCTGCGGGGAGAAAAGATCAATGCGATCGTATATGAAAATGAAGATGGAACAGGATATAATATTGCGTATCTGTCCTCGGTTACGAATTCAAGCTATGCGGAACAGAAGGTTCGCCAGGTACTCTCAGCGTATTCAGATTCCCTGACAAATCAGAGTCTGGAGGCAGCAGGATTAGATCCGGATACGGTGTTACATCCATTTGTGGTAGAGGACGATGACCGTGCGAGTACCGAGGAGTCGACAGGCAGTCTGCTCGGCGTGATTGTGCCGTTTATGCTGGTTGTCAGCCTGCTGATGGGAACGATGTACCCGGCAATCGATACGACAGCCGGAGAGCGGGAACGCGGAACGCTTGAGACGATATTGACGCTTCCTGTCACGAATCAGGAACTAATCTTCAGTAAGTTTCTGACGGTTGGAACGATTGGCGTTGCTTCTGCCTTGTTAAATGTCCTTTCGATGGGTGGAATCGGTGCATATCTGTACAAACTGGCGGCACAGACGACAAGTATGGTTTCGAAGATACAGGTGTCGAAGTTCGTTCCGGCAATTTTAGTCTGCTGCCTGTGTATTCTTGCTTTTGCAGTTTTGATCAGTGCGCTTTCCATGTGTTTTTGCGTATTTGCAAAGACTTACAAGGAGGCCAATAATTATATTACGCCGCTTATGCTGCTTGTGATGTTTGCGTCGTTTATCGGGTTTATGCCAAATGTCACACTCACCCGGAACATGGCACTTGTCCCGGTTGCAAACATTTGTCTGTTGATCCGGGATCTGCTGGCATTTAAGTTCAGCTTTTCTGCGATCACGATCGTTTTGTTCAGCAACGTGGCATACGGAATCATTGCGGTGCTTATCCTTGGAAAGCTCTACAACAGTGAAGCGATTCTGTTTGGCGATGGAACCGGAAATGTACAGATCTTTGAACGCCGAAGCAATATGATCAAAGGTGGCGTACCGTCGGTTGGAGATGCATGTCTGGTGCTGCCGGTAGTGCTCGTGCTGATGATCTATGCGGGCGGTTTTGCCAGCGCGAAGAGTATGCTTGTCGGACTGCTCGTTACACAGGGTATTGTCGGTGGTGTTCCACTTCTGACTGCGTGGTATACGAAGAAAGACATACGAAAGACATTTCGTATCCGGCTTTGTCGTCCGGGATTTCTGCTTGGCGGACTTGTGCTGATGATGGGAACGATTCTGGTCGGTATGCTTTTGACGAGTATCACAAGCATGTTGTTCCCGGAGAGTGCGGAGAGCATGACAGGATCGATGGAAGCAATCTATACATATGGGTATGGCGTCTGCCTGCTGCTGATTGCGCTGCTTCCGGCGGTGTGCGAGGAACTGTTGTTCCGGGGATTTCTGCTTTCTTCACTGGAGCATACGATGAAGAAACGGGCGGCAATCCTGACGGCTGCGATCGTGTTTGGACTGTATCATATGAATCTGGTGCAGACACCGACGACAGCGCTGATCGGTATGGCACTCTGCTATGTGGCAGTGCAGTCGGGAAGCCTGCTGCCGGGAATGCTGATGCACTTTTTCAACAATGCATTGTCTGTGACAGCCGCATTTTATCCGAAACAGGTCGCACGTGTGCTGCCGATTTTTTCAGAGAATGGTGTGCCAGTTCTGGTGCTGATTGTCGGCGGAGTCGGGCTGTGTGTGCTTGGCGTATACATAATAAAACGCTCGAAAAATAAGGCGTTTCCGGTTGAGTCAGATGTCCGTTTGTGATATGATAGGAAGTAGGTTAAGAAAGGTTCACCAAAGAGTATGGAACAGCAGAAAAAAAGAGATTATGAGATATACTGGCCGCATGTGATACTGGTTGGCGCCATTGCACTCGTGCTTGTCCTGATCGGTGTAGTGATTGGCATCAATATCGGAAAAAGCAAGAAATATAAGCCGGTTCCTGTGACAGGACAGGGATATACATGGACGTTGCAGCCGGGGGCTGAAGCACAGATGATCTACACGAACTTCTGGCAGTTTGCGAGAGCGAGTTATGTGCTGGTCGGAGATATTCCGAACTGTGAATTCTATAAGATTGTAAAGGAAGTGCCACGCAACGACTTCCAGACAGATAATTTCTACATGGAGGACGGCGACAGCACGATCATGGCATACCATGCCGGAGATGGCAACCGGTTGTCTGCACTTGCAGTGGATGTGTCCTCGTATCAGTCAGAGCTTGACTGGGAGGTGTTGAAGCAGGCGGGCGTTACGATTGCATTTATCCGGGTCGGATACCGGGGCTATGGCTCCGAAGGTAAGCTTGTCGAGGACGAGATGTTCCAGACACATATTGCGGGCGCCAAAGCAGCCGGAATCAAGGTTGGAATTTATTTTTACAGTCAGGCGATCAGCTATGAGGAAGGTGTGGAGGAAGCGCAGTTTGCATTGAATCTGGCATCTGCCTATACGCTGGATATGCCGGTTGTAATTGATACGGAGGAGGTCTATGCGGATGGAGCGAGAACCGCAGACCTCACCAATGATGCACGGACGGATGGTGTTGTCGGATTCTGTGAGACTGTGAAGAATGCTGGCTACACACCGATGATCTATTCGAACCGGAACTGGTTTGTACAGAAGCTGGATATGACAAGACTGGGAGACTATAAGCTGTGGCTTGCGCATTATGCAAATCAGCCGGATTTCCCATATCTGTATTCTGGCTGGCAGTATACAGGAACTGGCACGATCGCAGGAATCGGACAGGAACTGGATTTGAATGTATGGATGGAAGGCAGTGTTTATTAGGAACGGGGAGTGCCTATGTTGAATTGGGATCTGGCATATGATTATGCGGCGATTTATCTGCTGCTTATCATAATCATATGGTATTTTCATGAAAAAAGAATACCGCTTGCGAGTCACCGGACTTTTTTAGTGGCACTTGCCGCAGTCTTTGTCTCATCCGGACTGGAGATCGTCAGCACGAAGCTTGCACAGATGTCCGGCACAGAAGGAAATGTTGGATTCTGGGTGACAAGCACCTTGCAGCATCTGGCGCTGAATGCGATTCCGCTGCTGTTTGCGTACTATGTGCTGCAGATCGTACATATCAATGCCAAACAGATGCTGCATGCCAAATGTATGCTGACATTCTGCGGCGTGGTTGATGTGGCTGCACTGGTGACGAATCCATATACCCATTGGGTGTATGAGGCGGAAGGCTGGCAGTATACCTATGACTATGGGGTGCTGGTGCTGATCGCGGTTGCGCTTGCAGCGATCGTCGCAAGTTCGGTTGTGGCATTGCACCGGGTAAATCATACATTGTTTGCCAAGGCAATGGTTGTGATGTTTCATATGCTGCTTGTTGTGTTAGCAGTTTTTTTGCAGTTGAAAACACATGTATTGCTGTTGAATTTCGTGACGGCAACGGTTTGCTTGACACTTTATTATTACCTGCAGAATCCGAATGCGGTGATTGATACAGTGACGAAGCAGTTTAACCGGCGCTTTTTTGGCGAATATCTGCATACCTTTTTTATCAATCAAAAACCACTAGGAATCGTTGTGGTCGCGATGGATGATTTCAAGTTTATCAATAAGACCTACGGTGTTGAGAACGGAGATAATCTGCTCCGGCAGGTCGGAGCTTTCATGGAAACGCTTCCGTTTTCAAAGACGGTGTTCCGCCTGGGTGCCGACCAGTTTTGCATTGTCTTATACAAGGATCTGGATCAGATCGATGCGGTGGCGCAGACGGTGCATGAGCGGTTTCGGCATCCGTGGTATAGTGAGAGTCAGGCGGGCATTATGATGTCTGCGTCGATCTGTTGTGTGAACTGTCCGGCGGATGCGTCGGCATATGGACAGTTGATCGAGGTTATGGATTATTCGATGTCGATGGCGAAGCGTTTGCAGAAGGGCAGGATTACCTATGCAAAGGATTATGATTTAGGTAAGATCAAACAGGACAAGGCGTTTGAAAAGGCAGTCAAGCAGGCTCTTGACCGGGATGAGTTGATGGTATATTACCAGCCAATTTTCTCGGTGGAGAAAGGCGTCTATAATTCCGCAGAGGCGCTGGTGCGTCTGCATGATGCAGAGCTTGGCTGGATATCGCCGGAGGATTTCATCCCGATTGCCGAGCGTAACGGTATGATTATTGAGATGGGAGAAGTCATTCTGGATAAGGTGTGCCGGTTTATTCATGATTTTAAGCTGGCGCAGACGACGGTAGAGTATATCGAAGTCAATATCAGTCCGGTACAGCTGATGCAACAGCATTTTTCGGACCGGGTAAAACAGATCATGGAAAAATACGATGTGCGGCCGGATCAGATCAACATCGAGATCACAGAGACCGCGACCATCAGTATGGCGGATACCGTCAATGCAAATATCATGGATCTCGTGCAGTATGGAATTAAATTCTCACTGGATGATTACGGTTCTGGATATGCGAATATTGATTATATCAACCATATGCCGTTTTCGATTATCAAGCTGGATAAATATATTATCTGGGATGCATTTAAGAGCACGAAAGCTGGAATTACGTTGAAGCATACGATCGGTATGCTGAATGAATTAGAGTTACATATTGTGGCAGAAGGCGTGGAGACCGCGGAGATGCGCGATCACCTTGCCGATATTGGCTGCCATTTTATGCAGGGGTGGTATTACAGTAAGGCTGTATCGGATCAGGATTTCATCCGGTTGATCGAGATGCAGTAGCTTACATGTTCCACAGACCATAAGCTGGGATATTCAGGGTGTCTCCATCGAGAGACACCTGATTGAAGCTTACCTTCACTGCAATGTTTGTATTTGAATTTTTACTTCTGAACGTCTTAATATTCTGCGCCTTTGAATTCGGGACGAAACGGATATCGACCGGAACCGGGGCATCTTCTCCTTCGTAGACAAACGGAACGCGCGCAGTCGCACCGGATACCCAGTAGTACAGGTATGGAATCTTGGAACTTAGTTCTTGGAAGATAAACTGCTCTGCAATCGCACCGCATTTTTCTGCCAGGATATCGTTCACATCAATCTCCTCGTTCATAGGAAGTCCATAAGCAGCACGGAGCAGACCGTGGTCGATGAAGAACAGTTCAAACGATTTGTAATCGACATGCTCTTCCAAAGGAAGATTTCCGGATGTCAGACGTGGCAGCTTCCGGGCGATTCCAAGATTGCATAATGCCTGCGCTGCCTCGGCGTATTCCCGACTGCGGGCATTGGAATCGACGGATTTATACATGAATTTCTTGTTCTCGCGGGCGAGCTGTTCCGGGATACTCCGGAAGATACGCTTGCATCGCTGATAGAGTGCGATTGGGTAAGTCTGTTTCATAAGCTGGACATAGTCTTCCAACAGTGCATCCTGCATCGGACGGATGATGGACAGATCCCGGTTTTTCAAATATGCATGGACCACGCCAGGCATACCGCCAACTAACAGATATTCCCGGAGCATAGAGGTGATCGCACCGATTTCGAGATTGGTAAGCGGTGTGTCCTTGTGCTTTGAGATCGCATCTATGAATGGATGCGCTTTGCTTGCAATCATATATTCTTCAAAGGTCATCGGACGCATACGGAAGATCTCAAAAACGTCTGGGTGACTGTATTCAAACTCTGTAAATTCCATAGAGGATGCGATCAGACAGATCGTGTAGTTCGGATGATTCTTGCGGAAAGCATAGAAATATTCCGCACAGTCCGGCACTGCCTGTACCTCATCAAAGATAAAAATGCAATCCGATGCATCTCCGAACGAAAAAAGCTGAGACAGCAGCAGATCCAGATTGGAATCGCCACCGATGGCATCCTGACAGGCAGAATCCTCTGCCAGATTGATATAGCATTGTTGCTTGAAAAAGGCTGTGGCAAAATCGCGAACCGCCCATGTTTTGCCGACACCCTTTGCTCCTTTTACATATAAGATTTTGCGCTTTGTCTGGTCGTACCAGTTAGCAAAGTCGTTGATGATATTCCGATACATCCGTGCATGCACCCCTTTGCGTATGATATGAAAATATTTTAGTCAATAATATAGGGAGTGTCAACAAGAATTAGGTTGTTTCTACCGATTAAAAATGATATAATGAATCTCAATTATTGTATTGATAGAAGGAGACGGAAGCGTGAAAAATAAGTGGAATAAAAATATTCTTCAACTTGGGGTTATGCTTGCGCTTGCAGGCTGTGCGTGTATTTTATTTGCAGAAGTGATCAAGCAGTGGAAGTCTATTTTCGGATTTTTCGGAAATGTTGTTTCTGCAATGACACCGATCATTATCGGACTTGTAATCGCATTTATGCTGAATCCGATCATGATCTATATCCGGCGCGGACTTTCTTTTTTAGTATGTAAGATAAAAAAAGATGCGGAATACGATACAGTGTACCGGAAGGTGAAAGTTCCAGCGCTTATACTGACGGTGCTTTTGTTCCTTGGATTGCTGGTTGGATTGTTGTGGCTGGTGATTCCGCGTGTCTATGAGAGTCTGACCGACCTTGTGAACAGCATGGAAGATTATATCAATAACGCAGAGGCTTGGATCAAGAAGGTATTTGCACAGAACCAGATGATCGAGGACAAGTTATCGCAGGTACTTGATTATGCGGAGAACAATGTATTTACAATCTTGAAGGATAAGATCATGCCGAATCTTGATACGATCGTTAAGACACTTTCTTCTGGTGTTGTTGTTGGTATCAAGGCAGTTTTGAACTTCTTTATCGGTCTGGTTGTTATGATCTATCTGCTGATGAGCAAGGATGTGCTGCTGGCACAGTGCAAGAAAGTAATCTATTGTCTGTTCTCAAAGAAGACGGGCAACAAGATCATGGAAGGCTGCTCCTATGCGAATGTTGTATTTGGCGGATTTATCAATGGAAAGATTTTAGATTCGTTTATTATTGGAGTCATATGCTTTATATTTACTTCCGCCGTGCATATGCGGTATGCAGTGCTGATCAGTGTCGTTGTCGGTGTGACGAATATCATTCCGTTCTTCGGTCCGTTTATCGGAGCTGTACCGGGGGCGTTGTTAGCACTGATGGATGATCCGATCATGTTCGTGGTATTTATCATCTGGATCATTGTATTACAGCAGTTTGATGGAAATATTTTAGGCCCATTGATCTTAGGTGATGCAACGGGAATTTCCGGTATCTGGGTATTGCTTGCAATCTTAGTGGGCGGCGATCTGTTCGGCGTGGCAGGTATGATCTTAGGTGTACCGGTGTTTGCGTGTCTGTATGCATTTTTTGCAGTACAGCTCCGGGACAAGCTGCGGGCAAAAGATTTGTCATCGGCGACTGGCGATTATATCCGCTTGAAGAAATTTGACGAGGAGACGGGGGAGCCGATCTTCCGGGAACGTCATGACGAAAGAAAGACGTTGCGTGAAAGCCGTATGAAGCAGGTGTTCCGCCGCTGGATGGAGAAGATGCATCTGAAGAAGCATGAAAATGCGGCGAAGGAAGCGGAGAAAAAAGAAACAGAGAAAGACGAGAAATAAAGGGTTACAAAAAGAGAGACAAGGAGGAGCGAGTATGGCAAAGGGTAGTTATGCAACAAAGCAGATCTTAAACTGGATGGAGTATTTTTCAAAAGAGATGCAGGTAAGTCCGGAGAAGATCAAACTTCTGGATATTTGTGGAAAACAGAAGAATGTAATACCGACAGTGGAAGGACATAAGCGCGTGCTGATCTTCGCAGATGAATCCCATGAGGATCTGTTCTATGATTTCTGGGAAGCAGGCTTTGGCGATTATGATATGTGGTATGCGGTTGGCATCGAGGAAGAAGGACAGGTAAAGCATGTCAAGATCAAAGAGGTGATTAATCGCAAGATCACAGGGCCGACGGTTATTTTCATCCTGAATGAGAAGACGAGAGAGTCATACCGGATCGGTATGCGCAACGAGATGTTCTCCAAGGGACCGATCAAGTATGTTGGCAAAGAGATCCGTGCCGTGATCATGAGCCTGCTTGGCGTGGATTCGCAGGATACGATCTGCCTGGTTGATGCGGAGAGTATTGCGATCGAGGCAGCATTTGTGGCAAGCGATGGTGCGATCATCTGTGTGGAGAATGATAAGGGCGCGAAAGATACGATGGAGGACAATGTGAAGCAGTTTGGCGTGCACAATGTCCAGATCATTCCAGATCTGTCAGAGGAATCGATGGCGAAAATCCCGACACCTCGGCTTTCCTTCATCGTGGCAAATAAGCATCTCGAGGAAGATATCCAGAGACTGCTGAAGAAGAATCCGAAGATGCAGTTCGTCATTTATACATTGGAGTTAAATATTCTGTCCGGCATCAAGCCGCTCTTTGACAAATACGGTATCTCGAATATGGAGGTATTGCAGATCAATGTAGCAAAGACAAACAAAGATAGTATGTTTGTAAATCAACCAGCCCCTTGGCTGATTACCGGAGAGGTGTTATAATGGCAATCGAAAATTTACCGAAGGATCCGATGATGCTCTTAAGCTTTGTGAATACGAGACTACGTGACGATGGCATCGATCTGGACAGCTTTTGTTTACAATTCCAGACTGCAAGAGAAAATCTCGAACAAAAACTTGCAGCCGTGGATTATAAATATGATGACAAATTAAACCGTTTCGTATAAGAGGCGGATTTAGTAAAAGGAGACATTATGAGACACAATTTCAAAGTAATCGAGAAAAAATGGCAGAAGAAATGGGAAGACGCCAAGGTGTTTGAGGCACAGGACTTCTCAGACAAGAAGAAATTCTACGGACTGGTAGAGTTCCCTTATCCAAGTGGAGCGGGTATGCATGTAGGACATATCAAAGCTTATTCCAGCGTAGAAGTTGTATCCAGAAAGCGTCGTATGGAGGGCTACAACGTATTGTTCCCAATTGGATTTGATGCATTTGGTCTGCCAACAGAAAACTATGCAATCAAGACAGGAACCCATCCACGTCAGATCACAGATCAGAATATTGCGAGATTTACGGATCAGTTGAAGCGGGTTGGATTCTCATTTGACTGGAGCCGTGTGATCGATACAACCGATGAGAAATTCTACAAGTGGACACAGTGGATCTTCCTGAAGATGTTCGAGAAGGGACTTGTGTTCCGTGATACAGCATTGGTTAACTACTGTCCAAGCTGTAAGGTTGTCCTTTCCAATGAGGACAGCCAGGGTGGTAAATGCGATATCTGCCATAGCGAGGTTGTACAGAAGTCAAAGACTGTATGGTATCTGAAGATTACAGAATATGCAGATAAGCTTCTGCAGGGTTTGAAGGATGTTGATTATCCTGCAAATGTAAAGCAGCAGCAGGAAAACTGGATTGGTAAGTCGACCGGTGCATTTGTAAACTTCGATGTTGACGGTACTGATGAGAAGCTTCAGATTTATACAACAAGACCAGATACATTGTTCGGTGTAACATTCATGGTTATCGCACCGGAGCATCCGCTGATCGATAAATATGCAGATAAGATCTCCAATATGGATGCTATCAAGGCATACCGTACAGAGTGTCAGAAGAAGACGGAGTTCGAGCGTACACAGCTTGTCAAGGATAAGACAGGTGTAAAGCTTGAAGGACTTATGGGTATCAACCCGATGAATGGCAAGAAGATTCCAATCTTCATCGCTGACTACGTTATGATGGGATATGGTACCGGTGCGATCATGGCGGTACCGGCACATGACCAGCGTGACTATGATTTCGCGAAGGCATTTGGCATTGATATCATTCAGGTTATCAAGGGTGGTGATATCTCGAAGGAAGCGTATACTGGCGACGGCGAGATGATCAACTCAGAGTTCCTGAATGGATTTACAAATAAGAAGGATTCCATCGCCCGCATGGTCGAAGAGATCAAGAAGATGGGTGTTGGTGAAGCAGGTGTACAGTTCAAGATGAAGGACTGGGCATTTAACCGTCAGAGATATTGGGGCGAGCCAATTCCGCTTGTACATTGTCCATCCTGTGGTGTCGTAGCAGTACCATATGAGGAGCTTCCTCTGGAGCTTCCGGATGTGAAGAACTTCGAGCCGGGTGAGGACGGCGAGTCTCCACTTGCAAAGATCGATTCGTATGTAAACTGCAAGTGTCCAAAGTGTGGCGGTGATGCAAAGCGTGAGACAGATACTATGCCACAGTGGGCAGGTTCATCATGGTATTTCCTGCGTTATATTGATCCAAACAACGACAAAGCATTTGCAGATCGTAAGAAGATTGACTACTGGATGCCGGTTGACTGGTACAACGGTGGTATGGAGCATGTAACAAGACATATGATCTACTCCAGATTCTGGCATCGTTTCCTGTATGACCTCGGCGAGGTGAATACACCGGAGCCATATGCAAAGCGTACGATTCAGGGACTGATCTTAGGACCAGACGGCGATAAGATGAGTAAGTCGAAGGGAAATGTTATCGATCCGCTTGATATCGTAGAAGACTATGGTGCAGATACTCTCCGGACATATGTATTGTTCATGGGTGATTACGCAGCTGCAGCACCTTGGAGTGACAGCTCTGTAAAGGGATGTAAGCGTTTCTTAGAGCGTGTAGCTGGTATGACGGATATGGTATCTGATGATCCTTCCACAGATGCGCTGGAAGTAAGCTTCCACAAGGCAATCAAGAAGGTAAGCAATGACATCGAAGAGACGAAGTTTAACACTGCAATCGCAACGCTGATGGCACTTACAAATTCTGTTTACAGTGCTGGTAAGCTGAGCAAAGAACAGCTTGAGATCTTCATCAAGCTTCTCTGTCCGTTTGCACCACATTTGACAGAAGAAATCTGGGAGTCTCTCGGACATGAAGATTTCCTGTCTGTCAGTGCATGGCCACAGTACGAGGAAGAAAAGACGGTTGATGCAACAATCGAGATTGGTGTACAGGTCAACGGTAAGGTAAGAGGAACGGTTCTTGTCGCAAAGGATGAGGATAAGGATGCAGTACTTGCCCGTGCAAAAGAGATCGTCGCTGATAAGATGACTGGCAACATCGTAAAGGAGATTTACGTGCCAGGTAAGATCGTAAATATTGTATGTAAGTAATATTTGTTGAAAGAATACAGCGAAAACGGTTGTCTGACAATGGTTTTATACCGTGTCAGGCAACCATTTTTTTGTTATGGAGACGAGGAAGATGCACGCGTTTATGCGGTGCATTTGTCTCTGTATGGCTATTACAGGAAAAATGATTTGATCATTTGGAATTTCTGCCGCTCTGCCGGGGACATGCTTTCTTCCATCGCTTCGAGGAGCAGTGCGGATTCTTCTTTCGTGAAGCTTAGGTTCCGCCGCTTTAATTCCTGGTTGATCTGCAGGATCTGCGGCAGCAGTTCCTCGGCAGACTGGTATTTGCTCTGCTCTTTGATTTCATTGATAATTCGTAATTTGGTTGGATGGATGTTTCGAAGTTTCGGGTTTTGTTCAAACATATGGACACCTTTCTAATTATGAAATTGGGTAGAAAATGTAAAATCGGAAGATTTCCCCCAATCAGTAGTGAGAGGAGAAGCTTCCGGTTGGGTAGAAAATGTAAAACCTGAAGATTTTCCCCAGTTGGTGGTATGAGGAGAGGCTTCCGGTTGGGTAAAAAACGTAAAATCGGAAGAAACTCCCCAATCGGTAGTGAGAGGAGAAGCTTCTGGTTGGGTAAAAAAGGCAAAACGGGAGGAAACTCCCCAATCAGTAGTCAGAGGAGAGGCTTCCGGTTGGGTAAAAAAGGCAAAACAGGAGAAAACTCCCCAATAAATAGTGAGAGGAGAGGCTTCCGGTTGGGTAAAAAACATAAAACCGGAAGATTTTCCCAAAGTAGAGGCAGAAATATCAGGAATTCAGGATATCCATGACACTGGAATAAAGATCCTTGTGCCTGCCTGACTGGTTGTTGCAATTATGATCTGGTTTTCTACCAATGTCCTGCCGTGGTTCATAATCTGGCGGCGGAGGTGGCGCGCCACAGCCCGGTGGTGGCGGGAAATCATAGTGAGTTCCGTGATTTGGTTGAGGCGGTGGATCACAGGGATTTCCACAGTTGTTTGGTTGAGGCTCGCAGGAATTTCCGCAATTATTTGGTGGCGGTCCTGGTGCCCCGGAATCGTTCATCGCCTGCATGACCTGCATCATTTTGAGCATCTGCTGCATGTTCTTGATATTGCCTGCGAAATCGCCCGGCAGGAAACGGCACATACACTCCATCATTTCCTCGGAGCTTTCCGGATGGCAGTCGAACCCGCAGGAAGCGATGTAATCCGGGTGGTCGAAACACTGCATCAGAGCGCGGATTTCCTGATATTTAATTAAGAGGATCAACGGCTTTTTGTAGGCGTAGTCCACAAAAGGAATCATGGCTTCCAAGAAGAACAGGGAGTCGTCATGAATCAGTTGATCGAGCGGATGATTATGCAGCATGGCGGATGCTCTGGAATCTTGTTAGTCTAATATATGTGTGCATGTATGAAAATATGAGCCGCAGGAAGAGGATGCAATCAATGCCACACAATAGATAACAAAAACTCCCCTACAAGTGAACTTGCAAGGGAGTCCCGAAGAATTCCTCTATTAACAACCGCAGCCGCAACCGCCGCCATTGTTATTTCCGCAGCAGAAGAGGAGAATCAGGATGATCCAGATACAGTCATTGTCGCAACCGCAACCGTTTCCGCCGCAGAATCCTCCGCCGCCACAGCCACCGCACAATAACAACAGGATGATGATCCAGATGCAGGAACAGTTGCTGCCGTTTCCGATGTTAAAACCATTTCCACAGCCGCAACCGCACTGTGTAGCTGACAAATCGCTCATGAGATGCCTCCGCTAAAAATTCTTATGGTTTATACTATGCGCCTGCCTGCGAAGTGTTAAAAAAAGTTGAATGGAAGTTCGTTAAATGTTAAGATAGAGAAAATTGACAAAAGGCGACGGGATTCGATGAAGCACAAGAAGTTTGAAATCATAATGATAAAAAATACATTGGCGATGATGCTCCCCATCATGGTCTTGTTGCTTGTACTCATTTTTGTGGGTGTACGCTACTCGCTGTTTCATGCAGTGCAGTGCTATGAAATCACGGAGATCGAGCCGGTTGAGGATCAGATTGCACAGTTATATGCGGATGGTACTACAAGTGTCCGGTACAATGCGGAGAATCTGTATTATACGGGATATAATTATCTGGTGGAAAATAAAATCAAAGGTGCTTATTATTACTGCTTTGAGGATGATCATATGGTGTTTTTACTCATCAAGACCAGTCAGCCGAAGAGTTACATTGAGAAGCGGACTGTGAAAGGGCGCATTGTGAAGGATGAGGTTGTCACGGAGCATATTCTGGCGGGACTTTCGAAAAATGGAGATGTTCCGATGAATATTCTGGACGGATTTTATGATGCTTATGTCATCAGTGAGCCGGATTATCCATATGTGTATACAGGAATTGCATATATGATTGTCGCTGCGCTTTCGATGGTATATGTGTTTGTGTTGGCATATGTGGTTCGTTTGTGGATGCGGCCATACAAGAATCCACAGGCAAAGAAGCTGCGCGCGTATGGACGGAGAAGTGCGGTAATTGAACAGC
Source organism: bacterium (assembly GCA_963631525.1). GTDB lineage: Bacteria > Bacillota > Clostridia > Lachnospirales > Lachnospiraceae > Coprococcus_C. The sequence goes on from CAVGQQ010000023.1 coordinate 16,686, forward strand.
TGAACACAGAATTGCGGGATAAATTATATTTCCATTATCATGGAATCTATGTGACAGATAATTTTCTGGTTGCAACCTATTGGTTTCATACGGACGTAATCCGCCTTGATGATGTGCGGTATCTGTCCAAGAACCGGGTGGAGGAAAGGAGTGGTAGAGAATTGTACCGGCTGACCTTGTCAGAACCGGAGACGGATTTGTTTTATGAAATTGATTTTAGAGAAGAAGAGTTGATTGACGCGTGCGTGGATGCGATTCGGGGATAATGATGTAGATGATGGAGGATGGAACGCATGAATATAGTTTTGGAAATCATTATTTTTAATGTCGTGGTATTTACAATCTGCGGAATCAATATGGCAAAAAAAGGAAGACTTGGATTGATACAAGAGTATCCAAAAGCGATACAGGATCGATGCAGAGAGCTTGGACTGATCGAGGAAAGCTCTGGCAAGTTGACGAAAAAGGCAACGATCGGTAAGATTGGATTTTTTATCGGATACATAGTTTTGCAGACAATATTGGCATATTATATTGGAGGAGCACGTACATTTTTCACAGGCTGGCTGCACGGTTATCTCATGTGGGTGGCAGAAATGTGGTTTGATGCACTGGTTGTGGACTGTCTCTGGTTTTGCCATAGCAAGAAAATGGTAATTCCAGGAACCGAGGATATGGTCGATGCCTATCACGATTACTGGCATCACATCAAATATGCGGTGATCGGAATGTTCACGCAGGCGGTGATCGCCCTGCCGGTAGGATTTTTCGTGATGTTGCTGGGAAAGTAATCATATAAGGATAAAATAAAAGGTGTATCTGACGATGCAGGTGCACCTTTTTTGATGTCAAAAATTATAGAATTAAAAATAATTTTTTGCTTTCAAACCCGCATATTTCCTCACTTTTTCTAAATGTTCCAAACTTACGCTTTACAAATATATGTATGTCATGATACGGTCTTTCAAACATTTTATGGTATAAAATCAAAAGCTTGACAATGTGTATATAATGTGTATAATCAAAGGAGAAGAGATGAAACAGAGAGAGTTGGTAAGAAAGTTAAAATCAATTGGATTTCGATTCGCAAGACATGGAAGTAATCATGATGTATATGTGAGAGGAGCAGATGAAGAACAGATTCCAAGGCACAAAGAGATAAATGAGAAATTGGCAAGAGCAATATTAAAAAAATGGGGAATATAATATAGTACCCCTGGTAGATGAGGAGATGATTACTATGAAACAGGTGTATCCAGTTATATTTACAAAAATACAGGATGAGAAAAATACGATTTTGATTGAAGTGCCAGACTTGGAAATACTGACAGAAGGATTTGGCATTGTAAACGCAATTGATATGGCGAGAGACGCAATAGGTGTAAAGGGGATATATTATGAGGATCAGGGAAAAGAATTGCCGAATCCAAGAGAATTGAAAGATATAGATATATCAAAGGGTACATTTTATGGAGATGGGGAAGGAACAGTCACACTGATAGATGTTGATTTTAATGAATATCGCAGAAAATTAGATAATAAATCTGTACGACGCAATGTGACACTCCCGAATTGGTTAAACCGAGAGGCAGAAAGGGCACATATCAATGTGTCGGGCGTTCTTCAGGAGGCACTTGTGTTAAAACTTGGGATACGAAAATAAACACCTAAAATAGGATTCAGCAGTTTACATTTTCGGGGTTGACACAGTTATTTATTGTGCTAAAATATTTCTTGATAGGTGCATTTGCTAAGATGAATGACGATGCACCTGCAAGAACATAATAAGTAGAAAGACGTTGAAGGTGCAACAAGGATTTTCAAGACTTGACAGAGAGACGGGGTCACGGCTGCAAGCCCTGTTCAGTAGAGGAAGATCTCATTTTCACACCAGAGTCGCGGATTTGAACATATCATTGTCGTGGTGCAGTGGAAAGTAGGATTCGTCGTGTTATGCACGTTACGCATACAATGAGAGCGACTGTCATAGTCGAATCAGGGTGGTACCGCGGATATTACTTCGTCCCTAATATAGGACGGAGTTTTTTTAATGGAGGAAAACAGGAAATGAAAGAAAAGTTGCAAAGCATCAGAGAACAGGCACTTTCCAAGATCGCAGAGGCACAGGATATCAACCTCTTGAATGATATCAAGGTGTCGATCCTTGGTAAGAAGGGTGAATTAACCCAGGTATTGAAGAGCATGAAGGATGTGGCTCCGGAAGATCGTCCGAAGGTTGGACAGATGGTAAATGAGACACGTGCGAACATCGAGGCAAAGCTGGAGGAGAAGATGAAATCCATCAATTCTGCTCTGCGTGCGGAGAAGATGAAACGTGAGACGATCGATGTTACACTTCCGGGTGTGAAGAAGATCGACGGACACAGACATCCAAACCAGATCGCACTTGAAGATCTGGAGCGTGTATTTATCGGTATGGGATATGAGATCGTATCTGGACCGGAAATCGAATATGACAAATACAACTTTGAGCTTTTGAATATCCCTGCAAACCATCCGGCAAAGGATGAGCAGGATACATTCTATATCACAAAGGACATTCTGCTTCGTACACAGACATCACCGGTACAGGCAAGAATTATGGAGCAGGGCAAGTTGCCGATCCGTATTCTGTCTCCGGGACGTGTATTCCGTTCTGACGAAGTAGATGCAACCCATTCACCATCCTTCCATCAGGTTGAGGGACTGGTTGTTGACAAGGGAATCACAATGGCGGATCTGAAGGGAACGCTCGATCAGTTTGCGAAGGAGTTCTTCGGCGAGAAGACAAAGACGAAGTTCCGTCCGCACCATTTCCCATTTACAGAGCCTTCTGCAGAGGTGGATATTACCTGCTTCAAGTGCGGTGGTAAGGGCTGCCGTGTATGTAAGGGCAGTGGCTGGATTGAGATTCTTGGTTGTGGTATGGTTCACCCGCACGTATTGGAAATGTGTGGCATTGATCCAGAAGAGTATTCGGGATTCGCATTTGGTATCGGACTGGAGCGTATCACACTCCTGAAGTACGAGATTGATGATATGCGTCTCTTGTACGAAAACGACACAAGATTTTTGAATCAGTTCTAAGATGGAGGTAAGAAGATGAATACACCGATTTCATGGTTAAAAGTATATGTTCCTGATTTAGACGTGGACGTACAGGATTTCGTAGATGCGATGACACTGTCCGGTTCCCATGTAGAAGGATACGAGAAGAAAGATAAGAACTTAGAGAAGATAGTAGTTGGTAAGATTGAGAAGATCGAGAAGCACCCGGACGCAGATAAGCTGATTGTTTGTCAGGTAAATATTGGTGCTGAGACAATCCAGATCGTGACAGGTGCCCCAAATGTAAAGGAAGGCGACCTCGTACCAGTTGTCTTAGATGGCGGTAAGGTTGCAGGCGGACATGATGGCGAGCCACTTCCAGAGGACGGCATCAAGATCAAGAAGGGCAAGCTTCGTGGTATCGAGAGTAACGGTATGATGTGCTCCATCGAAGAGCTTGGTTCATCCAGAGATCTGTACCTGGAAGCACCGGAGTATGGTATTTACATTTTCGGCGAAGAGTCAGGCGTAAAGCCGGGCGATGATGCGATTGCAGCACTTGGTCTGCATGATTCCGTTGTAGAGTACGAGATCACATCGAACCGTGTCGATTGTTTCTCTATGATCGGTATGGCAAGAGAGGCTGCAGCAACATTTGACAAGGAATTCCACGAGCCGGAGATCAAAGTACAGGGCAGCGGCGGCGATGTCAATGATTACATTACGGTAGATGTACAGGCGCCGGATCTGTGCCCACGTTACACAGCCAGAGTTGTGACTGATTTGAAGATCGGTCCTTCACCAAAATGGATGCGTGAGAGACTGGCTTCGCAGGGAATCCGTTCCATCAACAATCTGGTTGATATTACAAACTATGTTATGGAAGAGTATGGTCAGCCAATGCATGCGTATGACTTAGATACGATCGCAGGCAAGAAGATCGTTGTAAAACGTGCAAATGACGGTGATACATTTGTGACACTGGACGGTCAGGAACGTAAGATGGACAAGGACGTTCTGATGATCTGTGACGGCGAGAAGAAAATCGGTATCGCCGGTATCATGGGTGGCGAAAATTCCATGGTTACAGATGATATTAAGACATTGCTGTTTGAGGCAGCCTGCTTCGACGGTACAAATATCCGTCTCACAACAAAGCGAATCGGTCTTGCTACAGATGCAGCCGCAAAATTCGTAAAGGGACTTGATCCAAACTTGGCAGAACAGGCAATCAACCGTGCCTGCCAGCTGATCGAGGAGCTTGGCTGCGGTAAGGTCGTTGACGGTATGGTGGATGTATATCCAAACCCAGTCAAGGAGATCGAGCTTCCGTTTGAGCCGGAGAAGATGAATAAGCTACTCGGAACAGACATTTCTTCTGACGTTATGCTTGCAATCTTCAAGAAGCTGGAGCTTCGTTATGACGAGAAGACCAATATGCTGACAATCCCTACCTTCCGTCAGGATCTGAAATGTATGGCAGATCTTGCAGAGGAAGTGGCACGTTTCTATGGCTATGCAAATATTCCGACAACTCTGCCACACGGCGAGTCGACGGCAGGTAAGAAGAGCTATGCAGAGCGTGTAAATGATATCGTAAGAAATATTGTCGAGGGCGATGGTTTCTCTGGAGCTATGCATTATTCATTCGAGAGTCCGAAGGTATTTGACAAGCTGCTCATTCCACAGGATTCTGTATATAGAAAGGCAATTCAGATCATGAATCCACTTGGCGAGGATTTCTCAATCATGAGAACGCTTCCGTTAAATGGTATGCTGACATCCCTTTCTACAAACTATAACCGTAGAAATAAGCATGCGAGATTGTATGAGCTTGCAAATGTATATCTGCCAAAGGCACTTCCGTTGACGGAGCTTCCAGATGAGCGTATGATGCTGACACTCGGTATGTTTGGCGAGGGTGATTTCTTCGATCTGAAGGGTGTGATCGAAGAGCTGACAGAGAAGCTTGGATTTGCAAAGGAGATCAACTATGAGCCAACCTCTGAGCATCCATTCTTACATCCGGGACGTCAGGCAAACATCACGAAGGGTAAGCTTTCGGTTGGTTATCTCGGACAGCTTCATCCAGAGGTTGTTGAAAACTATGGTATGAAGAAGGAAGTCTATGTTGCAGTTCTCGACATGCAGACAGTTACAATGCTTACAACCTTTGACAGAAAGTACGAAGGTATCGCGAAGTTCCCAAGTGTTACACGAGATCTGGCACTTGTTGTGGATAAGAAGGTATTTGTTGGCGAGATCGAGAAGGTCATCAAGAAGTGCGGCGGCAAGATGTTAGAGAGCTACAAGCTGTTCGATGTTTACGAGGGCGCACAGGTGGCACCGGGCAAGAAGTCCGTTGCATACTCGCTTGTATTCCGTGACAAGACAAAGACTTTGACGGATGCGGATGTCAATCCGGTTGTAGAGAAGCTTCTCGCGGAGCTTTCCAAGATGGGTATCGAGATCCGTGCATAATAACATCGTTCTGCGTGCAGAATTTTATGGAGCAGATAAATATGAACGAAATGAAATTAAGTGATTTTAATTATGAATTGCCACAGGAGCTGATCGCCCAGGATCCGCTCCTGAAGCGAAGTGATTCCCGGCTCATGGTATTGAACCGTGAGACTGGTGGAATCGAGCACAGACATTTCTCGGATGTGATTGAATACTTGAATCCGGGCGATTGTCTGGTCATCAATGATACAAAGGTTATTCCAGCCAGACTGATTGGTGTCAAGGAAGATACAGGGGCATCCATTGAGGTGCTGCTGTTGAAGCGCCATGATGATAAGGTCTGGGAGACGCTGGTAAAGCCGGGCAAAAAGGCACGTGTGGGTGCCCGCATTTCCTTTGGCGAAGGCAAATTAGTCGGTGAAGTGATTGACATTGTTGAAGAGGGCAACCGCCTGATCCGCTTTGAATACGGAGGAATCTTCGAGGAAGTGTTGGATGAGCTTGGTCAGATGCCGCTTCCACCGTACATCACACACCGTTTGGAGGACAAGGATCGTTATCAGACGGTCTACGCAACACATACCGGTTCGGCAGCCGCGCCAACGGCAGGCTTGCATTTTACGAAGGAACTTCTGGAACAAATCAAAGAGAAGGGTATCAAGATTGCAAGGGTGACCTTGCATGTCGGTCTTGGTACATTCCGTCCGGTGAAGGTGGAGAACATATTAGAGCATCATATGCACAGCGAGTTCTATGTGATCGACGAGGAAGCTGCCAATACGATCAATGAGACGAAAGCAAACGGTGGCAAGATCGTTTCGGTTGGTACAACGAGTACGCGAACATTGGAGACGGTTGCAGATGAGAACGGACATGTACGTGCCTGTAGTGGATGGACGGATATTTTTATCTATCCGGGATATAAATTCAAGGTGGTTGACCGCCTGATTACGAATTTCCATCTGCCAGAATCGACATTGTTGATGCTGGTTTCTGCATTGTATGATCGTGATAAGATTTTGGAAGCATATAAGATCGCGGTTGAGGAGAAGTACAGATTCTTCTCATTTGGAGACGCTATGCTGATTCTATAGAATCGAAGTATGGTGCGGATAAGAAAATAGAATACGATATAGGATGGTATGATTGTATAAAGATTAACAAAGAAATGGAGGAAAAAGTTATGAGTCGTTTGAAGCAGGCAGTGAAGATGCTGCGGTATAACTTTTCCTCCATTGCTTTTTTTGAGATTGTTTATCGGGTGTTGTCACTGGCAATTCTGACACCGGCGATGTATGGACTACTGAATGTGTCGATGGATATCGCAGGCATTTCGTATCTGTCATCTGGAACAATCTACCGGTATATGCGGTCGCCGATTACCTATGTTGCATTTCTACTGATCCTTATTTTGATTGCATTTTTCCTGCTTATCAACCTGTCAGGAATTATTTACAGTATGGAAGCATCGGTGCGGCGGGAGAAACTGAATCCGATGGATATTTTGCTGCATGGAATCGGAAATGCCTGTCGGAGTCTGGCGCCGAAGAATCTGCTCACGCTTGGGTATGTATTGTTCGTTTTGCCATTCACATATTCGCTGACATTGTCAGGCTCTCTGCTTGGCTTGAAGCTGCCAGAATTCCTGACACATTTTCTGAAGAATTATAAGTTCGGAGTGATGGGCGGACTTGCCATTTACCTTGTGCTTTGCCTGACCTTTTTCCGACAGATTTTTACACTGAATTATTTTGTGCTGTACAAGGTCAGCTATAAGCAGGCACGCCGGATGAGCCAGCAGGCAATGAAACGTCATGTATTGCTTATGATGATCGGCGTGATTGCATTAAACCTGGCGATTGCGGTCATTGCAGTGCTGCTGGAAGGTGCATTTGCAGCAGGAATCTCGAAGGCCGTGATAGGGTTGATTCCGAATAAAATGGTTGTTGCAGTGATCGATGTGATCTTTCGTGCGGCGACGGTGATTCTCTATGTGCTGATCGTGATCGTTGCAACGCCGCTGATTCACGCATATATCTGTGCACATTTCTATGAGCGGGAAGGTGACATGGAGTATGAGGAGTTCAAGAAGCTTCATGTGAATAAGATTCAGGAGCGTGAGGAGAAGATTCTTCTGAGCCGTTCACGCAAGAAGCAGCGGACATTTCTTGCATCGATTGTGGCGCTTGGTCTGATCTTAAATGGCTGTTATGTGTATTTGTCGACGAATAATTATATGTCCTTCCGTATTGCGTATCCGACGAATGCATCGGTAACAGCACATCGTGGGGATGCCGGAAATGCACCGGAGAACACGATGCCTGCATTTGAGAAGGCAGTGGAAGCGGGTGCGGATATTATTGAGTTGGATGTACGACAGACGGCGGATGGCGTGTATGTGATCATGCATGATGAAAGCCTGAACAGGACAGCCAATGTCAAGCGTAAGGTCGGTGAAGTGGATTATGACTATATCAGCAAACTGGATGTTGGAAGCTCCTATGACCGGTCGTATGATGGCACGCGGATTCCGACGTTGGAGGAAGTGTTGATTTTTGCCAAGGAAAATGATGTATTTCTGAATATTGAGTTAAAACCAGCGGATACCGATCAGAATTATGTGCAGGGGATTGTAGATCTGCTGCATGAATATGATTTTGTAGATCAATGCATGCTTGGTTCACAGAGTATCCCGGCACTGCGGGAAGCAAAGGAATTAGATCCGGATATTTCAACGCTCTATATCATGACGATGGCGTTTGGCGATTTTGCTGGAATGCAGGGAATCGACGGGTTCAGCATCAAGCACACATATATCAGTAACAATATGGTAAGCAAGATTCATGCAAGGAGAAAGAAAATCTATGCATGGACGGTCAATAACGAGCAGGATATCAAGAAATTGCTTCTGCTGGATGTCGATGGTATTATCACGGATAAACCGGAGGCAACAAAAGAGGTGATCTCCAATGCAAATGATTCCATCATTGAGGATTGGATGAAACGGTTGATTTATAAATACTAAATTGAGTGTAAAAATAGGTTGATTGGAAATGAAAAAGGCTGCCAGATATGGCAGCCTTTTTGCTATGGTGACGTGAAAAATGCAGTAATCAGAGCGGCTAAAGCAGTGTAGTCATCCTTGTGCATCAGCTCGCTTGCAGAGTGCATGGCAAGAACCGGAATACCGATATCACACGCACGCATTGGCAGGTACGAGGATACGATTGGCCCAAGTGTCTGTCCGCCCGGCATGCCGGAACGGTTGATGGTACGCTGCAAGGCAATCTGCTTCGTATGACATAGATCAATGATACAGGCAGATGCTTCGCTGTCGCATACATAGCGCTGGCTGGCACTGGATTTTAAAACAGCACCTTTTCCCAGCAGGACAGCGTTGGTAATGTCAGATTTCTCGCTGTAATTTGGATGTGTGGCATGTGCGACATCCACGGACAGATAAAATCCGTCTTCAACCAATGAAAGCTGGATGTCTGCGGTCAGGCGTTTTACGATATCAGAGAGCAATGTGCTGTCGGCACCCTGCTTCGAGCGGCTTCCGATTTCTTCATTATCAAAAAGAGCACCGATGCAGAGTGTATCGGAAGGATTTGTGTCTGCAAGGCCTTCTAAGATGGCGCAGACAGAAGAGATATTGTCGATACGTGGACTTGTTACAAATGCGTCATTCATACCTACGGTTGTTGGTCCATCACAGATGTACAGGTACAGATCAAAGTCCAGAATATCTTCTGCGTGAACGTTTAACTTTTGGGCTACATAAGAAAGCAGGAAATGGGAATCCAGATTGTTCTGCTGCGATCCGCTATTTGCAGGAACCGGAATATCTTTCGGGCAAGGGTTATCTGGCTGGTACTTGGAATCTGCTGCGGGCGCGACCATATCTACAATCGGGATCAACTCTTTCTGTACGTCCAGCTCTCCCTCTTTGCCACCGCGTTTTAGATGCGGAGCAAGGTTCGGGATGATAGCGACTGGCTTTTCAGAATCAAACAGTTTGACTTCTGGATGAAAAATGGAATCACTTTTGTAGATCACTTTTCCGGCGAGTCCAAGTGGACGGTCAAACCAGGTTTCCTTGATGAGCCCACCGTATGGCTCGACATTTATTTGCAGATATCCCTGCTTTTTTAATTCAGGGTTCGGCTTTACCTTCAGCATCGGGAAATCTGTATGGGCGCAGGCGATACGAACCTGTGTGGTCCGCTTGCCTTTGATAAATGGAATCACGATCGAAGAAAACGGGGCGAGGTAGTATTTGCCTGCAGCAAGCTCGGCGAGATTTTCTCGGTCGGATATCTGTGTGAAGTTATGTGCATCTAAATATTCTTTGGCGAGGGCGGCAACGTGGAACTGGGTTTTGCCGTCCTGTAAGAAACGTAATAAAGTTTTCATGTGATGATCTCCTTTCGAAATCGTGTTGTTCATGTATGTAGTATAGAGAGTTCCTAGTGAGATTGCAAGGTTGGGAGGAAACTTTTGTCGGGTAAATGGGCGTAGAGAGAAGCTTCCTGATGAGAAAACCCACGCGGTGGGTGTGTGGAACTGTGAAGAACAGGAAAAGCCCAGAGATGGTGAGTGTGGATGCTGGATTGCAGGAGAAATGGGCGTAGAGAGAAGCTTCCTGATGAGAAAACCCACGCGGTGGGTGTGGGGAACTGTGGAGAACAGGAAAAGCCCAGAGATGGTGAGTGTGGATGCTGGATTGCAGGAGAAATGGGCGTAGAGAGAAGCTTCCTGATGAGAAAACCCACGCGGTGGGTGTGGGGAACTGTGGAGAGCAGGAAAAGCCCATGTATGGCTTGTGCATATGAGATAGGCAAAGTATAATGAAAATTGGAGGGAAACTACAGTGAAGAAGATTAAAACAACTCTGAAATATATAGTTGTCTGTCTGCTCGTTGCACTATCTCTAGTGGGGTGTGCAATTGGGCAGAACACGGCAAATGATACGACCACGGCAGCGGTAGAAACACAGATAGATACGAAAAATGTGGATGAGCGGGATATTGCGGACATTCCGGCTTACGACGGAACGCCGTATATCCAGCTTGAGAATAATATGCCGGATTTTACAGAGGAAGAAAAGAAGAGTACGGAAGCGTTTGAACGATATAGTGAACTGGATTCGCTTGGACGCTGCGGGCAGGCGTATGCGAATATCTGCCCGGAATTACAGCCGACGGAAGAACGGGGCACAATCGGAAATGTTCGTCCAAGCGGCTGGCACACGGCGAAGTATAATGATCTGATCGACGGGAATTATCTCTACAATCGCTGTCATCTGATTGCATATTGTCTGGCTGGTGAGAATGCAAATGAGAAGAACCTGATTACAGGAACACGGTATCTGAATGTGGACGGGATGCTTCCGTTTGAGGAAAAGGTAGATGCATATGTAAAAAAGACCGGAAACCATGTGTTGTACCGGGTGACACCCGTTTTTGCAGGGGACAATCTGGTTGCTTCCGGTGTCGAGATGGAAGGCTGGTCCGTCGAGGATGGAGGCGCTGGAATTTGTTTTCATGTGTACTGTTATAATGTACAGCCTGGAATTGGCATCAACTATGCAGATGGAACAAGCTGGGAATCTGCTTCTGATGAGCGTGAAAACGCGAGGAAATCAGGAAACACTGAACAGGAAAACGGGATGGCATACGATGCCAGTGCTAAGCAGCCAGTTGTTGAAATACAGGAACAAACACCGAATTCAGAACTAATGGGGGACAATAAAAATGAAACGACACAGACATACATATTGAACACAAACACGAAGAAGATTCATCGTCCGACCTGTTCGAGTGTCAGTCAGATGAAGGAGAAAAACAGGCAGACCTACGAGGGAACTGTGGAGGAGTTAGAAGATATGGGGTACACACCGTGCAAGCGGTGTAATCCATAAAGGAAATCTGGATTTCTATATGCATATCAGGGGAAATAATACGTGGTTGTTGCGAGAAACAAGCCATGCTATAATAAGATAGCTTTTAATCGAACATACAGAAAGAGAGAAAATTATGAAATTATCAAGAGTTTATGGACTTTCCGGGGAAGTGACAGTGCCGGGCGACAAGTCCATTTCACACAGAAGTATTATGCTTGGGTCGATTGCGAAGGGCAATACAGAGGTAGAAGGATTCCTGCAGGGGGCGGATTGCCTGTCATCGATTGCCTGCTTTCGCAAGATGGGTGTCGAGATCGAGAATAACGGAGATAAAGTGCTGGTACATGGTCGGGGACTGAGAGGCTTAAAAGCACCGGATTCTGTATTGGATGTTGGAAACAGCGGAACGACAACACGTCTGATGTCGGGTATCCTTGCGGCGCAACCATTTGTGTCAACCGTCAATGGCGACGCGTCGATTCAGAAACGTCCGATGAAACGCATTATCACACCACTTTCCCAGATGGGAGCCGATATTCGCAGTTTGCGTGGAAATGACTGTACGCCACTGGAGATTCACGGAACGAATCTGCATGGCATTCATTATGATTCGCCGGTAGCTTCAGCGCAGGTCAAATCGGCGATTCTGCTTGCGGGACTCTATGCAGATGGAGAGACGTCTGTGACAGAACCGGAAGTGAGCCGGAATCACACCGAGCTGATGTTTGAAGAATTTGGCGTGGATATCCGCACAGAAGGAAAGACTGTGTATGTGAAACCTGTAGAAGAACTGTATGCAAAGAAGGTGATCGTGCCGGGTGATATTTCTTCGGCAACGTATTTTCTGGTAGCGGCTGCGATTACGCCGAATAGTTGTGTGACAGTGAAAAATGTTGGCATCAATCCGACACGGGATGGTATCCTGCGTGTGCTTTCGGATATGGGCGCCGATGTGACCGTCGAGAAGACATCTGGAGAAATCGGAGAACCGACGGCTGATGTGACTGTCCGTACCTCGAATCTGAAAGGCTGTGTTGTTGGCGGAGAAGTGATTCCAACTCTGATTGATGAGATTCCAGCGATTGCGATTCTTGCCTGCTTTGCAGATGGTGAGACGATTATCAAAGATGCGGCGGAGCTGAAGGTGAAGGAATCAAACCGGATTGATGTAATGGTAGAGAATTTGAAGAAGATGGGCGCCGATATCGAGGCAACCGAAGATGGTATGATCATCCGCGGGGGCAGACCGCTTCATGGAGCAGTGATCGACAGTCATCTCGATCATCGGGTAGCGATGAGCTTTGCGGTTGCTGCGATGAATGCAGATGGTGAGACAGAGATTACCGGTGCGGAATGCGTGGATATCTCATATCCGGGATTCTATGAAGATATGCGCAAGCTGGTGAAACTGTAGACCGGACAGCAAAATAGACAGATAGATCAAGTGTGCAAAGCCAATACATAACATGGATTTACGCTTTGCAACCAAAATAAAAAGTTCGATGAAACATGAATCGTCTCATCGAACTTTTTATTTTCCGGATTCTCAGCGATTACTCAGCGTCCGTATCCTCAGCCTTTTCTTCCGCAGGCTCTTCGGCTGCTGCATCCTCTGACTTCTCAGAATCATCCGGGTTGATCGTCACGTAATCACGGTTTGCATCCTCCATCTCGAGATCGAGATCGTCTGCAAACAGATCATCCTCTTCGATATCATCCTCGTTGTCAAAGATCTTTGGCATCTTATCTTTGATCGTTGTTTTTACCTTGTTGATCTTCTCATCAACATTGTTATCCTGATATACCTTAGATTCCTTGATCTTGTCCTTGAATGCATAGCACAGACCACCAACTGCGGCTGCGGCAACTGAAAATTTTACGACACCCTTAAAAAATTTACCCATGTCTAAATCTCCTTTTCCATAATTATCTATATTTTACCACGATTATATAAAGACTATTCTAATACATGCAACAATAAAAAGCAAATAGAAATCTCTGGTTCACAGAAAGTTTAGAATTATTTCTTTGCCTTGCACTGTGGGATATGGTAGACTAGATTGTAGTAAAAAAGACCGGAGGGTAATATAAAATGAAGAATTTAAAAGAATCCGAGAAGAATTTTCTCACCTGTGCGATTTTGATCGCACTTGTTGGAATAGCATTAGTTTTCTTAGACCAAACTACATTAGGAATCCTGAGCATCATTGCGGCAGGCGTGTTTGTGGCAATCTTTTTCAAGATGGTGATCACGAGAAAAAAAGAGGAAAAAGAGGAAGAAAAAGGGCATGATGACAGTAAGTGAGAATCGAAAGCAGTTTGAACAATGGACGCTGGATTATCAGAATCAAAAGGAACAGGCAGACCGGTTATTCAGCCGGATTTCCACGCTTCGTATCCTGACATTTTTAATCGGTGCAGCGGGATTGATCATTGGCATTACAGAAAAAGAAAAATCGTATGCAACACTGCTGGTGATTGTTGGCGTGTTGTTCCTGATCGGCTTTGTGGTGCTTGTGAAATGGCACAGTGTTGTGGCAGAACGGCAGGAGATGCTGACGGAGAAATGGGAGGTCTGCCGGCGTTATTGCAATCGTTTTAACGATGGCTGGCGGAAGTTTGAGGAGAAAGGAACTGTGTATCTGCGCGAGGACGACTGTGTTGCCACAGATATTGATCTGTTAGGAGAAAATTCTCTGTACCAGATGATTTCCGTCTGTCATACAGAGAAAGGAAAACAGACATTTGCAGATCATCTTACAACGCGGTATATCGAGGAAGCGGAGCGGGAACAGCGGCATGCTGCAATCAAAGAGCTTTCTGGGAAACCGGAATTTGCCGTAGAGTTTGAGACAGCCGGACGTAAGATGGAAGCGGAGAAAGAAAAGTTTGACGCGGAAGCATTTGAAGATTTTTGTGGTGACGTGGCACAGGGAAAGCTCCCTGTATTTGCACATATATTACGGTTTGTGCTTCCAATCTGTGAAATCGTGAGTCTGGTGTTGTTCCTGGCTGGCACGATTTCCTATGGATATCCACTTGTGGGATTTCTGGCATTGCTTGTCATTTCGTGGCTGACCAAGTTTATGACGGATGGTATTATCCAGCCGGTTTATTATGCAAGTACCGTGAGCGGTGAATACGAAGAGATGCTCTCGTTGATCGCAGGACAGTCATTTCAGAGTGATGTGCTGGTAAAGATGCAGCAGCGCGCAGGCGGTGCAACCGGGGCGGTCCGGGCGTATCATAATTTAAAAGCAATCAGTCAGGCATATAATATTTCCTTTAATCCATTGATACACCAGATCTTATGCGGACTGTTTCTGTGGGACTATCAGCTTGCAGCGGTCGTTTCCCGGTGGAAGAAAACATATGGAACACAGGTTGCGGGATGTTCGGATATGATCGCGGAGCTGGAGGATCTGATGAGCTTTTCTGTATTGGGAATGGTGCGGGAGACCGGCGAAGGGCAGATTGATTACACGGAGACAGAGGTGCATCTGGAAGGAACCAATCTGTATCATCCGTTGTTGTTGCCAGATCAGGCACAGGGCAATGATGTAACACTTGGTTCTGGTATCACAATTATTACGGGTTCCAATATGTCTGGTAAGACAACTTTTTTAAGAACGGTTGCGATCAATCTGGTGCTTGCTTATCTCGGAGCACCGGTCTGTGCAGACAAGCTGAAAGCGTCTTATATGCACATCTTTACATCTATGCGGGTGAAAGATGATGTGGCACATGGTATCTCCACGTTCTATGCGGAGATTCTTCGCATCAAGGAGATGGCTGGCTATCGCAAGGAGGAAAAGCCAATGCTCTGCCTGATTGATGAGATCTTCAAGGGAACCAACTCTGCAGACCGTATCGTCGGTGCGAAGGAGGTAATCACGAAGCTTGCGGGAAGCCGCTGTATGACAGTTGTTTCCACACATGATTTTGAACTTTGCAGTATCACGGATAAGAATCAGACACCGGCTGTAAACTATCATTTCCAAGAATATTATGAGGGCGATGAGCTGCGGTTTGACTATAAGATCCGCGATGGCAGATGTACAACAACAAATGCGCGGGCAATCCTTCGTATGGCGGGCTTTGAAGTCTGATGTTTTGTGAAAAATTGTACAATTTTGATAAAAAAACAGCTTCCATTTGTCGAAAACGCTTTGTCAATTATGCACAATGCCAATTATGAATTATTGACAAATCGAAGGTTGACTTTGGCACGTATTTTGTTATAAAATCGAAGTAGTGAAATTTAATTACAAGGGGGTATATGGCGATGGCATTACCAGCAAATATTACTGCAGGATCAGACAGCAATGTCCTTACAATTGCGGCATCAAATAACAAAGGACTGTTGATTCGTTTCCTGAATGAACAGGTAGAAGATGGCTTTTATGCATTGGTTATCGACTATTTGAAGGACAGCAATTTTGACCTCAAGAACATGATGGTTGACGACGATGTAAAGACACAGTGTACAAAGCTTTACGAGTTGGGCGAGTTCGTAGATACCAACATCAAGGCGACAGGACGTTATGAGATTGAAGAGTGGATTGAACCATTGTTCAAGTTTGTATATGGCGATATTGATCCACTGGATGTGGATGCTCCAATCAGTACATCTGGTATTTACCGTTACAGCATTTGGCTGATCTATCTGTATCAGAGAGAATGCTTCAGCGATGCAATGCGTCTGATCGGTGAGCGTATTGCTCCATTATTGATCAATCTGAGCTATCAGATCTTAGAGGATGACGACAGACCGAAGAACTTTGATAAGGCAATCATGGGTTACCTTGATCTGATCAACGTCATCATGGAGATGGGACTTCCGGCAGACGATGCGAATTCGGATGCATACATGAACAATCTGGAAGTATTGTTTGATTATGTAGTAGAAGATCCACATGTAGGAAATGATTATAAGATCCAGTTTTCAATTGGACTGTTCAATGCATATATTCACAACAAGGAATACAGTAAGGCATTTGAGTTTTATGGACTGAATGCAGAGTATATTCCAATCGATAATATGTCAGTCTATGAGAGCTTCAAGGAATTGATCCGCAACACGAATTCAGCAGCCGATACAACGGTTCTGAGCAGAAGTGTAATCAATGCAATCTCTAAACAGGAGATCTACAACAAGCGTATTGATACACTGATCGCAGAGGTTTCTTCCTTTGTAAGAAAGGTATATCTCTATATCGAGAACGAGCCAAATATGAAGAAGAATCTGCAGATTCTAGGTGCAGGTGCAGCCTTAAGTGACAAGCAGAACATCTTCGAAGGATTGTATGAGTACAACCTTGTGTTCTATGAGTGTGGAATCAAGGATCTGGTAAATCAGGATAACTCAAACAAGTCGTGGGAAGAAAAGTACGAGATTCTCGATTTACTCTATACAACGTTGAATGTTATCTTTGATGGTTACAATGTATATGAGATTTCAAACAAGATTGAACATCAGTATGTAGAACTTACATGGATTGGAAATTATGTCAATGCAAATCCTTCTCTGCTCAAGCTGTTCTTCAGCGTGAAGGAGAAGATTAAGGCATTTAAGGTTCGTAAGAATTCTATCCTTGAGAAGTCCAAGACAAACTACGAGATCAAGCAGATGATCGATGATCGTCAGAAGGCACTTGTATTTATGACGGCAGAGGATATGATCTGCAACGGTCTGAACAGTGGCAGAATCAATATTATCAACAATAACTACGATCCAAAGATCGCTGAAAAGCAGTTGATTAAGACTTATGCAGAGATTGTAGTTCCTGCGAAGTATAAGAAGTCCGATGTGCCACAGTCTGGTGGTAAGTTCTTTGGTAAGAATTCTGGACCTGTGATGGACCCAGATCTGCAGAAGCTGTTGTCTGACACAAAGATGGAGGAGATGCTTCTGAAGTCTGAGTGGCTGTGGAATCAGTATGAGGACAAGGGCAATGAGCAGCAGACATCAGAGGAAGCTACATACAGTGTTGTATGCCTGATCAAGGTAGTAGAAAAGCTCCTTGACAGAAAGGGTGGAAGCTCTTCACGTTCAGAATCCTCTCCGAACAAGAAGGTCATCATCACAAAGACAGGTAAGGTTATCGAGTTATCTGATGAGGGTGCACAGACACAGAACAATAACACAACACTTCAGCCGACTGTTATTGAGAACCTGAACAACATCATCGTGACATTGAAGGACAAGTCCGATGCAAATGTGAAGTATGTACAGGCATATGTAAATGATTGGTTGAATTCCGTTGTAGATGCGAAGCTGGATAAGAACTCTATGCTGCAGTTATATGAAGCAGAAGAGCTTCGTAACAAGACATTGACTGTTATCAAGAAGCTTCGTGCGGATCTTTTATAAGCAGACCACAAAAAACCTTTATTATAAAGCGGGAGGTATCTTACAGATACCTCCTAATTTTATTCTGGATACCTGCACAGAACAGGAGTCAATCGAAACATGGCAGAAAAAAGACAACGAATCAATGTGAATATTTATCGCGCCAGCCACAATGCGGAGGAAAGTCAGTATATATTTGATGTGGAGGAGGAGCTGAAAAAGCTTCCGAAAAGTCCGGGTGTTTATATCATGCACAGCAAAAATGATGATATTCTCTATGTTGGAAAGGCAGTGAGTCTGCACAGCCGGGTGCGGCAGTATTTTCAGACAGGACATGGACACGGCGGCTCGGCGAAGATCGCAAAAATGGTGTCTCAGATCGCGTATTTTGAATATATTGTGACAAGCTCTGAGATGGAAGCACTTGTGCTGGAATGTAATCTGATCAAGGAGTACCGCCCGAAGTATAATACGATGATGACAGATGACAAGGGTTATCCGTATATCCGTGTGACGGTGGAGGAGGCTTTTCCACGGTTTCTGTACAGTCATTCCATGAAGCGGGATCACTCCAAATACTTTGGGCCATATACGAATGCGCGTGCGGTCAAGGATATCTTAGAACTGATCAACAAGCTTTATCATCTGCGTACCTGCAACCGCAGACTGCCACAGGATATCGGTAAGGATCGTCCGTGTCTGTATTACCAGATTGGGCAGTGTAAGGCACCTTGCAATGGGAAGATCAGTCAGGAGGATTACGGCAGGCAGGTACAGGCAGCGTTGTCGTTCCTGAATGGTAATTACAAGGAGATACTGGCGGAGCTGCAGGAGCAGATGCGAAAACAGGCAGAAGAGATGGAGTTCGAGAAGGCGGCTGAGACGCGGGATCTGATCGATAGCATCCGGCATATCGAGGATAAGCAGCAGATGAATAAGGCATCCGGCGAAGACCGGGATGTGATTGCTTGCGCATCGAACGACAAGGATATCGTTGTCACGGTATTTTTCGTGCGTGACGGTAAATTGCTTGGACGGGAAAATCATCATATGAATGGCAATAGCAAAGAACGGATGCCAGAGGTGCTGGCGGCATTTATCAAGCAGTTTTATTCGGGAACGCCATATCTGCCGAAGGAGATTTTAGTGCCGGAAATGCCGGAGGAACAGGAAATCTTAGAAGCATATTTGAGTGAACGGCGGGAATCGAAGGTGCAGATCCTCGTGCCACAGAAGGGCGACAAGAAAAAAATCTTAGATCTGGCGGCGGAAAATGCGAGACTGGTGCTGGCACAGGATATGGAACGTGTGAAGCGGCAGGAGAAACGGACAATTGGTGCGGCAAATGAAATCGCAGAGCTTCTGGGAATCCCGTCAGCGAACCGGATGGAGGCGTTTGATATCTCCAATATCTCTGGTGTATTGTCGGTTGCATCAATGGTTGTGTTTGAGCAGGGAAAGCCGAAGAAGAATGCGTACCGGAAATTCCGGCTGCGTACGGTAACTGGGCCGGATGATTATGCATCTATGAAGGAAGTCTTGTCGAGACGATTCACAGATGAGAAGATGGATGTCCTGCCAGATGTCATCATGATGGATGGTGGTAAAGGACAGGTGAATGTCGCATTGATGGTATTGGATAGCTTGGGACTTGACATTCCGGTATGTGGTATGGTAAAAGATGATAATCACAGGACGAGGGGATTATATTACAACAACGTGGAAGTGAAGTTCCCGAAGGGCAGTGAGGTGATGCTGATGGTGACTGCCTTGCAGGATGAAGCGCATCGTTTCGCGATTGAATATCACCGCCAGCTCCGCAGCAAAAATCAGGTACATTCCGTGCTCGATGAAATACCGGGCGTTGGTGAGAAACGGCGGAAACAGCTGCTCAAATATTTCGGTGCGATACGGAAGATCAAGGAAGCGACGATCAGCGAGCTTGCAGAAGTGCCGGGAATCCCAGAGTCCATTGCAAAGAATGTGTACGAATTTTTCCATGCGGAATAAACGGTGCAAACGGGCATTAGAAAACAGACGAATAAAGACTTAGGAGAACACGATATGTTTCAGAGATTTTTTCCAAACGAATATTACGACAGTACCTATCATATTGATTTTCAGGCTTTTTATGACAAAGGATACCGGGCGGTGCTGTTCGATGTCGACAATACACTGGTGGAGCATGACGCACCAGCCAATGCACGCGCAAAGGCATTGATACAGCAATTAAAAGATATGGGATATGGTGTCTGCTTCGTGTCGAACAACGATGAGGAACGCGTGAAGTCTTTCAACGAACAGGTTGGAGCGACTTATGTATATAAAGCAGGAAAGCCATCGGCGAAGGGGTATGTGCAGGCGATGCAGAAGCTTGGCACTGACCGGTCGAATACGCTGTTTGTTGGCGACCAGATCTTTACCGATATCTGGGGCGCGAACAATGCACAGCTTTACAGCATCTTAGTGCAGCCGATCGCAAAGCATGAGGAGATACAGATTGTCTTAAAGCGGATTCCGGAAAAATGGGTGCTGCACAGCTATCTGAAGAAACATACATTACAGACAGGAAAGTAAAAAGAGAATAGTGAAAAGGAAAAAGACGCGGAAAGCGTCTTTTTCTTTGGGTTAATTTATATTTATCAGTAAAATAATTAAGCAAGCTTGTTAACAGCAAGTGTTAAACGTGAAATCTTTCTTGAAGCATTGTTCTTGTGGTAGATTCCCTTTGAAGCAGCCTTGCTGATCTCAGATGTAGCAACCTGAAGTGCAGCTTCTGCAGCAGCCTTATCGTTTGCCTCAATAGCAGCCTCAACCTTCTTAACTAAAGTCTTAATCTTAGACTTGATCATTTTGTTTCTTAAAGTCTTTGTCTCGATAACAAGAATTCTCTTCTTTGCGGATTTGATATTAGCCAAACCTGACACCTCCATAAAATATTATAATAGTTTAGTTTATATAATTATCACTTTGGTCAAGACACGAACAACCCATCCACACCACTAGATAGATTGGACCAGTGAAAATTTCTAATTGTGTTCACACACAAACCATAGAATAGCAAAAAGCCATTTTTCTGTCAATACTTTTTGACGAAAAATCCTGTAAAAACCTAAATTTTAGCTTGCAGAATAGTCCTGTATCATCTTGTCATAATCTGCAATTGGCATAGGCTTTGCGAACAGGAAGCCCTGACCGATCTCACAGTTGATGGAACTGAGCATTTCCAACTGTTCCACTGTCTCGATACCTTCGCTGACAACACGGATATCGAGGGTGTGTGCCATCTCGATGATACTGCGCAGGATGCTGATTGCATTTTTGTCGTTCGTTGTTGACCGGGATAAGAAATCATGGTCAAGTTTGATGACGTCGATTGGCAGATCCTTGAGCAGTGTAAGAGACGAATAGCCAGTTCCAAAATCGTCCATGTTGATGATAAAATCCATCGATTTCAGTTTGTTCAGAACATCAATCATCTGAGAGTAATTTTCAGAGAAGATACTTTCTGTAATCTCGAACTCCAGATAATGATGTGGAATGTAGTATCGTTCCACGATTTCCTGCACCTTTGACAGGAAATCTGGATGTGCCAATGTCACCCGTGACAGGTTCACGGAGAACGGAATGACGTAAATATCGGAATCGAGATACCGGCGGATGGACTTACATGCCTGTTCGAGCATGAAACAGTCGATCTGATAGATGAAACCGTTTTTCTCGAAGGACGGGATAAAGGCTGCCGGCTCCAGAAATCCCTTGGAAGGAGATAACCAGCGCACCAGAAGCTCGCCACCGATCAGGCTCTTCGATGCAATATCGTATTTTGGCTGTACATATGCACAGAATTCATTGTTTTCCAGTGCACCGTGGATACTGTTCTCAAGCTGTGCATCGTTCAATACCTTCTTGTGGTATTCGTCATCGTAGAATGCATACGATACGCCAGTTGAAGCATCGATAGACTTGCCAGCCATCATTGCACGGTCAACTAAACGGTTGATGCTGTAACTGTGCATCGTCTCGTCGATGATCAGGATTCCGGTCGTGAAGTCTACGACAAAGCGATCCTGAATGGCAAGACATGCATCGTGAACCTCTGCCTTGATGTTGTTGAAGATGGACATGAACTGGTCTTCTGCCTTGTAGTGAATCAGCATGATGTAAGTATCACTGATGACACGGGCAAATGCCTCACCCTCCTGCATATATTTGTTCAATACATCTGCGACTGCCTTGAGCGTCTGATCCCCCACGTTATGACCATAAGTTTCATTGATGTACTTGAAGTTCTTGATATTAAAGTAGAACATTACATAATCGGTATCCGGGTTGGCGTTTAAGACCGCCTGTGCGTCGACCTTGAACTTCTCAAAGTTTCCATAGCCGGTGACAATATCGCGGTAAGAAGCTTCGGCAATCCGCTTTTCGATATTGATGTTCTGCTCGAGTTCCTTGCGGAGCTGTTCCGCCTTTGTCTCCTTGTGTGCGGAGGTAGAAATCAAAAATGTATGGCTGCCAGAACTCCAGTTGATCGTTGTCATATGGACATCCAGCGGCTCATCGAGTGTGCGGTTATGTTTGATACAGCCGACGGTCGGATTGCTGTCGGAGATTTTATGTACCGGACAATCACGGCAAGGTGCACTTTCCTGCTGCAAGCAGGAGTAGCATTTGCTGTTTAATGCAAGCTTCGGGAAATATTCCCGTGCACATTCGTTGAAATACATGACATCGTAGGAGTCCTTGTCTACGACGACCATCGGATTCTGTACGAGGTCAAATGCTTTGATCGTATCATCCCGCAACAGTGACATTGCACGGTTTGCCTGCTTCGTCTTGACCGCTTCTCCGAACAGACGGAAAATCTGTTTGAATGCGGTTAATGTCTGTGCGGTCCATGTGACATCTTTGTCCATAGAATAGAAGCTGATAAAGCCGATTCGTTTGCCATTTGTATTGATATCGCATTGCATGAGCTTGCGGATACCTTCCGCATATGGATTCATGCTTGCGGTGTTCGTCTTGATCAAAGAGGTATCGGAAGAGTAGGTGATACCGTCGGTTCCCATCGCAGATAATTCCTCCAGAATCGCTGCCGGAGTATGCTGGCGGATCGCCATGTCGTTTGTGATACCTTTCCTGCACCACTGATGGGTACAATCAACAAAGCTCTTGTTGTAGCTGTATTCCCAGATGCTGATCTTGTCGATGGAGTAGTGTTCCCCGACAAGTGTCATTGCCTGCTCAATTGCTGTGTAAGTGTTCGTGCTTGCAAATAGCGTGGAAAGCAGGGAATCCAGAAGTGCAGATGTCTCAGCATCCTTTGCAGATGTCTCAGAACGGTCGTTTTCGTATTTGCCACGCTCCATATCGTCGGCGTAGAAGAAATAGCCGTTCTTGCCATTTAATTTTGCCTGATACAGAGCGGTATCTGCATTTTCCAGTAAGACATTGTACGGAATCTGCTGGTTCGTTGCGGCGATACCGATACTGAGCGTGACCTTGCAATCGTGCTGGTACAGCTCGCGCAAGCGATCGGCGATCATAACGGCTTTTTCACTTGCAAGCTGGGTATCTAACACATTGGACAAAAATACGCAGAACTCATCGCCGCCGAGACGTCCGGCGATGCCGTAATCGCCCTTGAATTCCTGCAGTGTCTTTGCGATGTCGACAATAACCTCATCGCCCTTCAAATGTCCGAAGGTATCGTTGATCTTCTTGAAGTCATCAATATCGACCAGCATCAGAACCTGATAGCTGTTTCCATTTAATTCACGCAGAGAAGCCTGAATTTTGCTCTCTGTTGTTGCCTTGTTATAAAGCCCGGTCATCTGATCGGTCTCTGCGCGGATCAGCAGCTTTTGCTGTTCCACCTTCTGGGCATGGATATTTCGGAGCAGACCAACGACACGAAGAGGTGTCCCTGTCTCATCATAGATGGTGGAAAATGTGGAGAAATACCACTGGAAACCACCATTTTTCGTATTTAACTTAAATTCGGTAGAATGATATTCGGTGCCGGCTTTTGCCAGATAAAACAGCTCTTCAATTGCAGATTGTGTATCGTAGGAGACAAGTCCCATCTTGAGCATGTTTTCCGTCGGGTTTTCAATCACAGATTCACCTTCAAAGATATGGTTGAACTTTTCGGCAAATGTGATTGTATCGGTTGCGATATCGTACTCGTAAGGAAGTTCCTCGGAGATATCAGAGATAATCAGATATTTCTGCTCTTCGAGCATTGCCTTTGTCTCGGCAATCTTCAGACTTGTGATATCGGACATAACGAGGTTTACAACCGGGAAGCCCTGTTCCTCTGAACCGGAGCGGGCGATGACGGCATTCACCCATTTGATGTTGCCATCCGCACACTGGATACGGAAGTTCATGATCTTGGAATTCTCCTCGTTTTCGGTCAGGTCTGCGAGTGCATCGATCACAAGCGCCAGATCTTCACTCAATACGAGCTGCAGCGTACTCTTGCCGAACTTTTCCTTGTAGTCATGCTCGGAGTAGCCGCACATATCATAAAAGAAATTATTTGCCCATAAAAGGGATAAATTGTTGTCGAGCAGATGCTTGCTCACGCCGCTCGGAACTGTATTTGCGAAAATCTCCAGATCCGTTTTGGCACGGACGGTTTCGTTCGCCGCATTTTCCAGATTCGTGATATCGGTAAATACGCACTGCAGCACGTCACGACCATCGTTCAGAGAAAATGCCTGTCCGTTGCAAAGCACTGTCAGAACCGTACCGCTTTTCGTCACGATCCGGTGCTGGATACTGATCAGATTGGAGATACTTAACTGATAGTTCATGGAGGCGATTACTTCTGTAAAATCCTCCACGTACAGTAAATTATCCAGAGTACAGATTTTCTTTGACAATTCACGCGGAGAATACCCGGTCATTGTACAAAGTCCCTGGTCAAAGTCTAAAATATTGTATGGCGCATCCGTCTCCAAGACAAATGTAGCCACGTCATTGCCATTCACAAAATTGCTTGATGCCATTATCGCCCCACCACCTCATGCTGTATAAAAAACTACTATTTATTATAGAGGAAAACGGCATATGACGCAAGGCAAAAATGACGCAGAATTCCAGCGATATTGGACGCATTTATAAAATGGTTTCTTTACTTTGCAGGGCGGAAATGGTAAAATAAATAAGCTTATAGATTTTTGAGAATTTACAGGAAAAAGATTGTAATCAAATATTATGAAAAGAGAAGAATACAGAAAGTTTCAATGGCTTGCAAGTGTCTGCATTGCGGTGTTTATTCTGAGCTTTGCCGTGTGCCTGCTGGCGTTTAACCGGAGTGTATACCGGCTTTCATCGACCGATTACCGTAATGGTGCGGCGGTGGAGATCAGCAAGGCGGAAGCAGAGCTTTATTACGGGCAGATTGCGGATTCGTATTGTCAGTTTTTTACAGGCAGATACAAGATTGCAGGCTATGAGTTATCCGATACCAATGTGCACCAGTTAAACCGTCTGAAAGGGTATTACCGGTTCGCATGGATTTTATCAATTATTTCATTGGTAGGAATGGTATACAGTTTCCGCAGGCTGTGGCGCAGGCGGGAGACGATGCCGTGCTTTTATGGCAGTGCAGGTGGCGCGTGTCTGGTCGCACTGTTGATGCTGCGGATCGTGACATCAAAAAGAGAGGTCTACGCAGGACTGCGCAACATGATATTCCGGGGCGATTACAGCTATTTCTCAACCGGGGATGTGCTGTGCAAGATATTGCCGGAAACATTTGCGCGGAATCTGGCGCTTTTATATCTCGGCATTGTTGCCGCCGAGATTTTCGTATTTGTGATGATTCGTGTGGGCATCCGTCTGGCGGGACGACCACACCGGTTTTAGATTTAGAGAAGGATATTTTTAAGGAGGGTTACAAAATATGAACAAACGACTGGAAGATTGGGTAAACTGGATTTTGTACGATGAATTGAAAAATGGGGTTATCAATGCACCAAAGCATCTGCTCGGAAACCATGATTACGGCGATGGACAGGTGATTACCGTATATCGTCCGTATACAGAGAAGGTCTGCATCGTATCTCCGACAGGCAAAAACCGCGAGGAGATGGAATGTCTGGCAGATGGTTTCTATGGATTTTACAGTGCAAAGAAGAAATATAAGGGAACCAAATACCGCATCGAGACAACCTATCAGGATGGTACAACGGTTGTGACTGCCGACGCATACGCATTTGATTCGCAGATCACAGAGTTTGACACGTATCTTTTCGCAGAGGGCAAGCACTATGATGTCTACGAGAAGTTTGGTGCGCATCCGATGACGATTGATGGCGTGAAGGGAACATATTTCGCCGTGTGGGCACCACATGCAAGACGTGTCAGTGTCGTTGGTGATTTCAATATGTGGGATGGTGCGCTCAATCCGATGCAGATGATGCAGACATCCGGTATCTATGAGCTGTTTATTCCAGACGTGGCTCCGGGTGCTGTCTACAAATACCAGATTCTGACAAGAGACGGCGAGATACTATACAAGGCAGATCCATATGGAAACCAGTGTCAGGTAAGACCGGATAATGCGAATGTTGTTGCCGATCTGACCGGATACAAGTGGAAGGATACCAACTGGATCGAGAACCGGAAGCAGCAGACACGTGAGACTGAGCTCAAAAAGCCGATGGCAATCTACGAGTGCCACCTTGGTTCATGGAAGAAGAAAATCGAGGATTCGGATTTTGGATTCTACACTTACCGCGAGCTTGCAAAGATGCTCTGCGATTATGTAAAGAAGATGGGATATACGCATGTCGAGCTTATGGGTATTGCAGAGTATCCATTTGATGGATCATGGGGATATCAGGTAACGAATTATTATGCACCGACCAGCCGTTATGGCTCGCCGGAGGATTTCATGTATTTTGTAGATCACATGCATGCGAACGGCATCGGCGTAATCTTAGACTGGGTACCGGCACATTTCCCAAGAGATGCACACGGACTTGGAAGATTCGATGGCATGCCGCTTTATGAGCATCCGGATCCAAGACGCGGCGAGCATCCGGACTGGGGAACTTATATCTTTGATTTTGGAAGAAATGAAGTTTCAAACTTCTTAACAGCCAATGCATTGTTCTGGGTGGAGAAGTTCCACGTGGATGCATTGCGTGTGGACGCGGTTGCATCTATGCTGTATCTGGATTACGGAAAACAGGATGGACAGTGGCTGCCGAACAAAGATGGTGGAAATGAAAACTACGATGCGATCGAACTGCTCCGCAAGATCAATACGGTTATGGAAGAGCGCAATCCGGGTGCATTCCTGATTGCGGAAGAGTCTACGGCATGGGCAGGTGTTACAGCACCGGCAAGTATGAAGGGACTTGGATTCCTGTACAAGTGGAACATGGGCTGGATGAACGACTTCTTAGAGTATATGAAGATGGATCCATATTTCCGTTCCTTCAACCATAACCGGCTGACATTCAGCTTGTCTTACACATATGCGGAGAATTATGTACTCGTGATCTCACATGATGAGGTCGTACATCTGAAATGTTCGATGCTCAACAAGATGCCGGGCTTTGAGGTAGACAAATTCGCAAACCTGCGTACGGCATATGGATTTATGTATGGACATCCAGGCAAGAAGCTTCTGTTCATGGGACAGGAGTTCGGACAGCTTCGTGAGTGGAGCGAGGCGAGAAGTCTTGACTGGTTCTTATTGGAGCAGCCATTGCACAAGCAGATGCAGAAATGGGTGGCAGATCTGAACCATCTGTATACAACCTATGATGCATGTTATTATAATGACAACGATCAGATGGGATTCGAGTGGACAAAGGTCGATGATGCAAATACGAGTATTATCGCATTTGTGCGCCGCGGAAAGACAGCGAAGGATCAGTTGTTGTTCGTATGCAACTTCGTTCCGGTAGAGCGCAAGGATTATTGGATCGGCGTTCCTTGCCTGACAGAGTATGAGGAGATCATCAATTCCGATGCGAAGATCTACGGTGGTTCCGGTACGAAGAACGGCAAGGTCAAGGCATTTGAAGAAAAGTGTGACCGTATGCCATATGCGATCAGCATTGATATCGCACCGCTTTCGATGATGGTATTCAAGTATGATTATGTAGACAAGAAACCGGCTGCAGCAAAGACTTCTGCAGAGAAGAAGTCAGTAGTAAAAAAGACGACGAAATAATGGCAGAAAGATATGAGTAAGAAAAAAGCAGAGAAGAAAAAAGGCGGA
Organism: bacterium; assembly: GCA_963631525.1. Classification (GTDB taxonomy): domain Bacteria; phylum Bacillota; class Clostridia; order Lachnospirales; family Lachnospiraceae; genus Coprococcus_C. Next base: position 44,706 of record CAVGQQ010000023.1, read on the forward strand.
TTTGTGCGGGCAATCAGGAATATATTTTTGTTCCTGTTTGCATGTGCGCTGCTGATTCTTCTTGGGTTGACAGGAATCTATATCTATGTTAAACATGATGTGAATCCCCGTCTGCTGACGGAAGAGGACGCAACTGCACTTTCGGATGTGGATTGTATTATCATTCTGGGGGCATCTGTAAAGAATGGAGATACACCGAGTCCGATGCTGCGGGATCGACTGGATGAGGGGATTGCACTTTATAAGGCAGGCTGTGCACCGAAGATACTGATGAGCGGTGACCACGGTAGCGAATATTATAATGAAGTCAGTGTCATGAAGAACTATGCGATCAAGCAGGGCGTTCCGTCCGAGGATATTTTCCTCGATCATGCGGGATTTTCTACTTATGAGAGTATGTACCGTGCCAGAGCTATTTTCGGCGCGGAAAAGGTTGTGATCGTCACGCAGAAATATCATTTGACGCGTGCGGTCTACAATGCCAAGAATCTTGGTATGGATGCGTATGGCGTGGCAGCGGCACCGATCAACTATGGTGGGCAGACCATCCGGAATATCCGTGAGTATCTGGCAATCAGCAAGGACTTTGTTATGACGTTTATCAAACCGGAGCCGACTGTACTTGGTAATCCGATTTCCTTAGATGGAAGCGGCGATGTTACCAACGGCGCAGATTAACATAGACACAGAAAAAGAGGAGGAGCGAAGAGCGTGAAGATGATTTCATTGGAAGAAGAATTGAAGGGCAACGCGTACCCGGGCAGAGGTATCGTGATCGGAAAGTCACAGGATGGCAAGAAAGCGGTAACTGCATATTTCATTATGGGACGCAGCGTGAATTCACGGAACCGTGTATTTACAGAGACAGAGGATGGCATAAGAACTGAGGCAGCAGATCCTTCCAAGCTGACAGATCCACATCTGATCATCTATGCACCAGTGCGTGTATTAGGCAACAAGACGATTGTGACAAATGGAGATCAGACCGATACGATTTACGAGCTGATGGATAAGCAGCAGACATTTGAGCAGTCTTTACGCACGAGAGAATATGAGGACGATGCACCGAATTATACACCACGTATTTCAGGCATCATGCATGTGGAAAATGGTTCGTACAATTATGCAATGTCCATCTTAAAATCCGCAGACGGAAATCCGGATTGCTGTGAGAGATTTACATTCTCTTATACAAATCCACTTCCGGGAACCGGACATTTCATCCACACCTATATGGGTGATGGCAATCCACTTCCAAGCTTTGAGGGTGAGCCGAAGCTGGTTGCAATCCCAGATGATATGGATGCATTTACTGATATGCTGTGGAACTCTTTGAATGAGGATAACAAGGTATCTTTGTTCGTTCGCTATATCGATATCGAGACAGGTAAGGCGACATCAAAGATTATCAATAAATACGACAGAGTCTAAGAAAGCGGAGGATGAAAAATCATGGCAAACGAAATTATGCTTAAGTATGGATGTAACCCGAATCAGAAACCATCCCGTATCTATATGGAGGATGGAAGCGAGCTTCCAGTCAAGGTGATCAATGGTAAGCCGGGCTATATCAACTTTTTGGATGCATTTAACGGCTGGCAGCTTGTAAAGGAGCTGAAAGAAGCAACCGGACTTCCGGCAGCAACTTCTTTCAAGCATGTATCTCCAGCAGGTGCGGCTGTGGGACTTCCGCTTGACGATACATTGGCAAAAATCTACTGGGTAGACGATCTCGGCGAGCTTTCTCCACTGGCATGTGCCTATGCGAGAGCAAGAGGTGCCGATCGTATGTCTTCCTTCGGTGATTTCATTGCACTTTCCGATGTTTGTGATAAGGATACAGCAAGATTGATCAAGCGTGAGGTATCCGATGGTGTGATTGCACCGGGCTACACAGACGAGGCAATCGAGCTTCTGATGCAGAAGAAAAAGGGCAATTACAATATTATCGAGATTGATCCTTCGTATGTACCAGCTCCAATCGAACATAAGCAGGTATATGGCATCACATTTGAGCAGGGAAGAAATGAGCTTCCAATCAACGATGAATTGCTCTCAAACATTGTGACAAAGAACAAGGATCTTCCAGAATCTGCAAAGAACGATATGAAGATTGCTCTGATCACACTGAAATACACACAGTCAAACTCTGTATGCTATGTAAAGAACGGACAGGCAATCGGTATCGGTGCTGGACAGCAGTCCCGTGTACATTGTACAAGACTTGCCGGACAGAAGGCAGATAACTGGTATCTCCGTCAGGCACCACAGGTTTTGAATCTGCAGTTTGTAGATTCGCTTGGACGTGCAGACCGTGACAATGCAATCGATGTTTACATCGGTGATGAGTATGAGGATGTACTTCGCGAGGGCGAATGGCAGAAGCGTTTCAAGGTAAAGCCACCAGTATTTACACGTGAAGAGAAGCGTGCTTGGCTCGATGGAAATACTGATGTAACACTTGGTTCTGATGCATTCTTCCCATTCTCTGATAATGTAGAGCGTGCAAAGAAGAGTGGTGTGAAGTATATCGCACAGCCGGGTGGTTCTGTACGTGATGATCTTGTCATCGAGTGTGCAGATCAGTACGATATGGTTATGTCATTTACAGGAATCCGTCTGTTCCATCATTAATCGGATGCTGTAAAGCAGAATAATAAGAGAAGAAATTGTAAAATCCGCAAGGCCAGAAATGGCTTTGCGGATTTTTTGCGTAATGGACCATTATTGGGAATTACTGTACGTGAATTACTGTAGAAATCGCATTTGACATATGACGTAATATCCGATATAATTCAAGCATGTATGCTCGGAAGAAGTCTGGGCAAGTATGTCGTGAAAGAAAGGAAAATAGAGATGGCTGAGAAGAAAAATCTGTTGACTAGAGAAGGTCTTCATAAGTTAGAGGACGAGTTACAGGACTTAAAGGTAAATAGACGTCAGGAAATTGCACAGAAGATCAAAGAAGCAAGAGAGCAAGGAGACTTGTCAGAGAACGCCGAGTACGATGCTGCAAAGGACGAGCAGAGAGATATCGAGGCTCGTATCGAAGAGATCGAGAAGATCCTGAAGTACGCAGAGGTTGCCGACGAAGAAGAAGTAGAGCAGGGTGTTGTTCACTTCGGTTCTGAGGTATCAATTCTGGATATCGATATGGATGAGGTAAATACATTCAAGATCGTTGGTTCTACAGAGTCTAATATTCTGGAAGGAAAGCTTTCCAACGAATCACCACTTGGTATGGCTATTTTGAAGAGACGGGTTGGAGAGACAGTCACAGTGGAAGCACCAGACGGAAACTTTGACTACCGTATTTTGGATATTCGATAAGAAAGAGAGAGTTAAAAAGTGGCAGAGAATAAGCAGCAGGATATAAACAAGCTGTTGCAGGTGCGTCGCGATAAGCTCGCAGAGCTGCAGGCAGCAGGAAAAGATCCATTTGAGATTACGAAATATGATGTGACAAATCACAGTGAAGATGTAAAGGAAACTTACATTGCGCATGAAGCAGAGCTTCTGGCAGGCAGACCAACACCGGATGTAGAGGGGCTGGATGACGAGCAGAAGAAGGAAGTTCTGACAAACGATTACAATGAGAGAAGAGCAATCATGGATGGTTCTCCGATTCATGTAAGCATTGCCGGACGTATGATGTTCAAGCGTGTCATGGGTAAGGCATCTTTCTGTAACATTCAGGATTTGAAGGGAAATATTCAGGTCTATGTTGCAAGAGACCAGATCGGCGAAGAAAGCTATGCAGATTTCAAGAAGTCTGACATTGGAGATACCTATGGTGTGAAGGGTTATGCATTCCGTACAAAGACGGGTGAGATTTCCATTCATGCGGAGGAGATGACACTTCTGTCAAAGTCTTTGCAGATTCTTCCAGAGAAATTCCACGGACTGACCGATACGGATATGCGTTATCGTCAGAGATATGTGGATCTGATCATGAATCAGGAAAGCAAGGCAGTGTTCATCAAGCGTTCCCAGATTCTGAAGGAGATTCGTAATTTCCTTGCAGGTCGTGATTTCATGGAAGTTGAGACACCAATGCTCGTATCGAATGCAGGTGGTGCCGCAGCGAGACCATTTGAGACACATTACAATGCGTTAAATGAGGATGTAAAGCTTCGTATCTCTCTGGAATTATATCTGAAGAGACTGATCGTTGG
>CAVGQQ010000024.1:0-47213 GCA_963631525.1 bacterium
CAATTATACCATCAACAAATCTACTCTTATTTACCTTATCTTCATCATGTACATAATAGTATAAATCTTTGGATACTGTAACTTCATTCACCGCGCCTGAATTATCGCTGTCAATTTTACTTTTAATCTTTGATATCAGATCCGCATATGCAAAATTCTGAATATTTTTTCTTCGATCCTTTAATCGCCGATACTGTTCATTGGATTTTCTGTTATCTTCATCAAACTTTTCTTTCTTGGTCCTATAATCTTTCTTTAGAATATAAATGTCATTTCCCATCGCCAAAATCTCATTAGCGATCACATATCTGGTTATATTTCTGCTTTCCGTATTCTTATGAATCAAATATGATCTTTGAAGCAATATTTTTTTGTATTTGATTGAATAATGCCATTTTTTCGAACCCTTTTTAATTACGCCATTTTCATTATAAAGTCAAGCGGAGAAAATGATTCACTACACCGGAAACAGGTGCATTTTTTCTTATATAGATCTACCTTTGCAGATCCATAATGGATGTCTCCATGAAACGGGCAAAGGAAATCTATATATTTTGAGTTAGTCTTCAACCGCTATAAAATCCCACGTACCTGTATTTCTGGGGTTGAAATACCCTTTTATACACAACGGAGAATTTTTGCGGTACGCTGGTATTGATATATTGGAAGCGTCAACATTTAGCCAATACCAATCTTCATCAATTCCAGCATTATTCCTAATTACTTCTTTTTTAACAAACATACATTCCATAAAAAGTGAATGTTTTGTCTTTAGTAAGAAAAAAGATTTTCCATTTTTTTCGTCTCTCCATAAATTATTTATGAAGAGTCCATAAATTATAGTAAAATTTTCCATTTTTTCTTGCCTCCCATTTTCTATAAATTAATCATCTATTGATAGATTGCATTATTTTATGAAAATTAAAAAAAGAGGATCTTATGTCCTCTTTTTTTTGAGATGCATTTATTCTATTTTATTTATTCTGCTAAGTTAACAACTGCTATATCTCTACATACGAGATTTTGATAATACTTTGTTTCTCCATTTATCTCTTTTTTATTAGTTGAGACATAACCGACACATGCGATTTTTGTTCCGTTTTCCACTAAATTAACAAATTCAGCCTGTCTACCAAAACAAGAAATATCACATTGCCGCGTTTGCTCTTTGACCTCTACTAAGACGCGGATGTGTACGACTCCATTATATTCAACCGAATTAACTATTTTACCGATGACTACCATCTCGTTGATATCTTCAACGATGCCGCCCTCGTCTCCAACACTAATAAACACTTCTGTAAATTTGATTATACACTATTAGTAAAATTGCAATAAAAATACGCGAAAAAAAAGACAATTGGTTTCACAGACGCCTTTTGTCTGGAAATCAACTGTCTTTTTATGTATCTTTTTAGCCTATTCTGTCACATCCGAAGCTGTATCGTCGGTCGGTGTCTCTATCTCTTCGGTCGGAGTTTCCACATCTGCTTTCTTCGGTGCATCTCCCACCCGTTCGAATACCATGCTCTCTGTGTCCATCGAAACAGTAAGCATGCCATCCTCTACGGTAAAGGCAAGCTCTTCGCCCTCCGAATAAAGCATACCTTCCTTCCAGTTAAACTGCTCCGTCTCCTCCCCGAAGCCAAGACTTGCCGTTCCATCCGGATACAGGGTCAGTGTCATCGAATCAAGTCCATACGATACGATATCATCATGGGAATAGTTGTCCTCGCCCGACTCCATCGAATACAGGTGATATACCCCGGAAGCCGAAGCCTTTTTCTCTGATTTTGCACAGGCCGCGAAAATGCACATACAGCCAACCAGTAAAAATGAAAGTACGATCATGCGAAGCGCCGTTCGTCGTGTTCTCATGCTGCCGTCCTCTCGTACAACTTAGTTTCTATATAGCCTATGCGCAAATCCTCTGTTTAGAACTTATTTTTCATAGCAGGAAAATACCGCCGTTTTCTTCTCATCGGAAAGCTTCGGTGTGATAAGACTCATAACCGGCACGATGATAAGCCCTGCTAACATTGCAAATGCACCACAGTTGATTGGTGACTGCAATACGGTTGGAAATGATTCTCTTGCAAGCATATTCGCTACCATGATGCCACTGCCAAATAAGAAGTTCACAAGCACGGCTGCCTTTGTCACGCCCTTCCAGTACAGGCTGTAGATAAATGGTGCAAGGAATGCACCTGCAAGCGCGCCCCATGAAATACCCATCAGCTGTGCAATAAATGTCACACCACTCTTATACTGTACAACAGCGATTACTGCGGAGATGGCGATAAATACAACAATGAAGATCCGCATGATAAACACCTGTTTTTTCTCTGTCATCTCCTTCACGATCGTGCCACGGATCATATCCAGCGTCAGTGTCGAGGAAGATGCGAGCACCAGTGACGACAATGTCGACATGGATGCAGAAAGTACTAAGATTACAACAACCGCAATCAAAAATGGAGACAACTTCTCGATCATCGCCGGAATGATTGCATCATAGCCCTGCGTCGCGATATCAATATCATACAGTCTTCCGAAGCCTCCAAGGAAATAACAGCCACCAGCTACAATGATTGCAAATATCGTGGAAATCAGTGTTCCCTTTCCGATTGCCTTTTCGTCCTTGATCGCATAGAACTTCTGCACCATCTGTGGAAGTCCCCATGTACCAAGCGATGTCAGGATCACGACGCACAGAAGTCCAAACGGATCTGGTCCGAAGAACGATGCAAATGCACCCGGTGTGGATGTTGCCTGTGCATCCTCCACACGTGCCAGTGCATCAATTGTCTGCATGAATCCGCCATTTGATTTTAATACGGATGCAATGACTGCAATGATTCCAACGATCATGATACAGCCCTGGATAAAATCGTTGATGGCTGTCGCCATGTAGCCACCTGCGATCACATAGATTCCGGTAAGCACTGCCATCACGATGATACATACCGTATAATCCAGATTAAACGCCATACCGAACAATCGCGAAAGTCCATTGTAAAGCGATGCCGTATATGGAATCAGGAATACAAACACAATCAGGGACGCTAAGATCTTAAGCATCTTTGAATCAAACCGGACACCGAAGAATTCCGGCATCGTCTTACTCTCCAGATGCTGGCTCATCGTTCTCGTCCGTCTGCCGAGTACATTCCAGGCAAGCAACGAACCAATAAACGCATTTCCAAGTCCGATCCATGTGGAAGCAAGTCCGAACTTCCAGCCGAACTGTCCGGCATATCCGATGAAGATAACCGCCGAAAAGTAGGAAGTACCATATGCAAATGCAGTCAGCCATGGTCCAACACTTCTGCCGCCCAATACAAATCCATTAACATCGGTGGCATGCTTCCGGCAGTATACGCCAACACCGATCATCACTCCAAAAAATACAAGTAACATGATAATTTTAATCGCCATTTTCTCTCTCCTTTTTCTTCTGTCTGGTGATATTTCTATATTGCGTTATTGCGTAACGCTTTACCGCATTAAAGTGATCTGGTTAAAAGAAAAGGGATGCCGACAAGCATCCCTGTCTCTTACTCTTTTTTAGTATTCAAATTTCTTCTCGAAGTAAGCCTTCAGATCTTCGATCTTCACACGCTCCTGCTCCATTGTATCACGATCACGGACAGTTACAGCGCCGTCTGTCTCAGACTCGAAATCGTAAGTCACACAGAACGGAGTACCAATCTCATCCTGTCTTCTGTAACGCTTACCGATATTTCCTCTGTCATCAAACTCACAGTTATATGTCTTTGCAAGCTCCATGTAGATCTTCTCTGCACCTTCGTTCAGCTTCTTAGAGAGTGGAAGCACACCGATCTTTACAGGTGCCAGTGCCGGATGGAAATGAAGTACCGTTCTCATGTCCGGCTTCTCCTCGGTTCCGATGTTCTCCTCGTCATAAGCAGCGCAAAGGAATGCAAGTGTTACACGGTCTGCACCCAGTGATGGCTCGATAACGTAAGGAATGTATTTTTCCTTCTTCTCATCGTCGAAGTACTCCATTGGCTCACCAGATGTGTTCTGATGCTGTGTCAGATCGTAATCGGTACGGTCTGCAATACCCCACAGCTCGCCCCATCCAAATGGGAACAGGAATTCGATATCGGTTGTACCCTTGCTGTAGAAGCAAAGCTCCTCAGGAGAATGGTCACGTGCACGCATCTCATCATCCTTGATACCAAGATCCTTCAACCAGTTAATACAGAATTCTCTCCAGTAACGGAACCATTCCATATCTGTACCAGGCTCACAGAAGAACTCCAGCTCCATCTGCTCAAACTCTCTTGTACGGAATGTGAAGTTACCCGGTGTAATCTCGTTACGGAAAGACTTACCGATCTGACCGATACCAAATGGAATCTTCTTACGGGATGTACGCTGTACATTCTTGAAGTTTACGAAAATACCCTGTGCTGTCTCTGGTCTTAAGTAAACTGTATTCTTCGCATCCTCAGTTACACCCTGGAATGTCTTGAACATCAGGTTGAACTGACGGATACCGGTAAAGTTATGCTTGCCACAGCTTGGACAGCAGATATGCTTTTCTTCTACATACTGCTCCATCTGCTCGTTTGTCCAGCCATCAATGGAACCCTCAATCTCGATTCCGTTGTCAGCCATATAATCTTCGATCAATTTATCTGCACGAAAACGCTCGTGACACTCTTTACAGTCCATCAGAGGATCTGCAAATCCACCCAAGTGACCGGATGCCACCCATGTCTGTGGATTCATAAGAATGGCACAATCCACACCTACGTTATAAGGATTCTCCTGAATGAACTTCTTCCACCATGCTTTCTTCACATTGTTTTTGAGTTCTACACCAAGGTTTCCGTAATCCCATGTATTGGCAAGTCCGCCATAGATTTCAGAGCCCGGATACACAAATCCTCTGTTCTTTGCAAGTGCTACGATTTTGTCTAATGTCTTTTCCATATTTTGTAAACCTTCCTTCCTCTCGCACCGGAGTGTGCGGATTCTTTTTATTTTTCGGTGTGAATTTCTTCACCATATGAAACATACAACATTTTACAGGCTAACGGTTCAGATTGCAACCATATTTTTGAAATTCACCCTCCTCAATTTTTAAGCTATGGACTTTTACAGCGTCGATAATATTTCCAGCGACTTGAATTCCCGGTCGACATACGCTTCCCGGAAACGATCTGCCACGAACTTTAATTCTGCCATTGCATCCTCACTCAGTTGAAATGCATACAGCTTCGTGAGATCTGCCGACTGGATATATTGTAACGTGTAAATAAGTGTCTCTGACACCGTCCGTGTCAGCTTCAGCTCTTTTCCACAGGCTTCACACAGAAGTCCGCCCGCCTTCGCATTGAAATATTTCAGTTCCTTCTTATTGCAGCGTACACATGTATATGCATGGATGCCCTGTCCCTCAATATCCATCAGCCGCACCTCGAACACATAGCGGATCAGCGCATTGTCCACGGTTCCCTGTTCGAGTGCCTTGAGTGTCACATAGAGCAGGTTCAGCTCGTTCACACAGTAGCTGCCCTCTCTGGTGTAATAGGACATAAACTCACACACATACGATGCGTAGCACATCTTCTCCATATCCAGAGGAAGTCCGGAAAAATATTCCCGGACCTCCGCTTTGACTAACGTATAAGAATCTCTTCCCGGAAATACGGTAAAGGTACCCATCACGAAGCTCTGGCTCGCCGCCCGGAGCTGGCTTACTGCCTTTCTGACACCATTTGCAAACACTGTAATCTTGCCGCGCTCCTTGGTTAAGATCACCAGACGCTTGTCATACTCTTTCACAAGTGTTGCATATAAAATTATACCCGTTACCTGTATTTCCTCACGCATTTTCTGTTATCTCTCTATTTCTTTTCCCGATAATGACTCATCCGGATACGCACTGCGACATAGATCACAAGCAAGATGATCGCAGCAACCAGAATCCAGATCTGTACCGGAACATCCGCGATATTATAACACCGGACATTGATCCACATCTGGTTGATTTCCTTGTTCGCCGTATCATCAAAATACTGCATAACCGCACTCCGGTGCAACACCTCCTGCGGCGGATACTGTGCAAACAACTGCCTGCGCGTCTGCTCTTCTGGCACCGTCATAATATAATCTTCATTGGAATCATCGCCACAGAAGAAGAATCCAACCGGATACTCTGTTGTATCCTCCTCGTCATCCTCTGCTTCATAGTTCCATTTCAGATAATCATAGACGGTATCATCGTCACCACCGCTGATTACGGATGTGTAACCAATGTAGTACATGTTGCGCACTGCATTGTCCGGACGTGACACAAAGTTTACAAACGCCTCAGCCGCCTGCTGTTTTTCTGCATCCTGTCCAATTCCGCTTTTCAGCATTACCCAGCCGTCAAACCACAGATTCGTTGACTCCTTCGGCACTGCAAAATCCAGATAGAAATCATCTTCCTCCGCCTGATCCATCGCATAGACAGCATCACCGGACCACTGATAGTTCGCAACGACCTTTCCGCTGATCATATCAGCTTTTCCGCTGTCTGTCTCAAACGAATAGACGTTGCCCTGCATATCCTGCAGGATGTCCTCGACGTTCTGGATCGTGTCGGAATCCACATCATTCATGATCTGCATCAACTGTTCTTCGTAATCCGGTGCATTTCGAAGCGACTCATCCATCAGTTCTTCTTTTCTGTAAGAACCAAGTGCCGCAAAGTAAGAATCCCGGACGTTATCCTTGATCGTAACCTGACGCTTGAACTTGTCATTCAGGAACACATCCCATGTAGATGCTTCCTCTTCCGTCATCTTCTCAGGGTTGTACAGAACGCCTGTGACGCCCCACATATAACCAGCCGCATATTTGCTCCAAGACTCACCGCCGATTTCATTTTCATCAAAGGTATCCTTAATATAATCGGATACGCCACGGACATAATAATTATCCGGATTGTCCGTATCGTAAAATCCATCCGAAAATGGTACGAGCTTCTTCTCTGCCATCAGCTTCATGATCATATAATCCGACGGGCAGACAAGATCATACACATCACCGAGTGTCAGCTGGTTATACAGATCTTCGTTTGTACCGAAGCATGAATACTCAACCTCCACACGCTTGCCGTAGGTCTCGTAATACCACTCCGTAAAATCATCGACCATCGAATTCTCACCGAAGATCTCCACACCATTTTCAAGCTCCATGCGCTCTTCCTCATCCCATTCACCGAGATCGATATATTCCTCCCAGTTGCAGACACGCAGCTTGATCACATCATCATTTCCCTGTGCGTGCGCAATCTTTGTTCCCGGCACCATCGCCAGAAATGTCATCATAGCAGCAGTCGCGACAGCCGTCACACGTCTTAATATCTTATTTCTCATTGCGGACACCTCCTTTTTCAGAAGTTGTCTTTCTGCCAGCCACATTCATGACAACCACTGCCAGAATTACGATCAGGAAGATCACAGTCGAAAGTGCCCAGAGGGCGGTCTTGATCTCTGTCTGTGAACCCTTCGTTGCATTGACAACATACGTACTGATCGTGTTGAAGGTTGCCGGCTTCGTGTAGCTTGCGATGAAATAATCATCGAGTGACAATGTAATTGCCAGTGCAAAACCGGATACGATACCCGGCATGATCTGCGGAATCACAACCTTGCGGAGTGCCATCGCCGGAGACGCACCAAGATCCATCGCCGCTTCATACAAGCTGCCATCCATCTGCTTTAATTTCGGAATGACAGACAGATAGACAAACGGTGCAGAAAGCACGACATGTCCGATCAGCAACGGCACATAGCTTTCCTTATTCATGCCAAATGCAACGATCAGCAGCACACAGATAGAAAAACCAGTTACAACATCTGCATTGACTACCGGAATCTGGTTTGCGGTGTTTATAAAATTCTTCGCAAGCTTCTTCGAATAAAACGCACCAATCGCACCGATCGTTCCAAGTATCGTCGCAAGCAGCGATGAAATAAGCGCCAGAAGAATCGTTCCGACGATCATATCCCGAAGCTCGCCCTTCGTGAACAACGTCACATAGTTCTGTACGGAAAATCCGTGGATCGTTCCGATATTTCCGGAATCCGTAAAGCTGTATACTGCCAGAATCAGAATTGGTGCATAGATCACTAACAGCATAAGTACCAAAAAGAGTTTTCCAATCGTCTTCTTCATCAGATCAGTGCACCTCCTCTTCCCTCGTCCTCATCCGAGTATTTGTTCGTAAAGAGGGTGAAGATCAATATGATCAAAAGCAGGATCAGCGCAATCATCGATCCATTGTGCCAGTCGTAGGATGCAAAATAGCTTCCGATCAGACTACCCATAATATATGTGCTGTTATAAAGCATATCCAGCACAACATAGTTTGTCATGGATGGCAGAAATACCATCGTGACACCACTGATGATGCCCGGCACGGAAAGTGGCAGTGTCACCTTCAGAAACGTCTGTACCGGATTTGCGCCAAGGTCGCCTGCCGCCTCGATCAGACTTGTGTCCAACTTCATCAATGTCGTGTACATCGGCAGGATCATAAATGGAAGAAAGTCATACGTCATACCGATGACGGAATTTAAAAACGGATGCAGAGCAAGATTCCCCTCCAATACCGTAAGTATCTCTTTTAATGCTGTGATACGCAGTGTGAAATTGATCCACATTGGCATCACAAATGCGACTAAGATCACTGTCTTATGCCGCATATTGCTGCGCGCTAAGATATACGCGATCGGATATGCAAGCAGCACGCAGACACAGGTCGTCACAACTGCCAGAGCGAAGCTGTACGCGAGTGTACCGATCGTGTTCGGACTTGTAAAAAATGCGGACAGATTCTGCGCAGTAAACTGACCTTGTCCGTTTGTAAACGCATAATATAAAAGAACAAACAATGGGGCTACTACAAACAGCAATAGAAAAAGTGCATATGGTATACCCAGTCCGCTCTTTGCAAAACGTGAAGAACGCATACAATATCACTCCTTTTCTATTTTTTGATGGAAAACTGGATGTGCTCCTCTGGAATGATCAGGCTGACATAGTCATCCATATTCCACAGGTACTCATCGTTGACGATGAAATCCTCATCCATATCCGTACGAACCACATAGCTGTAATGATCGCCCTTGTAGATCAGGTTGATAATATGTCCGCAGACGATACCCTCTTCCTCATTATCGCTCATGGAAATATGCCGTGGCTTGATTGCAAGCACGACCTTCAGTTTCTCATAATCAATGACTTCGCCATGTGCATCTAAAAGCACATGATCCTCGTTGAACTTAGAACCTGGAATGATCTTTGTCAGATCACACTGGATCTTTCCATCAAAGATCGTAAGCTCATAATTCTTATCCACGTCACTCTCGATCTTATTCAAAGTATGTTCCGGAATCATGATATGGATACCGTCCGGCTCCACATTCATACCAACCTGACTTCCAACCGCTGCGGTCTTTGTCGACTGGATCACGATCTCGTTCTTGCCGGATTCCACTGTGATCTCATAGTGGACACCCTTGAATACAACCGATGTAACCGTTCCGACGATTGCACCCTTCTCCGGCGTTGTGATCTCGACATCCTCTGGACGCACAACGATCTCCACCAGCCGTCCATGCTCCACGTCATCCACGCATGCAAACTCCGCCCCGCAGAAACGCACCTTAAGCTTGTCTGTCATGATGCCCGTAAAAATATTACTTTCTCCGATAAAGTCCGCGACGAACGCATTTTTCGGCTCATTATATATATCCTCAGGAGTACCAATCTGCTGCATACGACCTTCCGACATGACAACGATCTTGTCCGACATCGTAAGTGCCTCCTCCTGATCATGTGTTACATAGATAAAGGTAATGCCAAGTCTTTCATGCATACTTTTCAGTTCAAGCTGCATCTCCTTACGCATCTTCAGATCGAGCGCGCCGAGCGGCTCATCGAGAAGCAGGATCTCCGGCTCGTTGACCAGCGCACGCGCGATTGCAATTCGCTGCTGCTGTCCACCGGACAGGGTTGCTACCTTTCGCGTCTCGAACCCTTCCAAGTCTACCATTTCGAGAACTTTCTTTACCTTCCGCTTAATCTCGTCCTTCGGCAGCTTTTTCAGCTTTAATCCAAAGGCGATATTGTCAAAAATGTTCAAATGTGGAAACAATGCATACCGTTGAAATACCGTGTTGATGGGGCGTTTGTTTGGTGGTAGATTTCCAATCTCCTTACCATCTAACAGTATTTCTCCCTCTGTAGGAATTTCAAAACCCGCAATCATGCGGAGTGTCGTGGTTTTACCACAGCCCGAAGGTCCTAAAAACGTTACGAATTCGCCCCTTTTTACCGTAAGGTTAAAATCCTCTACAGCGACAAACCCATCCTCAAATGTTTTTGTGATGTGCTTTAGCTCAATAATGTTTGTTGAACTAGTGTTGTTTTCCAATAAACTCTCATCCTCCTTGTGTTCCTGACATCCTTATCCATGGCATTGGCGGATGCAGGCCAGATTTTTCTTCCGTATTATCTACGAAACGCATAAAAATATGCCTGTTTTTCCTTACAAAAAACAAGCATATTTTATCAGATTTATATCCTATTTACAATAAAATTTTTATCGTCTGTGATATTTTCTGTCTTCCTCTTCGTACTTCGGAGAACAGGTAAGCTGGACACCAATTTTCTTTAAGAGCTGTTCATCAACCGATGAAAGCAATACGGTTGAATGTGCCTGACAGTTTTTCAGCTTGGAAAGCTGCTCGATTGCAAGCTTTGCCTTCTCATCCTGTGCCGCCGTTGTTGAAAGGGCGATCAGGATTTCATCAGTATGCAGTCTTGGATTGTGGCTGCCAAGATACTGAATCTTCAGTCTCTGGATTGGCTCGATGGCTTCCTTGGAGACTAACTGTACCTCATGTGGAATTCCGGCAAGTACCTTCAGCGCATTTAAGACTGCGGCTGCCGATGCACCAAGCAGATTTCCGGTCTTTCCGGTTACGATTGTGCCATCTTCAAGTTCGATTGCCATCGCCGGATGTCCGGTCTCCTCCTCACGTGCCAGTGCTTTCTTTGCAACCAGACGGTCATCCATAGAGACACCCGCCTGACGCAGTAAAAGCTCCAATTTATTCTTGTCATCCTTCGACTGTCCATAACGCTTTCTGTCACACAGGCAGCGATAATACCGGCGGATAATCTCCTGTGCCGATGCTTCACAGCAAGCCTGATCATCGATGATACAGTTTCCTGCCATATTGACACCCATATCTGTCGGAGACTTGTATGGGCTGCTTCCTGCGATCAGCTCGAACATCGTCGCAACTACCGGGAAGATCTCAATATCACGGTTATAGTTAACCGTTGTCTCTCCATATGCTTCTAAATGGAACGGATCGATCATGTTGACATCGTTCAAGTCTGCAGTTGCTGCCTCATAGGCAAGGTTGACCGGATGCTTGAGTGGCAGATTCCAGATTGGGAATGTCTCAAACTTCGCATAACCGGCTTTCACGCCACGTTTATATTCATGGTACAACTGAGACAGACAGGTTGCCATCTTTCCACTGCCCGGCCCCGGTGCCGTAATAACGACAAGCGGGCGCTCTGTCTCGATGTATTCGTTCTTCCCATAGCCTTCGTCACTCACAATATGAGCGATGTCACTCGGATATCCTACAATCTTATAGTGACGGTACGACTTGATTCCAAGCTCGGCAAGCTTCTTACGGAAAAGCTCGGCCGATGCCTGTCCGGTGTACTTTGTCAGGCACACACTGCCGACATAGAGTCCCACTGCCTGAAACTCATCGATCAGACGCAACACATCCATATCATACGTGATTCCATAATCGCCACGCACTTTGTTGTTCTCGATATCCTCTGCGCTGATAACGATTACGATCTCTGCCTGATCCTTCAACTGCAACAGCATCTGTAACTTTGAATCTGGCTGAAATCCCGGAAGCACACGTGACGCATGATAGTCGTCAAACAGCTTGCCGCCAAACTCCAGATATAATTTATTATCAAACTGTGCGATCCGGTCACGTATATGCTGTGACTGCATCTCTAAGTATTTCTGATTGTCAAAACCGATCTTCATCTTAATTGTCCTCCCGATATCCGTAATTCCGAAGTAAAGTGTCGCTGTCTCTCCAGTCCTTCTTCACCTTTACCCATAATTTCAAATTAACTTTCATATCCAATAGATTTTCCATGCTGATACGCGCTTTCGTACCGATCTTTTTCAGCATCGCACCCTGCTTTCCGATGATAATTCCCTTGTGGGAATCCCGCTCACAGATGATCGTTGCCTCGATATCCATGCAGCTTCCATCCGGTCGCTCCTTCATCCGGTCGATCACAACGGCGATGCCATGTGGAATCTCCTTATCCAACTGACGCAGTGCCTGTTCGCGGATCATCTCTGCAACGATCTGGCGCTCCGGCTGATCCGTGATCGTATCCTCATCATAATACTGTGGTCCAAACGGAAGCAGCCGCTTCAAGGTCTTAATAAGCTCCGCCTGATTGTGTCCGCGCAATGCAGAAACCGGGACAATTGCATCAAAATCATGCACTTCCTTGTAGGTGTTGATCGCATCTGCAACTGCCTGCTTATCCACCGTGTCTGTCTTGTTGATGACAAGCACGACTGGTGTCTTAACCTTACTTAACACATCAATGATATGACGCTCGCCCGCACCGATAAATGTCGTCGGCTCCACGATCCACATGACGATATCCACCTCACTCAGTGTGGAATACGCAACATTCATCATATACTCGCCAAGCTTGTTTTTCGCTTTATTGATGCCCGGTGTATCTAAGAATATGATCTGTCCGTCGTTATCTGTATAGACTGTCTGAATCCGGTTTCTCGTTGTCTGCGCCTTGCTGCTCGTGATTGCAATCTTCTGTCCGATCAGATGATTCATCAGCGTAGACTTTCCTACGTTCGGGCGTCCGATGATCGCAACAAATCCGGATTTATATGTCGATAAGTTATCCATATGTCTCTCCCTGTGTTTTCTTCCTAAAATACGCTCTTTACTTCTGCAAATGCATCCTTTGCATCTTCGATCCGCGCCTCGTCTCCGATCGCACAGATCACGCCACCATCGACGGCTGCCTCCACGTGTCCGGCAAGTCCACGGATCACTTCCGGTGTTGCGCCAAGCACTTCATCTCTTGTCTGCTGCAAATCTGCATCGTCAATTCCCATCAGATAACAGATCAGGCTGAAATTACCTTCTGCCGATGGGGCAAGTGGCGCATCCATCTTACTGATTGCACCGATGATGTATTTTGTCATATCCCGTTCGTCTGCTTCAAAATTCTTCACATACTCCGGTGTCTTCTTGTAGATCTCATATGTTTCAAGCAGGTTCGGATCACGGTAGGAAGTGAAGTATGCATTTCCACTCCTATTGAAGCTGCACATACAGCCATAGGCACCGCCCTTCACACGCACATTAATCCACAGATAATCGTATGAGAAAATGCACTGCAGTACATTCAAAGCTCCGGTGTACTCATATCCACGCTCACAGAAGTTACCGGCCGTCGCTACATACTGTACCTGACTTGCCGTCTTAAATCCCTCGTTTTTCTTTACAACCGGGATTTTCTTGACATTCTCAAATGCCAGTCGCGTCGAAAGCTTGCAGGAAAGTCTGGTCAGACTCTCGGTCAGCGTATCCTCTGGCTTCTTATCTGAAGTAAAGTTCACAAGCAGGGAATCTCTGCACAGAAGCTGTCCAAGCACCTCCTGCAGATCTGTCACTAATCCCTCATATCGTTCTTCAAAATGCTCATCCAGGTCTGACAGGTACATATAGTAATCAACGCCCTCGGTCAGTTCCTTCACAATGCCGATTGGAGAAATATAGGAAGTTGCCCGTCCTGCTGCCGTTGTATGCCCACTGGAAAGAAGATCATCCTTTAATGCCGCCCGTGTCTCTGCAATAATCTCTTTTAAGCGCTTCTTATCCGCAAGCTTCGAGGTAAATAAAATCTCCTCAACTAACTCCATAGCCTTATCGAGCTGCGCATCTAACATCTTTGCACTTACCACGAAATGCGTCACATAGCCGCCATACTCTTTCTTGTTCGTGATTGTTGTACTAAATCCAATTCCACCTGTGTACAGGTTAATCTCGTTCGATAACTCACCGTAACCGAAATGCTCTGTATCCACATACTTGAAGATTTCTGTCAAAAGCGAAATTGTCGGGAACTTGTCATAGTCGATATCATCCATACAGAAATTCAGGCTCACATACGTGATTCCATTTGTAAAAATATCGTGACTTAATACCTTGACATGTTCGATCTCCGAAATGCGATTGTTTGTCTTTCTTGCATGCTTCTCAATATCATCAATCGCAAGCATCGGAATCTTCTTCAAATCTTCCTCTGCATCCCCGGAGCTCTGGTACTCCTTCAGATGCACCATATTTGCGCGGATCTCTTCGATATCAGCCTCCGAAAGTGTCTCCTTGTAAGCGGCAAGACGTGCTTTCTCGCGCTCGACGATCTCATTGTTGAATCCCTTCTTCGGCATCAGCAGACAATAAGTTTTGTGCGTGTTCTTCAGGATATACTGGTCAATCAGCGCCTCAAAATATCCGGTCTCTACATCCTGCTTCAATGCATCATAGACTTCATTTAAGCTAAATAAGTCAAGTGCTGCCGCATCATCGTAGAGCCATGTGGAAAATGCATTTAATCCAAGCATCAGTCCCTTCGGGAATCGTCCGAAATTTCCTTCCTTGTGCTTAAACTCAAAGTAATTGATTGCCGCAAGCAGTGACTTCTTATCCATTCCCTGCTCTACAAGCGTATGAAGTGTATCCTCAATTACCTGTATAAACCGCTCCAGATCCTCTGTATTTGCATTCTTTGCAATGATAGAGAACGTCGGCTGTTTAATGCCATCATCAAAGGACGACAGGATGTCCTTACCAAGCCCGGCATCAATCAACGCTTTTTTGAGTGGCGCGCCCGGTGCCGATAACAGTGCATATTCAAGAATCGAAAATGCGGTACATAACTTCTTGTCCGCACTTGTGCCAACAACTGTATTGTATGTCAGATAGGTGTTATCCTTCTCAGATTCATTTTCTGCGATTGAATAATATTCCCGTACTTTTTCCGGCTTTTCAAACGCTGGCTCGTCGGTCAATGCAGAATCAATCTCCAAATAATCAAAGTTCCGTAAATACTCCTCGTCGATAAACCGAAGTTCCGCCTCTGCATCCATATCACCATACAAATAGATATAACTGTTGCTTGGATGATAATACCGCTTGTGGAAAGCGAGGAACGCTTCCTGTGTCAGGTTCGGAATTGCCTCCGGGTCTCCACCGGACTCAAAACCATATGCGGTATGTGGAAGCAGAGACTTCTCGATAATACGGTAAAGCTGCTGCTCCGGAGAAGAATACACGCCCTTCATCTCGTTAAATACAACACCATTATACGTAAGCTCACCGGTCTCCTCATCAATCTCA
Source organism: bacterium (assembly GCA_963631525.1). Taxonomy (GTDB): domain Bacteria; phylum Bacillota; class Clostridia; order Lachnospirales; family Lachnospiraceae; genus Coprococcus_C. The sequence goes on from CAVGQQ010000024.1 coordinate 15,534, forward strand.
TAATGCCAGCCCTCCTGCATCATGATCTCCTTCTTCTTATAGATATCCGGATAAAAGACCGCATCCATATAGACATGCATCAGATTGTGGAAGTCCTTGTCATTCAGACTTGCAAGCGGATACACCGTCTTATCAGAATATGTCATCGCATTTAAGAATGTGTTCAGACTGCCCTTACAAAGCTCCACAAATGGATCTTTCACCGGGAACTTTTTAGAACCACAGAGCACCGAATGCTCCGTGATATGTGGCACACCGGTATCGTCGGCTGGCGGTGTCCGAAAACCGATTGTAAATACTTTGTTCGTATCATCATTCTCGATCACAGCCACCCGTGCCTTTGTCTTATTGTGAGACAGGATATAACCATATCCATTGACTTCCTTTAATTCTTTCTTTTCCACTACCGTATACGCGGTCAGATTCTCTAAATTACTCAAACGATTGATCCTCCATCTTCTATATCAATTACATCAAATTATCCGGTCCAAAGCTCTCCGGAAGCAGTTCTTCCAATGTATATACTTTATACTCCTCGATCGTCCGTGCCAAAATCACGATAAATGTGGACGGATCGACGAACTCCCGGAGCACCTGTCTGCACACACCACACGGCGCCGTATAACCTGCCTGTGCAAGTGCACCTTCCCCTAGCTTACCACCTACGATTGCGATTGCCGTAAATTCCTTGCAGCCCTCACTCACAGCCTTGAAGATAGCTGTCCGCTCTGCACAGTTTCCCGGTGTAAATGCAGCATTCTCAATATTACATCCCATGTATATCTTCGCATCTGCCCCAAGCAGTGCCGCCCCGACTGCAAACTGTGAATATGGCGCGTATGCAAACTTCCGTGCATCTGCAGCAACCCGGATCAGATTTTGTATTTCTTTTTTTTCTAATTCCATATACTGTCTTATCCTATACTCTGTTAATTATAATACGCAGTACGTCATTCCTACGCTTCTATCAGCCGGTAATCGACAACTGCTTTCACGTCTCCCGCTTCTTTGCCGCTCATCTTGATAATCACATGCGTTTCCACGCCAGCGTCCGTCTGAGTCTCCTGTATCGCCCGCTCGATCACAAGCACCTCCTTGTATCGTGCCTGACTCTTATACTCCACACGGATCCGGTTAACATGTGTGATATCCTCCACATACTCATTTCCGAGCAGGATGTATTTCGCATTACTCATATGTCCGTTATAATCGATGTCCGCTTTCGGTACAACAACCGTATCAACTTCTTCAAATTCCTTCGGCAGCCGGATCTTTCTACCGCATTTTTCCATTGGATACCGCGGCTCGATCTCATAGCCTTTCGCATCCTCTTCCTCGATCCGGACTGGATGCTTCGTATCCATATCCATAAGTGTCCACATCGAATCAGCGCAGACGATATCCTCGCCATTTTCATCTGTCACGATCACGTTACGATAACCGATTGACGTTGCGAATTCATACGCCCACGTCTTCACGCTTATCTCCTCGAACATCTTCGGGATACGGTGGATCTCAATATTCCAGCTGATTGCAAACCATGTCCGCTTATGCGTGAGCATATAGTCAATTCCTCTTCCAACCGACTCGGAATTGATGTTTACACAGTCCTGCATGGCATCCATCAGACTTCCAAACGACATCCGTCTCGTCGCATCAACATCTGAAAAAAGCACTTTTTTATTATATGTGTACATAGTATACCCCTTTATCACGCACGGCTTTCGTGGCAGGTAAAATAGATCACCTGATATTCCTTTGCGATTTCTCTTACAAATGCTCTTCCGCGCTCTATTTTTTCCTCATCCAGATTCACAAACGGATCGTCCAGAATCAAAAACGGCTTTTCCTCGCGGTACATCGCATCTGCGAATGCAAGGCGCATACATAAGCCGGTCAGATCCTGATATCCCCGGCTGAAATATCCCATATTCCGGTGCATTCCCTGTTCCCGCTTCTCCATCTCAAATGTCGCAGAAAGCCCATATGCTGTTCCGCCATCGCCTGTCAACATCTCATAATACCTGTGAAATGCATCCATGACCGGTGCCTGATAGCGTGCACCGTAATTTTCCTTTGCCTGCGTCAAAAAAGCCTTAGTCTTTTGTATTATATCACACTTTTCCCGAAGCGTAATCACTTCTTCGTTCAGAGATTGCAATTTTCTTTCCTTTTCAGTCAGCGCATCAAACTCGCTCTCCAATTCATCGAGTCTCCGGCTATATTGCAGGATCTGTCTCGACAGTGCCTCCATCTCCGATGCCCGCTGTTGCTGCTGTTCCTCTGAAAGCGGTTTTGGCTGTACCGGTCTGCGCTCTAGCTGCCATTTCTTCCTGCCGATCGCATAGCCAAGCAGCATACATGCCCCTGCAATCATGCTGAATGCTCCACAGATGAGGATTAACATGCGATAGCCTTTCCCTGCCACAAGCAGCGCATATACGATCACAAGCAGTCCTAAGAGAACGCCTGTGAGTCCTTTATATTTCCGCTGTTCGTTTTTCTCATTTCTTCTTTGCTGCACAGTATCTGTCTGTTCCTGTCCGAATGGGCTTGCAGATTCTTCCTCATCCATTTCCTCTGGCAGCTTCCCAGCCACACATGCATTCCAACGAGCCTTGACTGCCGTCAACTGACTGGAAACCGTTTCGATTTCCTCCTGCATTTCCTGTCTTGCCTGTATCTCCTGTGCAAGCACGTGTGCTTCCCGTTCAAGCTTCGCAAGCTTTCCGGTACTCCGCTTATCCGATAGCTGGTTGATCGCATCGGCAAGCTTTTTATTTGCCACATCATAGCTTGCCATATCTTCTGTCTCTTCCATCTGATTACCGAGCTTCGCACTCATACTGTCCGTCGCTGCAAACGCCGCACACTCCGCCTGTCCGATATAGATGGTCCGCATAAAAGACTCCGCATCAATTCCGAATAACTCCTGCCCGATCTGTTCTGTGTAATCCGCACTGTCAAGCAATGTATTCGCATCCTGCAGCCGGAAGGAATCTCCCTTTGCCGTCTTCCCGAAGACACGCGACAACAGATAATATTTCCCATCCGCTGTAAATGTAAGCTGTCCACCATAGGTGCCACCCTGCCACGGCTGATAACGCTTACGCTCCTTTTCCAGCTCTGTCCGCTTTGTCTCCCCGGCAAATCCATAGAACATCACCCGGAGAAATGCGGCAAACGTACTTTTTCCTGCACCATTCGGCAGTACAACCGCATTGTAGCCATCCGCAAAATCATAGGAGAAATCTGAAAGCTTTCCAAAGTTTTCTACATGACATGTCAGTAATCTCATACGAACGCCTCCCCGGCAAGTGCCAATATCCCTGTCTGAATGATCTTTGCCTTCTCTGCATCTGAAAGATCGCTCTGTGCCTGAACCAGCCGCACGAACTCTCCTTTTAACGATGCATCGTATGCATATGCCGCATAGTCGATCTCTGGCACGGTCTGATCTACAACCTTCGCATAGAAATAGGCTTGTGATAACTGCATCGCAAGCAGCTCTGTATCTACTTCCACGCCCACAGGCAGACTACCAGTCAGACAGACCTTCACCAGATCACCGGCCTGCACCTGCATCTCCTGTAACGTTTCTTTCATATCCTCTAAGACATCTACACCGTTTGCACATGTACTTACATCCACGCAAGCCTCCCACAGTCTGCGGCTTGCAAATGGCACAAATGTATCCTGAATCTTACAATGCGCTGCATCAATCTCCAACAAGCAGAATCCATGTACGCCACACTCATCAAAGCCTCTGCCCTCCAAGCATCCGGGATACACATAGATTCCCCTTGCATCGAGCTTCTCGCGCTTATATGTATGAATATGACCGAGTGCCAGATAATCGATGCCTTTGTTTTGTAATAAAGCAAGCGGAATCTGTTCCGCATCCTGTCTTTCTCCGCTTGCGTATGGTGTCTCCTGTCCGTGCAGCATCACAAGGTTGATATGCTTTGGATCAAGCCTGAGTGATGTATATAACGTCTGTGCATTCCGTGCAGAGCTTTCCGCTCCGGTAATCACGATCGTCGCACCTGCTTCTTCCCACGCATAGGAACGCCAGGTATCGCCAAACAGCTTCAGGTTATCCGGGATCTCCTCCAACGACTGTAAGAATCCATCTGCATCATGATTTCCCCGCAGATAGAAAAATAAAATTTCCGGGTGTCCGGTAATTGCGGAAAGCACGGCATTTTCGGTTGCCCGGTCAACCTTCTTCGTATCAAACAGATCTCCTGCGATCAAGATTCCATCCACCGAATGTTCTGCAGCGTAGTCCACCATACGCAGAAACGTATGCAGAATCTCGGTTCTTCTCTGCTTCTGCTTATCCCCATCCAGATGCGTAGACAGAGAGGAATTCAAATGAACATCCGCACAATGTATTAACTTCATCCGTTACCCCTTTCTGTCATTTTCTAAAATATCTCAAGTCCCAACTGGTTCTTCCATTTCAGCACACGTGCAACTGCCGCGTCAATCTGTGCTTCATCGATTTCTCCGTCCTTTACTGCCTGTATGACCGCTTTGATCTGTTCCTGATAATTCGTGGAAAGCAGCATATCATTTCCTGCTTTGACCGCCTGCACTGCTGCTTCATCCAAATCATATCCTGCGGACACGCCGCTCATCATCAGATCATCGGTGATCACTACGCCGTCAAACTGCAACACATTTCTGATCTCCTCATGTACTTTCTCCGACAGGGACGCTGGATATTTATCGTCGATTGCTGCAACTACGTTGTGACTGACTAAAATACAGTCCGCCCCAGCATTTACGCCTGTCTCAAATGGAATGTAATCCCGCGTTACAAACTGCTCATACGTCCGCGTATCCTCAATCTGGTTTACATGCGTGTCTCCATTGCTTCCATACCCTGGAAAATGCTTTAGTACGGTTCCGATGTGCTTCTTCCGCATCACCGTGACAACCGTATCGACGTACTCTGCCGTCTCCTGCGGATCATCTCCAAAAGACCGCTCATAAATAAAATCACTTTGATTTCCAGAGAGATCACAAACCGGTGCAAAGTTCACATTGATGCCATACGATAGAAGCAGCTTTGATTTTTCTTCCGTATCCTCTCTGATTGCATCCATACCACCCGACGCATAGATGGATCTCGGCGATGCAAAGGTGTGATCTGCCAGTGCACTGTACCGGCTGACACGCGTCACCGTACCGCCTTCTTCGTCCGTTCCGATCAACAGCGGGATATCGGAAGCCTCCTGAAACGACTGAACTTTCTCTGTCAACGAATCTGCCGTCTCCCCAGCCAAATCTCCCGCAAACAAAATAATGCCCCCAACCGGATATTGCGTTAGCTCATCCGGTCCGAAGCGTCCATCATTTTTTACAAAGAACATCTGTCCGACCTTTTCTTCCAGGCTCATCGTCTGAATCTTGTCCTGTATCCGCACGTCGAGCACCGTTCTTTGTGCATCCGAAGAGGTATGTATCCCTTCGTCTGCCACCTGCTCCGTTGTCACAGGCACCTGTGTCGTGGCTGTCTCTTCCGTATCTACCAGTTCGGATGAGGTACGTTCTCCATCCCGAAGAAGGTTTCCAGAACCAAAAATACCAAAAAACACCATACAGATGATTAGTATTCCATATATAATTTTTTTATGTCGATGCGTCATTGCCCATTCGATTTAAATCATATACTGATCCGATTGCTCGTTGTTCCAATCAACCAAATCCTGCAATGTAATGTTGTCTACGACATCTGATATCGCATCGTATAATTTCTCCCAGATACGAACCGTCACGCAGCCACTTCTTCTCTCACAGCCAATTGGATTTTGTCCCACACAGGCAACCGGGGCAAGCTCGCCCTCCGTCAATCGTAAGATCATACCAACTGTATAATCCTTCGGTGCACGGGAAAGCAAATATCCACCCTGTGCGCCTCGGATTCCGCGCACAAACCCTGCCTTATTCAATACAGAAATAATCTGCTCCATATATTTTTCAGATATATTCTGCCTCTTCGCAACATCTTTTAAACTGATCGGCTCTCCAGTGTTATAAACTGCCAGATCCAGCATCAGGCGAAGTGCATACCTTCCCTTTGTTGATATTTTCATGCAAGTTCCTCCATAAAAGTAACCGATCATATAATTTCCAGTCTCGTCGCTGTCCGCAGATACCAAAAATTATATAATCGGCACTAACATAAGTCAAGATAACGAACTATATTTTATCAGTTCATTTTTTCCTCTTTACTGCTCTGCAAATAATGCGGTAGACAGATATCTGTCACCAGAATCTGGAAGTAATGCAACAATTGTCTTGCCCTTGTTCTCTGGTCTCTTTGCAAGGATATCTGCCGCTTTCAATGCTGCACCAGAAGAGATACCAACCAGAATACCCTCAGCTCTTGCAAAGGCTCTTCCTTCTTCAAATGCGTCATCGTTCTCAATTGGAATAATCTCATCGTAAATCTTTGTATTGAGTACCTTTGGTACAAATCCGGCTCCAATACCCTGAATCTTATGGGATCCAGCCTGACCAGTTGAGAGAACCGCACTGGTTGCAGGCTCTACCGCTACAATCTTCACATCTGGATTCTTAGACTTCAGATACTCCCCAACACCGGTCAGTGTTCCACCTGTACCAACACCGGCTACAAAGATATCTACTTTACCCTCTGTCTGCTCCCAAATCTCTGGTCCGGTTGTCTTCTTGTGCATCTCAGAATTGGCTGGATTATCAAACTGTCCAAGGATAATTGCGCCTGGGATAGACTCCTTCAGTTCTTCTGCCTTTGCGATGGCACCCTTCATTCCCTTAGAACCATCTGTCAATACAAGCTCTGCGCCATATGCCTTCAGAAGATTTCTACGCTCAACACTCATGGTCTCTGGCAGTGTCAGGATTGCACGATACCCCTTTGCTGTTGCAACGGCGGCAATACCGATACCTGTATTTCCAGATGTTGGCTCAATGATTGTTGCGCCCGGCTTCAGCTCTCCCTTTTTCTCAGCATCCTCGATCATTGCAAGTGCAATACGATCCTTTACAGATCCAGATGGATTCAGGTACTCCAGCTTTACAAACAGATTTGCATCTGTCACGCCTGCCTTCTTCGCATAACGGTCTGCCTGAAGCAATGGTGTATCACCAATCAATTCCAACGCACTTTTAATTACTTTTCCCATAATGTCTACCTCCAGATTTTCTTATATTTTCTATTGTTTTTATTTCCCTATATTCCTACTTCTTAAGTAGGATTTGAATGTATTATAACACGATATAACTATTTGTCAATCACTTTTTTATTTTTTTCTAATAAAAAAAGAAACTGTCCTCAGACAGTCTCTCTTTTTGCCAATTCCCAGAAGGAAACAGCACTCGCAGCCGCTACATTCAGGGAATCTACTCCATGTGTCATCGGGATCTTTACCGTATAATCGCTGTGCGTGATCGTCTCCTGCTGCAAGCCTTCACCTTCTGTTCCTAGAACCACCGCGAGCTTATCAAGCCTCGCAAAGCGCGGATCACCAATCTCACACGAATCATCTCGAAGTGCCATCGCCACACATGGGAATCCTAGCGTATGAAGTGTCTGCGCAGTATCTTCTTCTGTCTTCGGCAGATACGTCCACGGAATCTGAAATACAGTACCCATGCTGACACGGATGGCTCTCCGGTACAAGGGATCGGCACATCCATGTGTTAAAAGCACGGCATCCATGCCAAGCGCTGCCGCTGAACGAAAGATTGCCCCAACATTCGTCGGATTCATCACATCCTCCAACACCGCGATCCGGTGCATGTCCCTGCATAAGCAAGCTGCCTGTGGAAGTTCATTACGTTCCATCGCACATAGCATTCCACGTGTCAGCTTAAAGCCGGTAATCTGTGTCAGTACATCAAACCTTGCAGTATAAACCGGAATATCTCCACACGCTTCAAGCAATACCTGCTGTTTCGATACCTCCGCTTCATCCATCAGAACTGAAATCGGGGTATATCCGGCAGCAAGCGCCCGCTCCACGACGATCGGACTTTCCGCAATAAAGATACCCGGCTTTGGCTCCCGGTAACGAAGCAGCTGCACCTCTGAAAGTCTGGCATAAATGTCCAGATCCGCATCCTGTAAATCCTGTATAGAAATCAAATGTGGCATGAACACACATCCCCTTTCCGTGACATGTGTCCATGCCGCAATTGTAACCCTTATTTATGAGAAATAAGCAACACCGGATTCAAAGATCTTCTGATCCTGATCTCCGTAGATATTGACCGCCACTGCAGTTCCCTTACGCTCGGAGTGAGCCATCTTACCAAGTACACGGCCATCCGGACTTGTGATACCCTCGATTGCGTAGTAAGAACCATTGACATTGTAATACTCATCCATTGTTGGATTGCCATCCATATCAACATACTGGGTTGCAACCTGTCCATTTGCGAAGAGCTTCTCTGTCCACTCCTTGCTTGCAACAAAACGTCCCTCACCATGTGAGATTGGCACAGTATACACACCACCAAGCTTTGCCTTCTGCAGCCAAGGACTCTTGTTTGTAACAACCTTTGTGTAAACCATCTTAGACTGATGACGACCGATGCTGTTGATTGTCAGTGTCGGTGAATCATCCTCCTGTGGACGGATCTCGCCATAAGGAACAAGTCCGAGCTTGATAAGTGCCTGGAATCCGTTACAGATACCAAGTGCCAGTCCATCACGCTCATTCAGAAGCTTCATAACCTCATCTGCGATCTTTGCATTCCGGAATGCAGTTGCGATGAACTTACCAGAACCATCCGGCTCATCACCAGCGGAGAAACCACCTGGGAACATGATGATCTGGCTCTCACTGATTGCCTTTGTAAATGCATCTACCGAATCACGGATACCCTGTGCATCCATGTTGCGGAATACGATTGTCTGAACCTCGGCACCTGCATTCTCAAATGCCTTGGCTGAATCGTACTCGCAGTTTGTTCCAGGGAATACCGGAATAAATACCTTTGGCTTTGCTACTTTATTCTTTGCCACATAGATAGAACCGGCATCATACAGTCCTGTACTTACCTTTCCATCTACGATCTTCAATGTATCGTTGATTTTATCATTCTGCTCTACGCCGGACTCTGTTGGGAATACCTTCTCAAGCTTCTTTGTCCATGCATCGAGTGCCTCATCCATCGTGATCACAGTATCGCCATATACGAACTCCGGTGCATCCTGTACTTCACCGATGACTGTACATGGAATACCAAGCTCTGTCACATTGTCCTTCTCTACTTCGAGAATGATAGAGCCATATTTCTTCGCTGTAAGATCATCTGCATCAACGGTCTTCGCAAGCTTCACACCGAGCTTGTTACCAAATGCCATCTTTGAGATTGCCTCGATCATACCGCCGAAGCCGATTGCATAAGCGGATACAACCTTTCCCTCTGTAATTGCCTGATGCAGCTTTTCGTATTTATCCATTGCATCCTGATAATCCGGCTTGTCGTAAGCATCACGCTTGATATCGAAGCATACAAGCTGATTGCCTGCCTTCTTCAATTCCGGTGTTACCACATCCTGATAGCTTGCTACATCGACAACGAAGCTGACCAGAGTTGGTGGAACATCAATATCATTGAAGGAACCGGACATGGAATCCTTACCACCGATAGAAGGAAGTCCAAGTCCCATCTGTACATCGTAAGCACCGAGCAATGCGGAAAGTGGCAGACCCCAACGATATGGATCTGTGCCAAGTCTCTCAAAATACTCCTGGAAAGTCAGTCTTACCTTGCTTACATCACCACCGGCTGCAGCGATCTTTGCAACAGAAGTCAGTACCGCATAGATTGCTCCGTGGTATGGGCTCCAGCTTGACAGATATGGATCAAAGCCGTAACTCATCATCGTAACGGTATCCGTCTTTCCCTTCAGTACAGGGAGCTTTGCGATCATCGTCTGTGTCTCAGAAAGCTGGTACTTACCACCATATGGCATTGTAACCGTACCTGCACCGATTGATGAATCGAACATCTCCACAAGTCCCTTCTGGGAAGCGACATTCAGATCAGAAAGTGTATCTAACCAGAGCTTCTTCACATCGGAAGCATCCTTCTTCTCGTCAAAATATTTCGCAGATGCATCTGGCATGGCAACCTTGACATCTGTCTCCTGATGTGCACCGTTTGTATCAAGGAATGCACGGGACAGATTGACGATCTCCTTGCCTCTCCATGAAAGCACGAGACGCTTCTCTTCTGTTACAACTGCAACTGCAACTGCCTCTAAGTTCTCCTCAGCCACGTACTGCATCATCTTGTCGACATCCTTTGGATCAACAACGACTGCCATACGCTCCTGTGACTCGGAAATAGCAAGCTCTGTACCATCAAGACCAGCGTATTTCTTTGGAACCTTATCCAGATCGATCTGCAAACCATCAGCAAGCTCACCGATTGCAACGGATACACCACCGGCACCGAAGTCATTACATTTCTTAATCAGGCTTGCAACCTCTTCCCGGCGGAACAGACGCTGGATCTTACGCTCGGTTGGCGCATTACCCTTCTGTACCTCAGCACCACATGTCTCGATCGAGCTTTCTGTATGTGCCTTGGAAGAACCGGTTGCTCCACCACAGCCATCACGTCCGGTACGTCCACCGAGCAGGATGATAATATCGCCCGGATCAGAATTCAGACGCTTGACACATCTTCTTGGAGCAGCACCCATAACGGCACCAATCTCCATACGTTTTGCCACGTAATTTGGATGATATACTTCCTTTACAAGTCCGGTTGCAAGACCAATCTGGTTACCATAGGAACTGTAACCTTCGGCAGCAACCTTTACAATCTTTCTCTGTGGGAGCTTACCATGCATCGTATCCTTCAAAGATACCGTAGGATCTGCAGCTCCTGTCACACGCATTGCCTGATATACATAAGAACGTCCTGACAATGGATCACGGATTGCACCTCCCAGACAGGTTGCAGCGCCACCAAATGGCTCAATCTCAGTTGGATGGTTGTGTGTCTCATTCTTAAAGCTTACCAGCCACTCTTCTTCAACGCCATCGACCTTAACCGGAACAACGATAGAGCATGCATTGATCTCGTCAGACTCTTCCTGATCATCAAGCTTGCCAGCCTTCTTTAGCTCCTTCATTGCCATAAGGGCGATATCCATCAGGCAGACAAACTTATCATCTCTGCCCTTGTACATTTCTTTTGTCGCACCGACATAACGATCGTATGTCTCTGTGATCACATCCTTGTAATAGCCATCGTCAAACGCAACATTTGTAAGCTCTGTCGAGAATGTTGTATGACGGCAATGGTCAGACCAGTATGTATCGAGCACACGGATTTCTGTCATAGATGGATCTCTGTGCTCCTCGTTCTTGAAATAATTCTGTATATGCTCAAAATCCTTGATTGTCATAGCAAGTCCGAGAGAGTCATACAGTGCCTTTAATTCTGTCTCTGGCATATCCTTGAAGCCATCGAAAATCTTCACATCTGCAGGTTCCTCGAAGTTTGTAACCAAAGTCTCTGGCTTTGTCTCGTCTGTGATACGGGAATCAACCGGGTTTACAACGTACTCCCGGATTGTCTGCATCTGCGCTTCTGTCACATCACCCTCAACCACATAGGTTGTCGCTGTCTTGATGACCGGTGTCTCCTCCTCGTTCAGAAGCTTGACACACTGCTCTGCAGAATCCGCACGCTGATCGAACTGTCCTGGAAGATATTCCTGTGAGAAACACTGTTCCTTCTCGTTCATTGGGAATGATTCTTCATATACGGCATCGATTGGTGGCTCTGAGAAGATTGTAACCTTCGCTTTGTTGTAAGTATCCTCTGATACACCTTCCATGTCATACCGTGTCAGGACGCGGACATTGTCAGCTTTGATTCCAAGGTAATCCTTGAACTGCTTCTTTAAGTCCTTTGCCTTAACCGCATAAGCATCTTTCTTTTCTACATAGATTCGTCTAACCTTGCTCATGACTTTCCTCCTGAATTTTGTAATTTACTTTCTGCACATTACTGGTGCATACGTCTTACAATTTTGTATATTACCACATTTTGGAACACGAGTGGAGAATTTTGTACAAAAAATACAATTCCATCTGTCGGTGCCAAAACTTCAGCCTTAATATTACCATCCATCGGGTTGATGATCTCCGCAAGCACCTGCCCGCGTTTTACCTCCTGGTTTACCCCGACGATACAGCGGAAAAATCCCGCCTCATCAGCACGCACTGACACAAGATCCTTCTCTTTTAATGTCGTTGAGATATATCCTCCATGGCTCTCATAGCGGATGATTCCCATTCGCGTCAGGAACCGGAGCACTGCACTGACTGCCATCTTCGCACTCTCGCCATCCAATGTATCCGTTGTGGCGGAGTAAACCGAAAATGCCTGCGTGCCCATCTTCTGCCAGTTGTAATTGAGCGTCGCTGTATCAAATGAACGCGTATCACCCGTCAGTACATATGGCATACCGAACAGATTCGCCAGACTGGTACTCTCTGTCCCCGTCTCCATCATCCGCACATGCGGAATCGAGATTCCCTGCAAATAAAAGCTTGCAAACTGAATGCCATAAGTATAATCCTTCACGCGGTCCATCAGCGTTGCCGCAATCCGGCTTGTCGCAGTTCCCTCAATATTTCCCGGGAAAGAACGGTTGATATCCGAATCATCCGAAATCCATTTTTTCTTTTCTGCGTTCATTGAACTGTAATTGAGTGTCGGGATCAGCAGGATTTCCTTTCCAGCTACCACATCCCCCTGTGCTTCAATCTCTGCCAGTCTCTGTGCCAGAAGTGAGCACATATATAACTGCTGGTATTCATTTCCACGCATAGATCCAACAATACACGCCGCCTTATCTCCGCGTCCATATGAATATCCATGAATGTTAAACTCTCCACGAAACGCTGTGTTCATAGAGAAGATAATTTCTTTATTCATAGGCGTTTCCTCCCACGATTCTTGCAAGCAGGGAACCTTCCTCAATGACCGGATAATCACGCAAGGAACAGATCATGCCATCTCCTGTGGCATACACGACCTCTTCCACCGCTCCAGTGATCACGTTGACAACCGTTCCAAGCTCGTCCCCCTTTTTTACCTGTGCAAATAACTGTACTCCCGGAATAAAGATACCACTGCTCTCTGCATTGATATACCGGATATCCTTATCGTTTGTGATCGGAACCTTCTTTGGAGTCACCGTGTTTCCCCTCCAGATTCCCATCTCCTTCATCAGTGCAAACAAACCGTCCACGATTGCATTGCAATACTGCTGATTGATCCGATAGGCTACGCCGGACTCGATCACAACCGAGCGCACACCAACTTCATTTAAGGAATACGCAAGACTACCATTTAATACAGAATTACTTGGATGAATCCAGATCATGTCGACATTCAGACATTTGGCAATCGGCATCAGTTCATCCACCCGGTCATCATTCATACGCACCTGAGGTACCTCATGTACATACAGGTTACTTGCATGCAGATCAATACACACATCCGCACCCTTGATATCATCGAAAATGCAGGACGCCGTATATTCCCCCAATGCACCTAGCTTTGATCCTGGAAATATGGAATTCATGTCAATACCGGAACCCGGAATCTCTCTTGTTTTCGAATCCAGTCCCATCGGATTTAATGCCGGATATACATCCACAATTCCGGTCAGGTTTTCATACTCCAGCTTGATCCGGCGAATTACCTCGTAGCAGATATACTGTCCCTGCAGCTCATCCCCGTATAATCCGGATACGATACAGATTCTCTTTTCTTCTCCCGTAGGAAAATCCGGTGCCAAATGATTTTTCTTCACCTTCAGTTCTTCTTCCACCATCAGATCTACGGATACAACTGTCTCTATCATTTATAACGACTCCATTAACTTGATTCAAACAATACAAATGGTCATATATACGTATCGGGTATATACGACCATTTCATACTTGTTTTTTATATTTAACCTTCGAGTACGGTCTTTAATACGTTCTTGATCGTCTCTACATCAAATGGCTTTGCAATAAACTCTGCGGCACCACTCTGTACTGCCTCTAACATATTGTGCTGCTGACCGGCTGCGGATACCATAACAACCTTTGCGTCTGGGAAATCAGCCTTGATTTTCTTCAGGCTGTCGACACCAGACATCACTGGCATTGTAATATCCATGGTTACAAGATCTGGTTTGTACTGTGCGTACATATCATATCCTTCCTGTCCATTTTTCGCCTCACCAACAACTACATATCCGTTTGCTTCCAAAAGTCCTCTTAAGATTTTACGGGATGTTCTGGAATCATCTACAATCAATATATTTGCCATGATCAATCATTCTCCTTATTTATCTTATTCTTTCCTGTATTAGCTGATATTCCACTTTGTCTCCATACAGATCACAATGTCTGCACGCTCTCCATGCACATAACATGGAAGCAGGAACATCATACCCTCTGAACTGATGGTTGTAATATCGGTATACATCTCCGGTGGAAGCATATCAATATGCACGCCCTCGAGAGATTCCTTCGAAGCAAACAATCCGTTACATACATTGATGAACTCACAGACTGCATCGAGACTGTCCTCGTCGATCACTTCGAACTCTTCCTTTGCAAACTCAGTCGCGATTGGCTTTGTGCCGACATTACAGATACCGATAAACAGATTATAATCGCCGGTAAAGCACTGGCTTGCAATGTATTTGCTTGTATAAGTATGAATGCGCTTAATCCGCTCAAAACGGATCTTGTTATCAACAAAACGAACCATGTTTCTGGCAAGCAATGCAAGATAATCCTTCACAGCAGCCGGAACCTGATTGTCCTTTAAGAAGATCTGGATGATCTTGTCGATATCGGAACTCTTCAACGCATCAATCTCAAGTGCCGTATAACGCTCTGACTTTTTATAATGATTCAGATACTTCTGAATATCCTCCAAAGTAAGCAGCTTGCGCTCTACAAGTGCCTGTACAAATAAAAGGTAGGAATCTCCCTGCTTTTTCAGAAGCTTTCCAACCTGCTCATCTGTCAGGTAACCCTTCTCCACTGCAATATCTCCGAATCGGGCATCCTTCATTGCCTGCAGCTGGTTGACTTCATCTGCCTGTTCCTTCGTCATCAGTCCTTCGCTGACTGCAAGCAATCCCATCTTCACACGTGCTGTACGACTTGCCTCTACGATTTCCGTATATTGCTCATGTGTCAACACACCGACATCTTCGAGATATTTTCCAAAATAAACTCCAAACATAACGCCCCTCCTTCATGTAACTCTTCTCTTCTGTCAAGAAGTCATAATTCATTGATTATTATACACAATCTCCAACTAAAAAGCAACTGCCGGGCAAATGCAAAAAATGAGCTTTCATGATTGAATATTCTTTCCTTTTCCTATATAATATGTCTATTACATTCATGATACATACTTTACTTTGAGGGGAACGGGTTATGTCCATACAAAAGTCTTTGCGATTGTCGCTTGTTTTAATGGCATGTCTGCCACTTATATTTCTGACAATCTTTACATACAATTTATCATATAGAAAATACATGGATCTTGCAACACAGTCCACGGTGGAACTAGCAAAAAACTACGGCATGGGATTTCACTCCCAGCTCAACTCACAGATTGCCGAAGTGGAAGGTCTTGCAAATGGTACAAACATCCAGAATCTTGTGCTGGAGAATTACAACGGTGTCACACTCGGAAATGATTCTCCTTATTATACGAACGTCTCAGAGTTGTTTGCAACCGCTTCCGATTATACTGGCAACAATGTAAACTACTATCTCTACGATGTGAATGGATATTATATTACAAGCTCTGACAGCAAAAATACGGATGACTGGCAGGAACATATGACAATTCCGGTTGAGGATATCACAGAAACCAAGATCTTGCAGTGTTCTCCACTCGACGAGAGCGAGAGCATCGATGTTGTATCCCCGATCATTATCAAAAGCCAGATCGTCGGTCTGATCCGCGCCAATATCACCTCCCAGTATTTTGGCTCCTTTATCCCGGAGGATGGCTCTGCGTTCATCATGACAAGTGATGGCGGCTATCTCTTCACTTCTACCGGTCTGACCGGGCAAAGAGAACTGGAAACGCAGGCTTTTAATTGTCTGAACGGTGCAGACAGCGCGAAGGAATACGGGCATCTGAAAGCCTCTTCCTTCGGAAACATCTATGGTTTTTGCAAGCTTTCTGATTCCAACTGGTTATATCTGATCAAACAGCAGGGAACACAGTACCAGCAGATACTGGCAACACTCCCGATCACCATGAGTATCACACTCATCATCATTTTGCTGATTGCCATCTGGGTGAGCCGGATCTTATCCGCGAAATACACAGAACCGATCTTCACCCTGCGTGACAATATGACAGATGCCTCTTCCGGCAATCTGGATGTCAAATGTGATGTCAACTCTGAAGATGAATTCGGTGATCTCTCCCGTATGTTCAACAGCATGATGGATATCATCTCAAACAACTACAAAGAATTATCCGCTTCCAAGGCTGCACTGGAAGTCAGCGAACAGGAGCTGAAAAAGAATTATGCACATATCGAGCAGCTTGCCTACCACGATGGCTTAACCGGACTTTATAACCGTGTTGCTTTCATGAAATACGCTTACGAGATCTTCCATGATGCAAGCGTCGGCGCCAGCAAGCATGCCATCTTCTTTATCGACCTGGATAACTTTAAAAATATCAACGATACACTCGGACACGATTATGGTGACCTTCTGTTAAAGGATGTGTCCGACCGGATGCTTTCATGTATCGCTTCTGATGATATTCTAGCACGAAACGGCGGTGATGAGTTCCTGATCTTAAAGAACTGCTTTGATACCGTGGATGATCTGGAGAACTTTGCAGGCCAGCTTGTCAATGTCGTACATCATCCATTCATCTTGAATGATGAAACCGCAGTGGTTTCCATGAGTGTCGGTATCGCAGTCTTCCCGAACAACGGACTGACTGTAAGCGAATTGATAAAAAACGCAGATATCGCGATGTACAATGCGAAAAATTCCGGTAAAAACAGCTACCGCTTCTTCGACAGCTACATGGAGGACGATATCAACCGGAAAAATGATCTTGCAGATATCCTGTCACATGTTATCGATAAGAACGAAATTTACTTACAATATCAGCCGCAGGTCAATGTGGAAAGTGGACAGGTTACCGGCTATGAA
This sequence comes from bacterium, assembly GCA_963631525.1. GTDB lineage: Bacteria > Bacillota > Clostridia > Lachnospirales > Lachnospiraceae > Coprococcus_C. The sequence continues at coordinate 32,774 of CAVGQQ010000024.1, forward strand.
GCGCTGATGCGTATTGAATCTGAGCTGGTTGGCTTTATCTCTCCTGCTGAATTTATTCCGATTGCAGAAGAAACCGGTATCATCAACATCCTTGGTGAATGGGCATTGATCGAGGCATGCAATTTCAATCAGGTGCTGATCAAGAGTGGATTTGGTCCACTCCGTGTATCCGTCAATGTATCCACAACACAGTTAAAGGATGACCACCTGATCGACATCATCCGGAACATCCCTGAAAAAACAGGTATGGATTTAAAGCACCTTGAAATCGAGATTACGGAAAGTGTCCTGATGAATTCGTTTGACCACAACTTAAAGCTGATCAATCAAATGAAGGAGCTTGGTTGTTCCATCGCCTTAGACGATTTTGGAACCGGCTACTCTTCTTTCAACTATCTGACCCAGATACCAATTGATACATTAAAGATCGACAAATCCTTTATCGATGGTATCTGCAGCAATGAGAAGGATCGCTGCATCGCAGATTCCATCATTAATCTGGCACACAAGATGGATATCTCCGTTGTTGCAGAAGGGGTGGAAGATAACGAGCAGCTACAGATTCTGCAGAATCAGTTCTGCGATACATTGCAGGGTTACCTCTTCTCCAAGCCTTTAAATTCTACTGATTTTATCGAGCTTTTGAGCAAGCATAAATCCTTACATGATTAAGAACGGTCGTCCCCATCAAACCGATGGGGACATTTTTTTATTTCTTTTTCTGACTTCGTTTTCTTCCGGCCAATCCCATTCCGATTCCAACTGCACTTGTGCATAAAACCAGAATCGTCAGGAACAGATTCGATTCGTCTCCGGTTTTTACCTCCTGTTCTTTTTGTGGTATCACCTGTGTGCTTGTCCCCGCAACGGTTGTTTCTGTCGTCTCTGTCGTCTCTGTCGTTTCCATTGTTGTCGTGGTTGTCGGCTCTTCCGGGAAACGGATTGTCTGTGCTAGATCCGAAAGATCTGTGTGTGCAGCAACGATCTCGCCCGGATATGCCGTATCTTCTACTGTCTCATAGAACACGACTTCCTTTCCGCACAATGCATCCAGAAACAAAATCTCATACTTTACTTCCACATCCATGTCTGCTTTTTCCGCGACAAACGTCACACGCTCGTTCTTTACCATATATGGCTGCTCCAGAACAGTTCCATCCTTTTTCCAGCGTGCTTCTCCCGAAATCGTGTAGGTATGACCAATCTCCAGATTCTCAAACGATACGATATCCTTGCATGGCACAAGCGTCCCTTTTGCCTGTATATTGACGATTGGATTTTCAAAGCCTGCCTTCGTTTTTATCTGTGGAAATAACTCATTTACAATCGTTCCCAACTCGATATGTGCACCATCCTCCTGTATGGATACTTCGATCTTCTCGGCATTTCGATACTTATTTTTATTTGCTTCACAGCGAATCTCTTCAATGTAATACGTTCCATATGGCAATGCCCCTTTTGTATCGTCGACGTCTGCCTGTCCAAACCAGATGCCCGCCCCTAAGTCTTCCTGATTCGTATGATACGAATGTGGAATATAGGAAGCTGCCGTAGAGTAATAGCCATTTTCATCCGTCCAGACGATGTGGGATTCTCCCTTTGTATCCGAAATAGAAAACGCAACATTTGCAAGTGGAGTCCCATGTTCATCGGTCTTGGTGAAGCTGAGATCTCCACGGAAATGAAGAATATTTACTTCATCCGTTACAACAACTTCCATCGGAGTTGTCTGATCTTTTTGGATCTGTACCCAGACAGGTGTATCATCAAGCAGCATATATTCGTTCGCCTTTTCCTCCCGGATCATGTACCAGCCAATCCGAAGCTGCATCTCTGTATCACCCACACAGTCTGTGTCGTGCGCGCATTCCTTCACGACACCTACACCATTCTTATCCATCTGGAACATGCCTACACGTGTGGATGTATCCTCACTCCCATTTGCCGAAACAGCATAGACCGCATATTCGATTCCTTCAAAACTATACTCCGGATGTTCAGAAAGAAAAGCCTCATAGTTTTCCTCCGTCTTCTTTGTCAGCCTGAGCTTCGCCAAATACTCCTCTTCCGGTCCAAGCATCCGCGCATCATAATAATCTGTCTCTGCTTTCAGCTCCAGAGGCTTTGCTGCCGCATCTCTTGGCAATCCGAGTGTTGTCCGTTTTCCTGCATAGATTTTCGTGCTGTAGATCTTCGGATCTATCTTCCAGCCTCCATTTGTCGGTGCATTCCATTCCCGGATATAATATGTACCTTCAGAAAACTGTACAATCGTACCCTGTTCGTTTGGCTTTGTACGTGCAGAACAAGAGACATTATCCTCTGCCAAAGCACCGTTTTCCCCCGGCTCAATATAGCAATATCCTTTCACATTCTGATTGCGTTTTGCATCCTCATAGCTCGCATAGACTGCATAATTCGCCCCCGCTACATCATATAACTTCGGATTCGTCTTATAAACTTCTTCATTATAGCTTTTGCAAATGCGTATCGTTCCCGTCTTAGGACGCGCCTTCAGACGATAAACGATCATCCCGGAACATTGCTTCCGCACATCCACGGCATTATCCAGATAATAACAGGCCCGAAGGGAATCCCAGCCAGAGCTATACAAATGTCCGATCAACGAGGTTCCTCCTCCGGAAATTGCACAATGTACATACCCATCCAGCTTTCCATTTACAAAACAGATGACATCGCCTGCATTGGTCAGCCGGTCGTAAATTGCATCATATTCTGCCTCCGTCTTATCCTTCGGAAAACAGTTTGCGTCTGCATAGACGCGCTCCCAATTCTCACTGGCATCCAGTGTTTCCGAGATCTGTGAGACAAGCGTGCTTCCCTGTACAGCTGCCTGATCTCCATAAAAACCAGACAACGCCTGTGCTACATAAGTGGCACACATATTATCCCTATTTTTTCCGCTTCCCTTCGGAATCGTCATCGCGTATGCGACAAATGCATTGGATGTATCCGGTGCCTGATAATACACACTTGGCGATACACTCTGCACGGCTTCCGATGATTCCGCAAATGTCTCTTCCTCTGCATCTGTCTGTTTTTCCTGTGGAACCGCATTGGTCCATGTCGCATCTCCGATCGTAGCGACAGATTCCCATGCCTCCGTATTTTCCGATGCAAACGGAAGCACATAACACTGCATGATCAAAAACGCAAGTATCCCATATGCGAGCACCTGTCTCCATGCTTTCTTTGCCTTTAATTGCTGCGTGATTTTTTTACATAACGAAATAAACATACTAATTCCTCCATACCTTACCATATGCAGAAATCTGATGGATTCCATCTCCTATGTCTACCGTCAATGAAAAAGATGTAATTTTTGTTGTTAAAAAAAGAGTATGGTAACTGTACCATACTCTTAAAAGCTCTGTCAATTCAATTCCAGAAGTTCACTTATTTTTCACAATCTCACTAAAATGTGATGTCTTTCTTGCCTGTGATCAGGCGGGCACCATTTACGATCATCGTCACACCGGCACCAACACCTACAATAATTGTCACAATTCCCATAACCAGATTGCTGATTCCAATTGTATTGAGCTTATGATATAACTTCTCCATGCTTCTGACCTCCCATACCTGCAATAAAACTATTTTACGCCATACTGCTCATAATATGCATCAATCGCTGCCTTTAAGGTATCATCGATTACAACCTTTCCCTTATAAGGCTTGTTGTACAGATGCTCTACAACCTCCGCCATCGTTACAATCGCGGTTGTCTTTAATCCATAGTTTTCCTCGATCTCCATCAATGCACTCTTCTCACCCTGACCACGCTCCATACGGTCAACGGATACAACGAGTCCAAGAACATCAACATCGCCCTGTGCCTTCACGATCGGAAGTGTCTCCTGAATGGATGTGCCTGCAGTTGTTACATCCTCGATGATCACAACCTTATCGCCATCGTTGATCGGGCTTCCAAGGAGGATTCCCTTATCGCCATGATCCTTGATCTCCTTACGGTTTGAACAGTAACGGATATCCGCATCATATTTATTTGCGATTGCCATCGTTGTAGCTACAGAAAGCGGAATTCCCTTATATGCTGGTCCGAACAATACATCGAAATCAAAGCCGAACTTGTCCTTGATTGCCTCTGCATAATACTCGCCCAGACGTGCTAACTGGGAACCGGTTCTGTAAAATCCTGTATTTACAAAAAATGGTGTCTTTCTTCCGCTCTTTGTCACGAAATCACCAAACTTCAATACGTTACAATCGATCATAAATTCAATAAACTGCTCTTTATACTGTTCCATGTTGTATAAATCCTCCTGTTTTTCGGGCTGCCAGCAACCTAAATCTCATATGTATGTTCATTGCCTGCCACATAATTATATGTATTTTAGCATAGTTACCGGTTCGTTTCAATCTGTTTTACACGAATCATCAAAGCAGAATTCCAGCATCTCCAGCATATACGCAATCAGTGCTTCTGGTCATTCTTCTCTCGTGACTGCAATACAAGCTCGTACACCTTCGGATGCCGTTCCTTCAGATGCTCATCCAGCACATGCCTGCGCTCCTTGAAGCGTTCTGCAAGCTCTGGATGATTCTTTGCAATCCGGTCATGTACCTGCTTCCGGTGTTCTTCGATCTGCATTGCAAGGGTATGCTCATCCTTACCAGATACATTGACGATCTCCTTCAGATGTTCCTCCAAATGTTCCAGCCACTCGTCCTCGTCAAGCTCCTCCATATGCGCCCATCGTCCATGCAGCAAATCCTCGATATCACCAGTCTCCTTCAACTGTGCAATCTGCTTTTCGATCTGACGTTCCATCTGCTTTTCGGCATCGGAGCCGAACGCCCACACGAACTCCTGCACCCGGTTATCTGCTCGTTTCCGCGACGCACTGCGCTCCTCATTATCCACGCCATCCTCCAGCGGATACGGGCGGTTGATTCCCATATCTTTCAGCGCGATATGAATGGTTCTCCGTACAAAGCCTTCTTCGATCAGATACCCAAGACCAAGCTTTCTAAGCTGTTCATTCACATCTGCAATATGCTCGGTCATATAGAACCGGATGCCCTTTTCCTTCAAGGACTGATGCAGCCGCTTCAGGCAGTCTGCCGCTGTGATATCCAGACTTCCGATTCCACCTGCATCAAGAATCACCGCTTTCGTATCCGGCTTGATATGATCCTCGATATCATTTTTCAGTACCTGCACATTTGCAAAGAACAGATTGCTGCTGAACCGGTAAATCACCACACCAGATAATGCATGAATCTGGCTGCTCTCCTTCAGATCCCGGAAATGCCGATGCCCCGGCTGGATTCCTAAGAAACAGGTCGATGGCTTCGCTGTTCGGATGATGACCTCCGCAAAGGAAAGCAAAATACCAATCAAAACACCATTGATCGTACCAAGCAGAATCACACCTAGAAATGCACCCACAAAAATCATGCATTCCGTCCGGCTGACCTTCCAGAGCCGCGCCATCAGATCAAACTCCGTCGCACCAAGCAATGCCGATATCACGATCGCTGTCAGCACCGGAATCGGCAGATATTGGATAAATCCCGTTCCGCACAGCAAAAGCACGATCATGGAAAGTCCTGCGACAAGTGAGGTAAGCTGTGTCTTTCCCTGGTACTGCTCGCCCATCGCTGTACGGGATACAGAACCATTGATTGGACAGCACCCGGTAAAGGCTGCAAGAAAGTTTCCAATAGAGAACGTAAAGATTTCCTGATTATCGTCGATACGGTAGCCATTTTTCTGTGCAAAATTATTCTCTGCAAGCAATGTCTCCGCCATAATTACAACCGCTACTGACAGGCTGACTGTCACCGCCTCCCGTATTGAAACTGCCGAGAAATCCGGCACCTGCCACTTCGGAAGTCCTGTCTCTACCTTCGAAAGTGTCTGGATTCCAAGCTCCCGCACATTTCCAAACCGCGTATAGCAGGCTCCTGCTGCCATCAGTATAACTGCCATCGGAAATTTCGGAACCAGCTTCTTCGCCACGAGCAGGATCGTAAGCGATGCCACACCTAAGATGATCGATGGCACATTCACATGCTTTGCCGTCTGTCCAATATGCTTTGCCAGTTCAAAAAACTCTCCGGTTCCTGCCGTACCGCCAAGGATCTTCGGCACCTGCATGAGAATGATCGTCGAGCAGATACCTGTGATGAATCCTCCCATGACCGGAGCTGATATGTAATTGACCAGCTTTCCTGCCTTCATAAAGGAAAAAGCAAGCAGCCACACCGCAACGAAGAATGTAAGCACTGGAACAACTGCCATCGCTTCTTCCGAACCTGCCTCCACATGCAAGGTTAAAAGTGCGGAACCGATCAAAGCCGCCGGGGCCGCATCCACCCCAAATATGAATTGCGGCGATGTTGAAAGTAACGCAAACGCCAGAATCGGGAACACCGATCCATACAGACCATACACAGCGGGAAGACCCGCAATCAAAGCGTATCCCATCGAGATCGGGATAGAAACTGCCATGATGATAAGTCCCGCTAAGATATCTTTTCCTATATTCTTTTTATCATAGTGCCGCAATGTATGCGCCAATGATAGCTTCATATGTTTCATCTCCTGTTTGTTACATAATACCGGCATGTACAGACACAACCGTCGCAATCTATATTCTAACATAAAAGAAAAAAAGTGGATATATTTTCCACTTTTTTCATAAGGTTTCTTATTCAGATTCTATAAATTGTCTATCTTTCCAAATTCCAGCAAAGAAAGCTTCGAAAGATGAAATGCCTTTGCCAGAACAGACTTCGGAAACATCTGCAATTCGATATTGTATTTTGTTGCCGCATCGTTATAAAACTGTCTTGCCTTACTCACACGGTCTTCGGTCTCCGCAAGCTCTGTCTGCAACTGCAGAAAGTTTGCATTCGCCTTTAATTCCGGGTATTGTTCTGCCACTGCAAACACCTGACGGGATGCCTGATTCAGATCAACACTTGCCTGATACCGCTCAGCTCTCGTATCTGACAATGCCATCCGGTTTCGAAGCTCTACCACGGCTGTGAGCGTTTCCTTCTCATGCTTTGCATACCCTTTTACAATCTCCACAAGATTCGGAATCAGATCCGCCCGTCTGGCAAGCTGAATATCAATCTGTGACGCCTGATTCTCCGCCCGCGTCTTTAATACCATAAACTGATTACATATACAGATCGTCATGATTACCAATACTAATACGACAGCCATAATTACGACTCTTATTATCCATGCTCCATCCATCATTTCTTCATCCTTTCCTCCATATGCGCCATAATTTCTTTTTGTATCTGTGTATTCTCTTCCAGCAAAACTGCGTAGATCAAATAATCATCCCACAAAGCCAGCGCACCCTTCTCAGCCTCATTCAGATACGAATAATCGTGAATAAAATTCTTCATGCCCCAGATATATTCCGCATATTCATTTCCGCGTTCTGTCCGCACATAATCAACACGCTCTGGCAACTGGCTGTTCCGCATTTTCAGATATAAAAACGGTACCAGCAAAAGTAAAAAGAAAAGTGCAAATATAGTAAAACAAAGTGCCATCGTCGAAAGCAGATGCGGCGTGCGGATCATCAACTCGACCTCATTTGCCTTACCACTTATCGTATTCATACATTCCATCATCCAGTTCAATCTCCTGCCAAACCAGAATACCTGATCTGACAATGGAAATGTGATGTTGCCATATGCTCCCTGCATCGCCGACTCCATTATGCCAGATGAAATCAGGAATATACAGATCATCAAAAGGGTTCCCCATAAAAACGTAAGCTTCTTCGCATGACGGTCAATCACAGATGGAAGGATTCCGCTTCGTTTCTTCAGAAAACCATCCTCTCTCGCTTCTGCCACGACTTGTTGTTTCCATTCTGGCAGATGCCTCTTTGTCGTTCCTTCCAGAAGCTTGTCAATCAGAAAGTAGTCACTCTCCCGCAGCTTTTCATTCGCACCCAGCTTGGGATCTCCCTGTATGTACCCATCTTCCGTTTCCCGAATCAATCCAAGATACTCATACCAGAGAATATACGCGCCAAGATCCTTTTCTTCCTCAATCTGCAAATCTTCAAGTAAACTGATTTCTCCCGGTGTCAGTCCGATAAGTTTATCCCGGTAATAATCAAGATCCTGCATCGTCACAAAGGTACAATTTGAAAGCAGTTCTTTCTTCGCCCCCAGCAGCTTTGCCTTACGAATATAAAAAGGGATACATCCAAGCACCAGTGCAATCAGAAATGTGATTATTAAAAATCCCAATGCATTCGGAAGCAGCATCTGTGTCTCGGACACAGTAAAAATTTCCCATCCATAACGAAGCAAGAGCACCCCCATGATGATCGGAAAAATCAACCATGTACGATGCTCCTGCTTTACTATATCATTCAGATGTCCTGTTCGAAACCGCTTCTGATTCATTGAATTCTCCAATTCCAATTGTCACTAAAACCATACATCGTTCTATTAAACTATGTGATCTTATCTATAAAGTATCAGTTACCGCGTTTCGAATCTATCTGCACTATGTAATTCTCATGTTAAGTTTTCGTTAAACCCTACCGGTTATGCCGCACACAGGCGACAATACACCATATGATAATTCCAAATAAAACTGCCATGAATATAAATGTTGCTGCAAGCATGCCATTCATCTTCTGCATGTAGGAGGTTATCGTGCAATAAAGCGTAAATACACCAAAGATAAACTCCATTCCCACCATCATCCAGACAACGTCTCTGTACACCCGCGCCGCATGTTCCGGTTTTACTTTCACTGGCATGTTCCACAGATTGGCTGGCATAAAATGTAAAATCAGACTACTGATGCCACAGCAGACGAGCATGATGACTGGCAAAAATAAGAAGGAATACGGAGATCCATATCCATCTGCATTTCCAGCTGCGTCAAAATGTGTTGCCACTTCCTTCGGCAGCTTTGCAGACCATAGAATACCGATCACAATGGATGCCCACATCAAGACATAGGATACTATCTCCACAATTATATGTTTCTTCGTAATGTAACTTTTCATATCTCAACACCCTCCATAATATAATAGGGCATCCGCAGATGCCCCATATATTATTTGATATCCAGTTCCGGTGGAACGTCAATCTCTTCAGAGACATATTTTCCATCTTTCTTCCGTTGTCTCACGCACTCGGATAGGAGATATTCAATCTGTCCGTTGACAGATCGAAAGTCATCTTCTGCCCATGCGGCAATATCGGCATACAGTTTTTCCGATAAGCGGAGCGGAATCTGTTTTTTTGCTGCCATTTAGTATAAGCTTCCTGAGTTCACGATTGGCTGCGCATCATGGTTGCCGCACAAAACTACCAAGAGATTTGAAACCATAGCTGCCTTTCGCTCCTCATCCAAATCAACGACCTGTTTTTTATTTAATTCTTCTAACGCCATTTCTACCATTCCAACCGCTCCGTCTACGATCATCTTTCTGGCATCTATAATAGCAGATGCCTGCTGCCGCTGCAACATTACAGATGCAATTTCCGGTGCATATGCAAGATATGTAATTCTTGCTTCCACAATCTCGAGTCCTGCCTCATTGACCTTGCTCTGGATCTCGTCACGGATTCTGGAAGCTACCACCTCGGCAGAGCCACGCAGACTTCCTTCATCCGCTACACCGTCACCGGTTGTGTCAACATTCGGTGCGACATCATATGGATAGACACGCACGATATTACGAAGAGCACTGTCACACTGCAGGGATAAATATTCCTTATAGTTATCAACATTGAAAACCGCCTTTGCTGTATCGGTTACACGCCAGATAACTGCAATACCGATCTCCACCGGGTTACCGAGACAGTCGTTGATCTTCTGTCTGCCATTGTTCAGTGTCATTGCCTTTAATGAAATCTTCTTTCCTGATGCACCACCATCGACCGATACAGATGTACCATCCGCAGAGATAGAAAATGCACTCTTCGCTGCTGTCTGGATATCGCCACTCTGTGCAAGCTTCGTTGTCGCTGCCGGATTGATTGCTGTACAGAATGGATTCACAAAATAAAAACCTGCCTCGCGGATCGTACCGACATACTTACCGAACAATGTCAGAACCAACGCTTCCTGTGGCTTCAGTACGCGAAGTCCGATCAGCGGGAACCATCCAAGTGATAACACGACGATAGAGACAATCATGAGTACCAGACAGCCTGCTTCTGCGGAATCCTCATACTTTACAGCTCCGAATACAGTACCTGCAATCGCAATCAGATAAACGAATACAACCGTCAGCAACACTGCAATGCCTTTTCGCTTTGTTGTATAAATTTTCTCTTCCATAATCAATTCCTCCCTTTGAATCAATCCATGTTTTATTTTGATATCAAAATAATATCACTTTGATTTTTTGTTGTCAAGAAAAAACCGGTACATCTCTGCACCGGTCTTGGGGACGTTTCTTTTGTCACGAAGAGTGTCCCCCTGTCACATATCATATATATTAGCTCTTACATCGGGCAACGGCTCCGCTGCGGCATATCCTCGCCCTTTACATAGCGGGCATTAAATTCCATTCGTCTTCCTCAATATTCCACTTCCAGAAGCGTAAGCCCATGTGGCGGTGCCGTCGGACCTGCCATCTGTCTGTCGCAGGCAGCAAGTATCGCTTCCATATCTTCTGCCCTTTTACGTCCATAACCAACCTCTAACAGCGTCCCAGTCAGTATCCGAACCATATTCTGTAAGAAGCCATTTCCATGAAATGTCATCCGCAGATATCCATTTTCTTCTGTAATCACAATATCATAGATTGTCCGCACCGTGGATTTCTTCATCTTATTATTCCCACAGAAGCTCTTAAAATCATGCGTGCCGACCAGGTAGCCTGCTGCCTTTTGCATCAGTTCTATATCTGTTTTCCGGTCAGGTGTCCCATTCGTAACCCATTCCGGTAACACCCATGTATACATCCGGTCAAACACCGGCTTTTCATCCCCAATATAGCAGGTATACTGATACACCTTTCCCTTGGCATTGAGTCTTGCATGAAACCGCTCGGATGCCACTGCAACATCCCTGACACAGATATCATCCGGCAGATAATGATTCGCATATGCCTTGATCTCGTCCGGCGTAAGCGTGGTATCTAAGAATCCGCTAGCAACCATGCCTTTCGCATGCACACCTGCATCGGTTCTTCCCGCGCCATGAATCTTCACATCCTGATCCGTCATCCTCGCAAAGACCGCTTCCAGCTTTCCTTCGATCGTATCCACTTCTTTTTTACTTTCCCAGCCATGATACCGCGTACCATCGTAGCTGATCGTCAATCTATAATTCATCGGCTCCAATCTTTCTACTTTCTTCCTTTTACCCTCCGCTGTGTACTGCAGCGTGCTTCCTGATTGGCATAGGCAACCTTCCGTGCTTCCTCCAACAGAACATTTCCCTTTCCTGTCCGAGTATAAACACAATCATACACACCAATATACGGACGCATGCATTCTGTAAACTGCTCCGCCTGTTCCTTCTTTACTGAAAAGCAATCTGGCACTGCAAAAAAACGATCATTGCTTCTTTGTCTGCCATGCTTGGCTAAGATATATTTCTGATTCTCGATCGGTGCAAAAAACTCATTCACACACCGGGAAAAAAGCGCGCCATCTCTTCCGCTTCCGCCTTGCAGATATACGACATGTTTATACGCCTCTGGCGTCTCCGTCACAACTGTACTATCCGGCATATCCAAAAGCTTCTGTTTCTCCAGCGCCTTCCGAATTCCTTTACCAAATGTCTTCAACCGTTCATACGGACTTCCAAGCATAAACATCTTCGGGAAGCAGAACGAAAGCATCCCCAGTCCCACCAGTGTAAATATTCCGGCCAGCGTTCCAAGCCACGCACTCCCGGTTTTCGCACCTGTCTGCGCCGCCATATACCACGCAGCACACAACAGAAATATTGAAAATATCATCTTTGCAACTGCATCATGAAACGCAGCCCTTGGCACCGCTTTATCCCGCACCTTTACCTCTGTCACGACCTCCATCTTCGGATAGATCGTGAGCGAACGGTTCCAACGTTCCCGCAAACGACTCCGCTCCTTCGATAAGGCAAGCATCGTCGCATTCATGTTCGCTACATTTGCCTTTGTAAATGGTTTCTGTATGATTGACAGACGAGCCAGACCATTTTCAATCACATCCTCGGCGTAATGCAGTCCTAGGAAATGTTCCATTCGTCTGGTAAGCATCCGGTAATCTTCACTTGTTTCCGGTCTGGTTCCGAACGAACTCTCATACCACGGTTTTAAGCACACCAGATGCCAGATATTACTTGTCTTATCAGGCTCTCTGTCCCATATGCGGATCGCCCTGCCACGCATCTGGTTACTAAGCATAAACGAGCCAACGGTACTTGCAAGGATCAGGGAATTGATGCACGGCGAATCCCAGCCTTCGCCAAGCAATGATTTCGTACCGATCAACACCTGTATATATCCATCTGCAAACAACTGTGTTACCGCCGGTATCAGGAAATGCGAGTCACCAACCGCGGATGCCTTCACATACTCCGTCTCCGGCAGACTTCCAAGCTTCGAGAATGTCACCTTGCCCGCATCACCCACAGTTTTTGATAGAGCTTCCTTCGCCTCAGCAGGTATCACAATGATACTTCCACATAACACGCCAAGCCGCATGTCCGACCATGTATCCTGTGCATCCCGTCGAAGATTCTCAAAGAGCGGCAGCACCCCAAGCAGATTCACATCTGCTTCCCAGTTTCCGATTGACTTTTCATGTTCCTTTCTTATGTAATCCGTAAGGATCAGCATATGCAGCTTTCCTCGAAGCGATGCATATTCATGCTGTGTAATCTGACGGATGCTTTCAATCTTCCCAAGTGAATTCGTCAGATGCTTCTCTATCTCCGGATCTAATTCCTCACAGTCTGGATGCGCCTGCATATACCGCATCACTTCTGCTTCTTCCTGCTTTGTCGGATAATTGAAATACACATAATCCTGATGCGGGCAGAGACTTCCCTCCTTCACCAGCTCCGGTGTCGTGATCTCCTCATCAATCTCGCCACACATCGCGATATAACGGTTCCACATGGCAGGTGTCGAATCATATGGCGGTGTCGCCGTAAGCGCAATCGTCGTTACATCTGTCAGATTCTCCTTCAGGCTTTCCAGTGATTTCCACCACTCACTTCGCAGATGATGGCATTCGTCGAGACAAAGCGTATCTACCTTTGCATCCTGCAAGACCTGAAACAGGGAAAATCCCTTATAATCTTCCTCTCCATCCTGTATCTGCGTCATGGCACTGTGCAAAGCCTGATATGTAGTCACTGTGATTGCACGCGGATTTTTCAGACTCTGTGACAGATACGCTTCCGCGTCCACGCCATCACACAAAAATGCCTCTTTGATCCGCGCGATCCACTGCTCCCGGATCGTAATGGTCGGCACAAGCACCAATGCCGTTCCCTGCAGCCTGCGTATCAGTTCAATCCCAAGCGTAGTCTTTCCCGAACCCGGAGCCGCCACAATATGAATCTTGCCATCCCGCACATAATGCTCCGCCCGATCCAGCACCCGCGCCTGATACACACGCCATGTTCCCTTAAATTGTAAAATGTTTTCGTAGTTCATGCTTGATTTTCATTTCTTTCTAATATACCACTCATCATCCATGACCCAGTCTTTTGTTTTCTTCTTTTGAACTATTACATATTAATGCTTGTATTATTCTGTATTATTTTTTATTAAAGTCAAACGTATCATTTCCAACATTAATCTCAAATACAGTTTTATTTCCATTTTCATCTACTAAAACCAAATCTGTTTTACCTGCTTTTACAAAATCACCTTCTATCAGATAATCTTCTATCCCTTCTTCATACCTGATATATACTTCCCCTAAATCTTTTTCCAAGTATACATCGCAATTTTCATCAAATATAATATTTTCTATACTTCCACTTGCTAAAAGAGTAGCATTATAGACTTTTCTATTGGTAAATGCCATAATTGTAAAAACCGCAACAGCTACTACACTGATTACAAATGATATTATTTTATTCTTCTTGTTGTTAAATAAACACAATGGATATAACAGCATTGTTATTAAACAAAATAATGTTGTTAATAAATGGTACGGAAAATTAAATAATGTTTCTTTCAAATACTCACAGTAAGAACCTGCTCCCAATAATAACAAAATTGGTGTTAATATTAATATTCCCCACCATTTATCCTTTTTTATATAGTATCCTATAAATCCCATCGGAATAGTGAGTATCGTCCAAATAAACCAATATTTATAGTAAACAAATATCCCAACCCCCAAACTGTTAAACGGAACCTGGATTAAATAAACAAGCGGCTGACTTATCAGAAAGAAAATAAAACATTTTAAAGTTGAATCTACAGCAGATTTACTA